>CAMUZU010000032.1 GCA_947165295.1 uncultured Selenomonadales bacterium | reverse complement strand
TTTCGAGCCGGAACCCGTGACGATGACAACCTGGTCTTTGAAATCAAACATGATAATTACCTCCGTGAAATGTGATTAAAACTTTTTCGCCGCCGCAACAATCGCGTCGACGGTAATGCCGTTCTTCTCAAGCAAGCGGTGATACGGTGCCGATTCGCCGAACTTGTCTTGAATGCCGAAACGAATAACTTTGCCTTTGCCGGCTTCCGCAACAACTTCGCAAACCGCCGAGCCGAGTCCGTTGAAGATGTTGTGGTCTTCGACGGTGATAATCTTGCCGATGTTTTCGATGCAGTCTTTGACGGCGTCAACGTCGAGCGGCTTAATCGTGTGCATGTCGACAACTTTGGCGTCGATACCTTCGGCAGCGAGTTTTTCCGCCGCTTCCAGTCCGTAGCAAACCATGTCACCGTTCGCAATAATCGCAACGTCTTTGCCTTCGCGGGCAATGTGCGCCTTGCCGATTGTGAATTCGGTATTTTCGTCGTAGATGATCGGAATTGCGTCGCGGGTGAAGCGAATGAACGCGGGGCCGTCGTATTCGGCAACGGCACGAGTCAACTTGCGAGCCGCCCAATAATCCGCCGGCATAATGACGGTCATGTTCGGGATTGTGCGCATGACGCCCATGTCCTCAATCGCCTGGTGACTTGCGCCGTCGTTCGCGGGAGTAAGTCCGCCGTGCGAGCAAGCGATTTTGACGTTCAAGCGCGGGTAAGCGATTTCCTGACGAATCATTTCGCACATGCGCAGTGAGCCGAAAACCGCGTACGTGACGACGAACGGGATTTTGCCGCAGGTCGCCATGCCCGCCGCGACGCCCGCCGCGTTTTGTTCGGCGATACCAACGTTGATGTGCTGTTCGGGGTATGCGTGCGCGAAGCCGTCGGTCTTGCAGGATTTGCCGATGTCCGCGTCAACGATGAAAATGTTTTTGTTCTCTTTGCCGAGGACGACCATCTCTTCGCCGAAGCCGTTGCGTGTTGCCTTTTTTTCCATATCGTTCACTCCAGTCAAAAAATGTTCGGGCGATTAAATTCCTTCGTCGAGGTCTTTGAGTGCCTGCTCCCACTGCTCTTTGTTCGGGGCGACACCGTGCCAGCTGCCGACGTTCTCCATGTACGAAACGCCTTTGCCTTTGGTCGTCTGTCCGATAATGCATTTGGGACGGTGGTCGTGCGTGTGCATTTTGATTGTGTCGAGCGTGCGGACGATTTGCGCCATGTCGTTGCCGTCGATGTTGTAAATTTCAAAGCCGAACGCCTTGAATTTTTCGCCGAGATCGAGGTTGGGCATGACTTCATCTGTCGTGCCGTCAATCTGCAGGTTGTTCACGTCGACGAAAACAATCAGGTTGTCGAGCTGATATTTGTTGGCAGTCTGCGCGGCCTCCCAAATTTCGCCTTCTTGACATTCGCCGTCACCGAGAACCGCGAAGACACGCGACGGACGGTTGTCGATTTTGAGCGCGATAGCCATGCCGACAGCGCACGCGAACCCTTGACCGAGCGAACCCGTCGGGATGTCAATGCCGGGGCAGTGCATGTTCGGGTGACCTTGCAGCGGCGAACCTTCTTGACGGAGCGTGTGCAGAACTTCTTCGGGGAAGAAACCGAGCGTGCCGAGCGCCGCGTACTGAATCGGGCAGACGTGACCTTTCGACAGAACGAAACGGTCGCGGTCTTCCCACTTCGGATTTTTCGGATCAACGTTCATTTCGCGGAAGTAGCAGGCAGTGACGAAGTCCGCCGCGCTGAGTGAGCCGCCCGGGTGACCCGACTGCGCTTCGTAAACCATCGTGACGACTTTCTTGCGCAAGTCCTTCGCGATTTCCTTGAGTTCCTCGACAGATTTTCTCTTCATGGAATAAACCTCCTTATGTTAAACCGTGGACGCGTCGCGCCCGTGAAAAACTTTCAACTTCAGCCGTCAAACGAACAGCAGCGGCAGTTGCGGAATGTATGTTACCAACAGCAACACGATTAAGCAAGCGATAATCAGCGGGATGACCGCGATTGATATGTCTTTGAGCGAGACGTTGGCTATGCCGCAACCGACGAACAAGTTTATGCCGACAGGCGGCGTCACAAGTCCGATTGACAAGTTGAGCACCATGACCGCGCCGAAGTGAATCGGGTCGATACCCAAACTCAGCGCGACGGGCAGGAACAGCGGCGTGAAAATCAAAACCGCCGACGTTGCGTCCATGAAACAGCCCGCGATTAAGAAGATTATGTTCGCGATAAGCAAGAACAGAATGTAATTGCCGCCCGTGATGTCCGTCAAACCGTCGCTGATTGCAAGGTCGAGGCGCGCACGTGTCAAGATGTACGCAAACAGACTTGCCGTCGCGGTGATGAACATGACAACCGCCGTCGTCGTCGTGGAGTTGACGAAGATCTCATACAGGTCTTTAAGTTTCAGCGTGCGATAAATAAAGAATCCGACGAACAAGCCGTAAACAGCCGAGGCCGCCGCCGCTTCGGTCGGTGTGAAGATACCGCCGTAAATGCCGCCGAGAATAATGCCCGGCATGAGCAAGCCCCAGAACGCTTCTTTGAAGGACGCCCAACGTTCGGCACTTGACGCTTTCGGCAACAGCTCAATTTGCAGGTTGCGCGTTGTCCACATTGCGACGAGTATCAGCGCGACGCCAATCATGACGCCGGGGACAATGCCCGACAGGAACAGCTTGCCGATTGACGTGTCCGCGACAGAACCGTAAACGACGAACGTGATTGACGGCGGGATAACGATACCCGTCGCACCTGCCGCCGCCATTAACGCCGCACTGAACGCGGGCGGGTAACCGACTTTGACCATTGCGGGAATAAGAATCATGCCGAGAGCCGCAACCGTCGCGGGACCCGAACCGCTTATCGCCGCGAAGAAACACGCAACCGATACCATGACGACGATTAAGCCGCCGCGCAGATGTCCGACGCAACTTTGTGCGAAGTTAATCAGACGTTCGGAAATGCCCGCCTTCTCCATGACGTTGCCGCCGAGGATAAAGAACGGTACCGCCAGCAGAACGAACTTGCTTGTCGCCGACGAAAAAATTCGCGGCAACATTGTCATGATTGTATCGAGCGGGCGACCCGCGCCGTCAATCAACATGCCGAAGACGCTTGAGATGCCCAAACAAATTGCTATCGGCGTGCCGACGAGCAGGAACGCCGCAAAGCTCAAGAAAATTACCGGCCCAATCATTTTGCGTCGCCCTCCTTGCCGCTCACCGTGTCAATCAGCAGGAACAAAAATTCAATCGTGATAAAGAACGCGCCCAGCGGTACAAACGAACCAAAAATCCATTCCGGCCACTGCATGCCCGCCGTAACTTGTCCGTGGAAAATTTGACTCTGCACCATGCTGATTCCGTACCAGAACAATGCCGCCGAAAACAGCGTTGCTATCGTGTAACTCATCGTTTGAATTGCGCGTTGAATTCCTTTCGGCAACAAGTCAAGTATCGCCGTGAAGCCCAGGTGAGCTTTGCGACGCGCCGCCGCCGCCGAACCGATTAAGCTCAACAGCACGAACAGATACGTCGTGATTTCTTCCGAAAACGAGAACGACGCGCTGAAGATGTAGCGGGCAATGACGTTCGCGAAAGTCAACGTCGTCATGACGATCATGCAGATTGCGCAGATGATGTCTTCGATTCTTCCCAAAAGTGTTCGCATGTCGACGCCTCCTTACTTCATGCGAAAGGCCTTGCAAGCCTCGTCGCCGTATTTGGCCATAAGCTCTTGCCGCACGCCTTGAACTTTGTCTTGGAACGGCTTCAACTGTTCGGGCGATAAAACGATAACTTCCATGCCGCCTTGCTCGAACTTTTTGCGCAGATTTTCTTCGTCGTTTTCGACAAGGTCGCGTCCCCACTCGCAAGCTTCTTTGGCTTTGGCGCGAATAAGTTCCTGCGTTTTCGGCTCAAGGTTGTCGAAAATCTTCGTGTTTGCGACGAACAGATAATTTTCGTAAGTGTAATTCCAAACCGTCATGTACTGCTGAATTTCGTTGACTTTGGCGGAATTGGTGACGCTGAAACCGTTTTCCTGCCCGTCAATTGTGCCTTGCTGAATCGCGGTGAAAGCTTCAGACCAGCTCATTGCGACGGGGTCGGCACCGAACGCCCGCCAAAACTTAAAATAAACCTCGCCACCCGGCACGCGGATTTTCAGACCGGCAACGTCTTCGGGCTTAAGCACGGGATGTTTGCCGTTGGTAATTTGTCTGAAACCGTTGTGCGCGGACGCGAGGAACGTCATGCCCTGTTGAGCAAGAATTTTTTTGTAGTATTCGCCGCCCGTCGTGTCGATGATTTCGCGAGCTTCCTGGTAGTTGTTAAAAGTCCACGGAATGGTTGCAATTAACAAATGTTCGTCCATGACCGCCATGACGCCGGCAGCATAAGCCGCAAGGTCAACTGCACCGTCGGCGATCATTTCAATGCCCTTGGAGGCGTTGCCGCCCGCAAGCTGGTCGTTCGGGAACACGTCGACGGTAATATTGCCGCTGCTTTCCTGTTCGACGAGTTCGGCGAACTTCATTGCAACTTTGGTGTCGGTGGCAATGTTCGTGCCGTTGACGCTCATGACCAGTTTGATTTTCTGGTAGTCGCCTTCCTTGCGAGCTTCCTGCGCGGTATCTTGACCGCAACCGGCGAAGGCAAGCAAACAGCACACGAGCAGCACCGACGCCAGAAATTTTTTCCACATCGGCATTTTCAAATCAGCTCCCCCTCAAGAAAAACTCCGCTCCGCTAAACCAACATAGGACGTTGATTCATCTGCGCGTATACTACCATTAACGCCTTTAATCTGTCAACCGCCCGCGAAAATTTTTTGTCGTCGGCTCGTTGACGGTTGCGGCGCGTCGCTTCGGTTCGGTTCGGCTGATTCGTTGATTCGAGTTTTCAGGATCTACTTTTTCTTTGCTTGTCCAAAGAAAAAGTAGCAAAAAGAAAAGACCCCACTGCGTGGAGCACAGTGTAGCTACCCGCATGTTATCGAAAGCCGTAGCTCGCGTGGCCGACGGAGTTTGCATCACGCAAACACGTCGGCAGAGGCCGTCATCCATGACGGCCTCATTTGTTGCGTCGTCAACTTTTCGGCTGAATCGTGCCGCTTTGATACGCCTGTAAAAGCTTGTGAAGGCCGATAATTTCGTCGCGAATGCCTTGACCGTGGTCGGTGTCGCCGATTGTCATGCGCCGCGACAAAATTTCGACGGTCTCGGTCGTCGACTCGATGTCTTTGTTGTCGGCAAGCGCGGTCTTCACGTCGGCAATTTTTTGGTGGCGCAACAACCTCAACCCGCGTGAATTTGAAATCAGCGTGTAACCCGAAATGCCCGTGCGTTCGTGGTACGGTGTCGAAAAGCCGCCGTCGATAACCAGAGCTTTGCCGCCCGCCTTAATCGGGGTTTCGCCCTTGCGCACGCGAACGGGAACATGTCCGTTGACGATGTGCCCGCGTTCGGCGTTGAGTTCAAACTCCGTCAAAATCTTGTCGCAGATGTCCGCGTCGTCAATCAAGTCGTAATACGGGTCGGCGGGTTCGCGTTGAATTTCTTTGTCGTCGGTGAAGGCGCGCTCGAACGTGTGAAACTCTCTGCCGGCAATGGGCGACAGAATTCCGCACCACAAGAAATACATGAAGTCCAAATCTTCCGTGCGACGTTCAAAGTAAGCGCGACGGGCGCGGGCGTCGACGTAATCGAAATAATTTTTGCCGCTGAAAGTTTTGCCCTCGAACGAAATTTCGCGGAAGTCGCCTTCAACCGTCAAAGGAACGTTCGCATGGAACAGCAAGTTACCGTTGTGTCGGGTGTAAACGCCGCCTTTCTTGTACAGAAAATCGACGTGCGCTTGCAGTTGCGTGCTCTGCGTGAAGTTTTCGCGCAGGCCGGAAATAATTTCGGCTTCGTCGTCGGTCAAGGCGTAGCGGTCGCCGTCGCGGGCAATCGTCGGGAAATCTGCGCGGGTCAACTTGCAAACTTTGTCGCCGATTGTAACCGTCGCGTCGTCGAAATTGATTTTGTCGAGCAACAGGCGATTGTCCATGTGAAAATCTTTGTTGCGGCGAATCAGTTGCCCTTCAAGCTTGAACAGCACGGTCAACATTGCAAATTCGGCGGCGCGCAACGGATTTTCTTCGGGATAAATTTTCGACGCGAAGATTGTCAACGGGCGAAGTGAAATTCCGTAGCCGCGCTCCAGAACGTCGGTGTTGTCGTAATGCAAACTGTTTCGCACGACGGTCGCAATGCAAACTTCCGAGCCGAGAGCCGCGCCCATCCAAACAACGTCGTGGTTACCCCACTGAATGTCAACTTTCGCGGGCGAAGACATCAGCAAGTTCAAAATCGCGTCGGGACGGTTGCCGCGGTCAAAAAAATCTCCGACGAAATGCAGGCGGTGAACCGACATGCGCTTAATTAACGTGCTGAACGCGTGAATGAAGTCTTCCGCGCCGCCGACTTCGACAACGGAACTCAACAGCTTTTCGTAATAAATCTTCTGCGCTTCGTCGTCGTCGGGGTGAGTGTTGAGCATCTCAAGAATTACAGTTTCGTAGCGGTGCGGAATCAGTTCGTGCATTTTGAACGACGGGAACTTGTAACTCATGAACTTCGCCAACTTCAACAGCCGCGCAAGATTTTTTCGGAACCACGTCGGCGTTGCGCGTCCGAGCGATTTAATCTGCGCGATTTTTTCTTTCGGGTAATAAATCAGCGTGCAAAATTCGCCGATCTCTTCGTCGCTCATGTAGTCCGCAAAAATGTATTCGATTTTCTCGCGAATGACGCCGCTGCAGTTGTTGATTATGTGTTCAAACAGGTCGTATTCGCCGTGAAGGTCGCTCATGAAGTGTTCGGTGTCTTTCGGCATGGACAGCCGGGACTGCAGGTAAATCAGCTTTTCGTAGATTGATTCTTTCGTCGGGTACTTCTCCGACAGAATGCGCATCAAGCTTGCCGCGAAATCGTAATCGTTCGCCATGATAAATCGCTCCTTTCGCCGACAGTGTAACAAATATCAGCCCGACAATCAAAAAATCCCCGCCGCGTTCGACGAGGATTTTTTGCAAGTTTCAGATGTGACAGCCGCTCAATCTTTGCGTTACGGTCAAGTAATCTTTCACGAGGTCTGCCAAAAAATTTTTCACGCGGGACAAAAGCTGTTTCATGTCGGTTACCGCCTTTCGATTGATTTTGTTTTTATAACTTATACGTTGCAGCGCGGCTTTCGTTACACGGCGGAAAATTTTCGCCGCGTGTAACAAACTCGTCGCCCGTGCGTACAAGTTTGCAGAAAACAAAATCGGGGGCTGATAACATGAAGCGTACAAGCAGATGTATGAACAAACCACAAACCTTACCACTCAACCTCGATTGACAGAAACGGCATATTACCCGCGAACAATTTCGGAAGAATTTCGACGCTAAGCCCTTCGACACATGTCGGCGGGTTTTTCGTTTGACGGAGGAAAATTTTTTCGCTAGACTGTGTAACGAAATTCGTTTCACGATGTATAAGTTGCAGAAACACAAAGGAGCTTGACAACAATGGCGACACGCGAAGATAAAATCAAGAAAATCAACGCCGAACTCGAACAGATGAGCGACGACGAACTCGAACAAGTCGCGGGCGGCACTATCGGTCAAACTGCCGGCGACAGCAAGATTCTTTACGATTACGGGCTTATGGACAGACATTATGGCACGATACCCGTTATGTTTTACTGGAAGTCCAAAAGCGCGGAAGTCGATGCGGGCTGGGCGAAAGCCGGAATTACCTGCGTCACGGCTCCTCTTGGCAGTAATAAGTATTTCCTCAACGGCAAGGAAATTTCCCGCGGCGAAGCTTACGCTCATTTGAAGGCGAATTTTAAAAGACTTCACCAGGTCAGCGACGATTGATGTTAATTAACACGTCGGCAAACAAAACTCTTCGACAACGCGTCGGAGGGTTTTTCGTTTGACGACGGAAATTTTTTGCTGGAATGTGTAACGAAATCGAAACTCCAACGTATAAGCAGTAGAAAACGAATTGGAGGTTGATAATATGTCAAACAGAGAGAAAAACATCAAAAAAATCAACGACGAACTCGAATTGATGAGCGATGAGGAACTCGAACAGGTCGCAGGCGGCACGTGGGCACAAACAGCCGGAGATACCCGCTTCCTGAACGATTTGGCGGGACTGTGCGATCGTTTCGGCAAAACAAAAGCGTTTTTCCAGTTCAATACAGTTGCAGATGAAGCTTGTAAAGGTTGGAGTAAAATCGGAATCCAGGTCAGCCCGACCTGGTTCAGCGGAAACGCCTACTACCTTGATGGTCAAAGAATTACTCGCAAGCAAGCATTTGAATACGCCCTCAAAAAGTTCAACAAAAATTTGCAAGATATGCCCGAAGGGCAAGGCGGTTATTCCTTATAATCCGTTTCGACGGAAAAAACGCGGCGTCACGGTCGCAAATCTGCAAAAAAAGCCCTTCGGCGCACGGTCGGAGGGTTTTTTCGTTTGACGACGGAAATTTTTCTGCTGGAATGTGTAACGAAATGGAAACTCCAACGTATAAGCTGTAGAAAACGAATTGGAGGTTGATAATATGTCAAACAGAGAGAAAAACATCAAAAAAATCAACGACGAACTCGAATTGATGAGCGATGAGGAACTCGAACAGGTCGCAGGCGGCACGTACAAAGAAACAGCCGGAGATACTCGCTTTCTTAACGATTTGGCGGGATTGTGCGATCGTTTCGGCGCAACAAAAGCGCTTTTTTATCCCGGGATAGTTGAAGATGAAGCTTGTAAAGGTTGGAGTAAAATCGGAATCACTGTCAGCGCGGGCGTTTTCGGCAGCAACGCATACTACCTTGATGGTCAAAAAATTAGTCGCCAGGAGGCATTCAAATACGCTTGCGACAAGTTCGGCAGAAAGTTGCAAGATCTGCCCGAAGGGCAAGGCGGTTATTCCTTATAATCCGTTTCGACGGAAAAAACGCGGCGTCACGGTCGCAACTCGAATAAAAAAGACCCTTCGGCGATTGTCGGAGGGTTTTTTCGTTGCCAAAACAAAATTTTTCGGCTAAACTCTGTAACGAAATGTAAACTCCAACGTATAAGCTGTAGAAAACGAATTGGAGGTTGATAATATGGCTGATGAAAAGAAAATCGCGGACGAAATGCTCACCGAGGACGAACTTAACCAAGTCGTGGGCGGCGGCACAATGCAAACATGCGGCGACAATGACTTTTTGCAGAAATTTGGCTATAGTCATTACGAAGGACATTATCCATGGAATGTTAGTTGGGCTAAAGCATCTACTTCAGTTGATAAAGGCTGGAGCGAAGCCGGAATTACTTGCGTAACGAAATGGGGTTGTTCTGATAATCTGTATTTCCTTAAAGGAAAGCAGATTTCGCGCAAGGAAGCGTTCGCGCACGTGCTCAGACAAAAGGGTTTCAGCGAAGAACAAATCGCAAGTTATGATTATGGACAATGGCGCGGCAGCTTTTAACCTCGTCACAGTCGCAATGCGAATCAAAAAAGCCCTTCGGCAGCGTGTCGGAGGGTTTTTCGTTGACTGCGGAAAAATTTTTCGCTAAAGTCTGTAACGAAATCGAAACTCCTGCGTATAAGGTGCAGAAAACAAAATCAACCACAAAGGAGCTTGATAACAATGGCAACACGCGAAGAAAACCTCAAGAAAATCAACGCCGAACTCGAAAAACTCGACGATGAGCAGCTCGAAAAGGTCGCAGGCGGATTTTATGCTCGTTCTAAAGGCGGCGAAATGGAAGACAAGATAATTCACGTCAGATCTTAAAAACGTCGCGTCACAAGCAAAAATGCCCTTCGACAACACGTCGAGGGTTTTTTTTATGCGCAACGACGGCGGTCACCAATTCTTCGACGTGCGCCAAAACGACGGGCTCAACAGCGCAAGTACCGTGAAAATTTCCAAGCGGCTCAAGAACATGAACGCGCACGCACAAAACTTGCTGAAGTCGGGAAGCAACGCGTAAGTGCTCGTCGCGCCTTCAATGCCGTAGCCGGGGCCTACGCTTGCCATTGTCGAGACGCTGACGCTTATCGCGTTGACAAAGCCAATCCCGTCGAACATCATCACCGCCGCGAACATGACATCCATGACGACGACCGCAAAGAAAAATTTCGCCGCGCTGTGGACGACATCTTCGTCAATCGGTTGCCCGCTCAACTTCACTTGACTGATTAAATTCGGATGCAACTTCTGCCGAACAATCAACGCCACGAACTTGAACAGCAAAACGATTCGCGCAACTTTCAAGCCGCCCGCCGTCGAACCTGCACAGCCGCCAAGGAACATCAACAGCGTCATGAAAATTTTGCTTATCGGCGGGTACGTGTCGAAGTCGTGCGCGACAAAGCCCGTCGTCGAACCCAAACTTGTCGCGTGGAAGAACGCCGACCGTATCGCCGTCAACGGGTGAGTTCCCAGCTCAACGAACAAGTCCGCCGCAATGACAATCGACGCCACGAAAATTATCGTCAAGTACGTGCGAAACTCCGTGTTGCGCCAAATGACGCCCGCACCTTTGCGAATTGCGACGAGATACATTGCGAAACTGCCGCTTGCAATCAGCATGAAAAACGCCATGCACCATTCGAGGTAAGCGTTGCCGTATTCGTTGACCGTGCCGTTGAAGACGCCGAAGCCGCCCGTGCCAATCGTCGTCATTGCGTGGTTAATCGCGGTGAACGTGTCCAGTCCGCATAAAAAGTAAGCGACGGCACAAACCGAAGTCAACGCGACGTAAATCAGGAACAGACCTTTGGCGTTGTCCCGAATTCGCGGCATTTGACGATCTTTCGTCGGACCCGTCGTCTCGGCTTTAAGGATGAACATTCCGCCGCGCCCGAACTGAGGCAATATCGCCATGAAGATAACGACAATGCCGAGTCCGCCGACCCAATTCGTAAGCGAACGCCACAGCAGAATACTGCGCGGAAGAATTTCAACGTCGTTGATAACCGTCGCGCCCGTGCCGCTGAAACCCGAAAACGATTCGATTAAGCTGTCGAGCAAGTTCAGGTAACCGCCCGCGAAATACGGCACAAGTCCCAAAACCGAAATCAACAGCCAGCCGAGTCCGGTTATCGCAATGCCTTCGCGCACACCAACGTTGTCTTTGTCTTGCAGTCCGCCGAAACGTTCAAGTTCAAACGTCGCCGCCAGACATAAAAAAATCGACAGCAAAAAAGCCGCCGCTCCGTCGAATTCCTCAGCCGTCGCCGCAAGCACGAACGGTGGAATCATTGCCGCGCCGCAAAACAAAGTTAAGTAGCCGAGCAAGCCCGACACAATCCGCCGATTCATCTGTTCGACTTCCGACGGTTGCACTGCTTGCACAGCATTTGACAGTTATCTTCGGTCGTCTTGCCACCTTTGCTCCACGGGTCGATGTGGTCGGCTTCCATCTGCTCAAGCGCGAAATGTTTGCCGCAAAGTTTGCAGACGCCGCGTTGACGTTCGTAAACTTCGGCCTTGATGTCGTCGTCGAATTGTCGCAAGCTCAGGCAACTTTCGTCGCCCGTCAAAAGATATTCGTAAATGCCGCGCTTGTCGGTGACTTCACGGTCTTTAATCAGGCGCGAAATTTTTTGTTCAAGTTCGGCGGCGTTCAAGTCGTCGTCTTTGTGCGCGTTGTAAAAAAGTCCCCACGGCAAACCTTTCATGAGCTTCGGGCGCGAAGTCGTGAACGTTTCCTGTACCCAAGCAAACACGTCGCGGAAATATTTCTTCAGCTCGGCGGCGTCGTCGAATTTGTGCGCGGACATGTAATCTTCAATCGAACAGCCTTGCGCGTTGCAAATCCACTTGAGCGCGGTCTCCAGATAATCTTGACGTATCGGCTCGCCGCGAACGTAATCTTTCGCCAGACGATACGCCGCGCAGGTTCGTTGCGAAAAATACGAACGCGCCTCGTTGACGAATTTGCCGGCATAAACCGCGTTGCGAATCTCCTGGTTATAGAGTTTTTCGCCCGCAATGTTGACGACTTGAAACCACGCAAGCTTTTCGTCTTCGTCGCCGCGACAGAAATAAATCGTCAACTTGTAATCCAAAATCGTGCGCCGAAACTTCTCCGACAAGCTGTGGAAGTAATAACCATCGACCGAAAATTTGCCGTCGACGTAATCGCAAATCGAAATTGTGCGCTGTTGCCCGTCCATGACTTCAAACGTCTCGTCGTCGCGGATAACCCAATACATCACGTTGAGCGGGAAATTTTTCTTGACCGTGCGGACAACTTCGTTGCGTTGAGTGTCGTCGTAAACGAAATTTCGCTGATACGGCGGGCGAACGTCGAGTTTGCCGCCCAAGCCGCGCACGCCGTTTTCGCCGTCGTTTTGATAGCCGTCGCAAATTTCGCCGACGGTGACTTCATGCAGTTCAATGTTCATGTTGTCGCCTCCGAATCAAGTCCGTGCTTCGATATGCAAAATAATTCTCGTAGAAATAACTGGCGTCCAAACCTTTCATGAAAACTTCGCGGTCGGTAACTTTGTCCGTCAACGCGGCGGCAAGCAACCGTTTTATCGCCGAATCGTCAAGCGGGCTAAGTTCCATTGCGCGCAGGTAAGCACTCTTGTCGACGCGGCTCCAATCGACGACTTGCCGAAGTTCGCGCTTTAAGATGTCGTCAAGCCAAAGCCTCATGCTTCGTCCGTTGCCTTCGCGGAAAGGATGCGCAACGTTCATTTCGACGTACTTGCCGACAATCTCGTCGAAAGTTTTCTGCGGCATGTTTTCAACCGTCGAAACCGCCTCACGAAGATACAGCGCGCTTGCGAAACGGAAATGTCCCTTGGCAATGTTTTCGTCGCGCAGTTGTCCCGCGAAATAATACACGTCCGCGAACAATCGACGGTGAATGTAAGCGAGCGTCTCGAACGTGCCGGCTTGAAAGTTTCGCAGTTCGTCGCCGCGCCAAAGTTCAATCGCCGCAAGCTTGCTGATTCGTTCAACGTCAATCATTGCCGCCTCCGAATCAAAATCCTGTCGTACATGCGCTTGCCATTGATATAAAATCTGCCCGTGCCCAACTTGCCGTTAATCGTGACGGGCTCCGCGAACATTTCGCTGTTGCCCAAGATTTCAAATTGGTCGGGGCAGTACTTGTCGAGGAAAGTTATCGGGACGCCCATGACGCCGAAATAATCTTCGGGTATGTCGCCCGTCTTCGACACTTCAATCGCGTCGTAGTTGTCATAGCGCGGATAATGTTCGCGGTGCCGTTCGTATGAGCCGGTCAAGTCGTAAGGTTTGTGTCGTTGGTCGTGTTCAAGATTCGTGAACCAGCGCACGCCTTTAACGCGAATAAATTTCCTGCCGTCTTCGTCGACGCCGCAAGTTGCCGCAGTCAACGGATAATCGTCGGGCACGTTAAACTTTCTGTCGCCGCTGTGAATGCTGACGCCGAGCCAGATTTTGTTATTCATGAAGAGCTTGAAGATTTCCTTGTAGGTGACGGCGTTTTGGTTGCCGATAACGAGAAACTTTTTGTCGTTGTCGACGAGCAGCTTGACGTATTCGCGGAAGAGACTGAACGGCGGGTTGGTGACGACGATATCGGCTTGTCGCAAAAGTTCGACGCACTCTTTCGAGCGAAAGTCGCCCGCGCTGTACTTGCCGCGTTCGCCGTTTAGCAAAGCCAAAGTGTTCGCGTTGACGGTCGCCGAAGAATTTCCGTCGAGCGCGGCTTTAAGTTCGTTCATCATTTCGGTGACGGCGTGCCAATCGAGCGGGTCTTTGTCAATGCCGTTGATTTCGACTTTGTAAGCGGGCTTGCGCGTGTCCTTGACGACTTCGAACAAATTGCCGACGACGGGCGAGCCGGTATAACTGGTGACGATTAATTTCTTGAGCTTGAGGAAGTTGAAGTTCATTGCGAAGTAGTAAAAAAATTGGCTCTCGAACGGGTCGTCGCAGTTGCACAGGACAACTTTGCCGTTGAAGTGTTTGCGGTAATGTTGCAGTTCGCGTTCAATGTCGCCGAGCTGAGTATAGAATTCGTCTTTCTTGGCCTTGGACGCTGCGATTAAAGTTTTGTTGTTCGACATGAGTTGACCTCCTTGTTACCAATTACTTCGACGGCGGCGGACGTTGAAACCCGCGACGGCAATCAACAGCGCGAAAATCTCCAGTCGCCCGACAATCATAATCATCATGCAGAGGAACTTGCCGACAATCGACAATGCGCGGAAGTCTTCGGCACCGCACAAGCCCGGCAACTTCCCGACATTCGACAGACAAGCGACGCTCATTGACACGCCTTTGAAAAACTCCGTGCCCGACAAACTCAAAAGTCCCGCGCAGATAAACATCGTCATCAACGCGAGGAAGAAGAACGCAAGAATTCGTCCCGCCGTTCGCATTGGAACAGGCACGTCGCCGAGTTTAATTGCGGGCATCATTCGCGGGTGAAGCATCTTTTGCACTTCGGTCGCGGTGATTTTGAACAGGATAATCACGCGCACGATTTTAAAGCCGCCCGTCACCGAGCCGATACAACCGCCCGTCGCCGCCATGACGAAGACGAACAGCTTATCGAAGTCGGCAAGTTGTTGGTTTGCGCCGTCAATGACAATGCCCGTCGTCGACACGAACGAGGCGATATAAAACAGCGTCCTGTGCAAGCTTTCGTTTTCGTCAAGCCGGAAGTCGTCGGCGAACATTCGCACGGTCAACAAAATCAGCACGAAAAAGATCGTCGCGTACAAAACTTTGATCTCTTCGTTCGCGAAGAAATATTTTGCGTTGGCGACAAGCGTTCGTCCGAAGCGTGCGCAGTACTGCTTGAAGCGCGTCACGAAAATTTTGCTGAACTCGACACGCGGCGGCAACAGAGTATAAACCACGCGGTGATACAGCAAAAAATTTCCGCACGCCAACAGCATTACGAATATCGCGGCGCATTCGACGTAAAAGTTCGTGCTTGACGGGAAGTAATCGCCTCCGCCCGTCGACAGACAGCGCATTGCCATCAACAGCGAATCCCATATGCCGAGCCCCGCAAGCTTGAACGCCGCGAAACTCACCGCCGTCAACACGAAGTAAACTTTAATGACGCGCAGGCTCATGCGGTTCATCTGCCCGATAATCGCGCTGAAACCTTGTCCGCCCTGCAAGCTCAACGAAATTCCGAAACAGCCGCTCACTTCGGGCAGGACGGTCACCAGCATTATCAGGAACAGCAGCGAGCCGAGCCACATCAGCGAACTTTGCCACAGCCGCAGGACGTAAGGCGCGTTCGACGGCATAATCGACAGCCCCGCCGAAGTCAAGTCGCCGACGGTCTCAAGCAGCGCGTCGACGGGCAACAGCCAACCGGTCAATATGAACGGCACTGCTCCGAACACGGCAAGCAGCGGATACATGACAAGCACGGCAGTTGCTGATTCGGCAAGCGGCGCACGCTGAAACCTTCCGACGCCGAAGCGATAGAAGATTGTCCCGACGACCAAAGCCGACGCGCCGATCGCTCCGAATATCATTGGCGTCTCGAAGCCGTCGAAATAATAGAACGCGTACACAATCGGCAGACACGTCGTCGCCGCGAACGTCAACAGCGCTTGACTCTGTATCCGCAGAATCATCTTGAAGTTCATGCCGCAACCTCAAAAGTGGAAGTGATTCATCATCTTTTGCGTAAGTGACTTCGCGTCGTCGTTTTTGTGTTCAAGCAGATATTCCAGCGTGTGCACGTTGAAGAACGAAGTTATCGGGACGTAGCGGTTGTACTTGCGAAAATCGCCCCACTTCATCAGCTTTGCGTGCAGGCGTGAAATGTCGCGTGTCGTGGCGTTGTGCCGCTTAAGAATTCGACTGAGCAAGACGTCCGAATTAATTGCCGCGAAAATCTCTTCGATTAACTGCGGGTTATTCTTGTCGTTCTCGTACTTTTCAATCAGCGCAACCGACGCGCTCGACATGCGCATTGACCGCCGAATTGCGAACACAAAGTAAGCGACCAGCGCGACGAACAGTATGTCCAAGAAAATATTCATTGCCGACCTCCGCTGTAAAATTTTGTGACGGTGTGCTATTATCGCGGTGATTCTACCACAGCGAAGGAGCAAAACCAATGAATTCACACGCAACTTTTTACGGTATCGGCGTCGGACCGGGCGACCCCGAACTTTTGACCGTCAAGGCAATCAACGCGCTTAAACGAATCGACGTTTTAATCGCGCCCAAGACCGAAAAGAAATCCGACAGCGTGGCGTTGAGTATCGCGCAGCCGCATCTGAAACCGAACGTCGAAATAATTTATCGCACGTTCCCGATGGTCAAAGACTTTGCGTCGGCGACGGAAGTGTTCGAGTCACACGCCGAAGAAATCATGCAACTGCTTGACGGCGGGCGAAACGTCGGCTTCGCGACAATCGGCGACCCAATGTTTTACAGCACGTACATTTACATCTTTCGCCTGCTCAAGCCGCGTGGCGCGAAAATCGTCACGATACCGGGCGTGCCTGCGTTTCTTGCAATCGCCGCGCAGATCGGGCGACCGATAGCTTTCGGCAACGACATCTTGACGGTCATTCCCGCGACGGCAGAACTTGACGCGATTGAACGTTCGCTTGACCGTGCCGACTCAACCGTCATCATGAAAGTTTATAAGAACTTCCCCGAAGTCGTCGACGCGCTCACGGCTCGCAACATGATTGACGACGCGGTACTTGTCAGCCGCGCAGGTTTGGACGACGAAAAAGTCATCACGGACGTTGCCGCACACAAAGCCGACGCGCTTAATTACCTGTCGACGATTTTAACGCGGAGGACGCGCAATGACTAAAAATTTTTTTGCGGGACTGTTAATCGCGGGACTGCTCGTGACGGGTTGCGCGCCCGAAAAAAATTCGCCGCCCGTCGAAGTCACGCAAACTCAAGCGTTCGCCACCGTCAGCGACGACGCGGGCAGACAAGTCACTTTGCCGACGAAACCTGCGCGAATCGTCGTGACAAGCGCGGGATTTCTGGAGCCGATGCATGCCGTCGGTTGCCCAATCGTCGGACGCCCCGACTCGAAAAATCAAATGCCGTCGTGGGCGCGTGACCTTGCAAGCGTCGGGCAAGTTTACCAAATCGACACGGAGCGGCTGATTGCATGTCAACCCGACCTGGTTATCGTCAACGCGGGCATGAACGAAAAACTTCTGCCGTTGCTCGACGAAAACAAAATACCCGCGCTCGTCGTCGAAATGAAAACCTTCGACGATGTGAAACGCGGGCTGAAACTTTTCTCGACATTGAGCGGCGACGTTGACGCGGGCGACAAAATCATTGGCGACATGGACGCGCAAGTTAAATCGATTGTCGACGGCGTGCCGAAAGAAAATCTGCGCGTGGCGATTTTGCATTCGACTTCGCAGGGCGTGACGGTTCAGCTTGACGGGTCAATTGCCGGCTCAATCGTGAAAATGTTCGGTTGGACGAACGTTGCCGACGGTATGACGCCGCTTGAAAACAATCCCGACGCCGCGCCGTACAGTTTGGAGACGTTGGCTGAGCAAAATCCCGATGTCATCTTCGTGACAAGCATGGGCGACGCGGACAAAATCAAAGCGAACATGCTGGACGCCGTCAAGTCAAACGACGCGTGGCAGACAATCGCCGCCGTCAAGCAGAATCGGCTGTACTTCCTGCCGCAGGAATTGTTCTTGCTGTCGCCGGGGCTGAAGTATCCCGAAGCCGTGCGCAAGGTTGCCGAATTGATTTATCCCGACAAGTGAGAGATCTACTTTCTTTCCGCGTGGAAAGAAAGTAGCAAAGAAAGACGCGCCTGCTATGACGCATCCTGCGTCATGCGACAGGCGATTGCGGCCGTCATCCATGACGGCCGGTTACCGTTGCTGTTGCCGACGTGCCCGCGACAAAGCCCGTCGACCACGCCGCCTGCAGGTTGAAGCCGCCCGTAAAGCCGTCAATGTCCGCCACTTCGCCGACGATAAACAGTCCGTCAACGATTTTTGACTGCATCGTTCGCGGGTCAATTTCTTTTACGTCGACGCCGCCCGAAGTCACAATCGCCTCGTCAATCGGGCGCGTCTTCGTCACCGTCAACAAAAGTCCGCGCAGAGTGTCGACAAGCCGCCGCCGTTCGTCAACGGTGATGTCGTCGACGCGTTTGCTGTCGTCGATAAACGCCGCGTCGAGTACCACGGGAATTAACTTCGCGGGCAACAGTTCGACCAGCGCATTTTTTATTGCCTTGCGACGGAATTTGTCGAAGTCGCGCAGAATCCGTGCGTCGAGTTGTTCGGGTTTAAGCGCGGGTTTCAAATTGATTTCCAGTTCGACGAAACTGCCGTCCGCAAGAAGTTTCGCGGCTTGTCGACTGAGCGTCAAAATTATCGGTCCCGAAACTCCAAAGTGCGTGAACAGCATTTCGCCGAATTGTTCAGCGACGATTTTTGAGTCCGCCAAAAGTTTCGCGTTGACGTTGCGCAATGACAGACCTTGCAATTCGCGCACGAAAGTTTCTTCGGTTTCCAGCGGGACGAGCGCGGGCAAAATCTGCGTGACCGTGTGACCGAGCCGCCGCGCAAGTTTGAAGCCGTCGCCCGTCGAACCCGTCGCGGGGTAACTCATGCCGCCCGTCGCCAAGATGACCGCGTCGCACGAAAAAATTTTCCCGTCGACAAGCACGCCTTTAACTTTGTGGTGTTCGGCGACAATGTCCGTCACGGACGAATTCGTCTTCACGTCGACATTAAGCAACGCAAGCCGTTTCGTCAATGCGTCGATGACTTCGTGTGCGTCGTCGCTGACGGGAAAAATTCTGCCGCCGCGTTCGACCTTCGTCTTGACGCCGAGGCTTTCAAAAAAGTTCACGGTGTCGGCGGACGAAAAACGTTTCAGCGCGCCGAACAGGAACTTGCCGTTGCCGGGAATATTCTTGACGATTTCGGGGACGTCGGCGACATTTGTCAAGTTGCAACGACCTTTGCCCGTGATTGAAAGTTTGCGTCCGATCGATTTCGTCTTTTCAAACAGCGTGACGTGCGCGCCGAGTTGAGCCGCTTGACAAGCCGCCATGATTCCCGCCGCGCCGCCGCCGATAACTGCAATGTTCACGTCAACGCCTCCTTGAGCCGCGAAATTTCTGCCGCCGTCAACGAACGAACTTGTCCGACCTTCAAGCCGTCGAGCGTCAAGTCCGCAAACTTCACGCGCCGAAGTCGTTTCACGTCGCAACCAATCGCCGCGAACATCCGCCGCACTTGACGGTTGCGCCCTTCGTGAATCGTAATTTCGACAAGCCCGTCGTCAAGCAGATACACTTCCGCGGGCAAAGTCAAGCCGTCGTCGAGTTCAACACCTGCGCGAAGTTTGTCGAGTTTGTCTTCGGTGACGGTGCCCGTGACGCGTGCGCGATAAGTCTTCGGGATTTCGTATCGCGGGTGAATCAGCGCGTTCGTCAAGTCGCCGTCGTTGGTCAACAGCAACAGCCCTTCGGAATTCAAGTCCAGCCTGCCGACGGGGTACACGCGTTCGGGAAAATCGTCGCCCAAAAGTTCCAGCACACTTCGGCGGCCGCGATCGTCGTGAACTGTCGTGACGTAACCTCGCGGCTTGTTCATGAGCAGATAAACTTTCTCCGCGTTGAAAGTCAAAAGCTTGCCGTCGACGCGGATTTTGTTTTGTGACGGGTCAGCCTTCGCGCCGAGTTCGCGGACAGTTTTGCCGTCAACGGTGACGCGCCCCGCCGTGATTAAATCTTCCGCCGCACGTCGCGAACAAATGCCCGCACGAGCGATTAATTTTTGCAGACGTTCCAAGTTGTCAGCTCCCAAAATTTTTGCCGCGATTATATCACAAAGTTTCGTGCGCACATGTAACGAAACTCGACGGGCGACGTATAAGTTGCAAAGATAAATTTGACGACACCGAAGACGAAACCCGCGCTTGAACGGCTCGAACATGTGAATTCGACCGGAAGCGATAACTCCGATAAGTGACAGCCTCCTCCGAAAAAAATTTGCCCCGGAACAAATCGTCCGAGGCATTTTTGTTTTACGCGGTCTTGAGCGTGAAGTAAGCAATTTCGGGCGGGCAACCCAATCTGAACGGGAACCAGCTGCCGTTGCCGACATGCACGTAACCGAAACTGTCGCCGATTTTCACGACGCCGCGAGTGTATTTGAACACCGGGAACAGCGGCACGCCGAAAATCCCGAACTGCGAACCGTGCGTGTGACCCGTCAACGTGAGCGCGAAATTGCGTTCGGCTCCGTCGTCGATGAATTCGGGATGATGCGCGAGCAAAATCTTAACGGCGTCTTCGGGAACGTATTTGGTCGCTTCGTCCATAAAAGTCCTGCGCGCCTCGGCAAAAAGTTTTTCGCGTTCGTCGTCAGTTGAACTGGTGACGGGCGCACGTTGCGGATAATCGACGCCGACAATGTAAAGCTTCGACGTGACGCGCCGCGCACGATTAACCAGCCAATGAATTTGCGTGTGCGTGAGCAACTGTTCAATCTCCCGAATGCCGCGAAAATGTTCGTGGTTGCCGTGAATGTAATAAATCCCGAACTTGAACTTGTTCGTGAAGGCGTCGACGATTTTAATCGCGGCGGGATTCATGTCGACGTTGTCGAAGATGTCGCCCGTTATCGCCAGCAGGTCGGGCTTCGAGTCGGCAATTCGTTGCAACAGACTTTCGAGCCGCTCCAACGAAAAGTACGCGCCAAGATGAATGTCCGAGATCTGCGCGATTCTGAAACCGTCGAGTTCGGGCGGAAGATTTTTTATCGGCACGTCGTAGAAGTTTTCAACGTCGGAATTCTTTTCGACGCGGTTGCCGTACAGTGCCACTGCCAACGACATGAACGGGTAAACTATTCCGCGAGCCAAAACTCTGCGACGTTGCGGGTCAAACTTCGTCGGCTTGTGGAATTTGCGCCAAAGAAGTTTCGCGACAATCGTAACGATAACCATTGCGCCGCAGAACAGTTGCGCCATTAAAAAGACCGTCGCGACGTTGCCGAAGACCGTTACGAACCATTGCGGCACGAACGAGCGCAACGTCCAGCCGAAAATTATCAACAGCAAAATCGCCAAGTCCGCCAACGTGAACAGCCGATAGAATTTCCGCGCCATGTGTCCGCTGAACAGAAACCGAATTGCAAGGAGCGTGCCGAACATTATCGCGCCGAAGATTGCCGCGACGATTAGCAGAAACATTGTTCACGCCTCAAGCTGAAGACGAGCGGCTTTGACGACGTTTTTCATGAGCATTGCGACGGTCAGCAAACCGATTCCGCCCGGCACGGGAGTTATCGCGCCCGCAACGTCAACCGCCGCGTCAAAGTCCACGTCGCCGACAAGTTTCTTCGGGGCAACGCGATTGATTCCGACATCCAAAACAGTCGCGCCGGGTTTAATCATGTCCGCCGTGACGAGACCCGCCTTGCCCGACGCCGCAACGAGAATGTCGGCTTCGCGTGCCACGTCTGCCAAATTCTTTGTGTGCGTGTGACAAACGGTAACCGTCGCGTGACGCGCAAGCAGCAGATGAAACAGCGGTTTGCCGACAATGTTGCTTCGACCGATTATGACGGCGCGCTTGCCGTCAATTTCGATTCCCGCAAGGTCAAGCAGTTCAATGCAACCCGCGGGCGTGCACGGGACAAGTGCGGGCGTTCCAAGGACGAGCTTGCCGACGTTGACGGGGTGAAAGCCGTCGACATCTTTGCGCGGGTCAATGCGATTCAAAATTTCGTCCGAGTGAGCTTTAATCGCGGCGGGCAACGGCAGTTGAACAAGTATGCCGTGAACGTTCGGATTCGCGTTGAGTTCGTCAATCTTCGCGAGCAAAGTTTCCTTCGACGCGTCTTCGGGCAACGCGACGACTTCCGAGACAATGCCGAGTTCTTCGCAAGTTTTGTGCTTGTTGCGCACGTAAACTTTCGACGCGGGGTTTTCGCCGACGATTATCACCGACAGCCCGGGCGTCACGCCGAACGTCGCTTTGAGTTTTTCGACTTCGAGCCGCGCAGATTCTTTTATCGTGGCGGCGAATTCTTTACCGTACAAAATTCTTGCCGACATGAGCAGACCTCCCAAAGTTTTTGTGCAGTGTACAACATTTCGGGCGAAAAGAAAACCCCGACGGTCGGCGGTCACCGAGGCACGAACACATAAAACAAAAAACCCCGTCGAACAAACGGCGGGGATTTTTTCATACGGCGTCGACTTCATGCAACGTCACGCGTCGAAGTTTCAGTTGGTGATACCGGGATGAGTCATCTTTTCGGGCGACATGTAAACCTTGAGCTGTTCTTCGGTCAAGATGCCTTTTTCCAAAATGATTTCGCGAATCGGGCGACGCGTGGCGTACGCTTCCTTCGCAAGCATTGAGCACTGTTCGTAGCCCAGATGCGGCAACAGAGCCGTGACGACGCCGACGGAACTGTCGAGCCACTTTTGACACTGTTCGCGGTTCGGTTCCAAACCCGTCAACAGCTTGTCGACGAAGGTTCGCGACGCGTTGGCAAGGTAATTCATCGACGAGCACAGGTTGTACGCCATAATCGGTTCCATGACGTTCAACTCAAACTGACCGTTTTCGACGCCCATTGTGACCGCCAAGTCGTTGCCGATAACCTGATAACACGCCTGATCCATGACTTCGGCGATAACGGGATTGACCTTGCCGGGCATGATTGACGAGCCGGGTTGACGTTTCGGCAAGAAAAGTTCGTTCAAGCCGCAACGGGGACCCGACGCCATTAAGCGGAAGTCGTTCGCCATTTTAATCAAGACGAGCGCGGTATTCTTCAAGGCACTCGACACGTCAACAAAACCGTCCGTGTTGTTCGTCGCGTCGATAATGTTTGTCGAAGTCTCGAAGTTTTCGCCGGTGATTTCGCGCAGTTTGCGTGCGACGATTTTGATGTACTTCGGCTCCGCGTTCAAGCCCGTGCCGACGGCCGTACCGCCCATGTTAATCAAGCGAATGCTGTCAATCGCCCACTCAATGCGGCGGATACTGCGACGGACTGCCGACGCGTACGATCCCATTTCTTGACCGAGCGTAATGGGAACGGCGTCTTGCAAATGCGTGCGCCCCATCTTGAGAATGTCTTTGTACTCTTCGGCCTTCTGTTCAAGCGCGGTGGCAAGGTAGTCAAGCGCGTTGGTGACGTTGTGGCTTTTGTACGTCAAGCAAACCTTAATCGCCGTCGGCAAGCTGTCGTTGGTCGATTGCGCCATGTTCGCGTGATTGTTCGGCGAAATGATGTCGTAGCGGCCTTTGTCTTCGCCGATGATTTCAAGCGCACGGTTGCACAAGACTTCGTTCATGTTCATGTTGATTGACGTGCCTGCGCCGCCTTGGATCGGGTCAACGGGAAACTGGTCAATGAACTGCCCGTCGATGATTTCTTCGGCCGCCTGAACGAGCGCATTGCCGATTTTGCGGTCGAGGCGACCCGTTTCCATGTTCGCTTGAGCGGCGGCTTTTTTGACTTTGGCGAGCGACTTGATAAAGTCTTCGTCCAGCCGGCGACCCGTGATTGTGAAGTTCTCGATTGCGCGCATTGTCTGCACGCCGTAATACGCCTCGTCGGGGACTTCGATCTCACCTAAAAAATCGTGTTCCTTACGCATAATGGTAGCACCTCATTTATTGAAATTTGTTACTGCCGAAAGTAAAG
>CAMUZU010000031.1 GCA_947165295.1 uncultured Selenomonadales bacterium | reverse complement strand
TCAACGCAACGCAAATGCCGACACTCGACGCAAGCCAAATGCCCACGCTCGACGGCTCACAAATGCCGCAAATGCCGCCTCCTCCGCCGATGATCGGTCAAGGCTTCATGGCTCCGCCGCCCGACATGAGCGCATGGGGCAACGGCGAATTCACGGGCGAGCAACTGCTCAACGGCGAAAATTTAACCGCGCCCGATGACCTCGGCTCAATCACCGACGCGAGCACCGACATTTCCGTCAACCTCGGCGAACAAAACGGCTTCGGCTTCCCGCCCGCAGGCATGATGCCTCCTTTCGCAACCGACGGCGGACAAATCACCGACCAAAGCGCCACGACCGACACGCAGGCCGAATAAAATTCCTGAGCGCGACGAATTATCCGTGCGCGTCCCAATAAATAAAAAGAGTCGCCCGAACATTTCGGACGGCTCTTTTTGCGTGAATAAATGTCAAAGCTTGCCGCATCACTTCGGTTGAGTTTTTCGGCGACGTGGAGTGCCCGCGTTGGCAGCCTTGCTTGCCAAAATGTTTTCGACCGCCTCGAAGACAAACGACTTGTCCAGTTCGTCGACGCCCAACCGCGCCGCTTTGAATGCCGCAGTCAACATTGCGTTGGAGATGTCGGAGCCGCTGATACCGTCGAATTTCTTCGCAAGCTCGTCGAAGTCCAGATTGTGCGGAACTTCCTGCGGTGTGTACATGCGCCAAAGTTTTCGCCGACAATCTTCGTCGGGCAAGGTGAATTCGACGTGAATTGAAATTCGCCGCATGAACGCGGGATCGAAATTCTCGATAAAGTTCGTCGCGAAAATGATGAAGTCTTGGTACTCGTTCATAAGCATGAGCATGACGGAGCGCGTTTGGTTGACACTCACGTCGACCGCCTGCGTCATGTTCGTCACGCGCTTGCTTAAAATCGCGTCCGCCTCGTCGAAAAACAAAATGCTGTCGGAAGTCTTCGCCGCCTCGAACGCCTTGCGAATGTTCTTGGGAGTTTCGCCGACGTATTTAGACTCGATGTCCGCGTAATTGACGACAAGAATTTTTTTGCCGAGCTGTTTGGCAATCGCGTGCGCCGCCATAGTCTTGCCCGTGCCCGGCGCGCCGTAAAGATTGATGCCGATTCGCCGCGAAAACTTGTGCGTGTGCTTGAAGCCCCACAACTCGAAGACGCGGTGAGTGTTCTCCGAATAATTCGCCACGTCAAGAATTTTTTCGCGAACGGCTTGCGGTAAGATGATGTCGTCAAGCGACCACTTCGGCTCTTCGGGCACGAAAACTTCTTCGGCGGCGGGCGCGGACTTCGTCGGTTTGCTCTCGTCGAAATTGCGTTTGGGATTAATCGCCATGAAAGTCACCCCGTGAATTTTTTCGGCAATGTTATCACGGCGGCGAACTTCGTTGCAACCAAAAACTTTCGTGCATATTTACAGCGTCAACCGTCGCTTTGCCGCCAAGATGGGCGTCCTCCACCAATTTTAAGCGAAAGCCGCTTTGCTTGCAAATTGGCGGCGCGAATTGCCGCGCTTGCTTTTGGGCTTGCTTGCGCCAAAGAAACTTGCGGCAATTCGCGCCGCTTAATTGCCAAACAAGCCCGCTTGCTTTAAAATAACGGGGGTGTTTTTGCTTGCATCTTCGCAAGCAAAAAACTTTCGCGCAGAGGAGGAATTCTCATGGCGGACACTTACATCATCAACGCAAGCAACCAAACCGTCACGGGCACGGCGGCGGGCGAAATTTTTGAGTTTGACTCGTCGTTGACGAACGGCACGTTTACAAACGTCATCATCAACGCGGCGGGCGGCAAAGACACAATCAAAGCCGGCACCCAGTCAGCCACGCGACAAACCATTGACGCGGTGGTTACGGGGCTCAACCCGTCAAGCCGGCTCGACTTTGGCGACACGTACGGCGACAATTTCTTTTACTTCTCGACGCAACCCGACGGAATTCACATCACCAACGAAAACGGCACTTACAAGTTTAAACTTTTGGGCGTGACGAATACTTCAATCTGCACCGGAGACACCAAAAACATATTCAGGGCACTTCAACAAACAACCCCGTGGGACGACTATAGGCTGGGCGGCACGGAACTTGCCGACACATTGACCGTCAATCACGCAAGATGCAAAGCAACCGGTCGCAGCGGCGACGACGTTATCATTTCTTCAGACAACTTCAGCTTACTCGAAGGCAGCGAAGGCAACGACATAATCATCAACACGGGCAACAACGGCACTTTGCGCGGCGACAACGACAACGACGTTTTAATCTGCAGCGGCTCGAACAACGTCCTTCAAGGCGGCTACGGCAACGACATAGTCATTAACACGGGCAACAACTGCACTTTGCACGGCGAAGCGGGCGACGACATTTTAATCTGCGGCGGCACGAACAACACTTTGACGGGCAACAACGGCTACAATACTTACATCATGTCGACGGGCTTGGTCGGCGTGGACGGCTCGCAAGTCGGCACGGCACCTTACAATCCCAACTTCAGCGACACGGTCAACGTCACGATAACCGACGCGGAGTCGGGCGATTCGTATTACATGCGCGACTTTGGTATCGGCGGAATCAACATGTCGACAACTTCCGACGGCATTGTAATTTCGTCGACAAGCGGGCGAATCAACGTCACGCTGAAAAATTGCGACTGGAACGCCGTCAAAGACAATTTAATCTCACGCGACACCGCACAAGGGTATATTTACACTTGCTCGCTTGAACGGGCGGTTTTGGAAACTGCGGCACGTTTGATACCGCCTGAGGGCATTTCCGTTTCGGGCAACTATCTGAGCGTTTCGGCGGACTTCGTCGGCAACTTGATTATCTCGTCGGCAACGGTGAGGACACTTTCCTTATCGGCAAGGGCGACGGCTCCGACGCGGTCTTTAACGCGGGCAACAACGACTTGATTAACCTGCACGACGTGACGCTTGACGACATTGCTTCGGCAGTACTTACCGCTACAATCGCACGTCAAATTCCTGGCAGAACGTGTAACACTTCGACGCTTGCAAAAAAAATCAGCCGGCACTTTTAAAAAGTGCCCAAACAGTTGTCGCGCCGTGACGTTACCACGATTCAAACGTTATCGCCGCGAATCAACGCTTGCAAAAAAAATCAGCCTCGACAAAACGTCGGGGCTTTTTGCTTGCGACGAAAAGTTTTCAGTTGATGTCGGCTTTCCACAGGCCGTGAAGGTTGCAGTACTCGTAAGCGGCAATGGCTTCGTCACCGTCGGCAACGACAAATTCGGCAATGGGATTGTCGCTCGCCGTCAAGTGGACGTATTGCCCGCCGCGTTTGGTCTGCAGGTAAATCCACTGAATCAAATGCGCCTCGGTCATGGGATGTTCGACGGAGCCGACTTGCACGCGAACTTTCTTGCCGTCAACGGTGACTTGCGGAACGTGTTTCTCCTGCGCGGCGTCGGTGGTGTTCGCCGTCAAAAACTGCATGGGTTTGCCGCCCGCCGAAATGTCCTGACCGTTGCCGCCAATCAGCATGATGATTGACTTGCGGTCGTCGGAAATCAAAAGTCTGCTCATGGTTTGACCTCCCGAAAGATTTTCGACAAGCTTAAATCACCGCGCCGAATTCGTCAAGGCAAATTTAAACGCGACAAGCCGGCCGACAGGACGTCGGCCGCAATCGCCTGTCGCATGACGCAGGATGCGTCATAGCAGGCGCAGTTTCTTTTGGTTACTTTTCTTTGCTGCCAAAGAAAAGTAACGTTCAGTTCGTCAAGTTGAGTTCGCGCAAAAGTTTCATGTCGTCGCGAATATTTTGGCTCGTCACCGTCAACATGTTGCCCGTAATCGCGGCGGACGCTCCGTGAAGCAACGCCGAAGCTCCCGCGTCGGGGAAAAATTTTCGTCCTGCGGCAAGTCGAACGTGCGCCGTCGGGTTGACGTAACGGAACAGCGCGATTATCCGCAAGATGTCGTTGACTTCAAGCGGCGGCAAATTCTCGAACGCGGTACCTTTAATCGGTGTCAAAATGTTTATCGGAATTGACTTGATGTTGAGCGCGGCAAGCTCGAACGCCAGATCGATTCGGTCTTGCCACGTTTCGCCCATGCCGAAAATCCCGCCCGAACACACGTCAAGCCCGACAGTTTGAGCCGCCTTAATCGTCGCGATTCGTTCGTCGAAAGTGTGCGTCGTGCAAACGTGCGGAAAATATCTGCGCGAAGTTTCCAAGTTGTGGTGGTAACGCGTGACGCCCGCCGCTTTGAGCCTGCGAAGTTGTTCGGCGGACAAAATCCCGTGTGACGCGCAAAGTTTAATCGTGAGCCGTTCGCGCAGAACTTTGTAAGTTTCAATCGCCCGCTCGAAATTTTCGCCGAAAAGAGCACGCCCGCTCGTGACAATCGAAAAGCGATTCGCGCCCGCTCGTTCGTCGGCAAGCGCGACGGTCAAAATTTCTTCGGTGGACAGGAAATCGTATTCGTCAACGCCCGTGCGGTGTCGCGCCGATTGAGCGCAATATTTGCAGTCTTCGCCGCAACGTCCGCTTTTGCCGTTGATAATCGTGCACAGGTCGACGCGGTTGCCGAAAAAATTTTTCTGAATCAAAGCCGCGCCACGTTGCAACTCGTCAAGCGGAGCCGTCAACAGAAAGTCCGCCTCGTCGCGTTGAAGTCGGTAGCCGTCGACAATTCGCCGCGCAATGTCCAAAGCCGTCAAAGTTCACGCCTCCCAAAAGTTGCGAAAATCCGGCCGTCATGGATGACGGCCGCCGCCCGGCGTACGACGCCGGATGCGTCGTTCGTCGGGCTGTTTTCTTTTGGTTACTTTTCTTTTGCGCCAAAAGAAAAGTAACACAACCGCACGCCGATAATCGAAGCCGCCGCCGCTTTGAGCAAGTCGCCCGGAATGAACGGGAAAACCGCCATCGTCGCCGCCTGCCACAAGTTCACGTCCAAAACCAGCATCATCGAAATCAGTCCGCCCGCGTAAGTTATCGGCACGGCGGTCAACACGTTCGCCATCAGGTAACGCTTGAAATTCGGCGTTGAACCTTTCAGCGCGCTCAAAATCGGGTACGCGACAAGCCACGCGAAGTAAAATCCGCCTGCGGGGCCGACAAGTCGTCCAAGTCCCGAACCGCCCGCGAAAACCGGCAGTCCGACCGCGCCAAGCAAGATGTACGCAAGAATCACCGCGAACGTTTGTTTCGGGTTGAGCAGATAAGCCGTCAAACTCAGCGCGAACGTCAAGGCGGTGACCAGCCCCGGCGTGAACGGCAGCGGGAACGAAATGTACGCCGTCACGCAACACAAAGCCAGGCACATTGACATTGTCGACAGTTCGCGCACGTTGGAACCTTGCATTAAAGTTGCCTCCCTTCGTCAACGCGACGATTATAACTGTCGCATTTGTCAACGTCAACTTGAAGCAATGTTCACCGAAAACTTTTCGGCGCACAAAAAAAGAGCCGTCCGAATTCGGGCGACTGCTTTTCGTTCGTCGGGTGTGACCGTCACTTATACGCGTCCAATGAAAAATCAAGCGAATATTCGTCGTCGGACAAGTCTCTAATGTTCACCTCCACGCGAACGTAACGTTGCACGCTCGGGTAAGAGAAATTGCCGTTATAACCGTTTGCGCAAGAATGTAGTCTTTTTCTTCGTCGGATTGATTGTATCGAAACGCGGCACTCACGAAAGCCCAAACGACCGAATTGTCGTTGTTGACGCGGAAGCGCACGACATTGGTCTTGCTGTTGCCGAAATGCAGTTGACAACGCCGCTCGCCCTGATGACGCTTTCGACGTTGTCAAGCGCGAACAAAGTCAACGCTTCGGAACATTCACCGAAAATTTTTTGACCGTCGACGTTTCGTCTGCTAAAATTTTTCTTGAGGTGACAAACATGTTTGAACGCAAACAAACTCGACAAATTTCTGTCGGCAACGTGAAGGTCGGCGGCGGCGCACCAATCAGCATTCAGTCAATGACCAACACAAAAACTCAAGACGCGGCGGCGACGATTGACCAGATTAATCGACTTGCGGCGGCGGGCTGTGAAATTGCTCGCGTCGCCGTGCCCGATATTCAAGCCGCAAAAACTTTGGGCAAAATCATTTCGGCGGTTGACGTGCCGGTCGTCGCGGATATCCACTTCGATTACAAACTTGCGCTCGAATCAATCGCGCAAGGCTGTCACGCATTGCGGCTCAATCCAGGCAATATCGGCGGCGAAAAGCACGTTCGCGAAGTCGTCAAGGCGGCGCAGTCCCGCAATATCCCAATTCGTATTGGCGTCAACGCAGGTTCTTTGAGTCGAAAACTTTTGGCGAAATACGGCGGCGCAACGGCTGAAGCTTTGGTTGAGTCCGCGCTTGAACACGTCAAAATTCTTGAAGACGAAAACTTCTTCGACATAAAAATTTCGCTCAAGGCTCACGACGTCCCGTTGACTTTGGCGGCTTATCGATTGATGAGCGCGAAACGAAATTACCCGCTGCACGTCGGAATCACGGAGGCCGGCACCGTCAACACGGGCGTTATCAAGTCCGCCGTCGGTATCGGCGCGCTGTTGGCTGAAGGTATCGGCGACACGATTCGCGTTTCGTTGACGGGCGATCCGATTGTCGAAGTCAAAGTTGCCAAAGAAATTCTCAAGTCGCTCGGTCTTCGTGACGGCGGAGTTACCTTGGTTGCTTGTCCGACTTGCGGGCGCACGAAAATTAATCTGCCCGAAATCGCCGCGCAGGTCGAAGAAAAAATTTCGTCGATTGAACGGCCGCTGACTGTCGCGGTCATGGGTTGCGTCGTCAACGGCCCCGGCGAAGCGCGAACGGCCGACGTCGGCATTGCGGGCGCGGACGGCGAAGGTATCATCTTCCGCAAAGGCGTCATTGTCCGCAAGGTGCCCGAAAGTGAACTTGTCGCCGAACTGTGCAAGGAGATTGACGCGATTCTTGCCGAATAAACTTTGACGCAAAAAAATCCCCGTCACTTACGACGGGGGTTTTTTAGTTCGCGGAAACTTTCTGTTGCAATGCGCATGACGGGCAACTGTCGACGCAACGCCCGCAACGCACGCATTCGGCGGAAGCAAATTCTTTCGTCGGGTCAAGGTCAAGCGGACAAACTTTCTTGCAACGCCCGCAGTCCACGCACGCTTGAGCCGAATACTTCAGTTGCCAAAAGCTGTACCGATTCAGCAGACCGTAAATCGCGCCGAGCGGACACAGCACGCGGCAAAAAAATCTGTGCACGACGACGCACGCGACAATCACCGCGACAAGCACGAACATTTTCAGCGCGAACAAACTTCCGAGCACGCGGCGAAATTCTTCATGCGCGGCAATCAACGGCAAGCCCGCTTCCAACGTCCCCGCAGGGCAAATGAATTCGCAGAACGTCGGCTGACTCAACGGCAACGCGGCAGGCAATATCAGCACGAACGTTATCAGCACGAAATATTTCACGCGGGTCAACGGACGCGGCAGAAATTTTTTCGGCGACGGGATTTTGTTCAACAGCTCCTGAAACAGCCCGAACGGACACAGGAAGCCGCACACCGCCCGACCCAACAGCAAACCGACAAGCAACGTGTAACCCGCCGCGTAAAAACTTCCCGTTTGCAACGCGCCAATCGGACAACTGAACGCCGCCGCAGGGCACGACCAACAGTTGAGCCCCGGCGCACAAAAATTTTTCAGTCCGCCGCGATACAGTCGCCCGTCCAAAAAATTCGCCGCGAACGGATTGGTCAACAGCGTCGCCGCCAACTGAACCAAACGCCTCGAAACATTCATTGACAAGACCTCGCCAACCGAAGTGAAAACCCGGCCGACATGGATGTCGGCCGCCGTCGCCCGTCGCACGATACAGGATGTATCGTAGCGGGCGCAGTTTCTTTTGGTTACTTTTCTTTGCTGCCAAAGAAAAGTAACACACCGTCAGCCAAGGCCGATGCACTCCATGCAAACCCGCGACGCCTTCGCGAAGATGGTTTTCAATTCACCGCGCTCGACGCCGAAAAAAATCATTGCCGAAGCCGCCGCGAAGATTGCCGCCTTACTTAAGCAGTCGCGCCAGTTCATCTTTGTAACCGTCCACGTCCGCGCCGACAATCATTTGACCGACAATCTCGCCTTTGCTGTTGACGAAAATCGTCGTGGGCACCGCGTCGAAGTTGTTGTTCAGAAAGTCAACAAGTGCTTGATCTGCGGGGATAATGTTGACGAAATTCGCATTCGCCTCAGCAAGAATTTTTTTCGCTTCCTGAATCTGCGGCGAACCTTCGTCGGCGTCGCAAACAAGACCGATCAACTGCGCGTCGGCGGGCATGTTGCGTGCCATTTCGCCGAGAGCGGGCATTTCACCGATACACGGCGGGCAGAACGTGCCCCAAATGTTGACGACGGTAATTTTCTTCGACGCAAAGATTTCGTTCGTGACGGTCGCGCCGTCAAGATTTTTCGTCGTGAACGTCGGCATGTTCGACGGCATTGCTTGAACGACGTTGCCGCCTTTGACATCCGCAGAGTCGTCGACGCAACCGGTAAGCAAAAGTCCCGCCGCCACGACAGCCGCCAAAATTTTCTTCGTCATGTGAATCACTCCCGAAAATTTTTGCGCAAGTTTATCACGTCGATTTTCGCCGCGCAAGCCTTGCAGGTAAATCGCCGCGCAAGCAGAATAAGTGTTTCAAACTTTAATTGCCTTTCAGAGGTGGACATGAAAATCGTAGTTTCCGGCTATTACGGCTCCAAGAACGGCGGCGATGAGGCGATGCTTGCCTCAATGCTCGAAGTCCTGCGCGAAGAAGTTTCGGCTTTGGACGTGACGGTCATATCGCTCAACCCCGAATACACGCGCCGCCGTCACCATGTCGACGCCGTGCCGCGGTCGGACATTGTGCCAATCATAAAGAAAATTCGCGAGGCGGATTTGTTGATTTCGGGCGGCGGCTCACTGTTGCAGAACGTGACGAGCGGACGCAGTCTTTACTATTACCTGGCGATAATTTTTTTTGCGTTGATGTTCGGGCGACGCGTCATGCTGTACGCTCAAGGTATCGGACCCGTGCGCGGAACTTTGGCGCGAAAACTCATGAACTTAATCGTCAACCGCGTCGACTTAATCACCGTGCGCGACCGCGGCTCACTCGAAGAACTTGCGCGACTGAACATCACCCGCCCGAAGATTTTCTGTACGGCTGACCCGGTGCTTGCGATTAAACCCGTGCCGCTCACCTTCGGGCAAAAGATTCTGTCGCAACACTTCACCGGTCGCGAAGGAAAGTTCGTCGGCGTGGCTGTTCGACATTGGCTTGACTGGAAAAACTTCAGCCGCACGCTTGCCGACGCACTCGACAGTTTGGTTGACGCGACGGGCGCGAACGTCGTTTTCCTGCCGATGAAGTTCCCCGAAGACATCACCGCCGCAAGAGAGACCGCCGCGCTCATGAATTCGGATTGCCTTGTGCTCGACGAAGAATTCTCCACGCGGGAAATTTTAAGCCTCGTCGGTTGCATGGACGTTTTAATCGGCGTGCGACTTCACGCGCTGATTTTCGCGGGCGTCATGAACGTGCCAATGGTCGGCATTTCTTATGACCCGAAGATTGAACGCTTCCTCGACTCGATTGGTGAAACGCCGCTGGGCAACATCTCCGACGTCACCGCGCAGAAGATTTTCGCCGCGACGAAAGCCAAACTTGCCGAACATAAAACTTCCCGCGACGACACGTTGCTTAAAGATCTCAGCGAACTTGCCCGCATGAACGCTCGACTTGCCGTCGACTTGGCGCAGTCTTGAGGAGGTGCCGACGCCGTGGAAACGTTTTTATTCACGAAAGAAATCAAGAACATTCGTTCCACATTTTTTGACAGGGGCATTACAATTCCCGTTACCCTGCACGAAAAATTTTCTGAATATCTGAGCGGCGGGCGTCTTTACAAAGGCAAAAGTCGCAAGATAACGATTTTTCTCGGCGGCGTGGATTTCGAAGTGACGCTTCGAAGTATCGGTTTTACCAATCCAACTCGTGGCGAAGATTGGCAAATCAACTGGACTGCAGGGCACGACATATCAAAGAAACTCAAACAAATTTTTGCAAAGTCTCACACTGACGCGAACGAGAAAGACGAATACTTTGTTCTTTACGCGACGGGCGTTAAGGACACGTTTTGCATGGAGCCGATTCTTAATCACGAAATTTTGATTCCGAAGATGAGCGAACTCGCGTTGGAAAATCTTTTGGAACTTCCGAACTTGACGGGCGAAGCGGAGGCGTTAATCGAACGGTGCAACTTGCTTAAGCTTTATAAACTTAATCTGAACTTGAGCGAACAGTTGAAGCGCGAATACCGTTACCGTTGCCAAATCTGCGGGCTTGACGTCGGATTGTTTTTCGGCGCGCAGGTTGTCGACTGTCACCACATAAATTACTTTTCCGTCAGCTTGGACAACGCCGCGTCGAATTTGTTAATCGTGTGCCCGAATCATCACCGAATCATTCACGCCGCAGAGCCGACGTTTGACCGCGAACGAAAACTTTTCCGCTACCCGAACGGGCTTGAAGAAGTCTTGCGGCTCAACGCGCACTTGTGAGGTCGGCGGCATGAAGTTGACGGCTGATAACATTCGCGTGACTTTGGGCGGCAAGGAAATTCTTCGCGGCGTCAGTCACGAATTCGCGGCGGGCAAACGCACGGCAATCGTCGGCGCGAACGGTGCGGGCAAGTCCACATTGCTCAAAGTGCTGTGCCTGCTCAACGAAAAGTTTTCGGGACGCGTGACGCTCGACGGGCGCGACATTCGACAAGTCGGGCGAAAAAATTTGTCGCGGGTAATGGCGATTCTTCCGCAGGAACGCGACGCGCCGCACGACACGACAGTTCGGCAATTGGTTTCGTTCGGGCGTTTCCCGCACAGAAAATTCTTCGGCGGCGAATCAACCGAAGACTCGGCGGCAATTCAAAGCGCGCTTGAACTCACCAAACTCGTCGACATGCAAACGCGGCAGGTCGCGACGCTTTCGGGCGGCGAACGTCAGCGGGCGTGGCTGGCAATGACTTTGGCGCAACGTCCGCAAGTCCTGTTGCTCGACGAACCGACGACGTTTTTGGACGTGGCGCATCAACTCGAAGTCATGGACATTGTCGCCGAAGCCAACCGAAAATTTTCCGCGACGATAATCATGGTGTTGCACGACGTGAATCACGCACGGCTTTACAGCGACGAAGTGTTAATCGTCAAAGACGGCGTGAAGTTCGCCTCAGGTGACCCGAAAAAAATTTTGACGGCGCGCACGCTCGGCGAAGTCTTCGACGTGGAAGCGGACACCTTCACCAACGCGGCGGGCGACGAAATCATCTTCCCGACGCAACGAAAAAACCCGACGGTCGGTTGACTGCCGGGTTTTTTGTTGTCGGTGGAAGTTCACGCGGTCTTCCACGAAGCGGCTTGACGGTCGTAAATGTAACTTTCGCCGCTTGCAAGGTTGAACGTCGGTGAATCGCCCGCAGTTTGGATAACGGCGGTTGTGCCCGAAGTGAACGCGACGGCGATTGTGTTGCCTTCGACGGAAGTTGCAACGATGTCGCTTAAAGCCGCGTCGAAAGTCACGCTGTCTTGTGCGTCGACATTGTCAACGATTGAGTTTGCGTGCGTGCCGACGAACAGGTTATCCGCCTCGGCCGTGCCGGTGAACGTGTCGCCCCAAAGGTCTGCGCTGCCGCTTGAGCCGCTTGAGCCGCTTGAGTCACTTGAGATAATGTCCGTGCCGAAAAGAACGGTCGGTGCCGCAGTGTCGTACATGATTGAAGTCGTCGTGCCGTTGTCGAAGTCAATGCGGAAGAAAGTGCCGCTGTCGCTCGTGCCCGTGACGTGACTTGCGTCAATGTCCGCGAAGATGATTTGGTCTTGCTACTCCGCTTCGTAGACAAGGTTGTTCATGGTGCCGCTGAGAATTTCCGTGTCGCTGACGTTGTTGTCCGGAAGTCTCGTGGCGTAGCCCCAGAATTCTTTGAACCAGTCGTAGCCGAAGGTTGCGCCGTCCGAAAGCATGAACACCGGCGAAAAGATGGTTAAGTACTCGACAGTCATTTTCTAGCCCGTGTCGAAAGTGAGCGTGAGGTAATCGCCTTCTGCCTCATACGAAGTGATGTTCGCTGCGGTCGTGCCGTCGGTGAAGACGATGTTGTCTAAGTATTGCGTGTCGTAGATATACGTGTCGGTCAAACGCGTGACGGAAAAGGTGTCGACACTGTAGTCGTTGCCGCCGTACAGGTAAGTGTTTGTCAGTTCCTCCGCCGCGTAAATCGCCGAATCCGCCGCCGCTTGCGCGGGTGTGCGCCACTCGTTGAGCCGCGAATTGTACACGAAACTTTCACCGCTTGCAAGTTGAATCGTCGGTGAAAACGTGCCGCCGTATTCGACGAAAGTCGTCGTGCCGTTGTTGAAGGTGAACGCGACGCCGCCCCCGACGTAATCCGCCGAGTGCAGATCGTCAAACAACTTCGCGTCGGCGAACAAGATGATGTCGTTTTCGTCGACGTTGGTGATGTAATTGTTGACGCCGCGACTTGCCGCCAAAACTTCGGGCACGCCGTATGTGCCGCTTTGAGTGAGGCAGGTGCTCCAAAAGTAATCCGCAAAGGCGACTTGTTCCGGCGTCGTCCAGCCCGTGTTGTTGCTGTAAAGTATGCTTTCGTTCGCAAAAGCTATCGTCGGCGAAAAATAGTCCGAGCCGCTTGCGTAAGCGTCGCTGTAGTGAATCGTCGTGAGCGAGCCCGCGCCCGAATCTTTGTCCGAGGTCAAGTTCAAGAACACTCCGAGGTATCTTCCCGTGACGTTGTTATTGATATCGTAGTCGTTGCCGCTTGAATACGCGACGAAGTCCCACGAATTCGCGTCGGTGAAAGTTATCGTGTCGAATTGGTCGACGTTTTCAATAATATTGATGGCGTAACGGCTGACCAAAAAGTTGTCCGCGACGCCGTAAGTGCCGACGTAAAAATTGTACGTGCCGAGTTCGACAGCCGCGTCGAAATTGCTTTGCGCGTTGTCGGCAATTGCGTTCCATTGGCTGTAAGTGTAACCGCCGCTTAAGCCGTGTCCGCCGCTGCCAATCGATGTGCCGCTTGCGCCGCCGGTGCCAGCCGTGCCGGATTCGGTTGAAGTGTCGCTGCCGGTATCGCCGCCGTCGCCGTCGTCGAAGCGTTGAATGTCAAAGATGAATTCTGCCATTAGGCATTACCTCCCAAAAAATCTGCGGCAATTATACCGGTTGACCGGTTACTTTGACGATATCAGCGCCGAAAAATTTTTATTAAACCGGCAAGCGACGAAATTCACGCGCACGAAAAAACCCGACGGTCGGTTGACCGACGGGCATTGTTTACTTGCTGAGGAAGATTTTGCCGCGGCCACTTTAAAAGTGGCGGAACGATTGGAGCAACCCGCGACGTTTTCACAGCCGACACGCATCACTTGCTGAGGAAGATTTTGCCGCGCTGTTTAAGTCGCCAATCGTCGCCGACAAGCTCGAAAATTGCCGCACTGTCCACTCGAACACGCGAATAAGTTTCGCCGTCAAAATTCGACTCGAAGACCAAGCCGAAAGCGCGTTCCGCATGGTGATTCTCGGTGTACGTCTTCAAGTTCGGCACGACCGCAAAGGTGTTTCCGTCGACCGCCGAAGCCCAAAAGTCACCGTTCGCCGCCGACGAAGTTTCGGTAAATTTCGGATCAAGCGCGGGTTGATTCATGCGTTCGCTGACGTTGGCGCAGGTGAAGCCGCGAACTTTATGCCGCGCCAAAAACTTCATGCGTGCCTGCCGTGAACTGAATCCGCTTAACTTCGACAGCGCGTTGAAGTCCGTCACGAAACTTTCTGCGACGGATTTTGTTTCTGCAGCGGAAGTTTTGTCGGCGACGGAAAGTTGTCGCGTGAAGGTGCCCGAAGTCAACGCGGACAACCACAACTTCATTTCGGCAACGAAGACCGGCTCGACGGAAAGTTTCTTGATGTCGCGCCCGCGTTTGTCGACGAAGAAATTGTTCGCGTCACGAATCAAATCTTCGGCAAGCGCGTCGTCGAAGGTGATGCCGTCCGCCCAAAGTTTGCCCGACACGTTGAACCTGTCGACGAAAGTTTTAAATTCGCGCAGAGTCGTGACCGTCAAGCCGTCCGCCAAATCGTGTGCGCTGACGAATGAAGTTGCCGCCTGCGATTGACCGTCCTGCACGAAATCCGCGCCCGCAAGTTGAGCCGCGTAAATGAATTCGTCCGCGTCGCCGAACATGTCGCGATTGATTTTGTCCGCGTCGAAAAAGTCGGCGTCATTGGCGGGACGAGGCGCAATCATGCCCGCCGCAACTTCGATTTTCGGTTGACCGCTCATGTGCAGGCGGAATTTTTTGTGACCTTGAAGCCCCGATGCCGCGACGAAAATTTTTCCGAGAACGTCCAGATAAATGTTGCCGTCAAGTTCGGTGCCGCCCGTCAACCAGCCGAAAATTCGCGCCCCGTTGCCGCCTACGAAAATTTGCGGAACTTTGTCTTCGCGATAATGACCGTAATCGTGCAGAACTTTGACCAGTTCGCCGAGGTAATGGAACAGCCCCGCCGTCGCGAATTGTGCGGCTTGAAGGACGTTTTTGACTTGTTCGCGCCCCGTGATAAATTTCAAGTCGGCAAGATATTTTTCGCTGTGTGCGCGTAAATCGGCGTCGATAACCGCGAGTCGTTGAGTTTCGTCGGTGAACCTGCCCGAAATTTTTTCGCCCGCGAACAGCTCGAAGTTGTCATAAATCGGCTTGAACATTTGACGTGCGGCGTAGCGAATCGACGTGTGATAAACAATTCGCGGCTGAATTCCGCTGACAACGCTGATGTCGGTCGTGCCCGCGCCGATGTCGACACAAATTGCGCCCTGCGCGAAATTACCCGCCTTACCTTCAAGCGTGTTGAAGTGGTAAGCCGCCGCCTTGCTCTCCGCCCAAAAAGTTGCGTTGCCGACAACTTCGCGACAGATTTGCATGAACGAAGTTTTCTGCGCCTGAGAAAAGGCCGTCGGGTAAGAAAAGTTCCACTCGACTTGCGACGCGCCGTCCGATTGAGCTTGAGCCGCCGCCTGCAAACAAATTTGCGCGATGTAAGCCGCCGTCTTGCGTCGCTGAAAATCGTCGTCCGCCCACTTCAAGTTCGCGTCAATGTGCGCGGCGAATTTCTCGAAAACTCGCGTGTTCTCCGAGCTGAGCAAAAATACATGTCCGTCGACGAGCGGGCGAATTTCTTTGACCGCCGACGTGTTGAGCAGGTGGAAGACGCTTAAAAACGAGCCGTCCGCACGTTCGGGAATTTGCGACGGGATGAACTGTCGGAACGTCTGCGCACGTGCCCCGCCGCTTTCGGTGACGCTGTAAAGTTGCGGCTTGAGCTTGAGCGGCTGCGGCTCTCCGTCGTTGTCCGCGAAGAAAATCATCGTCGAACTTGTGCCGAAGTCCACGGAAATTTTTCGCGTCAACGAAACGTCGGGTTCGACGATTTTCGGTTTGTCAAGCAGAATTGCGCCGACTTCAAACGGTTGACGTGCGACGTGCGGCGGCGGATTGTACGTACAAATCAGCGCGTCGGGGAAGGCGTCCAACTTCTGCGTGAAACGGTTCGCCAAAATTTTTTCCTGTCCGAACGGCGCGACGTAAAAAATATCTTCGGCAAGCCTGTCGTCGTCCGCCTGCGCACGGAAGTTTTCGTAGTACAAGAAATAATCCGTCCAGCCTGCGCGACGGAAATTCGGCCACAGCTCCGCAACGGGAACTTCACGGTCGATATAAATCAGTTCGCGCTTCGGATAAGTCTTCGTGCGCCGAAAGTCCGTGCCGCGATTGTCGACGCCGCTCAACGGGAAGTCGAAGTGCACGTAAAAATTTTCTTCGTCGTCGGTGATTGACAGTCGCGTAGAAATTTCTTCGGCGGTGAACAGCTCCAACAATTCACGCTTGACGGGCGGAATCGGCGTCAAGTCCGTCGCAAGCAAATTTTCCGCGCCGCGAATCTTCAACGCGTTCGGAAACGCATTTGCCGGTTCGGTGACCGCCATTCGCTCATGGAAAAAATCTTCGGGTCGGCGGAATTGTACGTTGCCCAAGTTGACGCGCCCAATCTTCGTGCGGTCGAAAAGCTTTTCGTCGGTAATGTCGTTCGCGCTGATGCCCTGCCAAATGACGAGTTGCGACGCGTTGACGCCTTCAAGTCGCGCAAAATCGCGGACACTTTCGGGCGACACGAGCAGCAGATTTTTTTTCGACGACAACAAACGAACGGCCGAATCTTCCACGCGTGCAACACGTCCGCGAATCGTTTCGTCGAGCAGTCGGGCAAGTCCCGCGTGCAAATTCAAATTCGACGGTACGAAGTCGAACGTTCCCGCCGAATTGGTTTGAGCCTGCGCGACGTCGCGTTGATAATCCGCCAAAGCTTTGAGTAACGCGTTGGAAAGTTCCTTCGCACGTGCGCCGATTTTTTCGAGCCGCTGAACTTTGCCGTAAAGATTGTCCAGCCAAAACTTGAGCGCGTTGACTTCCGCCGCCGACAAAAATTTTATCGGGTCGGACAGCGTGCGTTGATTCGTGCTCCACGGCGCGAAAAGTTTGCCCGCGAAAGTTTCTTCGTAATCCGCCGCGACTGTGATTAAAGTTGTCGGCGAAGTCGTTGCAATTGGCCGTCCGTCAAGCGTGACGACGTAAATGTCGGTGAGCCACGCGCTTTTGTTGCCCGAAAGTGATTCGGTCGGCGCGAGTGACTTGAGTATCGACGCCAATTCCGAACGATCTTCAAGCAGGTTGACTTGCCGCGCTTTGAGGTCGAGCTGTTTGAAATTTTTCAGCGCGAACATTGCAAGCAGTGCCCGCCATTCGCCGCGAACTTTTTCGTGCAGGCCGGTGACGAATTGTTTTGTCGGCTCCGCGTCGAAAAGTGCCAGCCGAAACAGAAGCGGCCGCGCCCACATGTCGGGTATTGAGTCGATTGAACCCATGTCGCGTATCGAGTCGCCGCTGTCGAGCCCGTCCGCCAGCGAGCGCAAAAAGTTTATGTCCGTTGACTTCCAGACGCCCGCCTCGTCGCGCAGAACTTTTGCCGCGTCGTTGACTTTCGGCAGCATCGGGAAAAATTGATTCGCCATAAGAAGCCTCCTTTGCGTCGAAAGTATATCACAAAAAATCCCCGCCGCAGTTGACGGGGAAATTTTTTATTGTCCGCGCAGATGTTTACGACAGAGCGATTTTCGCGGGCAAGTTAGCCGCCGACAAATTTTCTGCCGCGATTGACTGCAACTTTCTTTTGGCGCGTCGACGGGCGGAACGTCGTTGCTCTTTGAGGCGTTTGGCGTCCGCGAAGATTTTTTCAATGTCGCCGAGCTGTTCGACGTGAAAATTTTTCAGGTCAATGGGCAACGGCTTCCATTTTGCCGCCGAACGGTTTTGATTCGCGACAAGCAACGGCAATCTTTCCAGACGAAGACGCGCTTGCCGGGCTTTTTGTCCGCGTGATTTTCGTTCGTGGGTCTCGGTGGAATCTTGTCTGCCTTTTGTTCGTGCGGAAATTGCCGCCGCCGCTTCGGGATGTTCCGCGAAATATTTTTTCAAGCCGACGGAAACTTTATCGCGTTCGGCGGGGTCTTCAAAGCGTTTCGACTGTGATTCGCCGCATTTTTCGCGAGCACCTGGTGTATCGAAATAAGCTTTGATTCGCTCCGATTGCGCTTCACGTTCGCCCGGCTTGCTGAAATGTGCGCTCACACCGTCGGCAACTTTTTGACGTTCGGCGGGGTCTTCAAAGCGTCGTCTTTGCGATTCGGCATGTTTCGCCGCACGTTCGGGGTCTTCAAAAGATTTGCGCGTGCGTTCGGCCTGTTTTTCGCGTTCGACGGGGTCGCTGAAACGCCGAATGTTTGCTTCAGAAATAATCTCGTGAATTTCGGGATGTGCCGCGTTGTAAGCGAGAACTGCCGCCGACAGTCTGGCTTTGGTTTCTTCGGAAAGTGAGCCGTTGTGACCGCCCGCCGTGCAGTTGTAGCCTTTGGGAACCATGCAGTCGTATTCGGCGATGAAACGAATTTCCTGCGCGTCGAGTTCTTCTTTGGTTGCGCAAACCGCGATAACTTCAATCTTGAAATTTTCGACGCCGTGTTTGCGAATCGCACAGCCGAGAGGATACGGTGAATCCATGTGTTCTTGGAAGCGTTCTTCGACCGAGCGCGTCGTTTGCCCGATGTAAATCTTGCCGTTGACGAGGCAGGTGATTTTGTAAATCACGCCGTAAATCGCCTCGACGTCGGACATGTCGACGAGTTTGTAAACCACGATGCACATAATATCAATCCGCCTTTCGTTGACAGCGCGGCGCGAGCGTGTTAGAATCGAAAACGTGAACAGGCTCTGTCGCGCTTTTTGGGTTGTTTCTGACGAATCAATCTTAGCACGCGGAGCTTTTTTCGTCAACAAAACGCAAAACAAAAACCGTCAAGCCCGAAAGCCTGACGGTTGATTTTTTTCGTGACGGAAGGTCGACAATCAGCCGGCGTCTTCCTCTGCTTTGGCGCGGTCAATCAAAATGTCGAGCAGTTTCATTGCCGCTTCAGGAATGACTGTGCCGGGCGCGAAAATCGCAATGGCACCGTGCTTGTAAAGGAAGTCGTAGTCCTGAACGGGTATTACCCCCCCCACGCAACAAAGTATATCGTCACGTCCAAGCTTTTTGAGTTCGTCGACGAGTTCGGGCAACAACGTGTTGTGACCCGCCGCCAACGAGCTGAATCCGACGATGTGAACGTCATTGTCGACGGCGTCGCGAGCGGCTTCTTGCGGAGTTTGGAACAACGGGCCGATATCCACGTCCCATCCGAGGTCAGCGAACGAAGTTGAAAGTACAGCCTGGCCCCTCGTGTGGCCGTCTTGTCCCAATTTACAGAAAATTATGCGAGGTCTGCGTCCCGTGAGTTTCTCAAATTCATCTGCGCGGGCACGGACTTTGTCAAGTTTACTATCTGCGCCAAATTCGCTGGAGTACACGCCGCTGATTGTGTGAATCGTCGCTTGATAGCGTCCCGAAACTTTTTCGACGGCGTCGGAAATTTCACCGAGCGAGCAACGAACGCGTGCGGCTTCAACCGCGCACTCAAGCAAGTTGCCGTTGTCGCGGGATTCGGCGGCTTTGGTGATAGCTTCGAGCGCGGCACGAACGTCGTCTTCGTTGCGTTCGGCGCGGAGTTTGTTGAGGCGTTCAACCTGCGCGTTGCGGACGGCGGTGTTGTCGACGGCAAGAATTTCGAGCGGGTCTTCCTTGTCGAGGCGGAATTTGTTCAAGCCGACAATCGTCTCGTTGTTGGAGTCGATACGCGCTTGACGGCGAGCGGCGGCCTCTTCGATACGCATTTTCGGCAAGCCCGTCGCGATAGCTTTTGCCATGCCGCCGAGCTGTTCAATTTCCTGAATGTGCGCCCAAGCACGACGAATAATTTCGTTCGTGAGAGCTTCGACGTAGTAGGAACCGCCCCACGGGTCAATAATCTTGCACACGGAAGTTTCGTCCTGAATGTAAAGCTGCGTGTTGCGGGCGATACGTGCGCTGAAGTCCGTCGGCAGGGCAATGGCTTCGTCGAGCGCGTTGGTGTGCAGTGACTGCGTGTGACCGAGCGCCGCGCCCATTGCTTCCATGACCGTGCGGGAAATGTTGTTGAACGGATCTTGAGCCGTAAGCGACCAACCCGAAGTTTGGCAGTGCGTGCGCAAGGCCATTGACTTCGCGTCGGTGCCGCCCATTTGCTTGACAATCTTCGCCCAAAGGACACGAGCGGCACGCATCTTCGCGACTTCCATGAAGTAATTCTTGCCGATAGCCCAGAAGAAACTAAGGCGTTTTGCGAAGGCATCAACTTTCAAGCCCGCGTTAATGCCCGTGCGAATGTATTCAAGACCGTCCGCCAACGTGTAACCGAGTTCAATGTCCGCCGGCGCGCCCGCTTCCTGCATGTGGTAGCCGCTGATTGAAATCGAATTGAACTTCGGCATGTATTTCGTCGTGTACTCGAAAATGTCGCCGATGATTCGCATTGACATATCGGGCGGATAAATGTACGTGTTGCGAACCATGAATTCTTTCAAGATGTCGTTTTGAATCGTGCCGTTGAGGATTGACTTGTCGACGCCCTGTTCAATGCCGCTCTGAATGAAGAACGCCAAAATCGGCAGAACCGCGCCGTTCATTGTCATTGACACGGACATTTGATCGAGCGGAATGCCGCTGAACAAAATATTCATGTCAAGCATTGAGCAGACCGAAACGCCCGCTTTACCCACGTCGCCGAAAACACGCGGATTGTCGGCGTCATAACCGCGGTGTGTCGGCAAGTCAAACGCAATCGACAAACCTTTTTGACCTGCTGCCAAGTTGCGGCGATAAAATGCGTTGGATTCTTCGGCCGTCGAAAAGCCCGCGTATTGACGAACTGTCCACGGACGGAAGACGTACATTGTCGCATACGGTCCGCGCAGGAACGGCGGAATTCCGCTGACGAAATCCAAATGATTCATGTGCGCATATTCGTCGTGCGTGTACAGCGGCTTAACGGGCACATGCTCCATCGTCTTGTAAATGAGTTTGTCGTAATCGGCTTTGGCAGCCTGTTCAAACTTCGACTTCCAAGCCGCCGCGTCAGAAGCCGGGGCGTCGCTCAGGCCAATCTGCGTGAAGTCCGGATTGTTGTACTGTGCCATTATGCAATCATCCCCTTTTTCTGTTGAAGAGCTTGAAGCGTCTTGTAGCAATTCGAGCGAACGTTGATGTAATCGTCAATGCCCGCCTGCTTGTAAGTTTCGACCAGTTCGGCGGGTGCGGTGCCGGCAAGGTAAACCGTCGCGTTCGGCAAAGCCTCATGAAGTTTCGGTGCAAGCGCGGGAACAATTTCGGGATACGTCGCGTCGGTTGAGCAGATAACAACGGCGTCTGCGCCCGACTCTTTCGCCGCTTGTGCCGCGTCGTCGACGGTCTTGAAGCCGTTGTTGCCCAAAACGTCGAACGCGCCGACCTGCAAAAAGCCCGTGGTGAAATCTGCGCGAGCTTTGTGTTGCGGAATCGGGCCCATGTTCGCGAGGAAGACTTTGACGTTGTCGCCTTTTTCGGCTTTGAATTTTTCGGTCGTTTCGCGCAGAGCCTCGAAACGTTCGCTCCAACGGTGAGCCTCGATAGCTTTAATTTCGTCAACGTCGGCGGTGCCCAAAGCTTGACGAATTTCGGCAATCGTCGCGCCCGCTTGTGCGGCGGCAATCACGCTGTCCACGTCGTCGGCTTTGATGTTGGCAATCGCGGCTTTCGCGTCGACGTTCGCAAGGAAAGATTCAATCGCGGCGGTGCGTGCCTTGAGGTTTTCGGCTTGACTTTCGGTGCGCGGGTCAATGCGTTCCTCGGTCATGTTCGCGTACATGTTGTTGCCGACAATGCGGTCTTTGCGCGTCTCGGAAGCTTTGAAACGTGCGGCAAGAACTGCGGCGATTTGGTCTTGCGGATAACCTTCTTTGAGCGCGGCGACGATACCGCCTTTGCCTTCGACGGTTTGGAATTCAGCCCAAATTTTTTCGCTGATCTGTTTGGTCAACGTCTCGACAGCCCAACTTCCGCCGGCGGGGTCAATCGGTTGAAGCAGGCCGAATTCTTCCTGCAAGATAATCTGCATGTTGCGTGCGATACGACGGCTGAATTCGTCGCCTTTGCGAACAGGTTCGTCGAAGGTGGAATTCTCGAAGCTGTCCACGCCGCCGACAACGCCGCTGAAAAGTTCGGTCGTGTCGCGCAGCATGTTGACGTAAGCATCATAAACGGTCTTGAAGAATTTCGCGGGACGCCCGTGCACGTGAATTTTCTGCGATTCTTCGTTGCCGCCGAAAGCTTTGACAATCTGCGCCCAAATCGGACGGACTGCGCGAAGTTTGGCAATCTGCATGAAGAAATTCGCGCCCATAGAAAAGCCGAACATAATTTGACTTGCCGCCTGGTCGATTGTCAAGCCGCGTTCCAAAAGCGCACGAAGGTAAGCCACGCCAGTTGCCAAAGTGTAAGCGACTTCCTGAACGTCGTTGGCACCGCCGTTGCTGAAAACATTGCTCTTGACGAAAATCGTTTTGACTGCGGGAGCGTTTTTGACAGCCCATTTCGCGACGGCAGCCGCCTCGTCGTAGAGTTTGTCGAGCGATTGATTAATCGTGCCGTTTGCGACGTATTCGGCAATCGGGTTCGCGCCGATAACGCCTTGGAGTTTGGCAACGTCGCCGCCTTGTTTCTTGACAGCCGCAACAATCAGCGCAAGCAACGGAAGTGCCGATTCGCCCGCGTAAACGTACAGCGGATATTGGTCGAGTTTAAGCCCGTCAAGCAGAGTTTGCACGTCGCCCAAAGTCGTCACGGAGCAGCCGTGTTTGCCGATATGTTGGCATTTGCGGGCGTCGACGGCCTTGCGGGTCGCGCAGTCAACCTTGACGTTGTAAACCGTCGAGCCTTTGTCGATCTCGTGTTTAAGCAGTTCGTTGTTTTCTTCGGGCAAAGTTTCGTCGCAAGCCTGCGCAATCTTCCAGGGTGCATTGACGTAGCCATTGGCTTCAACGCCGCGCAGGTAGTCGCCCATGCCGGGGAAAGTCTTCGGCTGAATCGGTTCGGTGTCGCCGTGGAAGTACATCGGCTCAATTACGAGCCCTTCAAAAGTTTTGGTTCTCATGCGACGGTCGAAATCCGCGCCTTTCAGCAAGGCGATACACGCGTTTTTCCATTCTTCATAAGTCGGCGGCGTGAATTCGTCAAGCGGGACGTCGGGAAAATCTTCCTGCGCCTCGGCACGCCTGATCAAGGCTTGCAGGTCGAGTTCTGCTGTCTGTTTGTCAGTGCTCATACAAAGTTGACCTCCTGAAAATTTTTTGTCTGTAATGCGAAAAGTTTTCGTCTCAACCTCCTCAAGTCGTCTTCGATAAATCATCTGCGTGAAAAATATTACTGCAAATTATTGGTAACGTCAACGTTGCGCCGAAAATTTATTGCCGCCGTCGTTGACGAAAAAAGCTCTGCGTGCTACGATTGTGCTGTTACAACAAATCAATAGCGTGGCGCAGAGCCGTTTTCGTTGCAAATTGTACACCGCCTGCGCCGTGCTGTCAATGAAAGGCGGCTTGATATTATGGCGTACGGAGTCATCTACAAAATCACGTGTCTCGTCAACGGCAAGATTTACATCGGCAAGACGACGCAACCCGTCAAAAGACGAATGCACAATCACAAATGCGCGAACACTGCCATTGGCAACGCGATTCGTCATCATGGTTGGAAAAACTTCACCGTCGAAGTCATCGAGGAATGCGACACGCTTGAACAACTCAATGAGCGCGAACGTTTCTGGATTGCGTACTTCAACTGCAAGTCCCCGAACGGCTACAACCTTACCGACGGCGGCGACGGCTTGAGTTCTCCTTCAGCGGAAACGATTGCCAAAATGAAAGCTTCATCGAAACGGCGTTTTGCCGAACATCCCGTTACCGAAGAGACGTTGAAAAAACGTTCGCAAACAGCAATGCGTCATTACGACGAACATCCCGAAAAGAGAGTCGTCGCCTCCGAACAAATGATTGCGCGTTGGACAAACCCCGAAGGACGCGAAAGACTTTTGGCAGGCATCGCGGCGTATTGGGAAAACCCCGAAGCGCACGAAAAGGCATCGACGGTTGCAAAAGCGCGTTCGTCCTCTCCCGAAGCTCACACAAAATTTTCGGCAATGCTTGAGTTACGTTGGGCTGACCCCGCCGAACACGAGCGCATGTCTACTTTAATGAAAAAAATTTACAGCGACCCCGAACGTTTGGCAAAACAATCAGAAGCCTCGAAAAAATACCGCGCCGAACATCCGTACACCGACGAAGAACGCGCAAGAATTTCCGACTCTGTTAAAAGGTATCACGCCGAGCATCCCGAAAGCGAACAAACGCGAGCGAAAAAATCTATGGCGCAGAAAAAACGTCACGCGAAGAAACGGGCGGTTCGCGGGCTGCTTGCAACATTGCTTGTGGCGCAGGCGGATACTTCGCCCGAAATGTCGGCGGCGTTGATCCGTGCGACGCTTGAAATTTTTTCGCGGCTTGCAGATTGTCCCGCTTAACAAAAAAAACGAGCCGTCAATTTGACAGCCCGTCTTCGCAGAAATATTTCATGCCGGTTTTTTTCCACTCGCGTTTGGTGTACATGATTTTGTAATCGGTGACGCCGGTCATTTGCGCAAGTTCGCCGATAAATTGTTCGCATTCGTCGCGGGTCTTGGCGTGAATCATAGTGTACAGATTGAATTGCCAATTCGGGGCGGGCGTCCTGTCGTAGCAGTGCGAAACCGCCGTGTGTGCGCTCATGATGTGTGCAATGTCGTCGAGTTTGTCGGGCGGCACATGCCAGGCGCAAAGAGCGTTGGCGTTGAAGCCTACTTCGCGATGTCGCAGAACCGCGCCCATGCGGCGTATTTTTTTTTCGTCGACCAGCTCGCGAACGCGTTGCAAGAAAGTTTCTTCGCTGATGCCGACCTGCTGTGCCAAAACTTTGTACGGCTCGGCGCAAAGCGGGAAATCTTCCTGCAGAGCCTTGATGATTCGTTTGTCCTGCTCGCTCAAAATGTCCAAAGCCGACACCTCGCGCTACTGAAGTTTGAACTGCACGTTGATTTTATACTTCTTGTTCGCCTTAAGTTTGAGCATGTCTTCGACGCCGTCAAGCGACCGAATCTCCGACAGAATTTTTTTCTCGCAATCGGCATTCGGCGTCAACAGCGTGAACCACAGGTTGTAAAGCCCTTCGCGTTCGTAATTGTGCGTCGCGCCGGGGTAACGGTTGACGGCTTCGGCGACGGCTTGCAACTGCGACGGCTTGACTTTGAGGGCAACCAGCGTCCCGCGATAACCAAGTTGATTCGAGTCAAAAAACGTGCCGATTCGCCGCAGGAAACCCGCCGCCTTGAGTTCACGCAGTCGGGCAAGAACCGTGTCTTCGTCCGTGCCGAGGCGACTTGCTAGCTGTGCGAACGGGTGAGAGCAAATCGGTATGTCGCCCTGCAACAAATTCAACAGGGCTTTGTCGAAAGTTGAAAGCCTCGTCATCACAAACTCTCCCTTGCGCG
>CAMUZU010000030.1 GCA_947165295.1 uncultured Selenomonadales bacterium | reverse complement strand
GCCTTGTGCAAATTACCAAACCGCAGTTGCGCGACTTGCCCGAAATCATGAAGACTTTGCGCCAATTCATGAGCAAGCGATTCATCATTTTTCTGGACGATTTGTCGTTCGACGAAGGCGAGGCGGAGTACAAACACTTGAAGTCCGCGATTGAAGGCGGCGTCGAGTCCCGACCCGAAAACGTTTTGATTTACGCCACGAGCAACAGGCGGCATTTGATTCGCGAAACGTGGCGTGACCGCGGCGACGACCAGGACGAACTTTATCGCGACGACAGTGCCAATGAAACAATTTCGCTGTCCGACCGCTTCGGGCTGATAATTCATTACACCGCGCCGACGCAGGCCGAATATCTTGAAATTATCCGCAGCATGTTGAAAAAACAAGGCGTCGAACTTGACGAAGAGAAACTCAAGCTTGAAGGTCTTCGCTGGGAAATGTCGCATTCAGGACGCAACGGCCGCACGGCTCAGCAATTCGTCAATCACTTCTTGGGTCAACGGTGACTTGACTTCGACAACTAAAAAATCCCCCGACGTTGTGTCGAGGGATTTTTTTCGTACGTGTGTGTCGTCTTTCATGTCAGGCGGCAATGATGTTGAGAACTTCGGCGTGCGTCAAAGATTTGCCGTCCTTGCTGTAGCGGTTGCCGCTTTCGCGGAAGCCCGTGCCGAGCCAACCGATGCTGATGTACGCGTCGATACCGTAGCAGTCTTTCAAGGCTTTTTCGGCAATAGGTGCCGCCGCATTGCGCCAAACCGCCGTGCCGATATCGCCGCCGGGCAGTGAGCTCAGAATCTTGCGCAGTCCGTTGGAAATGTCGCCCGCAACGCCGGCTTGTTTTTCCAGCGCGGAATAAATTTCTTCAAACTGTGCGACCGTGCCGCCGCTGATGTTTTCGAGTTCAGCGTCGTTGAGGATTTCGTTGGTGAGGATTTCTTTCGTCATGGTGATTACCGCCTTTCAAGTGTGTGATTTTGTTTTCTGTGCCTTATACGCACGTCGGCAAGTTTCGTTACACGTTGAAAAATTTTTTCCTGCAAAATATAATCGCGAAAAAATCTTCGGAGGTCATCACATGGTTTACCTTGTCGGAGCGGGCGCGGGCGACGTCGGTTTGTTGACGTGCAAGGCGGCCGAACTTCTTCGTGCGGCGGACGTCGTGATTTACGACAGATTAGCCGACGACGCGATTTTGAATTTGTGTCCGCGTGCGAAAAAAATTTACGTCGGCAAAGCGGCGGGGCGTCACACGCTAAAGCAGTCCGAGATTAATCAACTGCTTGTCGACACGGCGCGGCAAAATGAAATCGTCGTGAGGCTCAAAGGCGGTGACCCGTTCGTCTTCGGGCGCGGCGGCGAGGAAGCTCTTTACCTGCGCGAAAACAATTTGCCGTTCGAGATTGTCCCCGGCGTCACCAGCGCGGTTGCGGTTCCGGCTTACGCGGGCATTCCCGTCACGCACAGAGGCATTGCCGCAAGTTTCGCCGTCGTCACCGGCCACGAAGACCCGTCGAAGCCCGAATCGTCAATCAACTGGTCGAAACTTGCCACGGCGGTCGACACGCTGATTTTTTTGATGGGCGTCGCCAACTTGCCGCAAATCGTCGCAAAGTTAATCGAGCACGGAAGAAGTCCCGAAACTCCCGCCGCGTTGATTCGTTGGGGCACGAAGCCGACGCAAGAAGTTTTCGTGACGACGCTTGCCGAAGTCCCGAACGTCAAAGTTCAGCCGCCCGCGATTTTCGTTGTCGGTGACGTGGTCAACCTGCGCGAACAACTCAAGTGGTTTGACGTGCGACCGCTGTTCGGCAAAAAAATTTTGGTGACGCGTGCGCGTGCTCAGGCGTCGAAGTTGTCCGCGAAACTGCAAGCTTTGGGCGCAAACGTCATCGAGTGCCCGACAATAAAAATCGCCCCGCCGTCGGACGAATTTCGTCAACTGGACGCGGCGATAAAGATTCTGCGTGAATTCGACTGGACAATTTTCACCAGCGCAAACGGCGTCGAACAATTCTTCGCACGGCTGAAAGTTCACGGGCTTGACGCACGGGCTTTGAACAAAGTCGCGGCAATCGGTTCGGCTACGGCGGAAAAGCTTTCAACCTTCGGGATTGTCGCTGATGTCGTGCCGAAAAATTTTGTCGCGGAAAGTTTGGCGGACGCGTTGAAACCTTTCGTCGACGGCAAGAAAGTTTTAATCGCCCGCGCAGAAATTGCCCGTGACGTTTTGCCCGACGCTCTGAAAAGTTTCGGAGCTGATGTCACCGTCGCGCCCGCGTACAAAACTTTGTCCGAAAGTCCCGCGCACGTTGACTTCGACGCGATTGACTTGGCGACGTTTACAAGTTCGTCGACCGTCGAAAATTTCGTTGCGGCTCACGGCGTCGACGCGCTGAAAAAATTTCCGTCAGCGGCAATCGGCACGATAACCGCCCGCACGTTGAAAAATTTCGGCGTCGAAGCCGCAGTTGTCGCCGATGAGTTCACAATTGACGGTTTGGTTGCCGCCGTCAAAAAATTCTTCGGAGGTGACGTCACGTGAAAAAATTTCTGTTCGCGCTGATTGTAAGTTTGCTTGTCACTGCGACAAGTCACGCGGAAATTCAAACGTTCACGGGCACCGACGAATACACGGTCGGCGAAACCGAAACGCAGGCCGACGCAAAGGAACGTTCGCGACTTCGGGCATTGCGTAACGCGCAGGAACAGGCCGGCGTCCTGATTAAGAGCCGTTCACGCATGAAAGACCTTGAACTTGTCGACGACGAAGTTGTCACAATCGCGGCGGCCGTCCTGAAAGTTGTCGGTGCGCCCGATTACAAAGTTCGCGTCCTCGACGACGGCAAAAGCACGCTGATTCAAACGACCGTTACCGTGCAAATCGACACGGACGACGTTGACCGCCGCTTGAAGGAAATCGAAGCCCGCGAAAATCCGAAGCCGCCCGTCGACAGACCAAAGCCGATTGAACAGCCCGCGCCTCAACCCGTCGAAAAACCGAAGCCCGAAAAAGTTGAGCCGCCGACAGAAAAAATCGAACAGCCAGCCGAACACGGAATAAAAACTTTTAAAGCACGGGTGACAGGACGCTCTGCCAGAGATAATTTGTACACTTCAGCAAAAGCTAAGCTCCGAAAAGAATTGATTGATTTTGTTATGAAGTATTGCGAGAAACAAAATTTAAAAATCACCGAAGACGAAGCACTTGCCGCTGTTAAGGTTTCTTTTAAAATTGTAAACGGACATTACGATCGTTGGGGTTCAGGTCCGGGTACCGCAGAAGTCAAAGGTCTGCTTTACATGAGAAAGCTGAACGAGTGGCTCGAACAAAATTTGAGGAGATGATTGACTTGCTTAAACTCAGACCGCGCAGGTTGCGGCTCAACGAAAACTTGCGCTCAATGGTTCGCGAAACGAATTTGTCCGTCAAAAATCTGATTTATCCGCTGTTCGTGGTGGCGGGCGAAAACGTTCGCGAAGAAATTTCGTCAATGCCCGACGTTTATCACCTGTCGGTTGACAACGCCGTCGAATTGGCGAAAAAAATTTCCGACGCGGGCATTCCGTCGGTTGAAGTCTTCGGTTTGCCCGAATACAAAGATGACATCGGTTCAAGTGCGTGGGACATGAACAGCCCCGTGCAACGCGCAATTGCCGCGATTAAAAAGTCCGTGCCCGAACTGGTTATCGTCGGCGACGTGTGCTTGTGCCAATACACCACGCACGGGCACTGCGGCAAACTTTGCGGACATTACGTCGACAATGACGAGACGCTCAAACTTCTGCAGAAAGTTGCCGTAAGTCAAGCCGAAGCGGGCGCAGACATCGTTGCTCCGTCGGACATGATGGACGGACGTGTCGCCGCGATTCGTGACGCTCTCGACGAAAAAAATTTAATCAACGTGTCGATTATGAGTTACGCCGTCAAATACGCGTCGGGCTATTACGCTCCGTTCCGCGACGCCGCCGACTCCGCTCCGCAATTCGGCGACAGGAAGCAATATCAGATGGATTGCGCCAATGTCCGCGAAGCTCTCAAGGAAGTTGAACTCGACCTTGCCGAAGGTGCCGATATAATCATGGTCAAGCCCGCGCTTGCTTATCTCGACGTCGTTGCCAAAGTTCGCGAGCAGATTAATCGACCCGTCGCGGTTTACAATGTCAGCGGCGAATACGCAATGGTCAAAGCCGCCTCCGCGAACGGCTGGATTGACGAACGCCGAATCGTCACCGAAAATTTGACGTCAATGAAACGTGCGGGCGCGGACATGATTATCACTTACCACGCGCTTGACGTTGCCGAGTGGCTTTAAGGAGTTTTCGACATGAAGAAGTTTCTTGCGACCTTGTTAATCGTTGCGTGCGCGTTGACGGCAAGTTTCGTTTACGCAGCGATTCAAACTTTCGACGGGCACGGCGAATGGCACACCAACGACGCCGACAAAGCCGACATTGCCAAAGCCCGCGCACAACAACGCGCTCAACTCGACGCGCAGAAAAAAGCCGGCGTCTTCCTGAAAACTTTTTCGCGCACGGTTGACATGGAACTTGTCGACGACGAAGTCAACGCCGTCACCGCGAACATCATTGAACTTGTCGGCGACGTGCAATTCGACAAGAAAATTATTCCGCTCAGCGATCAATCGACGACAATTCTTTACACCGCGACATTGCAGGCGCGTATCGACCCCGACAGTATTTTTGACTTCGTCGGCCGCGTCGACAAAGGCACAATCGTCAGCCAAAACAACAGCTTGCAAGACTTGATTCAGCGCAACGACGAGCAGGCCGCCGCGTTGACCGAACAATTCAATCAAGCCGAAACTCAAGACGAACTCGACGAACTTCGCAGGCAACTTGACGAGGCCGACCGCGAATTTTTGGCGAATCAGAAGTTTGAAGACGGTTTGAAGTGCTATTACGCCAAAGATTACGACGGCGCGATTCGGCTGTACAACGAAGCTTTGCAACTCAAGCCGAATTTTGTTATGGCGTACAACAATCGCGGCACGGCTTACAACGACCTTGGGCAGTACGAACGTGCGATTGCCGATTACGACAAGGCCATTGAACTCAACCCGAATGACGCCGACTTTTACTTCAATCGCGGCGGCACGTACAAAAATTTCAAGCAGTTCGACCGTGCGATTCAGGATTACAATCAGGCGTTGAAGCTCAATCCGAATTATGCAGATGCGTACAACAATCGCGGTTTCGTTTACGACGAACTTGAACAGTACGACCTTGCGATTGCCGACTATGACAAAGCTCTGGAACTCAACCCGAAGTTGGAGTTTGCGTACACCAACCGCGCCATTGCCTTCGTCGCCTTGGGAAATATCGATCGGGCGATTGCCGACGCAACGAAAGCGATTCAGCTCAATCCGAATTACGCGGACGCTTATTATTTGCGCGGGATTTGTTATCAAGAACTCGGCGACGAAGCCAAAGCTCAAGCCGACCTCGACAAAGCAAAAGAACTCGGCTCGGACGATTGACGCCGAAAATTTTTTCGTCGGGCACGACAATATTGCGACTCTCCGTTGAACGACGGGGATTTTTTTCGCACGAAAAAAGCCGCCCGAAATGTTCGAGCGACCGTCGGAAAAATTTTCACGTCAACGTTGGGGGCAACCCGCCTCGATAAATTCTTTGAGCGTGTCGACTGCCTGTTGAGCGTCGGCACCTTCGGCAACAATTGTGACTTCCATGCCCGGGCGGAAACCTTTGGCTATAAGCATCATGATACTTTTCGCGTTGGCTCTGGAACCGTCGCTTGTTTCGAGATAAATGTTTGACTTGAACTTTTTCGCTTTCTGCACGAACACCGCGCCCGGACGCGCATCAAGCTCGCTCACAAAAGTTGCCTTCGCTTCGCAACGTTGACCGGCATGATAGACGAACGGAGTTTGAGCCGTGCCTAAAATCAAATTCATGTCCGCCGCGAAGACCGTCGACGAACTCATCATTGCAACAAGCAACGCCGTCAAGAAAAGTTTTTTCATGGTGACAACCTCCTTTGAGCCGAATTTTACTTTATATCGCGTCGAAGTTCAACGGTCATTTTTTGGCGAACGAGCGTCACTTTTCGCGACGACGCTTGATAAGTTTCATTTATATTTTTATGCGTGCCGATTGACTTTGCGCAACAGAAAATCTATAATCGTTGCAACGTTGAACAATTCTTTGCAAGGAGAGTGTACTTATGGCGAAACCGGTTCAAATCATGGAAACTGTTCTGCGCGACGGCCACCAATCGCTGTGTGCAACGCGCATGCGCTATCGTCAAATGGAGCCGATGTTGGCAAGCCTCGACAAAATCGGCTATAAAGCGTTGGAAGCGTGGGGCGGCGCGACCTTCGACACGTGCCTGAGATTTTTGGACGAAGACCCGTGGGAACGCCTCGACAAACTCAAAGCCAACCTGAAAACTCCGATTCAAATGCTCCTGCGCGGACAAAACCTGCTCGGCTACAACCACTACTCGAATGACGTCGTCGAAAAGTTCGTTCAGCACGCGTCGGCGCACGGCATTGGCGTCTTCCGCATTTTCGACGCGCTCAACGACGTTCGCAATCTTCGCGTCGCGATTAAAGCCGCGCTCGAATGCCCCGAAAAACCCGAAGTTCAAGGTTGCTTGGTTTACACGATCAGCCCCGTTCACACGAATGAAATGTTCGTCAACCTCGCCAAAGAGTTGCAGGAAATGGGCTGCCACAGCGTCTGCATCAAAGACATGTCGGGCTTGCTCGCGCCTTACGTTGCCGACGACCTCGTTCGCAAACTTAAGGCCGCGCTTGACATCCCCGTCGAACTTCACACGCACTGCACGTCGGGATTCGGTCACGCGACTTACCTCAAGGCGATTGAAGCGGGCGTTGACATCGTCGACTGCGCGCTGAGCCCGTTCTCAAGCGACACGTCCCAGCCGTGCACCGAAACGATCGTTGCAATGCTCAAAGGCACCGAACGCGACACGGGGCTCGACCGTCAGGCAATGACGCCGATTGCGAAACATTTCCTTAACGTCAAGAAGGAACTCATCGAAGAGTTCGGCTTGAAAGGTTACTTCGACATCAACGTCAACGTGCTCGACTTCCAAATTCCCGGCGGCATGTTGTCCAACCTTGCCAACCAGCTCAAAGAAGCCGGCATGGAAGACAAGTATCAAGACTTGCTCGACGAAATGCCGCGTGTGCGCGCTGACGCGGGTTATCCGCCGCTCGTCACGCCGTCAAGCCAAATCGTCGGCACAATGGCGACCTTCAACGTCATGGCGGGCGAACGTTACAAGATGGTTCCGAACGAATTCAAAGACATGGTTCGCGGCAAATTCGGACGCACGCCCGTGCCCGTCGACCGCGACTTTATCATCAACACGCTGAAAATTCCCGAAGACCAGATTATCGAAGATTGCTCCGTCGAAGACGCCAAAGGCGAGACGTTCGCGCAGTTCAAAGACGAACTTGTCAACAAAGGTTTCCTCAACCCGACCGATGAAGACGTTCTGAGTTACGCGCTGTTCCCGCAGGTTGCCGAAGAGTTCTTCAAGAAGCATTACAAGCAAGTCACCGCTTACAGACGTTAAGCGTCGTCACCTCAAAAAAAAAAAATTGCCCCGTCAAATGTTCGACGGGGTTTTTTGTTGTCGTGCACACGACGAGCGGTTCGTTACTTCGATTCGTGTTTGTGTTACGTTACTTTCTTTTGGCAGCAAAAGAAAGTAACCAAAGAAAACTGCGCTTGCTATGACGCATCCTGCGTCATGCGACAAGCGACGGCGGCCGTCATCCATGACGGCCGGATTACCGCTGCGACAGGCGACGAATTTCACGCAACTCCGCGGCAAGATTTTCGTTGAGCTTTTCGATCAAGTCGTCTAACTCCGTCGCCTCGAACGCGTAACTGACATGCGGCGCGCCTTTGATTCGACTTTCGGCACTGAACACGTCGCCATAAATGTTGTAGTACAGCACGAAGTCGCTGCCCGTCGCGAAGTCCGCGTAATTGACGACGATAAAACTGCCGTTGGTGACTTCGACGGGCTTGTCGGGCGAAATGAACAGCTCGAAGCCTTCAAGCGTCGCGGGAAAGTCAAAACTCCACGTGTCGATATTTTTTTCGCGCAAGAAACGGTTAATCGGTTTGTCGCGAACGTCGCGCAGATTTTTCAGCACGTCGGCAAGTTCAGCGTCAATCAACTTTTGGAACGCGGCAAAGTCCTCCGTGAAAAAGTTCGTCAAACAAAATTCCGTCAAGCCGATGCGTTGACTGACTTTGAACTCGGCCGTTTCGTCGTGAAAGTAAACCGTCGCCGCGCAGTGAATCGCGTCGTCCGCGCAGGTGAAGAAAATAAATTTGTCGCCGACCGCTGCGAAAACTTTCTTCGTCGCGAAGCCGGCAATTTCGTCGGGCAAGTTTTCGGCGAAGTGAAGTTCCGCCGCACGCGCCGTCAACTTGCCGATACGCTCATCAGTCAAAAAAGTTTACCTCCGTTCCAACATGGCGACGAACTCAAAACGCCCCCAAACCGTGTGGCAAAGTCTGTACAACGGCAAGTCGATAAAATTCAGCTTGTTGAGCATGTTGACAATGTAACCGAACGAATCGGGCGTAAATCGCCAATTATGCGCATCGATATATTCGCCGCGTTTCAAAGAGTCGTTGTATTTTTCAATCAACCGCAAAAGAGTTTTGCCGTCTTCGTGAGAACCTTCGCCCAAAAGTTTGACAAGCGAATCGTCGGGCGGCTCTTTTCGCAAACCACAACGTTCGCCGTGGTCGCCGAACCAATGCGGAAATGCGTAATTGTGCGCACGCGTGAAACAACTGCTTATGAAATCGGCAAGCCGCGCATTTTTCCGTTCATTGACAAAGGCATCAATCACGTCCGCAATCGTCGTGTCGGCGTTGAAGTGGTCACAGCAAAATCGTTTGTCGGGGATAATCAGAATGTAAAGCCCGCCTGAATTGAGAATCCGGCTGACTGCCTGAAAATGCCGAATAAGATCAGGTGTATGTTCAACAACGTGCGAGCTGAAAACAATATCAAACGTTTCGTTGACAACGCTCAAGTCACCCGTCGGGCTTATGAAATGAATTTTTTCGGGTGTGTTTGCAAACGGTCTGAATGCTTCAATGGCAGTCTTTTTCAAAGTTTCGGAGTCTGTGACAGCGAAATATTTGACGGTTTCGCCAACCAAAAACGGATTGTCCCACGGGCTTAATTCCAAAACGTGAAGCCGATATTTGTCAACAGCCTCTTGCAAAAATTTTTTGAGGACTTCGCTGCGGTCGTAAAAACAAGTTGAATGTCCCCGTTCGACGGCAAATCTTCTGCAATGCTCCGCCACAACATTATCGCCGAAAATGTTCAATTCGGGATGTGTCGCTCTGTAATAATTCAAATCAAACGACGGGGGGGGGTTCAAAATTGCCATGTCAATCTCCTTTCAATTTTTTCAGCTCCACATTTTGGCTTTGAGCACGTCGTAATAATTTTTGTCGTCGAACTTGACAATCTGCGCGGTTGCCTTCGACTTTCGCACGACAATTTCGTCGTTGGGCTGAACTTTGTGGCTGACTTGCCCGTCAAGCGTGACAATCACGTCTTGCATTGCGGAAACTTTGATTAAAACTTCGTCGTCTTCGCTGACGACAAGCGGCCGCATTTGAAACGTGTGCGCACAAATCGGCGTCAACAGCAGGGCGCGAATCGTCGGGTTGAGTATCGGGCCGCCCGCGCTGAGCGAGTAAGCAGTTGACCCCGTCGGGCTTGAAACAATCAAACCGTCCGCCTTGTAATCCATCAAGTGAGTTTGATTAATGTACAGGCCGAGCCGCAGCATTCGGGCGACGCCGCCTTTTGAGATGACCACGTCGTTAATCGCGTTGCCGAGAAATTTTTCACCCAAGTCGTTGCGCACGTAACCGCTTAAAAGCAAGCGACGTTCGACGCGATATTGTCCCGCCAAAATTTTCGCAAGCCGACCTTCAAGTTCACGCGGCTCAATGTCCGCCAAAAATCCGAGCGTGCCGAGATTAATTCCGCAGACGGGCACGTTCTGTTCGCCGAAACGCCGACACACGCCCAGTAACGTCCCGTCGCCGCCGATTGACAGCGCCATATCGACATGCACGCGTTCGACGCAGGGCAGCCCGTATTCTTCCTTGCGAAACTGTCGGGCTTCGGTGGCGGGCATGACGAGCCGCACGTCCTTGTTGTGATAGAAGTTAAAAATTCGGTCGACAATCTCGCCCGCACGTCGTTTGCTAAGGTTCGGGAAAACCGCAAGTTGCATCATGCCCGCGTCCACGCCGAAGACCGTCCCGAAAATATTTTGTCGAGCCATCAGTCCAACACCTCGTGAGCTTCGTTGAATTCGGTTTGTGTGTCGTCTACTTTCTTTGTGCGGACAAAGAAAGTAGCAAAGAAAACCGCGTCTGCTGTGATGCTTCCGGCATCACGCGCAGCCGATTGCGGCCGTCATCCGTGACGGCCGGAGTTCGGTTGTCGCGGCGTGTCAATTCAATGCTTCGTGAGCTTCGTTGACAACGGAAAGTATTTGCCCCGCGAACGTCGACGGGGAATTTTTTCGCAAGTGCGCAAGATATTCGATGTTGCCTTCGGGTCCTTTGACGGGCGAAAAAGTCAAGCCTTCGACGCCGAAACCGACTTCGACCGCGAAGTTCAAAATCCGTTCGATAACCTGCGCGTGAACGTTTTTGTCGCGAACAACGCCGTGCTTGCCGACATGTTCGCGCCCCGCCTCGAATTGCGGTTTAATCAGCGCGACGACTTCACCCGACGGTTTAAGCACGTCGAAGACCACGGGCAAAACTTTTTCCAGCGAAATAAACGCCACGTCAATCGACGCGAAGTCAAGTTCGTCCGAAAAATCTTCGCGAGTGACGTTGCGAATGTTCGTGCGCTCCATGTTGACGACGCGACTGTCTTGGCGCAATTTCCAGGCAAGTTGACCGTAGCCGACGTCAATCGCGTAAACTTTCGCCGCGCCGCGTTGCAACATGCAATCGGTAAAGCCGCCCGTCGACGCGCCGACATCCGCAGAAATTTTCCCGCTCATGTTAATTCGGAACACGTCGAGAGCTTTTTGAAGTTTCAAGCCGCCGCGACTTACGAAGGGCATTTCTTCGCCGAGCACGCGAATTTCGGCGTCGGAAGCAACCAAAGTTCCCGACTTGTCAACTTTGCGTCCGTCGACCAAAATCTTGCCCGCCATAATCATCGCTTGAGCGCGGGCGCGGCTGTCGAAAAAATTTTTCTCCGTCAACAGAATGTCAAGCCGTTGTTTCATGTCGTCACCAATCGCAGTCAAAAGGCGGCACGGCAAATTTGTCGCGTCGCCTGAAATGTTTGTTCGTGTGAATGAGTTCGTCGCGGTTCAATAGTTCGCGTCGTATTTCTTGCCGTCGACAATCAAAGCCGCCTCGCGATATTCGACGTCAACCACGGACGCGACGGGAAGTTCCTTCCAATTCGGGGTGGGTTCTTCGTAATCCATGTTCGCAATGCGGCGGCCGGCTGCGTCGTAGGACACGCGGCTGATAATGGAGTAGTAAACTTTGCCGTCGTCGCGTTTGAAGCAAATCGTCGAGATGTCGTAGGACAAGTTTTCGATGCCCGGCGGAACGATTGAGTAATCGCGGTACCAAGCAATCGTGGCGTCGCGACCCTTTTGACTGTAGTTCATGCGAAAGACCGCGCTGAACATGACTTCACTGCGATTTTCGTTCATGGAAGCGATCTTCACCGAATCCGTGTCGAAGAAAATTTCGTTGTCGTTCTGATCGGTGTAAATCTGTTGCCAGTTCGCCGCCAAAACCGTCGACGCGCACATCATTGCGACAAGCAACGTCAATGCAAAAAGTTTCTTCATGCCAAACCAACTCCTTAAATTTTTTGAACGTATTCGCCGCACGTGACGGAAATCCTTTCGCGGGCAAAAAAATTCCCGACCTAAGTCGGGTGAAGTTTCGACGCTTAACTTTGTCGGTCAATCAGATACTGAACAAGTTCGCGAAGAAAGTCCGCTTCCGAGCCGAAATATCTAAGCGCGTCGGTTGCCTCGTCGACGGCCTCTTGCGCGTAATGTTTCGCCTCGTCAATGGAAGTCAAGCTTACGAACGTCGCCTTGTCGTTCTTCGCGTCGGAGCCGGTTGACTTGCCCAAAATTTCGTCGTTGCCCGTCACGTCCAAAATGTCGTCGGTTATCTGAAATGCCAAACCGAAGGCGTCGGCGTAACGCGTGAGTTCGTTGAGTTTTTTCGACGACGCCTGAGCCAACAATGCGCCCGAACGAATCGCCGCACGAAACAGCGCGCCCGTCTTGCCAAGGTACATGAGCTTGAGCGTCGGCAAGTCAATTTGCGAGCCCGCCGAACGCAAGTCAATCGATTGTCCGCCGACCATGCCCGCCGCGCCCGCCGCAGTTGAAATTTCTTCAAGCACGGCAAGCAAAACTGTGGGCGGCACGTTCGATTGACGGATTATCACCTCGAACGCCAAAGTCAACAGCGCGTCACCGGCAAGAATCGCCGTCGCTTCGCCGAAGACTTTGTGATTCGTCAATTTGCCGCGCCGCCAGTCGTCGTTGTCCATTGCGGGCAAGTCGTCATGAATCAGCGAGTAAGTGTGAATCATTTCGATCGCGCTTGCCACCTTGACGAATTGTTCGCCGTCGGAGCCCGTCGCGTCCGCCGCCGCCATCAAAAGACACGGCCGCAGTCGTTTGCCGCCCGCCATCAAGCTGTACTCCATTGCCTGCTTCAAATTTTCGTCCAGCGACTTGGTGCGGCGCAGTTCTTTGACCAAATCCGCCTCGACGAGCTTTATCCGCCGCTTCCACTGTTCCTTGAACATGATTTACGTATCCCCCACGATAAAAATTCGCCCGCTGTCTGCAAAAAAAATCCGGACTCGGCGTCCGGCAGAAAAATTCTACTTTGAAATAGCTTCAAGAATTCCGTTCACGAATCGACCGGAATCGTCGGTGCCATAAGTTTTTGCCAACTCAACCGCCTCGTTTATGGCGATTTTCTTATCCAGCGGCGGCTCGACGAATCGCATCTCGTATACGGCCAGCCGCAAAACATTTCTGTCCGTTGCCATAATCCGCGACAGTTGCCAGCCCGGCTTCAGGTGCGCGGAAATAATTTCGTCAATCTCGGTAAGGTGCGCCCGCGTGCCTTTGACAGTCTCGTCAATGTACGCGAAATCTTTTTTGGCGGTAAGCTTCGGATTGTCGTCGAACATCGTTTTGACTGCCAAGTCTTCGTAAGCGGAGCGGTCTTCACCTTCCGCGGCGAAATTAAAATCCAGCTGAAACAACGCCTTAAACGCTGCGTCGCGTGCAAGTTTGCGGCTCATAAATCCATCCTTCCGTTACCAACGCTGAATTCTTTCGGGTAAAAGTTCGTCAAGCTTGTTGATGATTTTGTCGACCAAATCGTCTTTGCTGTCGAAACGCGAGCCGACAAACAGCCCGACAAGCCCGCACAGTGCCACAAACAGCGTGTTGAAAAAGCCGAACAGCAAAATCGCCACGCCCACCGCCGCGCCGAGGATAAAGCCGACCTTGCGCGAGCAGTACGTGTCAAAGAATTCGACAACAAATTTTTTGACGCTTTCGAGCATATCGGTCACCTACCTGACGCGCCGTCTTGCGGGCACGGTTTGCGTTATCTGTTGGACTTTCACGTCAATGGGCACGTAGAATTCCAGACCCAAAAAGTTGCGCAAGTCGCCGTTTATCGCTTTGTCGGCATCTTCGCTGACTTTCGGCGCGCCGTGACCTTCCGACAGAGTCAACGTCAAATAAATTTTAAGCGGGTTCGCTTCGGAAAATTTTTCGACGGCAACTTGTGATTCGCTTATGCCCGCGACGGATTTAAGCGCACGTTCGGCGATTTTTTGAACGACCGAAAACTCCACGCGAACAAGCCCGAAGTCCGTCCGCTTGAGCAAGAATTCGCCGCTTGACGAGCGCGCCGCCGATATGGCTATCGTTTTCGTTTTCCCGATGATTTTTCGTATCAGATCTTTAAACATGTCGGCACCTCAAACGACGCGTTTGTCGCGTTCAACTATCGCGTGCGTAATTTCTTCGACTTTGACTTCCACGGGAACTTTCGGCAAGTGCAAGGCCGTCAAAAGCGCGTCGTCAATGGCGGCAACTGCGTCTTCGCTGACCTTCGGCGCAGAAAAACCTTGACCGAGCACAATCGAGAGCCGAATTTTTATCGGCATGTCTCCGCCTTGTCGATAGACAGAAGCCGTCGCCTGTCGCACGCCGCTGATTGTGATCGCCGCCCGTTCGACAACGCCGATTATCGCGTCGACGGCAACTTTGACTTCGCCGGGCTTGCCGACTTCCAACTCAACGTCACCGGAGGCCGCCGTCAAGTCGCGGCTTTTTGAACGCGAAAAAACACCCGTCCAAAGAATCACGCTTGCAAGAGCCATTACCGCCAGCGCAATCAAAGTTTCGTCTTGTGCGATTAAAAATTTCAGTTCGCCCTGCCAAAGCTTTTCGGGTATCAACTGCAGACAAACGCCCGCGCAAATTGCCAAGGCCGCCAGAACAATCGGGACGTAAAAAAGCAGTATAAGGCGTCGAATTATCCCCATAAAACTTCGTCACCTCCCGCAAAGTCCGAAACTTCAAATCGGTTCAACGGACGCGCAACTCTTCCGGCTTTTCTTCGTCTTCGGGGAAATGAACGCCCTGCACGTGCACGTTGACTTCGACGACGGACAGACCGGTCATTGTTTCGATGGCTTTTTTGATGTTCTCCTGCGCGGCAAGAGCCACGTCGGGAATTCTTGCGCCGTATTTGACGATGATGAACAAGTCAACGGCCGCTTCGCGTTCGCCGACTTCGACTTTGACGCCTTTGGAGAAATTTTTGCGACCGAGCATTTCGGCAATGCCGCCGACGACTCCGCCGCTCATGCCCGCGATGCCGTCGATTTCCGTTGCCGCAAGACCCGCAATGATGCTGACGACTTCGTCCGCAATTTTAATCGCGCCGAGTCCCGAATCGTTTTTGATAAGATCTTTTTCGTTATCCATGGATGATGTACCTCCTAACAGAATAAGAGCGATTGACGCTTCGGCTTGACTATTCGCCGCAGTGTAAAATTCCCCTGCCGCCGTCAAAAAATTTCTGCAAGTGAAGTTCAGCCGCGTTGACTGTTGCACGCCGACGAAGTTTCAGCGTTGACTGTTGCACGTCTACGAAGTTTCAGCGTTGACTGCCGACGAAGTTTCAGCCGCGGAAGTGTTGAACCCAGTAATGCTTGTATTTCGAGTTCGGTTGGTAGTAGTAGACGATGCCAATTTCGCTGTAGTTTTTGCTCAACATGTTCTTGCGGTGACCGGGCGAATCCATCCACGCTTGCACGACCTGTTTGGGCGACGTTTGACCGCCTGCCAAATTTTCGCCGATAACGTGACCTCTGCCCGTGACGAAAGCCGAATCGAATTTGTAACCGTTCGGGCGCGTGTGGCTGAATTTCTGCGGCAACTCCATTGCCCGAATCAGCGCGCTTGCCGTCAAGTCTTTGGAAATTTTCAGCGGCTGTGCTCCGACTTTGGCGCGTTCGGCGTTTGTCAAGCGCAAGACTTCCGACGCGAACTTTTCGGGATTGACGTCCTTTGTCCAACGCGCCGTTGATGTTTGCATCACGAAAACTTTCTGCGCCGAAGCCGTCGCGTTCACTGCGGCGACGAGGAAAATTATCGCGACGATCGAAAGTAATTTTTTCACGTCAATCACCCGCGAAATAGTTGTACCCAGTAATGGTGGTACGTCGAGTAGTCTTCGTACGCGTAGCCGACGCCCAGCTCACGGTAAGCGGGGTTCAAAATGTTTTCGCGGTGACCGGGCGAATTCATCCACTGTTCGACGGTTTTGGCAGGCGAGCCGTAACCCGCCGCAATGTTTTCGCCGCACGTGTTGCCGCGGTTGCGCATGACCGTGAAGCAATCCGTGCCGTCGGGGCGCGTGTGGCTGAACAGCTGAATAATCTCACGTGCACGAATGTCCGCCTCTTCCTGCAAGTCGCCCGCCAACGTCAAAGGAGGCGCGCCGACTTTCGCACGTTCGACGTTGACCAAGTTCAAGACCTCAATCGCGAAATGTTCTTCGGCATGAGCAACGTTGACGCTCGCAAGCAGAATCGCAACGGCCGCGACGCTCAAGAAAAATTTTTTCATGTCAATCACCTCGCCGCGCAGTTTATCATGAATCTTTTAGACGCGCATAAAAAATTTTTCGCCGCACGCAGACTTCGCGAAAGATTTTGTCGCACGGCAAGTGACAAATTGTCCCGCCGAAGCAGTTATATTTAACGGAACTTGACAAACACGTTATCTTCTGCGGAGGGACGCACCATGAAAAATTTGCTGAAGCGCGGCAAGAAATTTGTTCGCGAACTGTCGGAGAGCTTGTGCCGAAAAATCAACGAACGCCTGTTCACCGACGAAAAAATCACCGAGCTTATCGTCGATACTCTTAACGCGCAACTTGATTTGTGCGACGAACTCAGCCCCGACATCAAAATCGAATACGACATTATCGACGACTTCACTGCGGAAGATTACGCGTATATGGAGAGCCAAGAGAAAGGCGCGACGGCGGACAGACTTCTTGCAGTCACTTCGCTTTACGACGAGAATTACTACTTGATTCAATTTGCGCTTGAGGCGATGAAAGATGCGGCGTTCAAGCTTTGGCCGTGGCAGGTGAAGCGAGACATTCAAGGCACCGTCAAGCACGAAGCCTTTCACGTGCGCCAATACAATTACATCTGCCAACACGGCGGCTTGGAAGCGATTGACCGCGTGATTGATTACATGGCGGAAACGCCGTACGAAGACAACATTCTTGAAGCGGGCGCATACCTGTACCAATGGTTTGACTATGTTCAGGACTTCGAGTCGTGTTTTGAACAGTTCATCATTGCGCCGACGGAAGCCGAACAGCCCGCCGCGTAAAAAATTTTCGACGCGCAGGTTTGTCCGTTGACAGAAAATTTTCAACAGGGCAGGAATTCTTTTGCCCGCCATAGAAATTCCGCGACGTGAATTTATTTCTGTTCATCTCGTGAGGAGGTCGAGGGCATTGATGTTCTTACTTGCGCTGTCGCCGATTTTATGGCTTGTGGTCGCGCTCAGCGTTATCAAAATGGCACCGTGGAAGGCGTGCCTTGTCGCGTTGATAATTTCACTGGCGGCGGGCATGGGCGTCTGGAACATGGAGAGCGCACGGGCGATTGAATCCGTGCTTGAAGGCGTGGCGTTGGCGTGCTGGCCGATTTTGCTCGTCATCGTCGCGGCGATTTTCACTTACAACTTGACGTTGCACACCAAAGCAATGGACACGATTAAAGACATGTTGACAAGCGTCAGCCACGACAAGCGCGTTTTGATTCTGCTGATTGGTTGGGGCTTCGGCGGTTTTCTTGAAGGCATGGCGGGTTTCGGCACCGCAATCGCCGTCCCCGCAGGAATGCTCGCGGGCATTGGCATCAACCCGATCTTGTCCGTGTCGGTGTGCTTAATCGCAAATTCCGTGCCGACAGCTTACGGGTCAATCGGAATTCCGCTTGTGACGCTTGCAAATGTGACGGGCTTTGACCCGATGCAGTTGGCGACATTTACCTCGCTTCAGCTGGGCGTGTTGAGTTTGCTTTGTCCGTGGCTTATGGTTATCGTGACGGGCGGCGGCATGAAAGGTTTGCGCGGCATGTCGACGATGTGTCTTGGCGCGGGAATTTCGTTCTTCCTGCCGGAACTTGCGTTGTCGATGTTCGTCGGCCCCGAACTTGCGGTTGTCGCGGGCGCAATTTGCACAATGGGCACAATCGTTTTCCTGGCGAAGAAGTTCCCGGTCAACGACCCCGAATTCGCAATGGAAGATCACGTTCACTCGAAAATCAGCACGGCGAAAGGTATCAACGCGTGCTTGCCGTTCATACTGATTTTCTTGTTCCTGCTGTTCACAAGCAAACTCGTTCCGCCGATTAATCAAGCTTTGATGGTCTTTAAAACAAGCGTGCCGATTTACACAGGCGAAGGCGGCGTGCCGTATACGTTCGTTTGGGTCAACACGCCCGGCGTTTTGATTCTGCTTGCGGCGTTTATTGCGGGCTCCAAACAGGGCGCAAGTTTCGGCGAAATGCTCGGTGTGCTCCGAAAGACTGTCGACGGTTTGAAATTCACAATGGTCACGATTATCGCGGTTATCGCCACGGCAAAAGTCATGGGTTACAGCGGCATGACGGGGCAAATCGCGGACACGGCTGTTGCGGCGACGGGCACGGCTTACCCGTGCATTGCGGCTTTCCTCGGCTCCGTCGGCACGTATATCACCGGTTCGGCAACGTCAAGCTGCGTCCTGTTCGGCAAGTTGCAGGTTATCGCAAGTCAAGCCATTGGCGCGAACGAATCTGTTCAAGCGTGGGTCGCCGCCGCAAACGCAACGGGTGCTTGCGCGGGCAAAATGATTTCGCCGCTGTCAATCGCGATTGGATCTGCGGCTATCGGCGTCAAAGGCGCGGACGCTCAGCTGCTTGCCTTCGCCGTGAAGATTTACATTCCGTTCGTGCTGTTCATGGGCGCGGTTGTTTACTTCGGACAAGTTCTGATTGGTTGAGGTGACGCAATGAAGATTTACACGAAGACGGGCGACGCGGGCTTGACGAGCTTGTACACGGGCGAACGCGTCGAAAAAAATTCTCTGCGCGTGCAAGTTTACGGTGCCATTGACGAAGCTGATTCGGCTTTGGGACTTGCGCGGGCTTTCGCAACTGTTGACGACGTGCGCGAAAAAATTTTTGCCGTGCAGAAACTTTTGCCGCGATTAATGGCGGACTTCGCAAGCTTGAATCGTGCGCCGACGATAACCGATACCGACGTCGCCGAACTTGAATCGCAAATGGACGCGCTGGAAAGTTCACTGCCGCCGCTCAAAGAATTTGTAATTCCCGGCTCGTCGAAGTCGGGCGCGTTCCTTGACTTGGCACGCACGATAACCCGTCGCGCCGAACGACTTTGTTGCGAATTGGCGAAGACCGAAGCAGTTCACGCCTCCGACAAAATTTTTCTCAACCGACTGTCGGACTACTGCTTTCTGCTCATGCGCCGCGCAGATTTAAATTGACGCTTTGACTTCGACGCACGAAAAAAGACCGGCGATTTTGTCGTCGGTCTTTTAATTTGCAATTCCGCGTTCAGTATTGCCTGTTGAATACCGTTCCGCGTGTCCCGAACGAACTTGTCACGTCGTAGGAACGCACCGCGCTGTTCTGTCGTCTCGATTTGTTCAGCCACGCCCGCGCCCGATAAATTATCTGCTTGTCCATCGGTATCATCTGCTCGATAAGCGCTTTGCATTCGTCGGACTGTCGATAATCGTTCGGGGGCAATGCCTTTATTCGCTCGATTAACTGTTCGCGCTGGTCGACAAGCCCCATGAAAAGTTCGCCGTCTTTCTGGTCGCTGAACTTCAACAGCTCTTTGGTCAGCTCAAAATATTTCTGCCACAGCCGCCGCGCTTCGTTCGTGACTTCCGCCGCTGTCGTGTCCTCCGCGTTAAGCATAACCGTTGCCGCCTCTGCCGTCGCCGCGTTCGGAACGAGCCTTCTTCATTGCCTCAACCCACGCGTCGCGCAATTCGGTGATAATCTCTTTCGCTTCGTCGATTTTGGACACGTCGCTTTTGATATTGCCTTCAACCAGCCGATCGTAAACATAGTTGTACAGCGGAAACAACTGGTGAGCTATCTCATACTCCATGTTCAGCGTCAAGCGAAATTCCGAAATTATCCTCTGTGCCTTCTGCAATGCCGTGTTGGCGGCCTCGTACTTTTTCTCCTCGACGGCTTTTCTGCCTTCGTCCATAAACTTCAGGCAACCGTTATACAGCATCAAAGTCAGCTGTTCCGGCGGCGCGTTCAAAATTTGCTGGCGCCTGTATGCTTCCGCCGCATTCACCATAGTTCACATCATCCTCCGCACGTTCGCAGATTTTTACTGATTGCCGCCCATGATAAAGTTCAGCTGCGTGCCAAGTTTGGCAAGCGTCACTTCCATTGCGTCGTAGCGCTTGTACAGCTTGTCCTCAAACGAACTCATCAGCTTCTTGAAGTTGCTCATCTTCGTTTGCAGTTCACGCAACAAATTGTTCAAGTCGCTGTCTTCGGTTATGTCCGCCGACGAACCCGCTCTTTTGCGAATATTCTTCGACGAGGTGACCAACACGTCGCCAATTCTCTGCGCTATGCCGTTTCTTTCCGCAGTGTTGCCGTCGCCGTCCAATTTCGCGAACACGTTGTAAACCGCATCCGAATCCGCCGACAATGCATTACGCAGTTTCGTTTCGTCCAAAGTCAGTTGACCTTTGAGACCCGTCGTCGAAATGCCGATGCTGTAAGCCGAATTGTACTTGCCGTCAATGCTCTCGACCGACGTGGAAACCGCACTGCGCAGGCTGTCGATAACCTTTCCGAGCGTCTGGTCGTGGTACAAGAGACCCGCCTTCGCTTTTTCTTCCCACTTCTCGATCTGCTCTTCCTTCATGTTGTCTTTTTGCGATTGAGTAAGCGGTTTGTAGTCCTTGTTGGGTTTCTCGTCGTACTTTTCGTAGAGCCCTGAAAGCAACTTGTTGTAGTCTTCGACGAACTTTTTGACCTTGTCGACAATCGCGTCCGTGTCCTGCGTAACCGAAACCGTCGCGGGCGAATTCGTCTTTTCCAGCGCGCTGTAAGTAATGCCACCGACCGTCGCTTTGTTGTCCGTCGTCTTGTAAGTGATGCCGTCGACTTTGATTGAACCGTCGGTGCCCTTCGTCGTCGACGTGCCGCCCGTCGTCAAGGTGAACTGATCGGGAGCTGCGCCCGTCAAACGATTTTCCGAACCGTCGCCGTTCTTCGTGTAGTAGTAAGTGCTCGATGTCGTCGTGCCGTCGTCTTGAGTGACTTGTTCCGTGCCCGTGAACAGCTGTTTGCCGTCCAAGAAAAATTTCGTCGAATTCGCTTCGGCAGTGCTTGCGTTCGGATTATAAGAAATGTCGCTGCGATTGGCGGCGTGCAATTCGCCGTTTATCGAAGAGTACATGCCCAGGTTGTTGAAAAAAGTTGCCGCAACGCTTGAGTCTGCAGTGTCCGGCGTCGAAATGGAAATTGCGTTCGCTTCGCCGCCGTTCTTGTTGTAAAACGAAAACGAATCGTTGAGCGAGTCGTAAGCCGCACGAACGTTTGTATTGAGTGAGTTGACGCGTGAAACCAAGTCGTTCATCGTCAAAGCTTCCTGCGTGTCGGTGCCCAAAAGTTCCGCATACGTAAAGCTGACGGTGTGAGACTTCTTTTCGGCGTCGCTCATTTCGCTTATGTCTTTGGTGCCGTCCGACAAAATGAAACTGAAGCCCACGTCCGAAAGTTGCGCGCTTACGTTTTGATGAGCCGAATCCGCATTCGCCGTGCCCGTCACGTTGCCGCTTTCGTCCGCAGAAATGTTTTTGAAGAGCACGCTTTTGAGTTTGATGCTTGTGCTGTTTGAATCAACCGCGCCCGTGTCGTTGTTGTAGCGCGTAAGTTTGTTCGTGCTGAGCAGGTAAGCGTTGGAACTGAGCGATTCGACTTCGACCTTGTGATTCATTATCGCCGCCGACGCGTTCGCCAAAACTTTAATTGCCGAACTGGAGCTTTCCGCGTTCTTCGCGTTCATGTTCGCCGACATCTTGTATTGCGACAGCGTCGAAGTGTTGAAACTGGTAACCGTCGAGTAAACGTCAAGGTAAGCCGCTTTCGTCCACTCGTTTTTGGTGAACTTTTGCGCCATCTTGTCGTATTCGTTCTGCTTGCTCATCATGCCGACTTTGACCATCGACTCAATGTCAAGCCCCGAACCCGACAGGCCGTAGATTCCGTTGACTCCCATGGTTTGTCCCTCCTTAGTCGGCGCGGTTTAAATCGTCTTGTCGATAAACGCGCCCAGCCAATCCCTTGCCTTAATCATGTTTTCGACCATCTCTTCGGGCGGAAATTCCTTGATGACTTTGTCCGTGCCTTTTTCAAGCATTTTGACCGACAACAGATTGACTTCCTTGTTGTAATCGAACTCAAGGTTGACATTCGTCTTGTCCATAAGCTCATTCAAGGCGTCCGTCATGTTCTTGACCGCTTCTTCGGTGAGCGAGCCGGGAACAAGTTTTTCACGTTTCTGTTGCTCTTCGAGCTCCTGTTTACGCTTAAGGTTGTCTGCCGCTTGTGCCTGAAGGTCTTGCGGTTTAAGGTCGGTCTTTTCGCCTTTGGTTGCAGGTTTTATTTCGACGGGACGAATTCGCGCCGATTGATTCGCCTTTGCCGGTGCTTGGACATTTTGTTGCGCGCCGTCTTTCGACGACTTGATTTTGTCTGTCGCGTCAACCACGACCGCCGCCGTGACGATGTCGTTTAGCCTCCCTACCATAAAAATCACTCTCCGTAAATTTGCCAACCGTCCGACGACAAGAAATCGTCAGTCGTTGCGGCTGTTGTTCAGAGGCAGTGCGCCGTGCAAATCCACGTTGTCGAGTTTCTGCGCGGCCGCCTTCTGGTTTTCTTCCTGAATTGCCCGATAGATCTCACCGCGATAGATTTTAATTTCCCGCGGCGCGTCAATCGCAATGCGGACATTTTCGCCCTGCACTTCGACGACGTTAATGACAATGTTGTCGCCAATCATTATTTGCTGACGAGGTTTTCTCGTCAAGACAAGCATCAATCACCCCTCCTTTTTCGGTTCGGGGAAGAGGCGGTGTTTGGTCGTGTAGTTGCTCTTTTCCAAAACGACCTGTTTGGCGCGCATGTTTTCGCTGTTGAGCACCACCGGCGCGAGAAGGTTTGCCGTCATGTAGCGAATCGAGCCGTTCGGGATTGTGATCATCGCGTAGTAAAACACGTCGTCTTGATTTTTGACGTCAAGCTGTGCAAGCGTTTCGTCGTCAATCTCGAACGTGTAATCCGGGAAGAACAGGAACGGGTTCGTCAGCAGGAACGCCAAATCCGGCGACTTGATCGACTGCATGAAGTAGTACGGACTTTCTTCTTCGTACGGCAGAATCACGAATTGCGTTTCGTCCTCGAACGCGGGGATGCCTTTTTCGAAATGCACGATTTTCTTTTCGTCAACCTCAATCTCACCAAACCTGCTGGTATTGACCTTACTCATACTGCCTGCCTCCTTTGAATTGCCCGCACGCCGAAAATGTCAAGCGTAGATGTCGTACTTGTCAATCGTTGTCCACCGGCGGATGAAGCCTTCGTTTTGAAGATACGTTTCGACGCTGCCGGGCGTGTAATGAATCCTTGCGCTTGGTGCGGTTTCAATATCGACCGAAATATCACCGAGGTCGGGCTCGCCGACAACTTCGGACGGGTGTCCTTCAACTTCAACGTCGGGCGGAAATTCAATCGAAAAGACCGGCCTTGCTTGATAGTTGGAAAACATGTCCGCCCTGGCTGTTTGCACGATGTCGTTGCCGGGCTTGGCTCCGTTATCGATCTTTGACCAACCGCTGCGAGTGTGCCGCGCCGTGGCTTGCCGAACGTCGGAAAAACCGCGCTGCCCGCGTTCTGCGGTGAAGTCGTCCATTGTTCGGTCGCCGTAGGTTCTTCGGCTGGGGTAGCTGTCCAATTCGAGCGAAGGTTGACTTACGGTTTTGTTTGAGTACGCCTGTTGATTCGTGCCGTGTGCACGAGGCTGAATAATGCCCGTTTCGTCGATTCGCCCGAGAGTTTGCCTTATGCCGATTCGCGGCAATTCATGTCGGATATTTAACCTTACCATCATTGCTAATTCCCTCCCTTCCGCGAAATTTCCTGCAAAAGCCGCCGTCAACGCAGAAAATTTTTGTCAAGCCCGTAAACACCAAAAGACGTCAACGGGATTGTTGGCGTCTGTTAGTTTAAATCTTTTGCGCAAGGTTTTCAAGCGTTACAAGTAATCGGCCAAAGACTGCGGCAAAATTCTTCCGCCCATTGAAAGCGACATGTTGTAAAGCGTGGTCAGCTCCATAAGCCGTGTCGCAAGGCGCGAAATGTCCGTGCCGCTCACGTTGTTTATGTCTTCGGTAATGTTGTCGGCGTGCGCTTCAAGCATCGTTTCGACACTTTCGTAAAGCTGTCGACGTGCGCCGACTCGCGTTTCTTCGACGAGAAGTCTTGAGTGCGAAACGTCGGTTATCGTCACGCCGTCGGAAGACATCCATTTGAGGTCGCCCGCCTGCGTTTTGGAACAGACGCACAAAAGTTCGTTTAACATTGCCGTGCCCGAAGCCGTGTTGCCGGAATCCGCGTCGTCGAAAATGTCCGTGCCGAACATGCGCGCTCCCGTTGAGTTGACGGTATCGGAGGCGGGGTCGGTCGCGCCGTTGAGCTTGACCATTGAAATTAAATTTTCGTCGCCGTTGTAGCTGACGATTCGTTGAGTAATCGTCGTGAAGGTGTAAGTTCCGCCGTCGCCGTCAATCGTGTTGCCGCCCGTCAAACAGCCTTGGTTGTCGAAGTAGTCGGAGACTTTGAAGTTGGCATCGGTGAGTTTGCCTTGAGCCGTGCCGGACTCGAAAATCTTCAGAAACGCCGGGTCAAGGTTGTTCAAAGTTCCTGCGGCGCGAGCGGCGTCGTAAGCGTCGGCGGCTTCGGTTATACTTTCGTAGCCCATCGACATTAAGTCTTTGTACTTGGTGTCGACAAGCTCTTTGCTGTAGATGTTCAAGCTTTGCGTGTCGAGGTAAAAAGTTTCGCCGTCCTTTTCAAGCGTGAGCATTTGCACGAGCTTTGTATTTGTGCCTGCGGAGTCGGGCTTGAAGAAGTTCGACTGCGCCCTGTCCAAAGTTTTCGGCAAGCCGCGTTGACGGTCGTCGACGGACAAGCTGAAAGGTTGCGTCAAGTCTTTTTGTCCCGCGAACAGATAACGGTCGCCCTGTTGCGTGTTGGCGGAGGCGATAAGTTCCTGCATGTTGGAGAACATTTCTTTGTAAATCGCTTCGCAGTCAACTTGGCTGTTGTGTTCGTCGGCGGCGGAAACGGAGCGTTCCTCAATCGTCTTCATGATGTCGGTCATGTGAATCATGACGGCATCGGAATTGTTCATCCACGAGGCGGCGGCTTTGACGTTGGCGCGATACTGTTCGTTTTCGTGGTCACTGACTTTGTGGCGCAACAGCTTGCTGTAGTTCATCGGATTATCACTCGGTCGGTGAATCGACGAACCGTCCGCCTGCTCGTAAAGTTTGGCTTGATTTTGATATGCGTTGTTGAGCGCGTGCTGATAATTGTACATGAACTGCGCGCTGCCCATGCGAATTCCCATGTCAATTACCTCCCGACGACGCCGGTGTTGTTGATGAGCCGGTCAAGCATTTCGTCCATTGTGGTCAAGCAACGCGAACATGAAGCGTAACCTTTTTGGAACTTGATCATGTTGGTGAGTTCTTCGTTCCAATCGACGCCCGCAGTTTGGTCGCGCCAGTTGCTTATTTGAATCATGATGACATCCATTGCGTCATAGTTGACGTCGGTGGCGTGCGCGTCCATGCCAAGTTGCGACATTGAACGCTGATAGTAAGAGTTGATGCTCAGCTTCGCAATCGCCGTGGCAAGTTGTTCGTTGCCGTTGTCGTCCAAAATTGCGTTGCCTTCCTTGTCGCGCAGAATGTAGCTCTGCATGAGTTCGGTGTTGCCTTCGGGCGGATTGGCACCCGTGATTGTTTCAAGGTGAATGTTAAACAGTTCGCTCAGGTAAACGGCGTTGGTACCGTCGGCGGTTCTGTCGCCCCACTCCCAAGTTGTCCAGTCGCCGTTAATCGGGTTGCCGTTTGCGTCCGTGCGTTCGACACGACTTGACGCCGCCGCAACATAACGGTCGCCGCGGTTTTCGCTGAACATGGAATTGACTTCCAGCTCGGCAATAATCTGCACGCCCGTCATGAGCTTTTCCGCTTCGGTCAAGCTGCTGTCGTCCTTGTACAGGTAATTAATCTTGCGTTCGGGCTCGTAGCGGTATTGGTAGCTGAACTTCTCCTTGCCGAAGAAATTAATCGTGTCGGGCACGACGTTGCCGTTTGCGTCGGTCGTCCAGTCGCCGTCGAGATCCCAGCCCTGCTTGTGTTGGTCGTTGAAGGTCGACAGCATGAAGTTGGCAATGTCCGCCAGCTTGTCAATGTAAGCTTTGTTTTCGTCAATTGCGTCGTAACGTGCACGAAGAATTCCGTTCTGCGGCAGGAAGACGATGTTGCTTTCGACGATTTTGATATTGTAGTCGACAACGCCGTAATCGACGCCGTACAAACTTGACGAAACGCCTTTGC
>CAMUZU010000029.1 GCA_947165295.1 uncultured Selenomonadales bacterium | reverse complement strand
CGGTTTGACGAAAAACACTTACGGCAGCGCGGCTCTCGTCGAACGCACGGAAATTCCGTCCGACGCAACCGACCGCTTTGCGGCACGTACCTGTTCGCGGGCACCGGTGACAATCGCGTTGAATTCAAAAGCACCGACGAAGCAGTCACGCGTTCGGGCGACATCGGTCACTATCACGCGACGCTCTCGAAAACTTACGCCGCAGTTACGCACTACAGCAACGGCTACAAAATCGATTTCACCATCAACGGCTTTGACGCGTTGGCGTCTTCGGGTCGCTGGGCGTACGCGTTCACGAGCGCAAACGACGGCAACGAGTACACCACCAGCCGAATTGCAAAGCCGGCGGGTTGCTTGAAGAAACTCCGCCGTGCCTGTCCGTCGCCGTCGGCGACCTGATAAATTCTATAACCGACTGAACCAGTCCACGCGGCAGGTTATTTTTTTTTCGGGGCTTGCAATTGCTGTTCAGCTGGTGTACAATGCCGCCAACCTTGGTAGAAAGGAGTGGCGATTTTGACGCGCACGGGTTACGGAAGCATGATTGAGTTCACCGTCAGCGAACACGGCGGGCAACTCATTTCGCTTACCAAAGACGGCAAGGAATACATCTGTTCGGGTACGCCTTATTGGGCTTATTCGGCACCGGTGTTGTTCCCAATCGTCGGCCGCTTGAAAAATGACAGTTACCGACTCGGGGAAAAAGTTTATACACTCAAACAACACGGCTTCGCACGCAATCGAGACTTCATTTGCACGGACGACGAACCGCTTACTTATCGCTTGGCTTACGACGACGATACGCTGAAATCATACCCGTTCAAGTTCGTTTTGACGACGAGTTATCGCCCCATCAACAACGAATTGATTATCACAAGCCGCGTCCAAAATCCGAGTGAAGACGACATTTGGTTTTCATTGGGAGCACATCCCGCGCTGAAAGTTCCGTTCGACGGTGGACGCTTTGAAGATTATCTGCTCTATTTCGAGTGCGAAGAACACGCCAAACGCATTCCGCTTACCAAAGACGGACTGTTGAGTCGCAACCGCGTTGACTTTTTAAACGGGCGCACAGTTCAGCTGAATTACGACTTGTTCAAAGACGACGCGTTAGTTTTCGAAAACTTGAAAAGCAGACGAATCAGCATTCGCCACGGCAACAAAGCCGTCACCGTTCGCGCCGATAACGTTCCGTATTGGGGAATATGGACGAAGCCGGGCGCGCCGTTTTTGTGTATCGAACCGTGGTGCGGACACGCCGACTTTGAAGACTTCGACGGCGACTTTACTCAAAAGCCGGGCATTCTTTCGCTGGAAGCGGGCAAGTCTTTTTCAATGCAGTACTCAATCCTTATTGACGCTTGAGACATTCGGCGACAAACGCACGAGCCAATTCGGGACAACCCGCAAAGTGCGTGTGAAGGTACGAGCCGACGGCGTTAAACTTGCGGACTCCCGCAGTGAAAACAGATCCGTCGCGCAACCTTCGACAGCTGAACAAGTCTTCTTCGACATCGGCGACGGAATAACGGAATTCGTGCGCATGAAAAGTTAAATCGCCCGCACGAGCCGTCACGTATCCGACGCGTTGCAAGCGATTCGTCATCGTCGCAGTCCCGTCGAATACGCCGCACATCTCGAACGAACGGCCGTCGAAGTCAACAAGACGATTCATAAGGAACATAAAGCCGCCGCATTCTGCGAAGACCGGCAAGCCCATTTCGACCGCATGATTTATTTCATGGCGGATTTTTTGATTGCGCTCAAGATTATCGGCAAAGAGTTCGGGGAAGCCTCCGCCGATAATCAGGCCATCAATGTCCGCAGGTAAAGTTTCGTCGGCAAGCGGGCTGAAGAACTCAATCTGCGCGCCGAGCCGTTCAAGCACGGTCAACGAGGCATCGTAATAAAAGTTAAACGCCGCGTCGCGGGCAACGGCAATTTTCACGACGGGCGAAATTTTTTTGTCGTGAATAAAGCTTTCGAGCGGCACAGTATTTCGGGCAACTTCAATCAGTGCGTCCACGTCGACTTGACTTTCGACGGCGGCACTGATTTTTTTTATTGCGTCAACGGCAAAGTTCTCCGTCGTCGGGACAAGCCCCAAATGTCGTTCGGGCAAAACAAATTCGTCGTTGCGGTGAAGCGCGCCGAAAACTTTTATGCCGACCTTGTTAAGCGCGTCGACAATCAGCCGTTCGTGTGACGCCGAACCGAGCCGATTCAAAATGACGCCCGCAAGCTTGACCGACGGATCGAATTCGCGGAAACCCAAAGCAATCGCCGCCGCCGAAGTGCCCATGCTTTTGGCGTCGATAACCAAAACGACAGGCGCGTCGAGCAGTTTGGAAATTTCCGCCGTCGAAGAAATTCCGTCGCGTCCGCCGTCGTAAAGCCCCATGACGCCTTCGACAATCGAAATGTCCGCGTCCGCCGCCGTGTCCGTGAAAATTTTTCGGATGTTGTCCGTGCCCATGAGCCAGCTGTCGAGGTTGTGCGAAGTTTGTCCGCAGGCAAGCGCGTGCCAGCCCGTGTCGATATAATCGGGACCGACCTTGTACGGTTGCACACGAAGCCCGCGATTTTTCAGCGCGCCCAAAAGTCCGGCTGTGATTGTCGTCTTGCCGCAACCGCTTTGCGTCGCCGCAATTATCAGTCGTGGAAAATTATTTTTCATTTGGATTAAGCCCCCGCGTGTCGTCGAGCAGATACAAAATCGCGTTGACCGCCGCGACCGCGATTGACGAGCCGCCTTTGGTGCCCGCGACGGTTATGTAAGGAATTTCGTCCTGCGCGGCAAGTTGAGCTTTGGAGTCCGCCGCCCCGACGAAACCGACGGGCACGCCGACAATCGCTGCGGGACGGATATTTTCTTCGCGAACGAGCCGCAACACTTCAAACAGCGCGGTGGGCGCGTTGCCGATTGCGACAAGTTGACCGTCGAGCCGCTTGCCGAAAAATCTCATCGCCGCCATTGAACGTGTGATGCCTTCGCGTTTGGCGAATTCGCGCACGTCGACATCCGAGACCTTGCAAAAAATTTCGCCGCCGAACTTCGAGAACGTCCGAATGCTTATTCCGCGACGAACCATTTCAACATCGGTGAAAATGTTCGCCCCGTTGCGAAGTGCCGACTTAATCGCGTCAATCGCCCGCGGGTGAATTCGGATTATCGGCGCGTATTCCACGTCGCCCGACGCGTGAATAATCCGCGAGTAAACTTTCTTCGCGTCGTCGGTCAAGTCGAGCCCGTCCAAATGCGGCGCGATAATTTCCATGCTGCGGGCTTCAATCTCAAGCGGTTTGGTCATGAACAATGTCAACAGCTCCTTCCGAAACGTTTTCGCAAGTTTAACAAACGCCGTCGGCAACGTCAACGCGAATTGACTTCGAGCGCGGTTTATGCTTTATTCTGCGGGCGAGGTGAATTTTATGACTGAACAGAATTTGTCGGATCTTCTGCGCGCATACAAGGCCGGCAACGTCGACGAGGCTCAAGTCCTTAACGCGGTGAAAAATTTTTCGTTGGCGACGGAAAGTTTCGGTTTCGCGACGATTGATCACGGGCGTGAATTGCGTCAAGGCTTCCCCGAAGTGGTTTATTCGCCCGGCAAGACGAAGGAACAGCTCAAGACGATTTTCCGCACGCTGTACGAACACAGCGCGGGCAATTTGATTGCAAGTCGTGCGACGCGTGAACAGTTTGACTTTCTGCGCGACGAAATTCCTGCGGCGGTCTTCGACGAAACTGCGCGCATGATTTACGTTGACCGCGACAAAAGTTTTCAGCGCGACGAGTCGAAAAAAATTCTTGTCGTGACGGCGGGGACGAGCGACGTGCCTGTTGCCGAGGAAGCGCGCTTGACGGCTTACCTTTGGGGCAACGCGGTGTCGACGTGCTACGATTGCGGCGTCGCGGGCATTCACCGACTGTTCGCCCACATCGACGAAATTGTCGCGGCGAACGTGATTATTGTCGTGGCGGGCATGGAAGGTGCCCTTGCAAGCGTCGTCGGCGGCTTGACTGCGCGTCCCGTTATCGCTGTCCCGACGAGTGTCGGCTACGGCGCGTCGTTTAACGGCTTGGCGGCGTTGCTTGCAATGCTCAACAGCTGCGCGGCGGGCGTAAGCGTCGTCAATATCGATAACGGCTTTGGCGCGGGCGTGCTTGCGTCGAAAATCAACCGCGTGAGGTAAATGTTACTTTTCTTTGACGGCGCCAAAGAAAAGTAACCAAAAGAAACGCGCTTTGCCCCGACGGACTCCGCGTCACGCGTCGTACGTCGGGCGGTCGCACGTCCTGTGCGACCGTGTTATCGCTTCGATTGACGTTGGAAACAGACATGCGTTTTTTATGGAGATTGTTGACATGACCCGACGAAATTTTTTGACGCTGATAACCTGCGCGGCGTTGGCGAACTTGTTTGGAGCTTGCGGCGCGCAGACTTCACCCGACGAACGAAAGGATGTCCCCGACATGAGCAAAAGTTTTTTCAGCGACGACATTGCGCTTAACGACGGATTCATCATGCCGCGAATTGGTTTGGGCACGTGGACGCTTGACGACATTGTTGCCGAAGACTGCGTTTATCACGCGCTCAAGGTCGGCTATCGATTGATTGACACGGCGCGCTACTACCGCAACGAAATTGGCGTTGGCAAAGGAATTCAGCGGGCGATTGACGACGGCATTGTTCCCCGCGAAAAAATTTTCGTCACGTCGAAGATTCTGCCGTCAACGTCACCCGACGCGGCGATTGATTCATCTCTGCGCGACTTAAATTTGGATTACGTCGACTTGATGTTGATTCACCAGCCCGGATACAACGACGAGGAAAGTTATCGTGCGCTTGAACGTGCGGCGAAGTCGGGCAAGATTCGTTCAATCGGCATATCGAATTATTACACGCCGCGTGACTTCGACAGGATTCGCAAGGCCTCAAAAATTGTTCCCGCCGTCGTGCAGAACGAAAATCATCCGTTGTATCAGAACGACGAACTTCAAGCTTACGTTGCGCAATTCGGCACGGTCATTGAAAGTTGGTATCCCTTCGGCGGACGCGGCAACACGCAGAAAATTTTCGGCAACGAAACGATTCAGCGGCTCGCGAAGAAATATTCCAAAACTCCCGCGCAGATTGTCCTGCGTTGGCACATTCAAGCGGGTTACGTCGCAATTCCCGGCTCAGCGAACAAGGCGCACATCACGGAGAATTTCAACGTGTTTGATTTCCGCTTGACCGTCGACGACATGAATCAAATTCGCGCCGTCAACAAAAATCGCCGCTTTGAAAATTGGTGACGCGCAACTTTCCGCCTCGACAATGCGTCGAGGCTTTTTCGTTGCGGCAAAGCTTGCGTTTTGATAATCCGTGAGCAAAGTTGATTCTGTGAACGATAGTTTTCAATCGCACGGCACAACGCAAATTTTAAATCTGTGGTATAATGACTTTCAGAAACTTTTCGCAAATGTCGCTTGCCGGTAGACATCTTATTTTCTGCGCAAGCGTATAATGCCCGTACAGCAATAAAATTTTACTTCCGAAAGGACGGATAATCTTGGCAACATTTCAGCAAGAACTGCAGGCGTGCCGCGAATATGCCGAACAAGGCTACAATCTCGCGAACAACAGTTTCGTCAAAATGCGCACGTCTTTGGACAACGCACGCGACAAACTTCGCTCGGCCGATCGTCGACAGGGGAGTTTCACACGCCTGGAAAACGACAAACTTTTTACCAAACAGCTCCGCCAACTTCAAAAACTTCAGCGGCAAACTCTTGACGGCGTCGAAGGCAACCTGCGCAGTCTCAAGCAAAAGACGGGCGAATTCACAATCGTCTTGTACGGGCGCACAATGGCGGGCAAGTCGACGTTGATGGAAATTCTTCGTCGCGGCGACGGCTCGTCAATCGGCAAAGGCGCACAACGCACGACGCTTGACGTTCGCGATTATCACTGGAACGGCTTGAAAATTTACGACGTGCCCGGTACGTGCTCATTCGGCGGCGAACAAGACGACAAGTTGGCTTTCGAGGCGGCAAAAGATGCGGACTTGGCTTTGTTCCTGTTGACCGACGACGCGCCGCAACCTTACGAAGCGCAACGGCTCGGCGAACTCAAAAAACTCGGCAAGCCCGTTTTGGGTATCGTCAACGTCAAACAGGTTTTGTCGCCCGACCGAACAAGTGCCAAACGCAAGCTTGACCTTCGACAGCTGGACAAAAAAATTCACGACCAAAGCCGCCTTGAAGAAATCGTTCGGCAGTTCAAGGAGTTTTCCGTCGCCAAAGGTTACAACTTCGAGGATGTGCCCTTCGTGTATTCACATTTGCAATCGGCGTTTTTCTCTCAGCGCGAAAATGACGACGAACTTTATCGGTTGAGCAATTTTGCCGCCGTCGAAAATTTCATCTTGGACAAGGTGTGCAGTGACGGCAAGTTTATCCGAATCAAGACGTTTATCGACGCCGTCGCCCGCCCGATGCAACAATCAATCGCCGCGCTTTACGCCAACAGTGCCGATACCGTCACCGCGTGGACAAGCTACGTCGACAAGGTTAGGCAACTCGACACTTGGCGCAAAAGTTTCGTCGACGATACGCAACTAAAGTACAACGCCTTCTACGAGACGTTGAAAACCGACATGGACACGCAGATTAATTACGTCGTGGACAACACCAACTACAGATCGGAAAACGCAGGCGAAATCGCTGCAGACCTTTGGGAAAAGGCGGTCACTTCGCTCAAAATCGACGAACGTTGTCAAAATTTCATCACTCAAATCGCCGAAGAGGCAACGTCGAAACTGCGCGAACTCAACGACGAACTTGTTCAAGACATCAATTATTCCGGCACGAAGTTTCAGGCTCCGCAAATTTCCTTGCCCGACGTGGGAACTTTTCTGCGCGACGCTGGTTCGATCATTGGAACGGGAATAGCTATTTTGAGTAGCGGTCCGATAGGAGCTGCGATAGTTGTACTCTCTTTGCTTTTCGGCGACAGTGAAGAAGAACAAATCCGCGATGCGAAAGCCGAACTGCACGCTGCCTTAAGAGACTCCCGCGACGAAATTTTGTCCAAAATCAACGACGGCGTTGTCAACATGCTCAAAGAACTGTCTTATGCTCAAAACGTCGTCGCCGACACGCTCAACGGACAGTACAGCGATTTGAACTCCTCGTTGATTGCGCGGGCGGCGGAATATTCCCGAATCAACGTCAACGAACTCAAAATTTCCGACATTGCGCGAATCGTCGGCGAAGAATTTTTCATCGGCAATTCGGCACGTTTGTCTGAAACGAATCGTCGCAAGCTGTCGGCTCTGCTCGGCGAAAAATTGACGGTGTGCAACTTCATCGTCGAAAACAAATTCAACGACCTGCGCGATTACGTGCGGCAAAACATTTTGGGCTACAAATTCTCGTTCACCAAATTGCCGAACAGTCACATGTTCCTGATTGAACTGCCGCGCAACGAAAATTTCACCGACCGACAAATTCAGTTGACGCAACAGATTTTCGACGACCCCGTCATTTTGAATTGTGTTGATGGAGCTGTCTTACGGGCAAACGTCGGCACTGACACGCTCAACGAACAATCCGACGACTTGAAATCGACGCGCTTAAAGAAACCGACGCCGAACTTCGCGCCCTGCTTTGGGAACAGAGCGGTCACGATAAATTCGTCGCGAATCTGAATTCGTTTGTGGCAAGTCGCGGCGTGCTGTCGAAAGTTCAAGCACCGTTGGAAACGCTCAAAAGCGCGGTTACCGACGTTATCGGCGAATCGGAAGATCTCAACGTCGACAAAGACATCGCGGCCGCTGAAGAACTTTTGCGCCGCAAACAGAAAGCTTTGCATGACGGCAAACGTCGAATCCGCGCCGAAATAAAATCGCTTGCCGACAATCTGCGCTCGAAAATTCAAAACGCAGGCTCCGCCGCCGCAAGCAAAATCGAAGCGGGTATCACCGAAGACGAAGCAAAACGCAACGTCGAGGACGCACAACATCAGGTCGAAGCCGAAATTGCCGCCTGCGAACGCGAAATTGTCGAACACCTTGCCGAAATTTCCGAAAGTGTCGGCAATGAACTTGCACAGATTGACAAGTCCAATTTCGCGGTAAAAGTTCAAACCAATCTTGACGGCAAAATTCCCAAGCCCGTGCCGCATGACAAACCGAATTTGAGCGACTTGAGCAGAAAAGCCGGCTCGCTGACGGATTTTGCGCGAACGTCAACTGAAGCCGCAAAGCATACGATTTTTGGCATGAACTCCGCCGAAATCGTCAAAGACATCGGGCATTTCTTCGATTTCAAATTTGCGCCGTGGGGTGCCGTCAACATCGTCAAATATCTCGGCTGGATAGGCGCGGCTATTGCTATTTTCGGAGTTCTTGACGACTTGCTCAACGGCGGCAAAAAACGCGAAGAGATGGAAGCCGAACTTCGCAAGGCACGCGAACACATTCAAAGCGGCTTCAACACGGCGGCGGAGACCGTTTACGCTCAACTGATTGAACGTTCGGAAAAACAAATCGACGTGTTGACGGCTCCCGTGTTCAAAGACGCCGACGATAAACTTGCCGAATTCCAAAACAAAAAAAGTCGCCTGCAAACACTCGGTCGTTCGTTGCAAAAAATTTTGGGCGATGTCAACGCGCTCATGAACGAAGTTCAGCAAACTGCGCGGGCGTAATTTCCCGTGCCGATTAAATAAATTGACACAAACCGCCTCGACACGCGTCGGGGCTTTTTCGTTGCGTCAAAGCTTGCAATATCCCGCGCCGTGTGTTAGCTTTATGCACGCAAAGGAGGCTTATTGATGGAACAACAAATACAAAACCTGCGCGAACGTGCGGCCGAAGCGATTCAGGCGGCGACGACGCTCAAAGAACTCGACGACGTGCGTGTCAAGTTCCTCGGCAAGAAAGGCGAACTGACGGGCTTACTGCGCGGCATGAGTCAACTGTCCGCCGAAGAACGCCCGCTTGTCGGCAAAATCGTCAACGAGGCGCGTGCCGAACTTGAAACGTCAATCGCGCAGAAAAATTCCGAACTCAAGGAAGCGCAACTGCAGGCGAAACTTGCGACGGAAAAAATTGACGTGACGTTGCCCGGCCGCCGCGTGCACGACGGACATTTACACCCGCTGACGTTGACGCTTAACCGCGTGAAAGAAATTTTCATGAGCATGGGCTACAGCGTCGAAGAAGGCCCCGAAGTCGAAACCGATTATTACAACTTCGAGGCACTCAACTTGCCGAAAGATCATCCCGCCCGCGACATGCAGGATTCGTTTTACATTACCGAAGAAATTTTGTTGCGGACACAAACGTCGCCCGTGCAGGCGCGCACAATGGAACGTCACAAGAACAACGAGCCGATTCGCATGATTGCGCCCGGTCGCGTTTATCGCCGTGACGATTACGACGCGTCGCATTCGCCGATGTTTACGCAGGTCGAAGGTCTTGTTATCGACAAAGGCATTTCGTTCGCGGACTTGAAAGGCACGCTTGAAGACTTCGCGCAGAAAATTTTCGGCGAACGCACAAAGATTCGTCTGCGTCCGAGTTTCTTCCCGTTCACGGAGCCGAGCGCGGAAGTTGACGTGTCGTGCGTCATGTGCCACGGCGAAGGTTGCAAAGTCTGTCAAGGCACGGGCTGGCTTGAAATTCTTGGCGCGGGCATGGTTCACCCCGACGTGTTGAAGATGAGCGGCTACGACCCGTCGCAGGTGAGCGGCTTCGCGTTCGGCATGGGCATTGAACGTATCGCGATGTTGACTTACGGCCTTGACGATATGCGTCTGCTTTACGACAACGACGTTCGATTCCTGAAACAGTTCTAAGGCGGTGATTTTGTGCAAGTTTCTACCAAATGGCTGAAAGATTACATTGACATAGATTTGACGGCGGACGAGCTGGCCGACAAGTTCACGCTGGCGGGCATTCCCGTCGAAAACGTGATTCATGCGGGCGCAGGTCTCGAAAAAGTCGTTACGGGAAAAATTGTCGAACTCAAGGCGCACCCCGACAGCGACCACCTGCAAATTTGTCAAATGGACGTCGGCGCGGAAAATCTTCTGCAGATTGTCACGGGCGCACCGAACGTCGCCGAAGGTCAAGTTGTGCCCGTCGCACTTGTCGGCGCGAACTTGCCTTGCGGCAAAAAAATTTCCAAAGGCAAGATGCGCGGCGTTGCGTCGAACGGCATGTTGTGTTCGGCGGACGAGCTGAAAATCGACGGCGATTCAAGCGGCATTTACATCTTGCCCGAAAACACGCCCGTCGGCATTCCCGCGGCTGAAGTGCTTGGACTTGACGACGAAATTTTGGAATTCGAGCTGACTGCCAATCGCGGCGATTGTTTCAGCGTCACGGGACTTGTCCGCGAACTTTCCGTGCTGACGAAAAAACCTGCGCGCTACCCCGAAATTACCGTTGACGAAAACGACGCGAGCGAGGCTTCCGCGTTGGTCAAAATCGGTATCGACGCAGATGACTTGTGTTCGCGATTTTCTGCGCGTGTGTTGACGAACGTCAAGCTTGCCCCGTCGCCCGATTGGATTGTCAAGCGGCTTGAAGGCGCGGGCATGCGTGCGATTAACAACGTCGTCGACGTGACGAATTTCGTCATGCTTGAACTTGGGCAACCGCTTCACGCTTACGACTTTGACGCCGTCGCGGGTCACGAACTCACCGCACGTCGCGCAGTTGCGGGCGAACCGCTTCACACGCTTGACGACACGAACCGACTTGCCAAAGGCGGCGAACTCGTCATTGCCGACGCGGACAAAGCGGCCGGACTTGCGGGCATTATGGGCGGCTTCGAGACCGAAATTACCGACAAGACCAAAACCGTTATCCTTGAGGCGGCGTGCTTCAATTCCGCGTCAATCCGTCGCACAAGTCGCGCTGTCGGCATTCATTCCGAGGCAAGCGGACGTTTCGAGCGCGGCACCAACGTCAACGGCACGATTAAAGCTCTTGACCGCGTCGCTCAACTTCTGCAACAAATGGGCGCGTGTCGTGTCTGCAAAGGCGTCGTCGACGTGTACCCGAACCCGAAAGACGAAGTCAAAATCAAATTCACCACCGCGCAGATTAACGCACGACTCGGCACCAATTACACCGACGAACAGATTGTTGACGTGCTGGAGGCTTTGGGCTTCGGCATTGAACCGCTCAACAAAGTCGACGAACTGACGGATGAGGTTGTCGACAAGGTTGCTTCCGCGACGAAAACTTTCGGCAAGGCGGCGCGTGAGATCGGCAAGAAATCCAACGTCGAAAGCTTTATCGGCAACATCGGCGCGACGTTCGGCAACCTGTTCAAGAACGCGGGCGCGAAGGTTGACGACATGGCGCAGAAAGCCGGCGTCGACGATTTTGTTCAGAACATCAGCACGGCGGTTGGTGACATGGTCAAAAACGTTGACATGAAACTTTCCACGTCGTACGAGGCAACCGTGCCCGATTGGCGCAACGACGTGACAATTCCCGACGACTTGTCCGAAGAAATCGCACGGATTTACGGCTTCGACAAAATTCCGTCGACGCTCCCGAAAGGCAATCAGCAAGGCCGTCAATCCGCCGCGCAGAATTTCATTGACCGAATCAAAGCAATTCTTGTCGGGCTTGGCATGTGCGAGGAACTTTCGTTCGCCTTCACGAGCGAAAACATGTTCGACAAAATGCGCGTGCCCGTCGATTCAAAACTTCGTCAAGCCGTGCCGATTATGAATCCGCTGACCGACGAGGCACCGCTTTTGCGAACGACTTTGCTTGCGTCAATCTTCGAGAACGCGGCACGAAATTTCAGCCGCAAGAACGAGGACTTGAAACTCTTCGACATTGCGCCCGTGTTCGAGCCGAAAGCTTTACCCGTCACCGAACAGCCGATTGAACGTCAACAGCTTGTCGGACTTTTGACGGGTCGCCGCGAGCCCAAAGGTTGGTCGCAAAATCCCGCGCAGGTTGACTTCTACGACGCGAAAGGCATTGTCGAAGAACTGCTTGAAGGTTTGTCGATTAACAATTACTTCGTCGAGGCGGGCGAGCATTACGCGTTGCACCCCGGCAAGACAGCTGTTTTCAAGAAAGGCCGCGACGTGCTTGTCACAGTCGGCGAAGTTCACCCCGCAGTTGCCGAAGCTTTGGGCATCCGCAAAAAAATTTACGTCTTCGAGGCGGACGTCGAAACTCTGCGCAAATTCGCCGCGAAAAAGTTCACGCTTAACCCGTTGCCCAAATATCCGTCAATCAACCGTGACTTGGCGATTCTGGTTGACCTTGACACTTCGGCGGGCGACGTTGAAAAAGTCATCACGAAACACGGCGGCGAATTTTTGAAAGGCGTCACGCTGTTTGACGTGTACACGGGCGAACGCATTCCCGCCGACAAAAAGTCGCTTGCCTTCGCGCTGGACTTTCGGTCGAACGAGCGCACGCTCACCGACGACGAGGCCGACACCGCGTTTAAAAACATTCTGGCGGCCGTCGAGAAAGATTTCGGGGCGACGTTGAGAAGTTGAGGTGATTGAGTTGAAGGACGCAAAACCCGCCGGTGAAATGCGGCGCGTCGAGGTCGAAATTTTTGGCGAAGTCTACCGCCTGCGCACCGAAGATCCCGACGGTCTTGCCAAACTCGTGCGCATGGTTGATTCGACGATGAAGTCAATCGCGCAGAACACGCGCACTTTCGCGGGCAGCCGTATCGCCGTTTTGGCAGCGCTGAAAATCGCCGAAGACTACTATCAACTCAAGAAAGACTACGACGAACTGTTACAACTCCTCGACGAAAACAAATGACTTGCAACCAAATCCCGTGACCGAAAACGTCGCGGGATTTTTTGTTTGCGCGGAAAAAATTTTTTCAAAAGTCTTGCTAACCCCCCCCCGTGCGTGTTTTAATAAACATGACGAAGTTTGTTTTTACGCACAAGGAGATGATTTTATGGCTGAAGTTCTTCACGGCAAAGCGACGGGCGACAATCTTGCCGCAAGCGCGAACAAAACACAAGTTTACGGCTTGGCAGGCGACGACACGCTCACCGCCGACAGCAAAAGCAACGTCCTTTTAATCGGCGGCTCCGGCAACGACCGCTTGATTATGACGGGCGGCGACGGAACACTTTCGGGCGGCGCGGGTAAAGATACCTTCGAGTTCACCTACTCCGCCGACAAAAAAATTTCAGCGGTGATTGAGGACATTGATCCGTCGAACGACAAAATCGTCGTGAATTTCGCGGGCACTGGCACGCCGAAACTTTCAAGCGTCACCAGCGGTGATGATGTCATCTGGACGGACAGCAACAATTACTTCAATCTCACGCTCAAAGGTTCAAGCGACGCGAGCGATTATTTCGACGGCACGGCAAGCGACGAAATTTGGGAAGTTTTTCGGCTCACCAACAACGAGCGCGAAAAGCAAAATCTGCCGTGGTACACGCTTTCGCAGGGTTTGACGGACGGCGCGTCGATTCGTGCAACGGAAATCGTCGACAAATTCAGCCACACGCGTCCCAATGGCACAAGTTGTTTCACGGCTGTGGCGAAAGAATATCGATGGGACTCAGGCAATAATGGCTACTATATAGACGGCGGCGAAAACATTGCCGAAGGATACTCTTCCGCTTCCGAAGCTGTTACGGGCTGGATGAATTCGCCGGGGCACCGCGCAAACATTTTGGATTCGACTTACGGCTACACAATGCTGGGCGTCGGCTACAATTATGATTCAAGCGCAGTCTACAATCATTATTGGGTTCAGATGTTCAGCGGCGGCTTGAAGTATCCCGACACGTTGAGCACGGCAGAACTTTTGTCCGCGAAAATTGAAGTCGCCACGATCTCCGCGACGGCAACCGACACCACGCCTGCGGATACGACGTCTGCTGAAACGATTATTTCAAGCGGTAACAAAACCATTCAAAACGGCGGCACTTACACAATCGCCAAAAATTTCACGGGCACGATAACGCTTGATACAACCGAGGTCGTGACAATCGACGGGTTGAGTGCGGGCAACTTAAAAAACGTCAACGTCGTTACGAAGTCCGCAAATTCCAATTTGACGATTAAAGATTTAACCGTCACGAATGAAAGTGGTAGCGTCGTCACCTTCGGCACCGGCACCAACAATAAGCTCACACTTGCCGGCAAAAACGACTTGAAGACCTCCGATACATGGGCGGCGGTTATCAACATTGGCGGCGGATTGACTATTGACGGCACGGGTTCGCTTGACGTGACTGCGGGCAGTCAAGGTGCGGGCATTGGCTTTAATTCTTATGCCGACAGCAGCGCAAACATAACAATCAACGGCGGCACAATCACGACGAGTTGTCTGGATTTGGGTCACGGTGCAGGTATCGGTTCAGGTTGCAACGGCTCAATCGGAAACATTTCGATTGGCGGTTCGGCGAAAATTACCTCGACAAGTTACGATGGCGCGGGCATAGGTTCGGGCGATGGCGGTTCCTGTGGAAACATTTCGATTGGCGGTTCGGCAAAAGTTACCTCGACAAGTCACGATGGCGCGGGCATAGGTTCAGGCGAGGACGGTTCCTGCGGCAAGATAACCGTTTCGGATAAAAGTTCCGTGCTCATCACACATATGCAAAAAGAAAGTTTGTCAACGATCACAATCAACGGCAAAACTTACACCAACACACAGCTTCTGTTCGAGAACGGTGCCCAAAAAACTCTTTCCGAACGAATCATTGTCAACGAAATTGTCGAAAACGGCACCGACAAAGGCGATATACTCGGTAGCGGCAACAGTAACTGGTACACTTCAACCACAATTAACGCCGGCAAAGGCGACGATACCATTCATTGTAACGGCGCGAATTTTGTCATTTATGCCGGCGGAGGCAACGACTATATCAATGGAGTGGGATACTCAAACGGTGTTGTCGGTTACATTACTCTTGACGCGGGCACGGGCAACGATACAATTTGGATTGGCTCAACTTTGAGCGAGGTTGGCGATTATTATTCATCGATCTCAGGTGGCGACGGGAATGACACAATGCGTGTCGATGGAAATTACACTACTATTTTGGGCGGTTCGGGCAATGACTCAATTTCTTTCCATTACAGTGAACATGTAACCGTCAACGGCGGCAAAGGAGACGATTTAATACAAGGCGTGAGCCGAAGTGTCAAAGGCCGCGATTCCGAAGGCAATTACATTTATCAAGCTCCGGAAAACGTTTTATACTTGTACACCGCAGGCGACGGTAATGACACGATTAACTACTTCAACGAAAAAAATACGATTCAAATTTCGGGCGGCAGTTACTCAACGCAAACGAGCGGCAACGACATTATCGTCAAAGTTGGCGACGGCTCAATCACGCTCAAAGACTTCAAAGATTCCAAGCTCAACATCAAAGGCACGCAAGGCGGCAGTTCGTCCACGTCGACAACAACGGGCGGCGGCTCCACTTCAACGACCAAAGGCGGCAGTTCGTCCACGTCGACAACAACGGGCGGCAGTTCGTCCACGTCGACGACAACGGGCGGCGGGTCAAGCTCAACGACACGGGGCGGCGGCTCGTCCACTTCGACGACAACGGGCGGCGGGTCAAGTTCAACGACACGAGGCGGTAGTTCCTCTACGTCGACGACACGGGGCGGCAGTTCGTCTACGTCGACGACACGCGGCGGTTCAATACCCGACATTTGGGCTTCGATAGTGGGTGGCGGCTCAAGTTCAACGTCAACGACGCGTAGCAGTTCCACTTCGACGACGGGCACGAGTTCAACGTCGACGACCCGCGGCAGTTCCACTTCGACGACGGGCACGAGTTCAACGTCAACGACACGCGGCAGTTCCACTTCGACGACGGGCACGAGTTCAACGTCGACGACACGTTACGGCGGCTCCACTTCCACGGGCACGAGTTCAACGTCGACGACACGCTACGGCGGCTCGTCCACGTCAACGACAACGGGCGGCGGTTCAAGTTCCACAACCAAAGGCGGCGGCTCGTCCACGTCGACAACAACAGGCGGCGGGTCAAGCTCAACGACGAATCAATTTGTCTACACGGGCGGCGACAAGACTGTCTCGAATTACGCGGGCGAAAAAATTGTTTTCGGTGAATTGTACACGGGCTCGACCTTCGACTCTTCGGGCAATTTCTTCGTCGGCTCGTCAACCGGCACGCTCACGATTCAAGACGCCATGGACAAACTCGTCAATATCGTCGACGCGAACGGCGACGACTTCATCAAGGCATACAAAGCTTCGGCACCCGGTCTTATCGACGGGCGCGGACTTGTCGGTTATGAAGTTATCGAAGGCTCGTCGACGGGCACGGATGTCATCTTCGCGGGCGACGGCGGCTCTCAACTTTGGGGCGGCTCCGGCTTTGATGCCGATGCTCTCGTCGGCGGAAACGGCTCGGACAGCTTTATCGTCGGGCGTTTCCAAGGTGCGGACAACATCTTTAACGCTTCAAGTGCCGACGTTGTCAACTTGACCGACGCAAGCTTGAGCGACATTGTCGGCACGGCGGAAGTCAACGGCTCGGTTTTAATCGCCTTCAACACCGGCAACGCCGTCAACATCCAAAGCACGGAACTTTTAAGCGCGGCAGTTAAACTTGCCGACGGCTCGTCGTGGCGATACAATCACGCAACGAAAACTTGGCAAGGCGCGTGAACTCCACGCAGGCAAATAAAAAAATCCCCCGACGTGATGTCGAGGGATTTTTGTTTGCGTCAAGAAAAGTTTCAGACCAGTTCAATCAAAGCCATTGGCGCGGCATCTCCGCGGCGGGGCGTCAACTTCAAAATCCTGGTGTAACCGCCCGCACGTTCGGCGTACTTGGCGGGAATTTCCTCGAAGATTTTATGGACAACGTCGACGTCCGCGACAAGATTAATCGCCAGACGACGTGCGCTCAAGTCTCCGCGTTTGGCAAGCGTGACGACTTTTTCCGCGAACTTGCGCAGTTCTTTGGCGCGAGTCTCCGTCGTCTCGATGCGCTCATATTTGAACAGTGCCGACAGCAGGCTTTTGAACATTGCCCGACGTGCGCCGCTGTTCCGGCCGAGTTTGCGATAGCTCATGAAGGTTCCTCCTTCCTGCAAAAGTTATTCTTCGATCGGGGTGCTGCTCGGTTTGAAGGACACGCCGAAATCTGCCATCTTCTTTTTGACTTCTTCAAGCGACTTGCGGCCGAGGTTGCGAACTTTCATCATTTCGTCTTCGGTCTTGGCGACAAGGTCAGCCAAAGTGTTGATGCCTGCGCGCTTGAGGCAGTTGAACGAACGTACGGACAAGTCAAGATCTTCAATCGTCGTCTTTTCAAGCGAGTAGCCCGAATCGTCGACGGTCTCCGGCTCGATCTTTTCTTTTTCGGGTTCGGGCTCAGGTTCGGGGCCGATACCGTCCATGTTCTGGAAAAGTTTCATGTGCGCAATCATAATCGCCGCGGCTTTGGCAACGGCCTCTTCAGGTCGCAAGGTGCCGTTCGTCCAAACTTCCAGCGTCAACTTGTCGAAGTCCATTTCGTTGCCGACGCGGGTATCTTCGACGTTGTAATTGACGCGCAAGACGGGCGAGAAAATCGAATCAATCGGAATTGTCCCGATAATGTCGTCGGGATTTTTGTTCTTCTCCGCCTGGTCGTAGCCGCGTCCCGTGCGCGCCGACATTTCGATTTTGAGCTTGCCCGTTTCGTTGAGCCAGGCAATGTGCAATTCGGGATTCAAAATCTCGATGACGGGGTCGCATTCAATGTCCGCGGCGGTGACTTCGCGACGGCCGTTCTTGAATTTGCCAGCTTTGTTTCCGTCTTTGATCTCCTGCTCAACGTCAACGTCGATGCGAAGCGGGTGCGTTGTCGGCGGAAGCGACGAAGCCTGCGCGAAAGGTTGCGGCTGTTGATTCGGGTCTTCGTCGATTTTCAGACACAGTTGCTTGATGTTGAGCACGATGTTGGTGATGTCTTCGCGCACGCCGGGCAACGTCGAAAATTCGTGGAGCACGCCGTCAATGCGGATTGACGTGACCGCCGCGCCTTCAAGCGAGCTGAGCAACATTCGGCGCAGACTGTTGCCGATTGTAATGCCGTAGCCGCGACCGAGCGGTTCGCAGATAAACTTGCCGTAATGCTTTTCGTCGTCGACTTCGACCAGTTCAATTCTCGGCGGCTTTTGAATTTCGTTTTTGTCAATGTCAGTCATTCAAGAAACCCGCTCCTTTCAACGGCAATGCGAATTGGTGATGCGCAATGCGTAATGAATTCGGCTTTGGCATGTTATCTTGAATACAATTCGATGATTGATTGTTCGTTGACGGGGATGTCGCTTAAATCTTCGCGAGTCGGGAAACGCGTCACCGAGCCTTTAAGATTCGCTTGGTTGCTGTCGAGCCACGGCGGCGCGCTCAAAGCGTTGTTGACTTCCTTAATCGCCTTGAACAGTTCCTTCGACTGGCTCTTTTCGCAAACTTCGACGACGTCGCCGACGCTCACGAGTGCCGACGGGATGTCGACGCGCTTGCCGTTAACCGTGATGTGACCGTGGCGAACGATCTGACGGGCTTGACGGCGGGTGTTCGCGAAGCCGAGGCGGAAGACCACGTTGTCAAGGCGACGTTCAAGCAAAATCAAAAGATTTTCGCCCGTGACGCCGGTCATCTTTTTGGCCTTCTCGTAGTAGTTGCGGAATTGGCGTTCAAGCACGCCGTAAATGAATTTCGCCTTCTGTTTCTCTTTGAGTTGCAGGCCGTACTCGCTGACTTTGCGGTTCATGCGCTGTTGGCCTTGGTGTTTCTTTTCGCCGACCTTGCGCGAACGACCGATAACCGCCTGTTCGAGTCCGAGGGCGCGGCAACGTTTCAAAGCGGGTGTTCTGTCGATTGCCATATTTGCACCTCCAATTAAACTCTGCGACGTTTGGGCGGACGACAGCCGTTGTGCGGAATGGGCGTCACGTCTTTGATCATGTTGACTTCCAGACCCGTCGCCTGCAGGGAACGAATTGCCGCCTCACGACCCGCGCCGGGGCCTTTGACGTAAACTTCAATCTGTTTCAAGCCGTGTTCCATTGCCGCTTTGGCAGCGACTTCAGCCGCCTGTTGAGCCGCGAACGGAGTTGACTTGCGCGAGCCGCGAAAACCGAGGCCGCCCGCCGAAGCCCACGAAATTGCGTTGCCGCTTTTGTCGGTGAGCGTGACAATCGTATTGTTAAACGTGGAGCTGATGTGCGCCACGCCGTATTCGATATTCTTGCGAACTTTCTTTTTGGCGCGGACTGTTCTCTTTGTTGCCACCTGGTTGACCTCCTTGGATTAGTCTTTCTTCTTGCCGCCCTGAACGAGCTTTTTGGGACCTTTGCGGGTTCTGGCGTTGTTTTTGGTGTTTTGCCCGCGCACGGGAAGGCCGAGACGGTGACGACGTCCGCGATAACAGCCAATATCAATGAGTCGCTTGATGTCCATTTGAATATCGCGGCGAAGGTCGCCTTCCACCACGAAATTGTGGTCAATGGCATCACGAAGTTTGACAACCTCGTCGTCCGTGAGATCTTTCGTACGGGTGTCGGGGTTAATGCCCGTCATCGCCAAAATCTTCTGCGACGTGGGCAACCCGATTCCGAAGATATACGTCAACGCGTATTCGATTCTTTTGTCACGGGGCAAATCTACACCGGCTATACGTGCCATAATTTTTCACCTCCTGTTGAAAAAGTTTATCCCTGACGCTGTTTGTGCTTGGGATTTTCGCAAATGACCATGACGCGACCTTTGCGCTTGATAATCTTGCACTTGTCGCACATTTTTTTGACCGAGGGTCTGACTTTCATGTAAGCCGCCTCCTTCAGCGGTTGAGTTCACTTGAAACGGTAAGTGATGCGTCCGCGCGTCAAGTCGTACGGCGTGAGTTCGATTGTGACTTTGTCGCCCGGCAAAATGCGGATGAAGTTCATGCGGATCTTGCCGGAAACGTGCGCCAAAATCTTGTGGCCGTTTTCCAGCTCGACCTGAAACATCGCGTTCGGCAGGGCTTCAATGACTTTGCCCTCCACTTCGATAACGTCTTGCTTTGACATTGTGTCGACCTCCTCGGTTTAAGCTTTCACCGAGGACAAGACGTTGAAAAGAGCTTCGGTGACTTTGTCAATCGTTTGCGTGCCGTCGATTTCGGCGTAAATGCCCGCCTGTTTGTAATAATCAATCAGCGGGCGAGTATTTTTTTCGTAGACGGACAAGCGGTTTTTCATCGTTTCGGCGGTGTCGTCCGCACGTTGATAAAGCTGTCCGCCGCAGGAGTCGCACACGTCGGCAACCTTCGACGGGTTGAATTTGACGTGATACGTTGCGCCGCAGTTTTTGCAAATTCGCCGACCGATCGCACGTTCAATCAATTTTTCGGCGGGAACGTGAATATTCAGCACGCAAGTCAACTGTCGACGAATTATATTTGTGAAGACGTCCAGATTTTGTGCCTGTTCGACGTTGCGGGGATAGCCGTCCAAAATCCAGCCGTTATCCATGCAGTCGTTGCACTCCAGGCGTTCTTCGACGAGACGGTTTGTCAAGTCGTCGGGAATCAACTTACCCGCTTTCATGAAACGGCGAACCTGTTGACCCAAATCCGTCATTTCGTTGAGCGACCTGAAGATATCGCCCGTTGAGACGTGTACAAGATTATATTTCGCAGCCAGCTTTGCCGCCTGAGTACCTTTGCCGGCTCCGGGCGCGCCCATGATTAAAAGTTGCATTTTTTCACCTCATGAAGCCTTCGTAGTGTCGCATGACGACCATTGCTTCTATCTGTTTCATTGTGTGAAGTGCCACGCTCACGACGATTAACAACGCCGTGCCGCCGAAGTAGACGCCTTGAATGTGTGTCGCGCCGCCGATTAAGTTCGGCAACACCGCGATAAACGCCAGGTAACACGAGCCCGCCGTCACAAGCCGCGTCAACACGAAGTCGACGTAATCTGCCGTCGGTTGACCGGGTCTGATACCGGGAATGAACGCGCCGTATTTCTTCAGGTTGTCCGCCATGTCGGGGATTTTGACCGTGACCGCCGTGTAAAAATACGTGAAGAAAATTATCAGCAACACGTACAACAGCGTTTGCAACGGCGTGCCCCACTGCAGGTGCGCGGCGACTTTTTGTATCGTCGGGTTGTCGATAAACTGCACGAGAGTTATCGGGAACATGAGCACGCTTGACGCGAAGATTATCGGTATGACGCCCGCGGGGTTGACTTTCAGCGGCAGGTGACTTTGATGTCCGCCGTAAGCACGCGCTCCGACAACTCTTTTGGCGTAAGTTATCGGGATTCGCCGCAGTGCCGCCTCGACGTAAATCACGAAGACGATCATTGCCAGAGCGATAAGCGCGAACAGTACCACGCTGAAATAATTTATCGTGCCGGCTTGCACGTACTGAATTATCGTGGCTATGTTCTTCGGCAGTGCCGCGACAATACCTGCAAAGATTATTAAAGAAATTCCGTTGCCGACGCCTTGAGCCGTTATCTGTTCGCCAATCCACATAAGCAAGACCGTGCCCGCCGTCAACGTTATCGCGATTATCAGGATGTTGACGGGGTTCGGGTTCAGTATTGCCGCCTTCAAGCCGATACTCATGCCGACCGCCTGCAGGAACGCAAGCACGACCGTCAACTGTCGCGTGACGCGCTGAGTTTTCTTGTGACCTTCGGCGCCTTCTTTAGACCACTGCTCCAACGTCGGCAACACGACCGTCAACAGCTGCATGATGATTGCCGCGTTGATGTACGGCGTTATCGACATTGCGAAGATCGAAAACTTGCTGAACGCGCCGCCCGAAAACAGATCCAACAGTCCGAACAAACTTCCGTTGTTGAACAGCTCTTCGATTGCCGTCGGGTCAACGCCGGGAACGGGAATGTGCGTGCCCATGCGGAACACCGCGAACATTATCAGCGTAAACACAATCCGTTCGCGCAGTTCGGGTATCTTGAAAATATTTGTCAAGCCCGACACTTCAGACTACCTCGGCAGTCCCGCCGACAGATTCGATTTTCTCTTTGGCAGACTTGGTGAAGCCTTGCGCTTTGACGTCAAGTTTCTTGGTGAGGGAGCCGTTGCCGAGAATGCGCACGCCGTCAAGGACGTTCTTCAAAATGCCCGCCTCGACCAAAACGACCGCATCAACCGTCGTGCCGTCGTCGAAGATGTTGAGCGTTTCAACGTTGACTTCGGCGAATTCTTTGCGCCAAATGTTTTTAAAGCCGCGTTTGGGCAAGCGACGGTAAATCGGCATCTGGCCGCCTTCAAAACCGGGACGAACGCCGCCGCCGGAGCGAGCCTTCTGACCTTTGTGGCCGCGACCGGACGTTTTGCCGCTGCCGGAGCCCGTGCCGCGTCCGACGCGAACTTTATCTTTGCGTGCGCCGTCGGCAGGTTTAAGTTCATGCAATTTCATGTTCAAGCCTCCTCGTCGGCGACTTCTTCGACTTTAACCAGATGTTCGACCTTGTGAATTTGGCCGCGAATCGTCGGGGAGTCGGGCAGAATTTTTTCCGAATTCAACTTGCGCAAGCCGAGCGACTTTACCGTCAAACGCTGAGTTTCGGGACGGCCGATAACGCTTCTGACCAACTTGATTTTCAGTTTAGCCATCGTTTCAGTCCTCCTTGAAAAGTTGCGCAATTGTTTTGCCGCGAAGTTCGGCGACGTGTTCGGCACGCTTGAGCATCTTGAGACCTTCGAGCGTGGCGCGTACCATGTTGTTCGGGTTGGACGAGCCGATTGACTTGGTCAAGATGTCGTGGACGCCTGCAAGTTCCAACACGGCACGAGCGGGACCGCCCGCAATGACGCCGGTACCTTTGGACGCGGGGCGCAACATGACTTGACCCGCACCGAAGATGCCAACGACGCCGTGGGGAATCGAACGGTCTTTGAGCGCGACCTCAATCAAATTTTTCTTCGCATCGTCGACGCCTTTGCGAATCGCTTCGGGAACTTCGGCGGCTTTGCCGAGCCCGACGCCGACTTTGCCGTTGCGGTTGCCGACAACGACGAGCGCGCTGAATGAAAATCTGCGACCGCCTTTGACGACTTTTGCAACACGATTTATGAAGACAACTTTCTCCTCGAATTCGGGAGTTTCGGTTTCATTTCGGGGCATTAGTAAACCTCCTCCGCTTTAGAATTTCAAACCGCCGTCACGAGCCGCCTGAGCGAGAGCCGCAACGCGACCGTGATAGATGTAGCCGCCGCGGTCGAAGACGACTTCGCTGATGCCTGCCGCCAGAGCTTTTTTGGCAATGGCCGCGCCGACAGCTTTTGCCGCCGCGATGTTACCGCCCGTGCCCTGGAAATCTTTATCGAGCGAGCTTGCCGCCGCGAGGGTGGTGCCCTTTTCGTCGTCGATAACCTGCGCGTAGATGTGCTTGAGCGAGCGGAACACGTTCAAGCGCGGACGCTCAGCCGTGCCGTGCAAGTGGTTGCGAACGCGCATATGTCTCTTTTGACGCAGTTTATTTTTGTCTGCCTTAAGAAGCACTTCGAGGTCTCCTTTCTTCAACGGGATTAACGACAAAGGTCGGGAAACTTGTCCCATGTCCCATGTCACTTATCCCTTATTTCTTGCCTTTCGCGCCGGCCTTGCCTTCCTTGCGGCGGATGTGTTCGCCCGCGTACTTGATGCCTTTGCCCTTGTAGGGTTCGGGTTCGCGCCAGCCGCGGATATTTGCGGTGACTGCGCCGACGAGTTCCTTGTCAATGCCGTGAACGGTAATCGTCGTTGCCGTTGGAGCCTCGAAAGTAATTCCCGCAGGCGGTTCGATAACGACGGGGTGAGAGTAGCCCAGCGACAAGTTGAGATTCTTGCCCTGCTTTGCAGCACGATAGCCGACGCCCGTGATTTCAAGATTCTTCGTGAAACCTTGGGTGACGCCGACGACCATGTTGTTAATCAGCGTGCGCGAAAGTCCGTGCAGACTTCTGTGCGTTTTATCGTCCGAGGGGCGTGCCACCGTCAAAACGCCGTCCTCAATGCTTATTTTCATTTCCGTGGAGATCTTGCGGGACAATTCGCCCTTGGGACCTTTAACATGCACCAGATTGTCTTCGCCGACAGTTACGGTGACGCCGGCGGGAATGTGTATCGGTGCTCTTCCAATTCGTGACATTTCAGCACCTCCAAAACTTTTTTACCAGACGTAAGCGATGACCTCGCCGCCGAGTCCGACTTTGCGCGCTTGCTTGTCGCTCATTATGCCCTGCGACGTGGAGATAATCGCGATACCGAGTCCGCCGAGCACGCGGGGAATGTCCTTGCGCTTGGTGTACTGACGCAGACCCGGTCTGGAGATGCGCTTAATGCCCGTGATGACTTTTTCACGTTCGGGACCGTACTTGAGCATGACAGTCAAAATGCCCTGCTTGTTGTCCTCTGCGAAGCGATAATCTTTGATGTAACCTTCCCGCTTGAGAACGTCCGCGATAGCGATTTTGATTTTCGAGCCGGGAATTTCCACCTTTTCGTGGTAGACGGAATTTGCATTGCGAATGCGCGTGAGCATGTCCGCAATAGGATCAGTCATTGCCATAGGGAACCGATATCCTCCTTTCGTTTGTCGAAGATTTTACCAACTGGCTTTGGTGATGCCGGGAATTGCGCCGGCGTAGGACTGAACGCGGAAGCAGATACGGCACATTTCAAACTTGCGGATGTAGCCGTGCGGTCTGCCGCAGATTTTGCAACGGTTGTACTTGCGGGTCGAGAACTTGGGCGGTTTGCTCCACTTTTCGATCAAAGCTTTCTTTGCCATTTGATGAACACCTTCTTTCGAGTTTAAGCGTTGGCGAACGGCATGCCCATGAGCGCGAGGAATTCGCGAGCCTCTTCGTCGGTCTTTGCCGTGGTGACAACGATAATGTCCATGCCGCGAATCTTGTCAATCTTGTCGTAGTCGATTTCGGGGAAGATCAACTGTTCTTTTATGCCGAGCGCGTAGTTGCCGCGACCGTCGAAAGATTTTCTGCTGACGCCGCGGAAGTCACGCACGCGGGGCAGAGCGATGTTCATGAACTTGTCGAGGAATTCGTACATGCGGCGGCCGCGCAGGGTGACTTTGCAACCAATGGCCATGCCTTGACGAAGTTTCCACGCCGCCAAAGATTTGCGCGCACGAGTGACGACCGGTTTTTGTCCCGCGATTAAAGTCAAGTCGGCGATTGCGGATTCGAGAGCCTTTGCGTTGCCGACGGCGTCGCCGCAAGCCATGTTGATGACGATCTTGTCGAGTTTGGGCACCTGCATGACGTTTTTGTAAGCGAACTTCTTCGTCAACGCGGGCATAACTTCGGCTTTGTATTTGTCGAGAAGTCTGGTCAAGATAACACCTCCTTAACGGGCTTGGTCGACGACTTCGCCGCATTTTTTGCAAACGCGGACATTTTTGCCGTTAACCTGTTTGTGAGCAATGCGCGTGGGTTTGTTGCAGGCGGGGCAAACGAGCTGAACCTTGCAGGCGTGCAAAGGCATTTCCTTGGTGATAATGCCGCCTTGCGGAGTTTTCAAGCTTGGTTTGCTGTGACGCTTGACCTTGTTGACGCCTTCGACGATGACTTTACCTGCGGCGGGCATAGCGGTGATGATTTTGCCGTGCTTGCCTTTGTCTTTGCCGGCGAGAACGACAACGGAATCGCCTTTCTTGACGTGAAGTTTAACGAGAGACATGAGTACACCTCCTTAGAGCACTTCGGGCGCGAGCGAGATAATCTTCATGAAATCATTGTCGCGGAGTTCGCGAGCGACGGGCCCGAAAATACGAGTGCCGCGAGGAGTTTTGTCGTCTTTGATGATGACGGCGGCATTTTCGTCGAAGCGAATGTAGGAGCCGTCGGGACGGCGCAGACCTTTTTTCGAGCGGACGACAACGGCCTTGACGACGTCGCCTTTTTTAACTTGACCGCCGGGCGTGGCAGATTTAACAGCGGCAACGATGATGTCGCCGATGTTGGCGTAACGACGGAAGGAGCCGCCGAGGACGCGGATGCACATAATTTCTTTGGCACCGGTGTTGTCGCCGACGTTGAGGCGGGTTTGTTGCTGAATCACGGTAAGACCTCCTTCCGAAAATTATTTGGCTTTCTCGACGATTTTAACGAGGCGGTGACGTTTTTGCTTGGACAGCGGGCGAGTTTCCATAATGGCAACTTTGTCGCCGACGTGGGCAACTTCGTTTTCGTCGTGAGCTTTGAACTTGACCGTGCGCTTGACGGCTTTTTTGTAAAGTTTGTGCTGAACGAGTTCTTCAATGGCGACGACGATGGTTTTCTGCATTTTGTCGCTGACGACCTTGCCGACGCGAATTTTGCGTTCGTTGCGTTTAACTTGATCGCTCAAGATGTGACCTCCTTTTAAGTCAAAAATTTGGGATTATCAAGCAGTAGCGCCGAGCAAACCGTTGGCGACGCACCAATTCTTCGACGAAACGTCTGCGGGCACAAAGCCGCGTTCCATCAAGCCGAGCGCGAAGATAATCGCCGCCCACTTCAAGTCGCCGCGAACGAGCGGAACGAGCAAGCCGAAGAAAAACGTTGTCAACGAAAAGCCCGTGACGCATTTTTTCACCGGAGCGGATTGCTTGTGCTTCAAGACAATCAAAGCAAAATCCTTGATGAAAAATTACTGCCTGATGCCGAGTTCGACTTCGCGTTGAACGGTTTTGACCTGCGCGATAGAACGTTTGACTTCGCGGATACGCATGGGATTTTCGAGCTGACCCGTGGCTTTTTGAAAGCGGAGATTGAAGAGTTCTTCTTTGAGCGACTTGAGTTTTTCGGACTGTTCGTCGTTGGACATGTCGCGAATTTCGTTAACCTTCATGAGCTTCACCGCCTTTATCGGGTTGAGCTTGAGCCTGAGCTTCGGCTTCGGCCGCGTGTTCGGCTTCGTAAGCTTGGTGAGCGGCGCGTTTAGCGTCGGCTAAAGTTTCGTTGACGACGGGAACATAAACGTCGCCTTGATGATCGCTTACGACGAACTTAGTTTTAATCGGGAGTTTGTGCCCGGCGAGGCGCATAGCTTCAGCGGCAATTTCTTTGGGCACGCCGGCCATTTCAAACAGGACGCGACCGGGCTTGACGACGGCAACCCAGTATTCGGGCGAGCCTTTGCCGGAACCCATGCGTGTTTCGGCGGGTTTCGCAGTGACGGGCTTGTCGGGGAAAATTTTAATCCAGACTTGACCGCCGCGGCGAATGTAGCGCGTCATTGCGATACGAGCCGCCTCAATTTGACGGTTGGTAATCCAGGCGGGCTCCAACGCGACAAGACCGTATTGACCGTGCGCGATTGTGTTGCCGCGATTGGCTTTGCCCTTCATGCGACCGCGAAATTGTTTGCGGTACTTTGTTCTCTTCGGAATCAACATTTAAGCGTCACTCCCTTCGGGTTGGCGGACTGACTTGTCCTTTTTGTCGGGGAGAATTTCGCCTTTGAAAATCCAAACTTTGATGC
>CAMUZU010000028.1 GCA_947165295.1 uncultured Selenomonadales bacterium | reverse complement strand
GAATGCCGCCCTGTCACGGCGGAGGTCGTCGGTTCAAGTCCGATCCGGGTCGCCATTTTTTTTGCCTCGGTAGCTCAGTTGGTAGAGCAGGGGACTGAAAATCCCCGTGTCAGTGGTTCGATTCCGCTCTGAGGCACCACACGACAATTCAGCCCGTCGAAGTCATCGGCGGGCTTGTTACTTTTCTTTTGGCGCAAAAGAAAAGTAACCAAAAGAAAACAGCCCGACGAACGACGCATCACGCGTCGTACGCCGGGCGACGGCCGTCATCCATGACGGCCGGTCAACGTTGCGTTCATGTCAACAAAAAATCCCCGTGCGTGACGGGGACGAGTGTCGAACGATTATTTCTGCTTTTTTTCTTTGATGCGAGCCGCTTTGCCCGTGAGCTTGCGCAGGTAGTAAAGTTTGGCGCGACGGACGGCACCGCGACGCACGACTTCGATTTTGTCGACGCGGGGCGAGTGCACGGGGAACATGCGTTCGACGCCGACGCCGTAAGAAATTCTGCGCACGGTGAACATTTCGCGCACGCCTGAGCCTTGGCGACCGATAACGACGCCTTCAAAAACCTGAATGCGTTCGCGGTTGCCTTCGACGATTTTTGCGTGAACGCGCACGGTGTCGCCGGGAGCGAATTGCGGGATGTTGTCGCGAAGTTGTTCGCGTTCCAAAAGTTCGATGATGTTCAAGTCAAGTCCTCCAATCTTTTCGACGTTCGTGCCGTGCGTGCAGAGGAACGCCTCGATTGTCGCAGTCTAGCAAATCTTGCAAACGCTGTCAACGCGTGCAAAAAAATTTTCGTTGACAAACGCGCCGTTTTGTAGGATTATGTTCGCGTTGAAAACTTCACAGCGATTGGGTCGAGTGTCGCAAGACTTGATAGGGAATCCGGTCAAACGCCGGAACGGTCACGCCACCGTAGCGGGGAGCGAATCTGCATTGATGTCACTGAGTTTTACTTGGGAAGGCGCAGACAAGCAATGATCCGAAGTCGGGAGAACTGCTCGATTGACAATCACCGATTGACCCGCGAGCGACGGGAAGGCGATTAATTCTGCGCAGTGCGTAATGCGTAATGCGTAATGTTTTGCTTGACCCGCGCCCGTGATAAGGGCGTTTTTCTTTTGGCGAAAAGTTTTATTGCTCATACATTTCTTGCCGAGGAATCGGCGGCTCCCGTCGCGTGACCGGAGATTTTTTTTTTCGCACGAAAAAACCGCCCGACATTTATCGAGCGGCTGAAGTTCCGAATCATTTAATTGAATTCAATCTGTCGGCAAGAACCTGCGCGTCTTCGTGGTGTCATGTTACTTTTCTTTGGCAGCAAAGAAAAGTAACCAAAAGAAACTGCGCTTGCTATGACGCATCCTGCGTCATGCGACAAGCGGTTGCGGCCGTCATCCATGACGGCCGGATTTTCCGTGGCGTTGTGTTACTTGATTGAGTTCAAGCGGTCGGCAAGAACCTGCGCGTCTTCGTGGTGTCATGTTACTTTTCTTTGGCAGCAAAGAAAAGTAACCAAAAGAAACTGCGCCCGCTACGATGCTTCCGGCATCGTGCGACGGGCGGTTGCGACCGTCATCCATGACGGCCGGATTTTCCGTGGCGTGTCACTTGATTGAATTCAGGCGGTCGGCAAGAACCTGCGCGTCTTCGTCGCCTTCTGCGGGCGTGACGATAATTTGACTGCCGAGCATGACGGAGCCGTTTTGAACGGTGGCTTCATGTTTGTTTTGACCGTCGTGGTAAGCGCGTGCCAGGTTGCCCAGGACGAAATACGAACGTTCCGCGCCCGACATGTTACCCGCGGCGACGGGCTTCATGAAAGTTTTCTTGTTGACTTTAATCGTGCCGTCTTTGGCTTCGACGTGCTTGCCGCTGTACTCAAAAAGTTTTTTCGCGCAGGCGTCGCGGCGGCGGGCACTGTCGGGGTGGTCGCTTGGCTTGAAGAATGCTTCGGCACGCGAACGTTCCTTGCCGATTGACATTTCAACGAACCGTTGCATGACGGCCGCCGTCGCGCCGAGGTTGTACGACGTGTTGACCAGATAATCAACGCTGAGCGAATCGGCTTCGGTCTCGAACTTTTTATCTTTGTGCGCGAAAGTGTGATTGAGCGCAACGTCCGTGATAAGTCCGGCTATTCCGCCGCCGATTGTCGCGCCGAGCAAGCCGGAAGTGATTCGTTGGTTGACTTGCTTTTCAAGGCCTTTGACGGCGTGATTCTTTTGACCGTGACCCATCTCGTGCCCGACGATTGCGGCAATTTCGTCTTCGTTGGGCAGAGCTTTAAACGTCCCGCGATTGACCATCATGACGTGCGCCATTGTGCAGGCGGCGTTAAGGTCGTCCTGCGCGGCGACGAAGTACTTGTACGGCTTGTCGTTGATTGTCGGGTCGACGGCGGCGACGCCTTTGGTCAAGTTCGCCATGATTCGATCGAGCTTTTCGTTGTATTCGATGTTGTCGTCGACGCCGAATTTTTCGCGGAACTGCTGATACAGTGCCTGCTGACCTTCGGGCGTCTCGTTGAATTTCTTGATGAGTTCTTTGACCTGTTTTCTCATCGCGTTACCTTCGGCGAGTGTTGTGCCGATACCGATTGCCGTGCCGAGTAATGACGCTTGAGCAACGGGCGCGCCGAAAAGTATCGACACGCCGAAAGTTACGGCCGTCACCGTCGACAAAAGTTTTTTCTTCCAATCCATGACGTGAAACCTCCCGTGAAAAGTTTTCGCCAATTATATCAGAAAAGTCTTCGCGCAAAAAATTTTTTCGGCGGCTTGTCGGCATGAATTTTATCTGGTAAGATAAGCGCAGTTGTTTACTCAAACTTTTTTGGAGGGAATATCTTATGGCAGTCAGACAGCAGGAAAGCACGGGCTCCGGCTCAACCGACATGAAGCTGACCAAGTTTCGGGCAATGCTCCAGGACGTCGACCGCTACCTTTCGGGGCGTTCGGGCGGCGTTTTCATGTTCAGCGGCACGGGTGCCAAGTACAAGGCTTACTACTCCAACCAGCTCAAACGCTACAACTCCGACGTCTTCGTTTCGGTTATGGAAATCAACTTCAACCCCGACAAGTCCAGCCCGCTCGAAATCGTCGAAGAGCAAGGCATCATCAACCTTTACCGCGACCTGAAGAACAAGCCCGGCGCAGGCAAAAACTTCAACGAATTCTACCGCCTGGTTTTCTGGCTGTTGTTCAGCGCGGCGGTCTCCGACGAAATCTACAACAACGAACTGCCCAACATCATCGACTTCGCCTATTGCCTCGGCTTCGACGAACCGTTGACGCGTGACTGGTGCAAGGCCGTCGCTTACGTCATTGAAGGCAACAAACTCAGCGAGAAAAGCAAAATCGACTTCGAGACCCGCGAGGCCAAGGCGTTCTTCCTGCATCAAAAATGAGGTGAGCTTATGGCGAAGAACATTTACCTTGCGTCGGGGGCACTTCAACACAAAATGGCAAGCGGCAAGGCGAATCGTCCGTACCCCGCCGCAAACAAGCGCAAGTCCGGTTTGAAAATCCCCGAAGAAAAACTCGGCGACGTGGCGAAAGTTTTTGTCACCGCGCAAAACGGTTTGGGCGAACTTCACTTCGACGTGAACCAATGCACGCGCCCGATTTTGACAATCGCCGCCGAAAGCTTGGTCAACGTGAACTACGACATCTACGCCGGCACACGCGGCATGTTGCAGATCGTTCGCGAAGCGGGCATTCACAAAGGCATCGAGAAAATCCTCGAAAAAATTATGTAAGCCGCGAACTTTAATTTGCATTGGGCAAAAGCGTCTGTTATAATCGGCGGCGTTACAAGGTCAACCGTCTTTAAGGAGAGTATGTGGAATGATAAAACTTGAAAAGAAACAAGTCCGGATTGTCAGCATTTTGATTGCGGTGATTTTCATCGGCTCGGTGGTCGCGCTCGCTTTGACGCAAACCGGCTCCGTCGCGTCGGCGGCAAGTTCGTCGTCGGTGGGCGTCGTCGACACGCAGCAGATAATGGCGGCTCACCCCGACCTTCAGAACATCAACGGTCAGATGGAAACCGCGATCGCCGAAATTAAAAAAGAGTTCGACGAGAAATCTGCCGGCATGAACGACCAGGAGAAGGCGGACTACTACATCCAATGCCAACAGCGGCTCGCGCAGAAACAGCAAGAGTTGCTCTCGCCGATTGAAAACTCCATCGAAGTCGCGATTAAAGCCGTCGCCGACAAGAAAGGCCTTGCGGTTGTCATCAACAAAGCGGCCGTCGTCTACGGCGGACAGGACATCACCCAGGACGTTATTGCCCAGCTCAGCAAGAAATGATTTCGGCTATTCAGTGGTTAGTGATTAGGCAAATTTCTAATCACTAGCCATTTTTTTTGGGAGGCGGTCATGGCAAATTTCAGAGCGTGGACAGCGGCGACACTTGCGGCAATAATCGGCGTCGGGCTTTACGTTCATGAAACGTCGGAGCCTCCCGCAAAGCCCGTCGAAGACAAAATCGAAAAGCCCGCGCCCCGTCAAGCTCAAGGCGTCGGCGTTGTCGACTTGGACAAAATTCAACGCGAACACCCCGACGGCGAAAAACTTGCCGAACTGCAGGCACGCGAACTTCGCTTGCGTTTGGAACTCAACGAGGCAATGCGCGTCGTGCAACTGCCCAAGCCGACTCCGCCCGCCGTCAACGAAAAAGTCTTCGACGAGGCAGCTTGGCAGAAAAACGCGCAGATTGTCATCAGTCAACTTGCCGAACTTGAACAGCGCAAAAAGTTGGCAGCCGAAGAGTACCGCAAAAAGTCCGAGTCGCAGTACATTGAACGGCGCAACAAAATCCGCGACGAATTCCTCAACGAGAACTTGAACATTCAGCTCAAGTTGCAGAACGCGGACAATCTTCAATTGACGCAAGAACAAGTCAACGAACTTTTGAAGCGTTTGGAAGAGGTCGAGTTTCAACGCAACGCCGCGCAGAAAAAACTTCTTGACGAGTGGATGGCGGAAATCGAAAAGTACGTTATCGATTCGACGGCGGACGAGGAAGCGCGCTTGAAGGCGGAAGCCGAACGTCTTCAACAGGAAGTTGACGAACAGTCGCGCAAGAAACAATCCGAAGTCGCCGAGCGAAATCAACAGCTCATGGAGCAGGCGATTCGCGACATTGAAGCGCGGCAAACCCGTCGACAGGAACTTTTGACGGCGGTTCAGCAGGTCGGCGACGAACGTGCGGGTCTCGAACAGAAAATCTTTAACTCAATCGCCGACAAAGCCGCAATGTTGGCGTCGGTTCACCGCTTGGAATTGGTGCTTGTCAAGCGCGAGGCCTTCGACGACGAAAAATTTTTACTGCGGCGTCCGAAGAAGAATTACGAGCTCAAAATTCCCGAACACGTCGGCGCAGTGATTTTCCCGACGAACAAGACGCGGGACTTGACCGACGAGCTGATTAAAGAAATGAAACGACTTTGACGCGGCTTGACTTCAGCGTCGAAGCAAAACGACTTTGATTGGATGTGATCTCATTGAACATAAAAAAATTGGCGGCGACGGCTCTGATTGCGGTCTCCGTGCTCATGACCGGTTGCGGCGACGCGAAAATCGGCGCGGTGGACGTGTCCAAAGTCATGGATCAAGCCCCGCGTGTCAAAACCTTGATGTCCGAGGCGGAAACCAAAGCCAAAGAAGCTCAAGAGTCTTACGAGAAAGAATACGTCAACAAGCCCGGCTTGACCGAAGAGGATGTTGCCAAAGCGCAGGCCGAACTTCAACGCAAACTCATGGGCATCAATCAAGCTTACACGTCGCAGATAAAAAATCGTCTCGACGTGGTGCTCGAAGAAATTGCGCGTGAGAAAAACATTGACGTTGTCATCAGCAATGCCGCCGAAGACAAAATGATTTATTACGGCGCGATTGACGTGACCGACGAAGTCATCAAAAAGATGCAGTAAGCGGGCGACAAACATGGAAAAACTTTTGTACGAAGTTGCCGAACTTGTCAACGGCGAACTTTCGGGCGACGGGCAAACGATTGTTCGCGGGCTGTCGAACATCAAGCTTGCTCAGGCGGGCGATTTAATTTTCGCGGTGCCGCCGCATTTGGACGAGGCAAAACAGTCACGGGCGACGGCAGTTTTAATTCCGCGTGACGTGGACGACTTCCCGAAACCCGCCGTCAAAGTCGACGATCCGCGTGCCGCCTTCGCGATTTTGCTGGAGTTGTTCACGCCCAAACTTGAAATACCCGTCGGCGTCAGTCCGAAAGCTCACGTCGGCAAAGACGTCAAACTTGCCGACAACGTGACGATTATGCCTTTCGCGGTTGTCGACGACGGCGCGCAGATTGATTCGGGCGCAGTGATTTATCCGCACGTTTACATCGGGCAACGGGCGACGATTGGCGCGGACACGGTGATTTATTCAAGCGCAACCGTTCGCGAATTCTGCAAAATCGGCAAGCGGTGCGTCATTCACAGCTCGGCGGTTATCGGCGCGGACGGCTTCGGCTTCACCACTTCCAACGGCGTGCACACGAAAATTCCGCAGGTCGGCAACGTTGTCATTGAAGACGACGTGGAAATCGGCGCGCACGTCGGCATTGACCGGGCGGCAATCGGCTCGACGATTATCGGGCACGGCACGAAGATTGACAATCTCGTTCACATTGCGCACAACTGCCGTATCGGGGCGAACTGTTTGATTGTCGCGCAGACGGGAATCAGCGGCTCGACGATTGTCGGCGACAACGTCACGTTCGGCGGACAGGTCGGAACTGTCGGGCACATTGAAATCGGCGGCAATTCGGTTTACGCGGCGCGTTCGGGCATCACCAAGAACATGCCGCCAAACTTTTTCGGCGCGGGCTTCCCGATTCAAACGCACGGCGAGTGGCTCAAGTTTCAAGTGACGCTCAAGAAAATTCCCGAACTCACGGAAAAGATTCGGCAACTTGAACGCGAACTTGACGCTCTCAAACATTGAACGCAAAAAAATTTCCCCGTCGCGGTTGGCGGGGATTTTTTATTGTCGTTGCGCACGACTGGCGTTGACTTCGATTCAGCTGATTCGTTGATTCGAGTTTGTTGAAATCTACTTTCTTTTGGCAGCAAAAGAAAGTAGCAAAGAAAACTGCGCCCGCTACGATACATCCTGTATCGTACGACGGGCGAAAGCGGCCGTCATCCATGACGGCCGGAGTTTACGTCGCGGTCACTTGCCGACGCAGAACTTCGAGAAAATTTCGTTAAGCACGTCTTCGCTGACGGATTCGCCCGTCAACTCGCTCAGGCACTCCAAGGCGGCGCGCAGGTCAATCGACACAAAGTCAAGCCCGACGTTGACGCGAACAGTTTCTTGCGCCTCGTGCAGGTGATTGACGGCTCGTCGCAGAAGGTCGGCTTCGCGTTCGTCGCGGACAAAACTCATCTCAAAATCGATTTTGCCGATGCGGTCTGAAATTGCGCTCAACATTTCGTCGACGCCCGTCCCGTCACGCAGAGAAATTTTTATCACCTGCGCGGCGGGAATTTTTTTTGCAAGCATGTCGACGGTCGTGACGGTTGCAAGGTCGGCTTTGGTCAGCAGAATCAGCGCGTTGCGGTCGGTGAGCAACTTGAAAATCTCCGCGTCTTCGTCGTCCAAAGGCCGCGAACCGTCGAACAGTGCAAGAATCAATTCGGCACGTTGTGCGCAGGTTTTGGCGCGTTCGATGCCGATTTTTTCGACGGCGTCACTTGAATTGCGAATGCCCGCCGTGTCGACAATTTTCAGCGGAACGCCGCCGACGTTGACGAACTCTTCAATTTGGTCGCGGGTCGTGCCGGGAATTTCGGTGACGATTGCGCGTTCGGTCTTTGCGAAAAAGTTCAGCAGACTTGACTTGCCGACGTTGGGCTTGCCGATAATCGCGGTCTCCAAACCTTCGCGCAGGATTTTGCCCGTCGCGGAATTCTTCAGCAGTGCGTCAAGTCGATCAATCTGCGCGGAAATGTTTTCGTTGACTTCGGCGAGCGTCACGTCGTCGAGGTCGTCTTCGGGAAAGTCGATTATCGCTTCGATGTGCGCGGCGGAGTTCAGCAAGGCTTGACGAATTTGGCGGATTGTTTGCGACGTGCGGCCGGCAAGTTGATTTTGCGCGACGGTCAACGCGGCTGAAGTTTTCGCTTGAATCACGTCCAAAACCGCCTGCGCCTGCGTCAAGTCGATTCGCCCGTTGAGAAATGCCCGCTTGGTGAATTCGCCTTTCTCGGCAGGACGTGCGCCCGCTTCAAACGTCAAGCGCAACACTTCGCGCAGGGCGACGCTTGAGCCGTGACATTGCAGTTCAACGACGTTTTCTCGCGTGTAAGACTTCGGCGCACGCATGACAAGTGCAACGGCTTCGTCGACAACCGCGCCCGAAAAATCTTTCACGTGCCCGAAAAGAATTCGTCCGCCCGCGCAGTCGACAAGCTTGCAACCGTTCGCCGCGTGAAAAATTTTGTCGGCAATGTCAAGCGCATTGTCGCCGCTCAACCGCACAATGCCGACGCCCGCCGTGCCCGGTGCCGTCGCAATCGCGCTAATCGTTTCGTCCACGTTATCGCCTCCAAAAAAAATCCCGTCGCGTTGACGGGCAAGAAATTATTTCAGCTTGATTCAGCGTCTGCCGCGCTTTGTCGGCGTGATAATGACGTAACGATAAGGTTCGGTGCCTGCGCTGTGCGTTTCGACGCGGTTGTTGTCCTGCAGAGCGGTATGAATCATCTTGCGTTCGTGGCGGTTCATCGGCTCAAGTCGCACGTCCTTGCGAGTTTTAATTGCGCGTTCAGCCATGTTGACGGCGAGCTTTTCCAAAGCGTCGGCGCGTCGGTCGCGGTAACCTTCGACATCAAGCGTGAAGTGAATTTTATTTTCCGCGTCGCGACGATTTGCCGCCAAATTCAACAGGTACTGCAAAGAGTCGAGAGCCTGCCCGTGCCGCCCGATTAACACGCCGAGACCTTTGCCGTTCAAGTCGAACAGGTAGCCGTCTTCGTTTTCGGTCACGTCGATATCAATGTCGAGCTTCATTGCATTGAACACGTCGGCGAGGAAAGTTTTCGCCTTGTCGAGGGCTTCGGCTTTGGAATTGTCGTCGGCGGGCGACGGCGCGAGAATCGGTTCGATAATTTCTTCGGCGGGCTTTTCGTCAACGGGTTCTTCGACGACGGGCGTGCCGGCTTTGACGGCTTCGACATCTTCGGCAACTTCGGCAACGGGTTCAGCGACGGGCTCCGCGCCGGCTTCGACGACTTTAAGCGTGGCGCGAATCTTTGCGGGCGTTTCACCGAGCCAACCGAACAATCTTTTCGCGGGCATTTCCAAAACTTCAACGTCGACTTGTTCCGCGCTTACGCCGAGTTCGTCTGCCGCCGCCTGAATTGCCTCTTCGACGGTCTTGCCGGTTTTTTCAATCACAGTCGCCATTTAAGCAGCCTCCTTGTCGGACGGGTTGTCAAACTTGTTTATCCACAGCTGTTGAGCAATCTGCACAACATTCATCGTTACCCAATAAAGCACGAGCCCCGAAGGGAAATTCAAACTTATCCAGCCGATAAACACGGGCATTATGTACGTCAAGATTTTCATCTGCGAGTTCTGTTGAGCGGCGTTGTTGTTCGACTGCATTGTCAGCGACGTTAAATAAGTCGTCAACGCGGACAAGAGCGGCAGGACATACAGCGGGTCGGTTTCGGACAAGCTGGGCAGCCACATGAACGACGGTTCCGCGCCGCCGTAATTGAAGCTGTAGAGCGTGTAATACATGCCCATCAACACCGGCATTTGAATCAGCATCGGCAGGCAGCCCGACAGCGGGTTGGCGCCTTCTTTTTGGTAAAGCTCCATCATTTTTTGTTGCAGGAGTTGCGGGTTGTTTTTGTACTTGGCTTGAAGTTTCTGCATTTCCGGCTGGATGCGTTGCATTGCCTTCATGGAGCGCAGTTGTTTTTTCGTCAGCGGGTAAACCAAAATTTTTATCAGGATTGTCAGCAAAATTATTGCCAGGCCGTAACTTGGCACGCCGAGCATTTCGGTCAACGAATACAGCGCGGTCAGCACGCCGCTCATGACGTGTTCTATCGGCGAGAAGAGGTCGCCAAACAGTCCGGGTTCTTCCACAACATCACATCCTTTGAGTGAGTCGGTTATTTAACGGGGTCGAAGCCGCCTTTGCAAAACGGGTTGCACCGCAGGATTCGCCACAGCGCAAGCAAACTTCCGCGTGCCCAGCCGTACTTTTTGAGCGCGTCGACGGCGTAAGTTGAACACGTCGGCACGAAGCGGCAACACGGCGGTTTCAAGGGCGACAACCACCGGCGATAAAATTCTATCAGTGCTATTAAAAATTTCGTCATCGTAAAATCTCAACTTGCGTGGCGCGTCGACAACTTTTGAGCGTTCAAGCGTCGCAATTCACGTCGACGGTTCAATCGCTTGTCAAAAGATGAGCGCGTCGACACAGATCAAGGAAAGCTTTTTCAGCGTCGGCGAACTTGGCTTTAACCAGGAACTTGCGCCCGACCAGAATCATTGCGAAATCGCGGCGGAGAGAATTTTTGTTGAGCCGATAAGCCTCGCGCATGAGACGTTTGACGCGGTTGCGAACGACCGCGCCGCCGAGTTTCTTGCCCGCCGCGAAGCCGACTTTGCCGTTGTAACGTTCGTCGTGAACGACAAGCAAAACCAGCGCGTGATTGGCAACCGAGCGGCCGCGATTGTGCACCGCGTTGAAGTCTTTCTTGCCGCGCAAAATTTCGCTCTTGGTGAGTTCAAACACGCTAATCCTCCGTCCGTCGACAACGCGAAAAAAAAGGCCACTTCGCCAGTGACCTGCCGCACTCTCAAGCTGTAAGCACTTTCCTGCCGCGCTGACGGCGTCTTTTGATGACGAGCCGCCCGCCTTTGGTCTTCATGCGTTCGCGAAAGCCGTGCGTTTTCTTGCGCCAATGAGTGTTCGGTTGAAACGTTCTCTTCAAGGTTGGCCACCTCCTTACAAAAAAAATTCGGCGATAACCGCAGTAGATTATAGACGAGCGAAATTTTACTGTCAAGTAGCGGGTCTTGTTACTTTTCTTTTGGCGCAAAAGAAAAGTAACCAAAAGAAAACAGCCCGCGTTAATGCATCCTGCATTAAGGCGCGGGCGGCGGCCGTCATCCATGACGGCCGGATTTTTCGTCGACGACGTGATTTTTTTTCGACGGCGGCAGGAATTTCTTTGGCGGCATTGAACAGGGAAGTTGCATATTCGGCACGAACCGAAAACTTTTTTGGTGTACGTAAGTTTTCAGCTCAAAACTCGGAGGAGGCTGTTGTTTTGGAAAAATCTACTATCATCGGCTTGGTAGGCGGCTTTATTTCAATCTTTGTCGGCATGGTCATCAAGGGCGCGCCAATCAGTTCGCTGAACAACCCGGCGGCGTTTTTGATTATCGTCGGCGGAACGATTGCCTGCCTGTTCAACGCCTTCACAATGGAACAGATGTCGAAGTTCCCGAAACTTTTCGGACTGTTGATGCGCGGCGGCGACGAACAGGGTAAAGGCGAACTTGTCAAGACGTTTATCGAACTGTCGCAGATTGCGCGTCGTGAAGGTATTCTTGCGCTTGAAAGCCGCGTTGACAGCATTGAAGATCCGTTCTTCCGCAACGGCCTGAGCATGGTTATCGACGGCATGGATCCCGAATTCGTCGGCGACGTTTTGGACGCGGAACTTGCCGTTATGGAAGCGCGACATGCCGAGATGCGTTCAATTTTTTCGCAGGCGGGCACGTACGCTCCGACGCTGGGCGTTCTGGGCGCGGTCGTCGGTCTTATCGCGGCACTTGGTAACTTAAACGACATTGACAAGCTCGGTCACTCAATCGCGGCGGCTTTCGTCGCGACAATCCTTGGTATCTTCACCGGTTACGTTCTGTGGCTCCCGTTCGCCAACAAACTCAAAATCAAATCCGAAAACGAAGTCAGTCACAAACGCATGATTATGGAAGGCATTCTTTCGTTGCAGGCGGGCGACTCACCCACGCAGATTGAAGCGAAGTTGATGATTTACATCCCGCAGAGCGAACGCGAAGCCCTTTCCAGCAAGGGAGGCGAATAATTTGGCGAAAAAGAAACGCGGCAAGAAACACGAAGAAGAAGCCAGCGAGGCTTGGTTGTTGCCTTATTCCGACTTGATGACTTTGTTGTTGGCGCTGTTCATTTGCCTGTTCGCAATTTCGCAGACCGACCAAACGAAACTTCAGCAGATGGCGCAGGCGTTCACTGCGGCGTTCAACATGGGCGGCCCTTCGTTTTTCAATCAGGCGGGCCCGAACGCCAGTATGCAACGCGAAATTATGAGCACCGAAGATCAGGGCAACGCGGCTTACATCGAAGAAAATCGCACGCTCGAACAACTTCAACAGCAACTCGAAGAGTACATCGAACAAAACAATCTGCAGGAAGAATTGTCCACGCAGCTTGCCGAAGAAGGCTTGATGATTCGCATTAAGGAACGTGCGCTGTTCCCGTCGGGTTCGGCTGACCTCGTGCCCGAATCGCAACGTATCGGTCCGATTGTCGCGGGACTTTTGGCGGCGGTACCCGAACGCGTTTTGATTTCCGGCCACACGGACACCGACCCGATAAGCACGTCGCAATTCCCGTCGAACTGGGAATTGAGTTCCGTGCGCGCAATGACGTTCATGAAGTATCTGCTGTCGATTAATCCCGACTTGAATCCCGCAAGATTTTCTGCCATCGGTTACGGCGAATATCGACCGATTGCGCCCAACGACACCGCCGAAAACAAACAGCAGAATCGCCGCGTCGAAATTTTGATTGCGCGTTCTCTGGCGTTCAACCCGAACGAAGCTTATCGCCCGGCGTCGGACACGGATTTGGTCACGAAATGATTCGCGGACTCGGCACGGACATCGTTGAAATTGCACGCGTCGAAAAGGCTTGCCGTCGAGAAAGTTTCAAGACTTTTGTATTCACTGAAATTGAACAAGCTTATTGCGAAAGTCGCGGAAAAAATTCCGCCGCCTCCTACGCCGCAAGATTTGCCGCCAAGGAGGCTTTTTTTAAGGCGTTGGGCACGGGCATTTTCACGCGACCTGCGGACGTTGAAGTTGTCAACGGGGCGAGCGGACGTCCCGAAATTTTTTTGCACGGCAAAGCGGCACTTAAAGCGCACTCGTCGGGCGTCACGAAAATTTCCGTCAGCTTGAGCCATTCGCGTGAATTCGCCACGGCGGTTTGTGTTTTGGAGTGAGTGTTACTTTTCTTTTGGCGCAAAAGAAAAGTAAGCAAAAGAAAACAGCCCGCAGGTGAAACATCCTGTTTCAACCGCGGGCGGCGGCCGTCATCCATGACGGCCGGGTCTTCGCTTCGACGACGAATAATGTTTTTTACGGAGGATTGTGTATGAAAGTTGCATTGGCCAAAGAGATGCACGACATTGACTCAATGGCGATTGACGATTACGGTTTGCCCGAACTGTCGCTTATGGAAAGCGCGGGGCACCGTGTTTTCGAGGCGGTCAAACAAGTTTTGGGCACCGTCGACAAAAAAAGCGTTTGCATTTTGGCGGGTAGCGGCAACAACGGCGGCGACGCTTTGACTGCGGCTCGGTACCTCAACAACGCGGGCGCACGCGTCAAAATCTTTTTAATCGGCGACAGAGATCACCGCACGAATTCTTTTAACGTGCAAATGCGGATTCTGCGCGCAATGAACGTCGAACTTCAACAGCTCGACAGCGACAGAGCTTGGGAACGCCTGCAAGTCACGCTGAGATTTTCGGATGCGGTCGTCGACGGAATTTTGGGCACGGGCTTTTCGGGTCAACTGCGTCCTTCGGCACTGCGGTTGATTCGTTTGGTCAACGCGGCGAACAAAGTCACCGTCGCCATTGACGTGCCGTCGGGCGTCGATTCGGACACGGGCGCGGTCGGCGAAGCGGCAATGAACGCTCAAGTCACCGTCGCGCTCGGCCTGCCGAAGATTGCTCATTTCCTGTGCCCCGGCGCGGGTTACGCGGGAAAAATTCTCGTCGAAGACATCGGACTTCCCGCCAAACTTTTGACCGAAGACTTGCACCAAACTTTGATGGACGACGAACTTGCGTTGACGTTGTTGCCCGCTCGACCGAAAGATTCGTACAAAGGTTCCTGCGGCAAGATTCTTGTCGTCGCCGGTTCACGCGGCATGACGGGCGCGGCGTCGCTTGCGGCAATGAGCGCGTTGAAAGTCGGCGCGGGTCTCGTGACGTTGACCGTGCCCGAAAGTCTCAATTCGATTTACGAAGTCAAGCTGACCGAAGTCATGACGGCACCGCTCGACGAAGTCAAGCCCGGCATTATCGGCGGCGACAAAGCGTTGACGAAAATCCTTGACCTTGCGGAGAACTGCGACGCAGTACTTCTCGGTTGCGGACTCGGACGCGAACGCGAAACTTCCGAACTCGTCAAGAAAGTTGTCGCGACGGTCGACAAGCCGCTTGTCCTCGACGCGGACGCGATTTATCCGTTCAATGAACATGCCGACGAACTCAAAGCTTGCAAGCAAATTCCGATACTCACACCGCACTTGGGTGAATTGTCCGCGCTGTTGAACATACCCGTCGAAAAACTTCGTCCCGCGCTCGTGCCGGAAGTTCGTCGCGCCGCGCAGGCTTACCGTGCGATAATCGTCGCCAAATGCGAAACGACAATCGTCGGCTACCCGAACGGAGAGATTTTTATTTCGCCGCTTGGCAACAGCTCAATGGCAACGGCGGGTTGCGGCGACGTGCTTGCGGGCGCGATTGTCGGGCTCATGAAGCAGACGCCGTTTGCACCGCTTGCGGGCGTGTGGCTCCACGGCACTGCGGGCAACTTCGCCGCACACGAACGAGCCGAAGGTTTGGTTGCCGCAGACGTAATGAATTGCCTGCCGTTCGCGATTAAGAAACTGCGTTCACTCGGCTACCAAAAGTCTTGACACTAACATAAATCAACGCGACGTTCACACTCGACGCCGCGTTTTTTCGTGACCGAAAGCAATTACCCGCCAAACACGAATGAATTCCGCCTGAAACAATAATGAATGCCCGTTGCCACTTCGCACGCCGACTGCTACAATGCCAATCAGCAACAGGGAAGTTGCGGTACACTCAACGGACAACATCACGGAGGTTTCCACCATGAAACTCGCATACAAAGCAACATCGAATAAACGTCGCAATGTCGTCGCCGTCGCGCCGAAAGTTCTGCCGCACGACGAAGTTTCCTTTATACTCGTGTCCAAAGGCATTATCGGTTTCCGCGAAAGCGCGCACTTGATCAAAGTCGCTCAAGACACCAACTGCATGATAACAATCGCGTCGGGCAAGAAAATCGGCACGACGGACAGCATTTTGTCAATGGTCAACTTGGGCATCATGCCCGGCAAAAGTTTGGTGCTCAACATCAAAGGCGAACGCAACGACGAGGCCTTCCGCGAAGCGTCGAAAATCATCAGCGGCGAGACCGACTCGAACAAATAACGAAATCATCACCCACCCACCCGCTCATAAAACCAACAAAAAAATCCCCGACTTCGCGCAGAGGCCGGGGATTTTTGATTTGCCGAAAGTTCGCTTGACTTATTGCCACGAATAAGTTGTGCGGTTGAAGGTGTAAGTTCCGCCGTCCGCCGTGGTGAAAATCGGGCTGAGCATGTCCGTGCAGGCGACGACCAAAGCGTTGCCCGTGCCGAACAACAGCGCAAGATTCGTGCCGTCGTAAGCGGTTGAAACAATGTCGCTGACATAAGCGTCATGCAAGTTGACGATGTCCATTGACGAGCCGTTGAGAATGGCGTCGTTGCCTTCGTACATGCCGTAATAGAACGTGTCGTAACTCCAGCCGCCGATAAGAAAGTCATTTGAATAATCGTTGCCGCCCCAAAGATACGACGAACCGGGTCCGGAGATGATGATGTTCGACGTCCAGTTACCGAACAAGTAGTTTGCGCCCGTGGAGTTTGTCGCGTCAATGTTGACCGCCGCGCCGTAGAGTCCGCTTGACAAGTCGACGGTCGCGGCGTCGTTGCCGTAAAGATAAACCGTCGTGCCGTCGGTGGTGTAAGAGCTGTCGTAGCTGACCGCCAAGTCCGCGCTTTCGACGAGTTCAGTTTCGGCGGTGAGACCCGTGCTTGAAACGAATTCCATGAAATCACCAATCCTTTCCGCGTGCATGAAAACTTTTCGTCATTGTATCGAATTCAACAGGGCGTGTCAATCAACGGTCGGCGAAGTGAAGTCGTCGCTGAAGTTGAACGCGTCACGCAGTCAACGGCTTGTCGCTTCGGATTGAGTTGACTTGACGTTTCGTCGCTGAAGTTGAACGCGTCACGCAGTCAACGGTCTGTCGCTTCGGATTGAGCCGCCTTGACGTTCGGTCGCTGAAGTTGAACGCATCACGCAGTCAAAGGCTTGTCGCTTCGGATTGAGTTGCCTTGACGTTCGGTCGCTGAAGTTGAGCGCGTCACGCTGTCAAAGGCTTGTCGCTTTCGGCAATGTACGCACGAGCCGTCGCAATGACCGCCGCTTTCAGGTCGAGAATTTTGGCGTCTTTGACTTGCGCGCCCGCAACGTTTTGGTGACCGCCGCCGCCGAACTTTTCCATGATGACTTGCACGTTCAAATCGCCGACGGAACGCGCACTGATACCGACGGCACCATTTTTCATCATGAACAGAATAATCGTCATGCGCACGCCTTCGACGCGAAGGAGCGAGTCGGCCGCTTGACCGGCAATCGCCTGCACGTTTGGAATCGAACGGTCGATGTGGCTGACGACGAGCCCGCCTTCAAAGTATTGTGATTCGGCTTCGGTCTTCGACAGCGCAACGGTCGTTTCATAATCGGACTTGAACAGGTGATTGACTGCGACGGGGTCGGCACCGCTGCGACGAAGGTAAGCCGCCGCCTCGAACGTGCGCGAGCCGGTTTGCACGGTGAAATTCTTCGTGTCGACAACCATGCCCGAATAAAGCGCGGTCGCCGCAAGCTTGCCGATTGAAATCTTTTCGTCGAAGTAAGTCAAAAGTTCCGTGACCATTTCGCACGTCGAACTTGAGCCGGGTTCCAGGTAAGTCATCTCCGTGTTCTTGATTGTGTTTTCGCTGCGGCGGTGGTGGTCAATGACGACAACTTTCTTGACGCGTTCGAGCAAACTGGGCACGGCGACAAGTTTCGGAATGAAGGTGTCGACAATTACAAGCAACGGCTCCAGCGCGTTTGAAATTGAAATGTCGCTTTCGCGAATGAACATGTCGGCGTACTCTTCGGACTTGCGGAATGGCTTCAAGATTTTTTCAATGCTGTCGAGCCAACCGCTCAAGACGACGTGCACGGGCTTGCCCAAATTCTTCGCCATGAGCGCGACGCCGACGGCAGCTCCGAACGCGTCGTAGTCTTCGCGGATGTGACCCATGACGAAAACCACGTCGGAATTTTCCATTGTGTCGCGAATCGATTTCGCCATGACGCGGGCTTTGACGCGGGTGTTCTTTTCGACGGCTTTGGCGCGTCCGCCGAAAAATTTCGTGTGTTCGCCCAGACGAACGGCAACTTGATCGCCGCCGCGTCCGAGAGCCAAATCCAAACCCGCCTGCGCTTTCTGGTCGAGTTCGGCAAGGTTTTGTTGACTTGAATGGTGTTCCGCAACCGCCGCGCCCATTGACAGCGTGACTTGAATTTGTTTCTTGTTGACAAGCTGACGGATTTTGTCGAGCACGGTGAACTTTTCGGCAATGGCACGTTCAAGGTGTCGCCGTTCAAGAATGACGATGAACGTGTCGCTTGACACGCGCCGCATGAAGCCCGCAAGTTCGGCAACCCACGTTTCGAGAATCGAGCTGACCGACAACATCAACTTCGTTTTCTCCGTCTCGTTGAGTCCGGCGGTGACTTCGTCGTAATTGTCGACTTGAACGTAAATCAACGCCGTGCGACTGTGTTCGTATTCAACCTTGAGATCTTCGTAAAGCGTCGTCTCCAGCGCGAACAGGACGACCATGCGCGGATAATCTTCGTTCGCCTGCAAGTGACGGTACTGCACCAGAAAGTATCGGTAATAATCTTCAACCGCGCCGTTTACCTCTCTGTGACGCAAAGCTTTTATGCGATAAATGCCTTCTTCGGGCGCAGGCTCCGTGCCTTCGGGCAACAAATTCAAAACCTTGTCGCTGATAAGACCGTCCCAGAACTCCGAAACGTACATGCCCTGCTGAAAGTCGACGTCCGAAAAAGTTTGCATAATTTCGTTGCACCACTGAAGCCGGCCGTCCTCGTCAATGACAACGATACCTTCGGGCAGGCGCGTCATTGCGTAATACATCATGTCGTTGACGTTGCCGATAACGCTTTCGCAGTAAACCTTGAACTGCTTTTCGCGGTTTTTGCGTCTCTCGTGCGCGAACCAAATCAGCAAGCCCCAAACAATCACCGCGCAGGCTCCAAGCAGGCGACTGTAATGAATTATCACCGCAATCATGACAAGCATGACCGCCAAGTTTATCACCGAATCCGGCCACGCGGATAAATTTCTGGGCACAACGCGTCACCTCCCGCCGTTCAAAAATTTGTTGCGCCAATCGAAAACCATGTCCGCCAAGCCCCAAACCGCCGTCAACTGCAACAGGAACGGGCTCAGGAACACGACCGCATACATCAGAGCGCGAGCCAACTTCGAGAACTTGTAACGATTCGCCAGCGCGGACAAAATCGACAGCCCCTGCACAAAGCCGATTATCAGCGACATGACCAGCACGTTAAGCGCAGTTTCGTAAATTTCCGTCCAGCCGCGTGTCGAGCCCCAATACAAGCCCAGCCCGCCGACAATCGCCAAGTAGAAGAACAGCGACGGGAACTGCCACTCGGCGAACGCGGGCATGTGCGGCGTCTTCATGTTCAGTTTCGCGAAAAACCACTTCGACGACAAGTAAACCGTCACCGCGTTGACCAAAGACGACAACATTAAAATCGTCGGCATCAAGAGCACCAACAAATTTAAGCCCGCGTCCGTGTTCGCCTTCGCTTGAGTGATTTGCGCTTTATCCACGCCGATTGATTCGTAAAAGTTAAACGATTCGTCGAAGGACTCGCGCAACATTTTTATCTGCGTGTCGATTATGTCCACGTCCATAATGACGCTTGCCAACGCGATTGACAAAAACTGCGCGGCGGAAGCGACAACCAGCGTCATGAAGAAAATTCTTACGGCGTTGAAGTTTCGTCGCACGCACCAACCAAAAACTACTCCGCACAAGCCGACGCTTAAACAAATACGCAACGCGAACACGGGGCCGATTAACATCGACAGCAACACGAACGCCACGAACAGCGCGCTAAGACCTTTGCCCGCGCCTTGCCTGGCAGTCAACACCGCGACGGGCACCGCGAAGAAAAATTCGACGAAGATACCGACAATCGGCAAGTACATCGTCAACAAGCCAAGAATTACCGTTATCGCGACGAGCAAGCCGCCTTCGATTGTCGGCGTAACATTTCGTACCATCACAAAACCTCGCAAACGTTTTCTGCAAAAAATTTCGGGCATTATACCAGACGCCGCAAACTTTTTCCATATACAAAACCTGCCAAACGATAACGAACGCGACACCGAACGCGAACAAATGCCCGTTCACAAAAGTTGCCGCCCGTGCTATGATTCGCCGCGCAAAGGAGGAAACGCCAATGCTTGAAAAATTCGTGTGGAACTCAATCGCGGTCGTCGCTTTGATACTCACTTCCGCAATGGACACAATCTATTGACCGCAACTTAATCGCAAACAAAAAATCCGTCGAACACTCGGCGGATTTTTTTTGTCGACGCGTGTAACGAATTTCTAATGCGTGCGTATAAGCCGCAGAAAACAAAATCACACATTTGAAAGGCGGTAATCACCATGACGAAAGAAATCCTCACCAACGAAATCCTCAACGACGCTGAACTCGAAAACATCAGCGGCGGCACGGTCGCACAGTTTGAAGAAATTTATTCCGCGCTGGAAAAACAAGCCGGCGTTGCGGGCGACATTTCCAACGGACTGCGCAAGATTCTGAGCTCACTGCCCGGCGGCGATATCGGCACGGCGGTTTGGCGCAATGCGGCGGCACCTATTGCCGAAAAAGCCTTGAAAGACTGCTACGGTATCGACGCGTACATCAGCATCGGTTGGCTCGGCACGGGCTTCCGCGAAAGCGGCAACCGCTACAGCAAGGACGGCAAATCTTTGACGCACGCCGAAGTTCTCAACATCATTGCAGCCTGACATGAAAGACGACATACACGTACGAAAAAAATCCCTCGACACAACGTCGGGGGATTTTCGTTTGCGACGTTGACCGGCCGTCATGGATGACGGCCGCAACGCTTGCGCGTGATACAGGATGTATCACAGCAAGCGCAGTTTCTTTGGTTACTTTCTTTGCTGCCAAAGAAAGTAACATTTAACGCAAGACGGGCTTCAACGTCGCGAGCAAGTACGACTTGAAATAATCGACCGTCACGATTAAACAAACGTGCGTCGGCGTCAACATTTGTCCCGCGACACTTTGCTGCCAAAGAAAGTAACACACTCACCACGTCAGCCACGTGTACGCGCTGAATATCGTCAAGATGATGACTTCGCACAGCAGGACGGGCTTCAACGTCGCGAGCAAGTCCGACTTGAAGTAATCGACCGTCACGATTAAACAAACGTGCGTCGGCGTCAACATCTGTCCCGCGACACCGAACGCCATTGCCACGCCCGCAAGATTCAACGAGCCGGTTCCCATTGCCGCGACAATCGGCATGACAATCGCGACGTGACCTTGACTCATGCCCGTCAACACGCCGATAATCAGCGACACGCACGCGATAATCACCGGCACGGGCAACGGGCTTGCTTGAAACGCCGCGACAATTTCAGTCAACACGTCCGTCACGTCGAGCAGCTGAATGAAGTACAGGATACAGCAAATGTTGAGCGACATTTTCCAATCGAACGCGCCGAAGAAAATTTCACGCACGCCGACGGGTCGCTTGACAAGCGCAAGCACGAAGACAAGTCCGACGACGATTAAACCCGTCGCCGTCGACGCGTTCAGTCCGCCGAAAACTACGACCGCAAAGACCGCAATCACCGGCAACAGCGCAAGCATCAAGCCGTTTCGTTCGTGACGAATTTCAGCCGCCGACTCGACAATCTTCGACTCACGCGGAATTTTTATCGGGCGAATCAAAATCAACCAGCCGACCGCGAACGCAAGCACCGTCACCCAGCACAGGTGGCTGATGAACGTGCCGAACGTCACGCCCGCGATTGAACACGCCATAATCATGCCGGGGATTATCGGGCTTGAAAACTCGAACAGGTGACGAAACCAGAAGTTAATCGCGGCTTTGTGATCGGGCGACAGGTTTATCTTCGCGCTCAACTCTTCGACAATCGGCGCGGAAAATCTTGCTCCGCCGACCGACGGCAACAGTCCCAAAAACGCGGGCATTGTCGCCAACAAAACTTTAACGTTCGAGCACGTGCGCCGCAGAGCTTTGACCATGTCGGTAAGTGCGCCGCTCAACCGCAGTTCAATTTCCAAACACATGACGAAATACAGCGCAAAGATGATGTCGTACGTGCGCGGCAATGTGAACGTTTCGTAACCCGCCTGCAACAGCGACCACGGGCTTGCCGAACGCAACAGCCAGATAAACAGCCCGCTTGCCAACATGCACACGCCGATTGGGATTTTGAAGCGCAACAGCACGATGATTATCGCCAACGCAATTGTCAACAACAAAAAGATGTTCACGTCAAGACTTCCTCGCCAAAAAATTTTTACCGCGATTGTAGCGACGAAAACTTTTCGCGTCAACAAAAAAGGCCGTCATGGATGACGGCCGCGCCCGACGTGTTTGCGTGATGCAAACTCCGTCGGGCTGCTTTCTTTGGTTACTTTCTTTCGCGCCGAAAGAAAGTAACGTTCAGCGCAACAAAGCCAACACGTCTTCGGGCTGTTGGTTCGCCTGAACAAGCATTGCCTGCGACGATTGAACACGGATGTTGTCCATTGTGTAATTCATAATCTCGCGTGCCATGTCCGCATCTCTCATGCCCGATTCGGACGCCTTGTCGTTTGTGATCGACGTCGTCAAGTTTTCGGCGGTGTAATCGAGCCGTGCGACGAGCGCGCCGAGTGCCGCTTGTTGGTCTGCAACTTTTTTAATCGCGTTGTCGATGACGTTAATCGCGGCGTTGGCGTTGTCTTTGGTTGAGACGCTCAAAGTCCGGTTGTCCGAGCCGCGCAAGCCGAGAGCCGCCGCCCGCATGTCCGTCAACGCAATTCTGGTGGCGACGTTTGCCTCCGCGCCGACTTGGAAGTTGAGCGACAAATTTTCCGTTTGACCTTCGCCGCGTTGAAGTTCGCGGAACTGATTCAAAGCCGCGTTCGCGACACTTCGGGCGTTGCCGTTGGGGTCGGTTATGCTTACGGTGAAGCCCGCAAGTTGGTCTTTGGCACCCGCAGTGTTGGCGGTCAGCGTGATGCCTTCGGTTTTGTCGGGCGTGTACACGTCGAGGTTGTGCTTGTCGGTACCCGCCGAGTCGCCCGCCGCAACTTCAGCCGCCGTCAAAACGCCGGGCGTCGTCAGCAAACTTTGAAGCGTGGTATTGGCACTGCCGGTTGACGTGGAAGTTTGACCATTGACGACCCACGAGACTTGAAACTTGTCGTCGGTGGTTATGCCGAGCGTGTCGCCGACGCGGTTTTTCAAGTCGGAAAGATTGTCGGCCAGAGCCGTCGCCTTGTCGAGTCCTTGGTTAAGCAAAATTGTCTTCGTCGCTGTCAAAACGTTATTCTTCGTGTTGTCGACAAGATACTTGCCGTTGAAGGTGACAAGCGCGGTGTCGTCGATTTGGTCAATGAGCTGGTCAACTTCCTTCTGAAGCGTCTTGCGGTCTTCGTCGGTGTTGGCGTCGTTGGCGGCGTTGATTGCTTTTTCTTTGAGCGAACGAAGCGTTTCGGTGATTGTGTCGACGGCTTGGCTCGCCGTAAGAATCATGCTGTGACCGTTCTGGGTGTTTCGGTGCGCCTGTTCGAGTGAACGAATTCGGTTGCGCATTCTCTCCGAAATTGAGTATGCCGCAGAATCGTCCTGCGCGCTGTTGATTTTTTCGCCCGTGGCAACCTTGGTCAAAGACTTTTGCGCTTTGGTCTGGTTGGCACTTGTGACGTTGTAACTTCGCAGCGCGGTTATGTTGTTCCTTATTGCCATAGACATTGTGTTTTCCTCCTTGATAAATCCTCCTTGATCTCTGCGAATTTTGTTGTCGTCGTTCACTCGACCTTACGAAGTTTATTCGCGGTCAAGCAACTGAACTTTGCCGCTTCTGGGATGGAACATCAAGCCGTGAACTTTGACGTCTTTTGGAATAAGCGGATTTTCGCGCAGTTGTTTGACGACTTCCTTGACGTTTTCTTCGGGACGTTGAAAAGAGTCTGCCCACTCGACAAGTTCTTTTTCGACCATCTTAATCGCGTCGGGCGACACGCCGCGTTCGATCATTGCTTTTGTCAAGCTTTCGGACGTGGTCTTTGCCATGCCGCATTCGTGGTGACCGATGACCGCGATTTCTTTCACGCCCAGTTCGTAAATGCAAACGAGCAAACTGCGGACAGTCGCGTCGAACACGCCGGTCAAGACGTTGCCCGCCTGCTTGATGATTTTCACGTCGCCGCGAGTCAAGCCGAGTGCGGGTTCCAAAAAGTTGACGAGCCGCGTGTCCATGCACGTGACAATCGCCAAATGCTTTTTCGGCAACTTGCTTTCGTGATGATCTTCGTTCGTGTAGTCAGCCGGCGGGTTGGCGCAAAACTTTTCGTTCGTCTGAAGCATATCGTCAAGTACCGACATTGAAAAATTACCTCCTTGAAAAATTTGTGTGGAACATCTATGTCGACGCTCCGCCAAAGTCAACGCAGGCGGTGCGCGGCAACCAAAAACATTGCGTCAAGCTCAACAAGCTTTTCGTCAAGCGAACAGCCCAAATCTTCTTCGTCGTATTCAAAATCGAATTCGTTGGTCTTGGTCGTGACGTAAAGGCATTCGCTGTCTTCGTCAACTTCGCCGTCTTCGTCGACGTAAAACTTGGTGCCGTAAGCGACAATCTCGTCAACGTTGATTCGGTCTTCGGCAAGCTTGATGAAGTGCGGAAAATCTCTCAAGGCAAACATCTCCTTTCGCGGACGTGAAGAACGTTGTTACGGGAATTGTAAAAGCTTTTCGAGGCAGTGTCAACGCGACGTTCGATTGGCGGCGAAAAATTTTTCACTCAACACGCGGCGGTAACACGGCCGTCACGGATGACGTTGCATTCAATTTGGTTTGACGTGTTCGCTTCGATTGGCGAATCGGTCAACCAACTGTTCCCCCGCTTTCAAAGCGGGTCTTTGCTGCCAAAGAAAGTAACAAGCCTGTCACGTGCGACGTTGCTTGACGGCGAAAATTTTTTCGGGGTCGCTTTAAAAGCGACGGAACGATTGGTGTGACCCGCAACATTTTCGCAAGCCGAAAGTTGTCGAGTGTCAAGCGTTGACTCAGCGTGCGACGTTCGATTGTCGACGAAAAATTTTTCACTCAACATGCGGCGGTAACCGGCCGTCACGGATGACGGCCGCAGTCGCTTGCGCGTGATGCCGGAAGCATCACAGCAAGCGCAGTTTCTTTGGTTACTTTCTTTGCTGCCAAAGAAAGTAACAAGCCCGTCACGTGCGACGTTGCTTGACGGCGAAAATTTTTTCGGGCATAATTTTTTCGGAGGTTGAAGTCACATGCAATTCATCGACAAAGGCAAAATCAGCGTGCGGGCGGGCGACGGCGGCGCAGGCAAAAGTTCCTTCCGACGCGAAAAATTTGTGCCCAAAGGCGGACCCGACGGCGGCGACGGCGGTCACGGAGGCAATGTCGTCCTGGTCGTCGACGAAAATGTCAACACGCTTTTGAATTTCAGATACAACCGCAAGTTCACCGCAGAAAACGGCGCGGCGGGCGACAGAAAAAATCAATTCGGGCGCGGCGGCGAAGATTGTCTCGTCAAAGTTCCGCTCGGTACCGTCGTTCGTGACGCGGCAACGGGCGAACTTGTTGCGGACTTGGCGGCTGTCGGTCAACGTGCGATTGTCGCGAAAGGCGGACGCGGCGGGCGCGGCAACGCAAAGTTTAAATCGTCGTCGCGCCGTGCCCCGACATTTGCCGAATTCGGCGAACCGGGCGAAAGTCGCGAACTTCTTCTTGAGCTGAAACTTTTGGCGGACGTCGGGCTTGTCGGTTACCCCAGCGTCGGCAAGTCGAGTTTGATTGCGGCGGTGAGTTCCGCACGTCCCGAAATTGCCGATTATCACTTCACGACGTTGACGCCCGTGTTGGGAGTTGTCAGTCTCGGCTACGAAAAAAGTTTCGTCATGGCGGACATTCCCGGCTTAATCGAAGGCGCGGCAGACGGCGTCGGTCTCGGTCATGAATTCCTGCGCCACATCGAACGCACGAAGTTGATTCTGCACGTGATTGACGCGGCGGCTGTCGACGGACGCGACCCCGTCGAAGATTTCCGCAAGATTAACATCGAGCTGAAACTTTACAGCGACAAACTTGCCAAACTGCCGCAAATTCTCGTTGCCAACAAAACCGACCTGCCGCAGTCAGCTGAACATGTCGACGCGCTCAAACAACTTGCCGAACGCGAAGGCTTGAAATTTTTCGCGGTGAGTGCCGCGACGCATGAGAACCTTGACGCGCTGATTAATTTCGTCGGGCAACGGCTGGACGAACTTGCCGCCGAAGTCAAGCCCGTCGACAGCGACGCCGTCAAAGTTTTCAACGTCGAAAAAGACGACGACCCAGTCATTATCGAACGCAACGACGCCGCAGAATTTATCGTGCGCAACCGCAACTTGGAAAAAATCGTTGCAATGACGAACTTCGACAACGAGGAAGGTTTGCGACGCTTCCAGTTTATTTGGCGCATGAAAAACCTTGACGCCCTGCTCAAAGCTCGCGGCATAACCGAAGGCACGACCGTTCACATCGGCGATATCGAATTCGAGTGGCACCAATAACAATGCGTAATATTGCGACGCACCAAAATATAAATCACGGACGGAGAACTTAACATGCGCAAAAGATGGATTGTCAGAACGTCGGACGCGGCGACCGTACAAAAAATTTCGGCGGAACTCAACGTAAGCGAATTGACCGCCAAAGTTTTGTATCACCGCGGGATTCGCGACGCCGAAACTGCAAAAAATTTTCTGGAGCCCGAAGCCGCACCTTTCCACGACCCGTTTATAATGTCGGGCATGACCGAAGCGGTTGACCGAATCAGCCGCGCCATTGACGACGGCGAAAACATTTGCGTTTACGGCGATTACGACGTCGACGGTATGAGCGCGTCGGCGATTTTGATTCGCACGTTGACGAAGTTAGGCGCACGCGTCACGTCGTACATTCCCGACCGCTCGGAAGGTTACGGACTCAACGTGCCCGCTCTGCAGAAACTTGCCGCCGACGGTTGCGAACTTTTAATCAGCGTCGACTGCGGCATAACCAACGAACGCGAAATTGCCGCCGTCAAAGATCTGCTTGACGTGATTGTCACCGACCACCACTTGCCCGCGTTGGACGAAGTCACTTCAGCCGTCGCCGTCGTCAATCCGAATCAACACGGCTGTCCGTACCCCGAAAAAAATCTTTGCGGAGCGGGCGTCGCGTTCAAACTCAGTCAGGCGTTGAATTTCAAACTGCGCGGCGTCGACGTTCAGGAATACACCAAAGACATTGAGATTGCGGCAATGGCGACGATTGCGGACATCGTGCCGCTTGTCGGCGAAAACCGCAAGATTGTTCGCATGGGCTTGCGTGAGATGATGCGCACGAAATGTATCGGCTTGCACGCGTTGATTTGGGCGGCGGGTCTCGGCGGCAAAAAAATTTCTGCAGGACAAGTCGCCTTCCAAATTGCTCCGCGCTTGAATTCTGTCGGACGCTTGAAGACTGCTCGCGAAGGTCTGTCGCTTTTGTTGACCGAAAACGTCGAAGAAGCCAAAACTTTGGCGCGACACTTCAACAAGCTCAATCAACAGCGCAAAGACATTGAAACGGGCATTTTGTCTGCGGCGATTGACAAAGTTCGCCAAATGCGCGTTGACAAAGGCGGCGACGTGAATTCGCTTGTCGTTGCGGGCACGGGCTGGCTTGAAGGCGTTATCGGGTTGACCGCGTCGAAACTCGTCGAACGCTACAACCTGCCGACCGTCATTTTGACGACGCAGGACGGTTTGACGGCTCGCGGCTCATGTCGATCGATTCCCGCGCTTCACATGAAGAACGCGCTTGACTCAATGGCGGAGCTGTTCGAGCAATACGGCGGACATTCGCAGGCGGCGGGCTTGACAATCGCGGTCAAGGACATTCCCGAATTCACGGCGCGTTTCGACGATTATGTTCGCCAACATCTGCGCGACGAAGATTATCTTCCGATTCTCAACGTCGACGAAATTATTCATCCCGCGCAGATTAGTTTGGAAGTCG
>CAMUZU010000027.1 GCA_947165295.1 uncultured Selenomonadales bacterium | reverse complement strand
CTTCCATGTCGGCGTGCAAGTCCAAGACGATTTTCAAACTCTCGCGAATGAGTTCCTGGTCGTCAGCTATCAAAATTTTTATCATCGACAATCCCCCGATTCAGCGGAATCATTGCTTCGACAATGAAACCTTCGTCGCTCCAATAGTGAACAGTCCCGTGCAAAAGTTCGAGGCGTTCGCGCATGTGCTTGAGTCCGAAACCTTGCTTGACGTCGTCGCAACCTTGCCCGTTGTCCGCAATGACAATCAGCAGATAATTTTCGTTGCCGCCGATTGTGATTTTGACTTTGGTGGCGTGGCCGTGGCGTTTGGCATTGGTAATGCTCTCCTGCAAGACGCGATAAATAACGTCCTCTTGGTCTTGGCGAAGGTGTTCCGACCAGCTGAAGATGTCGAAGGTAATTTCCATGCCCGACGACTCGGAATAATTTTTCGTCATCTCCATGAGTGCTTCCTGAAACGGCAGGCGTTCCAAATCGTCGGGGCGCAACTTCTTCATTGAGCGGCGCACGTCGGTAATGCCTTTCTTCGCCGCGTCGCGAATTTTGTTGAGCTGTTGCTTGGTGACTTCGGGCGCAACTTCAATCGTCATGATACAGGCTTCAAGACCGGCGGCAATGCCCGTGAGCGCGTGACCCAACGTGTCGTGAATTTCCCGCGCCAATCGGTTGCGTTCGCGAGTTTCCGCCATCTGTTCAACTTCAATGGCATAAGCGCGCAAACGTTGATTCGCCTCTTCGAGCTTTTCGTTGAGCAAGCGGATGCGTTCGGTTTCTTCGTGCTTGCCTTTGACGAGTAAGACGAGGTAATACACGAACAGCACGACGTTAATCGAATACAGCGTGTTGCGTATCGCCAAAATGACTGCCTTCGCGTCGGCGTTGTAATAGGACGCGTACGCCTCGAACGAAATTATCTTCGTCTGGAAAATCGCCATGTTGTAGTTGGCAATGAAGTACAGGCAAATCATTGCAATCAGCAGCGTGTATTCCTGTCGGTGGCCTTCGTAACGATACATCAAGTCGGCGACGATAAGCAGGACGGTTCCGTCGTAAGACAAATTCAAAATCCGCATCAACAGCATGCAGATGATTATCTCCGCCGCGAACAACATGTATCGCACGCGGGGATTTTTGTTGCGCCTGTAGAGACTGCTCACGACGACGAAGCACAGGAACGCCGCAGTCGTCGCGAAGAAAATCACGGGCGCGGGCGTCGGAATTGCTCCCGCCTGTTCCAAAAACGAACGCGCCGCCATTGACCGATTGATTTTGTCCTGCGTCAAGCACATGAACGCCATCAACACGAAAATTACAAAGCCGTTGTACGCGTAAAGCAGTCGGTGCATTCCTTTGACTGTAAAAGATTTCTTCATGTCACTCCCAGCCGTCAATTTCGGTCGCGGAAATATTTTCGGACGAGATAAGTTTGGTCGGCAACTTGATAATCTTTTCGACGGGTTTGCCGTCAAAAATTTTGTAAGCGCGGTCTGCGGCAATTCGCCCGATTTTTCGCGGAGACTGTCCCGCCGTGGCAGTCATGCGCCGCGACAAAATCATTTCTTTCGTTTCGGGCACGCCGTCGACGCCGTAAATCATCACGTCGCCGAGCCGATTGACATTCTGCAACGCGGCAATCGCGCCCAAAGCCGCCGGGTCGTTGAGTGCCATGACGATGTTAATTTCGGGGTGAGCCTTAATCATGTCGTCCATTGCGGGCATTGCAATTTCAAGCTGACCGAGACATTCCGCCTGCGCGACGACTTCAAAGTTTTTGTTCGCGGAAATTTTGTCGAGGAAGCCGCTGATTCTGTCAATCGACGAACGCGCCTGCGAGTGTTTTAGCAAGGCAATCTTCCCGCCCGAAGAATTCTTCAGCAGATGTTCGGCACATTGCACGCCGGCCGAATAATTGTCCGAAACGACGGTGCAGTTGACGAGCGTGTCGTCTTCGACGTTGGTGTCAATCGCAATGACGGGAATCTTCGCGATTCGTGCGAACTCCAGCGCAGGTTCAATCCGCGTCCAATCGACGGGGTTTATGAAAATCAATTCGACGCCGCAATCAATCAGGTTGCGAATTTCTTCAACTTGCTTTTCGACGCTGAGCGCGGGGTCACGCGAAATCAAAATGTCGCCGTGATTCTCCACGACCGTGCGAATTTCTTCGTCGATGACTTCGTAAAACGGATTGTTGAGCGTCATGTAAACCGCGCCGAGTTTTCGACGGTGTTCGTTTTGTCGGGCGGAGTAGTCGGTCTTGGCGAAGTGATTGAAGCCCGCCGCCATCAACGACAGCATTATCGCCATTGCAAAGAATATTTTACGCATGACAAAATGTTTCCCCTTGTAACGGTCAAAGCCGTATGATACTATTCGTTCGAGTTATGCGTATTTTATTGGGAGGGCTGATTATGGTCAACAGAATCATCTTGAACGAAACGTCTTACTTCGGACCGGGCGCAATCAAGCAAATTCCCGCCGAAATCAGCGGACGCGGCTGCAAGAAAGTCATGCTCGTCACCGACAAAGATCTCATCAAGTTCAAAGTCGCCACGAAGGTTATTGACCTGCTCAAAAGCGCGGGCGTCGACTTCGACATTTACGACAACATCAAGGCGAATCCTACGATTGAAAACGTTCAAACGGGCGTCGAGTTCTGCAAGAAATGCGGCGCGGACATTATCGTTGCGGTCGGCGGCGGTTCGGCAATCGACACGAGCAAGGCAATCGCGATTATCATGACCAATCCCGAATTCGCCGACGTTCGCTCACTTGAAGGCGTCGCGCCGACGAAAAACAAATGCCTGCCGATTATCGCGGTGTCGACGACTTCGGGCACTGCCGCCGAAGTCACGATTAATTACGTCATCACCGACGTTGAAAAAAATCGCAAGTTCGTCTGCGTCGACCCGAAAGACATTCCCGTCGTGGCGATTGTCGATTCGGAAATGTGCGCTTCAATGCCGCCGAAACTTTGTGCCGCCACGGGCATGGACGCGCTTGTTCACGCGATTGAAGGTTACATCACCAAAGCCGCCTGGGAATTGACCGACATGGTTCACCTTAAGGCGATTGAAATCATTTCCGCGAATTTGCGCCGCTCCGTCAAAGGTGACCCCGTCGGTCGCGAAAAAATGGCTCTCGGTCAATACGTCGCGGGCATGGGCTTTTCAAATGTCGGCTTGGGCATTGATCATTCGATGGCTCATCCGCTCAGCGCGGTTTACGACATTCCGCACGGCACGGCTTGCGCGATTTTGTTGGCTCCCGTGCTGAAGTTTAACGCGCCCGCAACCGGTGAACGTTATCGCGAAATTGCCCGCGCAATGGGTGTCGCCAACGTCGACGACATGTCGCAGGACGAATATCGCGCCGCCGCAATCGACGCCGTTGCCAAACTCAGCGCGGACGTCGGCATCCCGACAAAACTTTCCGAGCTTGGCGTCAAGGCGAAGGACATTGACTTTTTGGCTGAATCTGCTTTGGCGGACGCGTGTACGCCCGGCAATCCCCGCGACGTCACCAAAGAACAAATTGCGGAGATCTATCGCTCAATCTTGTAAACGACAACAACCCGTCAAACTCAAGCTTCCGTCACGTGCGGAGGCTTTTTTGTTGCGGCGACAGTCACGGAAATTTTTTGCGACGAAACTTCGGCGGGCGACAGTCACAAAAATTTCTTGCGGCGAAACTTCGGCGGGCGACAAGTCAAAACGGCTCAATTGACAACAACCCGCTTAAATCGCAAAAGAGCCTCGCGAACAACAACGAGGCTCTTTCGTTTTGGTAAGGAAGGTTGCGAATTAAGCGAACAGACCGATTGCGTAACCGACAATGCCGATTGCGAACAAGCCGATGATGATAACCAGCGGGTTCATGCCGCGTTTAAGCAGCCACATGCAAGCGAACGTCATGAGCAACGCGACGATACCCGGCATCAAGCTGTCGAGGATTGTTTGCAAAGTCGTGACGACGTGGTCGCCGGCAGAGTTGTCGTATTCGGAGATGACAAGCGGCATGTTGACGGTCGTCCACTTCGCGACGAGCGCGCCCATAACCAGCAAGCCGAGCACGGAGGCACCTTCGGTCAGGAACTTCATTTCGTTGCCGCCGATGTTTTCGACGAGTTCGGTACCTTTTTCGTAGCCGTATTTGACGCCGTACCAGTGAGTAGCAAGACGAATCGCGTTGAACGCGACGAAGAAAATTATCGGGCCGATAATCGAGCCGGTGAGCGCGATACCTGCACCGAGAGCCGCCAAGACGGGTCGAATCGTGCCCCAGAATATCGGGTCGCCGACGCCCGCCAGAGGACCGATCAAACCGACTTTAACGCCCGACAGCGTCGCGGGAGAAATTTCGGCACCGTTGGCGCGTTTCTCTTCCATTGCGCCGATAATGCCCATGATAGCCGCCGCAACGAACGGTTGCGTGTTGAAGAATTCCAGGTGACGTTTAAGCGCGGCTTTGAGTTCTTCTTTGTCGTCGCCGTAAACGCGTTTCAAAATCGGCATCATTGAGACGCAGAATCCCATGGACTGCATACGCTCAAAGTTGAAGGAGCCGAGCAGGAAGTTCGAGCGAATGAACGTCCAAAACAAATCGTTCTTGGTAACTTTTTTGTCAGCCATGAAAACTCAACTCCTCTCACATTAATTCCGAATCGTCAATGTCGTCGCCTTCAATGGCAGAACCGCCGCCGGTTTTGGCAGCCTCTTCGATAGCAATGTCTTTCTTCAAGCCTTGAATGTGGAAGTAAGCGCAGATTGCACCGATTGCGCCGAAGCCGATAAGGTTGACGTCCGTGAAGACCGCGATAAGGAAGCCGAGGAAGAAGTACACCATCAATTTTTGCGCGTTCATCAGGTTGATAACCATTGCGTAACCGACGACGACGATAAAGCCGCCGGCGACCTGCAAGCCGCGTGTGATAACTTCGGGAATTGAATTCAGCGCGTTGTTGACGACGTCCGTGCCCGCAACCATTGCAATGGCGACGGTCGGAATTGCGACGCGCAGAGCCTGCAACATTAAGCCCGCCACGTGACACATTTCAATTCCGCGCATGTTCGCTTCGTCGGCGTATTTGTCCGCCAAGTGTTGGAAGAAGACCGTAATCGTGCGGACAAAAATCGTCAAGACTTGACCGGCCGCCGCCAAAGGAACGGCAAGCGCAATGCCCGCGCCGATTGATTGATGACCGACGATAACCAAGACCGTCGAGACCGTCGAGGCAAGAGCCGCGTCCGGCGCCATTGCCGCACCGACGTTCATCCAGCCGAGAGCCATCATTTCGAGTGTGCCGCCGAGGATAATTCCCGTCGTCGGGTCGCCAAGCACGATGCCCGTCATTGTACAGGCAACAACGGGGCGGTGGAACTGCGCTTCGTCCAAAACAGACGCCATGCCCGCAATCGACGCGACGATAAACAATAAGATCAGTTCTACTCCTGACACTTCAAACACCTCTTTCGGGGACAAGGGACACGGGACAAGGGACAAGCGTTTTCACTTCTCCCTTGTCCCTTTTCCCTTCGCCCTAAATCAAACCTTTGGCTTTGAGGGCGTCCATTGCGTCGATTTTCGGGTCGTTGACGAGCTTGCGCATTTCGACTTCGATACCCATGCCGACGAGTTCTTTAATCGCCTCGACGTCTTCGGAATTGACCGCAACCGCCTGCGAAATCATCGTGTCGCCGTCTTTGAAGCACTTGCCGCCGAGATTGACGGACTTGAACGGAATGCCGCCTTGCACCGCACGCAAAACGTCTTTCGGGTTGGTGAACAGGAACAGCGTCTTGAACGAATCGTACTTCGGGTTTTTGTACGCCTCAATCGCTTTGGCGACGGGAATGACGTAACCTTTCAGCCCGGGCGGCACAACCTGCAGAAGGAGTTTCTTGCGCAGTTCGTCTTTGGCAACTTCGTCGCTCACGCACATAATGCGGTTGCAACCGGTGACCTTCGACCAGACCGTGGCAACTTGACCGTGAATCAAACGGTCGTCGATGCGGCAGAAAGCAATTTCCATGATAAAACCTCCCCAAAAAATTTGACGTTGATATTAAAGTTCGTCGTCGTCGGATTCGACGTTCAAACTTTCATAAGAAGAAACCATTGCGCCATCTTTGACTGCGGCAAGTGCCTGTTCCATGATATCGGCAATGGTCGCCGAGCCGTCGTCGCTGTCCTGCAGAGCCGACATTGCGATAAGCCCCGGCAAGTTCACGCCCGCGACGATGCCGTAATTTTCGTTCGCGGCAACGAGTCTGCAAGCCGCATTGTAAGGACTGCCGCCGAGCAAGTCGTTGAAGAACAAAATCTTGTCGGTGCCCAGCTCCTTAATCGCCTGTTCGTACTTTGCGACAACGTCGTCGGGACCTTCGCCCGGCATGAGCGTGACGGCCTTGAGCTTGTCGCGCTTGCCGAAAATCATTTCGCACGATTGGACAATGCCCGGCGCAAATTGCCCGTGAGTGCCAACAATAATTCCAAACATCTGCACGCCTCCTTAAAAACATTTATACATGTCCACGGAAATTCTATCAGCTTAAGGAAATTTAACAGCTGTATTCCGTCACGAAAATTTTTGCGCGGCAGTGACGATTGATTTTCCGTCAAATGACATTTGTAACTGCGCGTTGCGTTCGTGAAAATTGTTCGTGCGCCCGAAAACAAATGCTTGACTTTTTGTCTAATCGGTGTTAAGGTTTAGCACCGAAAAGAGGTGAACGACTTGGCGGAAGAAAAAAAGCTCGTCGTCAACAACGAAGACGGCGACGAAGCCGAAATAAATTTGCAGATGAAGACGCCCGCCGGCGAAGAAACGCCCGAAGAAGTTCCCGACACGGCGGCGCAGATTGAAAAGTTGCAGGCGGACTTGAGTGCCAAGGACGACAGGCTTTTGAGGTTGCAGGCGGACTTCGAGAATTTCCGCAAGCGCACGGTCAAAGAAAAATCCGAACTGGCGGCGGTTATCGAACAGGCATTTCTTAAAGACTTGTTGCCGCTCCTTGACAACTTGAATCGTGCTTTGGACGCGGCGAACAATACCGAAGCCGTCGACGCCGACGCACTGCGCAAAGGAATCGAGATGATTAAGCAAGAAACCGTTGCCGTCATGGGCAAGCACGGACTTGAACCAATCGACACGCAAGGCAAAATGTTCGACCCGAACTTTCATCAGGCGGTTGGCGCAGTTCAAGACGAAAGCAAAGCCGACGGAACCATTGCTACCGAACTTCAGCGCGGATACGTCGCTCGCGGCCGGGTGATTCGCCCCAGCATGGTACAAGTTGTCAACAACGGTTGAGGCATTCTTTATGAGCAAAATTATCGGCATAGATTTGGGCACCACAAACAGCGTCGTGAGCATCGTCGAAGGCGGCGAACCTCTGGTTATCACAAACCCCGAAGGCAGCAGAATCACCCCGTCTGTCGTCGGCTTCACCAAAGACGGTCAACGCCTCGTCGGGCAGCTTGCCAAACGTCAGGCAATCAGCAACCCGGCACGGACAATCTCGTCGATTAAACGTCACATGGGCGAAAACTACAAAGTCAACGTTGACGGCAAAGACTACACGCCGCAGGAAATTTCCGCAATGATTCTGCAGAAACTCAAGAGCGACGCGGAAGAGTACCTCGGCGAAACCGTCGAAAAAGCAGTTATCACCGTACCCGCTTACTTCAACGACGCGCAACGTCAAGCAACCAAAGACGCCGGCACAATCGCGGGTCTTGAAGTTCTGCGCATTATCAACGAACCGACGGCGGCGGCACTTGCTTACGGCCTCGACAAAGTCAAAGACGCCAACGACGAAACGATTCTTGTCTTCGACCTCGGCGGCGGCACGTTCGACGTTTCAATTCTTGAACTCAGCGAAGGCATGTTTGAAGTCGAAGCGACAAGCGGCGACATGCACCTCGGCGGCGACGACTTCGACAAGAAAGTCTTGGATTGGATGATCGCCGAATTCCGCAAAACAAAAGGCATTGACTTGACGCATGACAAGATGAGCGCGCAACGCCTCGTTGAAGCCGCCGAAAAAGCGAAAATCGAACTCAGCTCAATGACTTCGACGAACATCAACTTGCCGTTTATCACCGCAGACGCAACCGGGCCGAAACATCTTGACTTGACGTTGTCCCGCGCAAAATTCGACGAACTTACCCGCGACCTCGTTGAACGCACAATGGGTCCGACCAAGAACGCAATGAAAGACGCCGGCTTGACCAGCAAGGACATCGACAAAATTATCCTCGTGGGCGGCTCGACGCGTATTCCCGCCGTGCAAAACGCAATTCGCGAAATCCTCGGCAAGGAACCGACCAAAAACGTCAACCCCGACGAATGCGTTTCCATGGGCGCGGCAATTCAGGGCGAAGTCATTGCCAACTCGAACTACACAACATGTGAGGATCCTGGTTGCGTGACGCCGCTGTCGCTCGGCATCGAAACTTCGGGCGGGCAGTTCACAAGAATCATCGAACGCAACACCGTAATTCCGACAAGCAAATCGATTGTCATCTCGACGGCGGCGGACAATCAAACCGACGTCGAAATCCACGTACTGCTGGGCGAACGCGAAATGGCGGCGGGCAACATAACTCTCGGCCGTTTCGTGCTCAGCGACATTCCACCCGCGCCGCGTGGCATTCCGCAGATTGAAGTTACCTTCGACATCGACCGCAACGATATCCTTAACGTCAGCGCGAAAGACAAAGGCACCGGTCGCGAACAGAAAATCACAATCCTATCTTCAAGCGGCTTGAGCAAAAACGACATCGTTCGCATAATCAACGAAGCCGAAGCGCACGAGGTCGAAGACAAGAAACAGCGCGAGGCCGCGAACAGAATACCGGCTGTCGTTTTGAGCGACATTCCGCCCGCGCCGCGTGGCATTTCGCAGATTGAAGTTACTGTCGACATCGACTGCAACGGCATTATCAACGTCAGCGCGAAAAACAAAGGCACCGGCCGCGAACAGAAAATTATGATCTCTGGAATTTGAAAGTTACTACGATTAAAGCTTAGGAGGCATTCTTTATGAGCAAAGTCATCGGCATAGATTTGGGAACCACAAACAGCGTCGTGAGCATCGTCGAAGGCGGCGAACCTCTGGTTATCACCAACCCCGAAGGCAGCCGAATCACCCCGTCTGTCGTCGGCTTCACCAAAGACGGTCAACGCCTCGTCGGGCAGCTTGCCAAACGTCAGGCAATCAGCAACCCGGCACGGACAATCTCGTCGATTAAACGTCACATGGGCGAAAACTACAAAGTCAACGTTGACGGCAAAGACTACACGCCGCAGGAAATTTCCGCAATGATTCTGCAGAAACTCAAGAGCGACGCGGAAGAGTACCTCGGCGAAACCGTCGAAAAAGCAGTTATCACCGTGCCCGCTTACTTCAACGACGCGCAACGTCAAGCGACCAAAGACGCCGGCACAATCGCGGGTCTTGAAGTTCTGCGCATTATCAATGAACCGACGGCGGCGGCACTTGCTTACGGTCTCGACAAAGTCAAAAACGCCAACGACGAAACGATTCTTGTCTTCGACCTCGGCGGCGGCACGTTCGACGTTTCAATTCTTGAACTCAGCGAAGGCATGTTTGAAGTCGAAGCGACAAGCGGCGACATGCACCTCGGCGGCGACGACTTCGACAAGAAAGTCTTGGATTGGATGATCGCCGAATTCCGCAAAACAAAAGGCATTGACTTGACGCATGACAAGATGAGCGCGCAACGCCTCGTTGAAGCCGCCGAAAAAGCGAAAATCGAACTCAGCTCAATGACTTCGACGAACATCAACTTGCCGTTTATCACCGCAGACGCAACCGGGCCGAAACATCTTGACTTGACGTTGTCCCGCGCAAAATTCGACGAACTTACCCGCGACCTCGTTGAACGCACAATGGGTCCGACCAAGAACGCAATGAAAGACGCCGGCTTGACCAGCAAGGACATCGACAAAATTATCCTCGTGGGCGGCTCGACGCGTATTCCCGCCGTGCAAAACGCAATTCGCGAAATCCTCGGCAAGGAACCGACCAAAAACGTCAACCCCGACGAATGCGTTTCCATGGGCGCGGCAATTCAGGGCGAAGTCATTGCCAACCCGAACGAAAAAACGCCGATTCTTGTCGACGTGACTCCGCTGTCGCTCGGCATTGAAACGCTCGGCGGCGTGTGCACAAGAATCATCGAACGCAACACCGCAATTCCGACAAGCAAATCGCAAGTCTTCTCGACGGCGGCGGACAATCAATCCAGCGTCGAAATCCACGTCCTGCAAGGCGAACGCGAAATGGCGGCGGGCAACAAAACTCTCGGCCGTTTCGTGCTCAGCGACATTCCGCCCGCACCTCGCGGCATTCCGCAGATTGAAGTTACTTTCGACATCGACCGCAACGGCATTGTCAACGTCAGCGCGAAAGACAAAGGCACCGGCCGCGAACAGAAAATCACAATCCAATCTTCCGGCGGCATGAGCAAGGACGACATTGAACGCATGGTCAACGAAGCCAAAGCGCACGAAGCCGAAGACAAAAAACAACGCGAAGCCGCCGACGCCAAAAACGAAGCCGAACAAACCGTTTACCAATCCGAAAAGACTTGCAAGGACTTCGAGGGCAAAGTTGACGACGCGTTGATTAAGGACGTGCGCGGCGCCGCTCAATCGCTCAAAGAAAAACTTGACGGCAACGCCGACACCGACACGCTCAAGAAGGCAACCGAAGACGTCCGCCAAGCTCTCTACAAACTCAGCTCCGAAGCTTACAAGGCGGGCGCGACGCCCAATCAGCAACAACAGCAGGGCGAACCCAACGCCGACTTCACGCAGAAACAAAATTCCAACAGCAAAGACGACAACACAATCGACGCGGAGTGGTCTGAATCCAAAGACAAGAAATAATCCGTGACGAATCACGCGCAGGGGAGGGAGACAAATTCTCTCTCCCCGCTATTTGTGTTTAAGGAGCCGACGACATGACAGCCGACAAAACTTATTACGACGTGCTCGGCGTTGACCGCAACGCGACTGCCGACGAAATCAAACAAGCTTATCGCAAGCTTGCACGCATATGGCACCCCAAACCCGGTCCGGACGCCGAAGCGAAGATGAAGGAAATCAACGAAGCTTACGGCGTGCTCGGCGACCCGACCAAGCGCAATCAGTACGACGAAAAAATTCGTCCCGCGCAAACTTCGTCGAACGGCACGAAGAATTATTACGCGATACTCGGCGTCAAGTTCGGCGCAACTCAAGACGAAATTCGCACGGCTTATCTCAATCTCTTAAGCAATTGTCGCGACGCATACGAACTCGCGAACATCAACGAAGCTTACTTAGTCCTTAGTGACCCGCGCAAGCGCAAGCAGTACGACAAAAAACTTCGTCACGCGCAACCGAAGCCGCAACCTTCGTCGAACGGCACGAAGAATTATTACGCGATACTCGGCGTCAAGTTCGGCGCGACTCAAAACCAAATCAACGCGGCTTATCGCAATCGCTTAAGCAACTGTCGTGACGAATACGAACGTGCGGACATCAACGAAGCTTACTCCGTGCTCGGCGACCCGCTCAAGCGTGCGGCTTACGACATGTTCTACACCGTGATTTTCCGTGACGCATATTGACAAACTATCGGAAGAGGCGATCTTATGGCTGACAAAAAAGATTATTACGACGTGCTCGGCGTCAACAAAAATTCCACCGACGACGAAATCAAAAAAGCTTATCGCAAGCTGGTACTCAAATATCACCCCGACAAACATCCCGACGACACGAAGGCCGCCGAAGAGAAGATGAAGGAAATCAACGAAGCGTACTCCGTCCTTGGCAACAAAGAGAAACGCGCACAGTACGACCAGTTCGGGCACGCGGCGTTCAGCGGCGGCGGCGGTTACGGCGGCGGCACGACTTACACCGGCAACATCAACATCAACATGGAAGACATCTTCAGCGGCATGGGCGGTTTCGGCGACCTCTTCGGGGATTTGTTCGGCGGAGCAACTCGTTCGCGAACACGACAAAAGCCCGGCCCCGAACGCGGCGCGGATATTCGTTACGACTTGAGCATCACTTTCGAGGAAGCGGCTTTCGGCAAGAAGACGAAAATCACCGTCCCGCGACTTGAAACTTGCGAAGACTGCGGCGGCACGGGCGCACGCAAAGGTTCCACGCCCGACGAATGCCCCGACTGCCACGGTACCGGTATGCGGCAGACGACGACGCGCACGCCGTTTGGAATCATCGCCAACTCACGGCCTTGCGAACGTTGCCACGGCACGGGACAGATTATCAAAAATCCTTGCAAGCACTGTCACGGCGAAGGACGCGTTAAGGTTGACCGCGAAATTTCCGTAACCATTCCTCGTGGCGTCGACGACGGGCAACGACTTCGCGTCGGCGGACAAGGGCAGGCCGGTCTTCGCGGCGGTTCGTCGGGCGACTTGTACGTTTACATCTCAATCAAGCCGCACAAAATTTTCACGCGGCGCGACACCGACGTTTACTGCGAAATTCCGATCAGTTTCGTGCAGGCGGCTCTCGGCGCGAAGGTCGAGGCTCCGACGATTGACGGCAAAGTCGAGCTGACAATTCCCGAAGGCACGCAGTCCGGTCGAGTCTTCAAAATCGGCGGCAAAGGCATTCCGTTCCTGCGCGGCGAAGGGCGCGGCGACGAATTTGTTCAGATTAAAGTTCTCACGCCGAAAAATCTTTCCGCCCGACAGAAAAACCTTCTGCGCGAATTCGAGGACGGCGGCTCCGATTCGACGAACAATCCCGAAAAGAAATCGTTCATCGACAAACTCAAAGACTTGTTCGATTGAAAGACTCACACCCCGTCACAAGCGGCGGGGATTTTTTTTGCGCGTAATGATTCGGCGGCGGCCGGCTACCGTTGCATTTGCGTCGGCTTGATTTTTTCCGTGCTTGTTAATAAAATGGCGCGCAGAAATTTTCGGGAGGCGATTCTCTTGACGAACGAACTTTCGGCGAAGGTCGAGCGACTGAAAACTTTTTTGCGTGAACTTGACAGCGTCGCGGTTGCATTTTCGGGCGGCGTCGATTCGACGTTCCTGCTTGCCGTCGCGCACGAAACTTTGGGCGACAAAGTCCTTGCATTGACGGCGGCAAGCGACTTCGTCCCGCAAAGAGAAATCGACGCGGCGAAGAAATTCTGCGACGACGCGGGCATCCGACAAATTATTTTCGCGGCGGACGTGCTGGCTGTCGACGGCGTCAAAGCCAATCCCGTCAATCGCTGCTACCTGTGCAAACGTGCGCTGTTTGAAAACTTCCTGCGACTTGCGGCGGCGAACAATTTCGTTCACGTCGTCGAAGGCTCAAACGTCGACGACACTAAAGACTTTCGGCCGGGCAGTCGTGCGCTTGCCGAACTTGACATCAAAAGCCCGCTTAAAGTTGCCGAGCTGTCGAAGGCGGAAATTCGCACGTTGTCGCGTGAATTGAACTTGCCGACCGCCGACAAACCGTCAATGGCTTGCTTGGCGTCGCGTTTCGTTTACGGCGAAGAATTGACCGCGCAAAAACTTTCGGCCGTCGAGGCGGCGGAAAATTTTCTGTCGGACGCGGGCTTTCGACAACTGCGCGTTCGCGTGCACGACAAACTTGCGCGCATTGAAATTCAGCCCGAAGACTTTCCGCAACTCATGACGATTCGCGCCGCCGTCGTCGACAAACTAAAATCGCTGGGCTTCGCTTACGTCGCGCTGGACTTGCAAGGTTTTCGCATGGGTAGCATGAACGAGGTTTTGTCGCCGTGACCGGAAACATTGTCGACGCAATCGGCACGCTGATAAATTTGTCCGCGCCGCTCAATCAAAAATTCGCCGGCTACGACGACTTTGCGGACTTCGTTAAAAATCTTTTCGCCGACAGCTTCAACTTGTCGCCTTACGAGCAACGCAAACGTCGCAAGGAAACTTTTTCGTTCGTCAGCCGCAACGCCGAAATTCCCGACTTCATGCTAAGCGGCGGTGATGCCGTCGAGATAAAAACCGTGCGGCTCAAAAGCGGCGAGTATGACCCCGTCAAATGCACGCCGATTGAGTTCAACACGGTTTATCCGCGGCAAAAACTTTTCTTCGACGACCCGCTTGTCACCGACGAATGTCGCCGTGCGGAAAGTTGGCGCGAGAAAGATGTCGTTTACGTCGTCGGCGCGCTCAAACGGCGGCAGTTGATTCACCTGTGCATGATTTACGGCGTTGACTACTGCGCGGGCGAAAAACATTACAGCGGACTCAATTACGAGCTGAAAAATCTGCTGTCGAATATTCGCGCCGCACGCTTCCCGTACACCCGCGAACTTGCACGTATCGGCACGGTTGACCCGACGGGCGCGACGTATCTCAAGCTTTACGGCATATGGCACGTCGAAAACCCGTGGAGTTTTTTTCGTTACGTTTACCGACCCAATCCGCACGCAAATTTTACTTTCATGTGCATAATCAACCGCGAAAAATATTATCAACTCGACAACGTCCGCAAACTCTTCGATTGGGCGAAAGTCTGCGACGGCTTGCGGCTTGCGAAAGTAAGCATAAAAAATCCCGACGCGCCCGACACTTTCAGGGACGCGCTTTTGATTCGTTACGAAATTTGAGGAGGTTTGATGCATGACGAGACTTTTGGAGACACCTTACGGCACGCAAGATTTTTTGCCTTCCGAGGCAGCGACGAAACGCGCCGTCGAAAAAAAAATCGCCGAACTGTTCGCACGTTTCGGCTACGAGGAAGTTGTCACGCCGACGATGGAGTATCTCGAAACGCTGACGACTTCAAGCGGGCGGGCGATTGAGCCGCACCTGTTCAAGATGTTCGACCGCAACAACCGCACGTTGGCATTGCGACACGAAATGACGACGCCGATTGCGCGGTTGACGGTCAACCGACTCAAAAATTCGCCGTTGCCGCTGAAACTTTCGTATGTCGCCAACGTCTTTCGCTTCCGACAAAATCAGCCCGGTCGTCAATGCGAATTCAATCAAGCGGGCGTGGAACTTTTGGGCGTGTCGAACGCTTTTGCCGACGCGGAAGTTGTCGCACTCGCCGCGCAGGCTTTGAACGTCGCTGGGCTTGACGACTTCACAATCTGCTTGGGACAGGTTGACTTCGCGGCGGGCTTGACGGACAATCTGTCGCCCGAAATTCAATCCGAAATTAAATCCGCGCTGGAACGTCACGACTTGGTTGCGCTGAACAAGTTGCCCGTCGACGAAAGCTTAAAGGAACTTCCCAAACTTCGCGGCGGAGCGGAGATTTTGACGGCGGCGGCTCAACTTGTCAACAATGAACGCTCTCAACGTGCGCTGGACAACTTGACGGAGATTTATCGCCTGCTGGAAAGTTACGGCGTCGCGGACAAAATTTCTTTCGATCTGGGCTTGATTCGCGACTTCGAGTATTACACCGGCATGGTCTTCGAGGCTTACGCGGCGGGCGTCGGTTACTCTTTGGCGGGCGGCGGACGTTACGACCGCATGTTGGAGGACTTCGGCGTTGCTTGTCCCGCGACGGGTTTTGCCGTCGGCATTGAACGAATTCTTGACGCACGAAAGTTTCAAGGCGTCACCGAAGATTCGTCGGCGCGGAAAATTTTTATCGGTTACGCGGCGGGCTTTGAAGACGCGGCGATTCGTCGGGCAACTGAACTTCGGCAAGCGGGCAACGTCGTTGAACTTTCGTTGACGGCGCAAACTCGTTCGCAAGCCGAAACGTCCTGCGCGGAAAAAAATTGTTCGGAGTTGATTTACGTCGAATGAGTGTCTTTGGAAGAATTTGGCAGTTCGTGCGTGCTGTGACGGCGCGGGTGACTGTCGACGACGGAAAGTACATTGCCGCGCATTTGAACGCCGACGAACAGAAAATTTTTTTCGCAATGAGCGTCGCCGACCAATGCCACAGCTTGCGCACGGCGTACACGATTGAACGGCTCGTTATCGAAGACAAGCGCGGCGTCGACCGTGAGTTTCTGATTCGTTGCGCACTGCTTCACGACACGGGACGCAAGGCGGGCGACTTGACCGTTCGCGGAAAAGTTTTCGCCGTGCTGGTGACGACGTTCGCCCCGAAGTTCGCCGAACGTTTGGAACTCAACGGCAACCGTGCGTTGTATGTTTATCATCATCACGCGGAACTCGGCGCGCAAAAACTTCAGCGGCTCGGTCTGTTCAAAGAGGCAAAAATCATCGCCAAACATCACGCGCCGCCGCGTCACGACGACCCGCTTGAATTGAAACTTTTGCGCTTGGCGGACAATGCAAATTGACAACAAAAAAGACGGAAGAGAAATCTTCCGCCTTTCTTGTTTGTCGAAACAAAAAAAGTTTACCTGCCGTTAATACGCTTTCTGTCGTCGTCGGAATCGTCGGAGCCGCCGGTTGAAAGCGAAATGCTTACGCCGAAACCTTCCAACTTGATGTCGTAGTCCTTGTCCAGAGCTTTGTCGATCAAGTAGCCGCCAAGACAAACTGCAAGAACTTTGAACAAATCACCCATGAAGGTATCCTCCTTGCCAAAACGCGTTTTAAAACGGACGCAAATAATGTCGTAAAAAAATCCCGCCGACTTAAGGCTTTGTGGAAAAAATTTTTTCCTGCTATAATGCGTTGAAAAATTTTTCGCGACGGAGTGATTGCATGATACACAAATTCAAGCAGGGCGACGATTACATTTTGCTCGACGTGGAGAGCGGCGCGGTTCACCTCGTCGACGAACTTACCTTTGAGATTTTGGACGACTTCGACGGCACCAACGACGCGCAAGTTGTCGACAAGCTCAAGTCGAAATATCCCGCCGAAGAAATTTCCGAAGTGCTCGGCGAACTTCATGAGCTGATTGACGCGGGTGAACTTTTCGCGCCCGAAATTAACGAAGTGCCGACGTTTGCAAGTCGCGGCGTCGTCAAGAGTCTTTGCCTCATGGTCGCGCAGGACTGCAACCTTCGCTGCAAATATTGTTTCGGCGACGCGGGAACTTTCGGGCACCGCGCAGTTATGTCCGAAGACGTCGGGCGTGCGGCGGTTGACTTCATCATCAAGAATTCGGGCATTCGCAAACACTGCGAAATTGATTTCTTCGGCGGTGAACCGTTGATTAATTTCCGCACGGTTAAAGCCGTCACCGAATATGTCCGTCAACGCGAACGCGACACGGGCAAAATTTTCAAGCTGACCTTGACGACGAACGGCATGTTGCTCGACGAAAAAATTTCCGCGTGGCTCGACGACAACAACATTTCGCTCGTGTTGAGTTTGGACGGTCGACAGGAAGTTCATGACGCAATGCGCCCCGACATCGGCGGACGCGGCAGTTACGCTCGTGTGCTGAAAAATTTTCAACGCGTCGTCAAAGCTCGCGGCGGCGAAAATTATTACCTGCGCGGCACGTACACGAAAAAGAATTTGGACTTCACTGCGGACGTTGAAAATATCTGCAACGCGGGCTTCGACATTGTGTCCGTTGAACCCGTCGTACTGAAAGATTCGCCGCTTGCGTTGACTGAAGACGACTTGCCGCGAATTCGTGCGGAGTACGATCGCTTGACCGAATTTTATTTGGAACGTCGGCGGCTGGGACGCGGCTTCAACTTCTTTCACTTCAACGTTGACTTGTCGAACGGTCCTTGCGTGGCGAAAAGACTTTCGGGTTGCGGCGCGGGTCACGAATATTTTGCCGTGGCGGAAAACGGCGACTTGTATCCGTGCCATCAATTTGTCGGGCGCGAACGTTACAAGCTCGGCAACATCTTCGACGGCGTGAGCGACGCGGCGCGGCATTGGCCGAAATATTTCCGTGAATCGCACGTGTTGAACAAGCCGAAATGTCGCGGTTGTTGGGCGAAATTTTTCTGCAGTGGCGGCTGTCATGCGAACGCGGACTTGTTTCACGGCGACATTCGACAACCTTACGAAATCGGTTGCGAAATTCAAAAGAAACGTTTGGAGTGCGCCATTTACGTTCAAGCGAAGTTATCGGACGAACGTTAACCGCCGAAAATTTTTGTCGGCTGCCCGATTGGATGCAACGTCACGTTGCTTTCACGGCGACATTCGACAACCTTACGAAGTCGGTTGCGAAATTCAAAAGAAACGTTTGGAGTGCGCCATTTACGTTCAAGCGAAGTTATCGGACGAGTGACAAATTTCGTGCCGTCGTCAATCGGCGGCATTTTTTTTGCGCGGCTTGTCTTTGCGTCGCGTTTGGTTTATTATTCACTGAAATTGTTTTTTACGCGGGAGGCATTTCATGAACGACAAAATGTTGGATTGGCTGACGCTGGCGGAAAAGTTTTCGGCAAGCGGAGATCCTCGCTCAATGCGCGCCGTCGCTCGTGAAATTTTCGACGTCGACAAAAATTCCGCCGAAGGACTCGCGATTATGGCGGAGGCTACACTGTACCTTGACAACGTCGACGAAGCGGAGAACCTTGCGCAATACTCGCTGTCGGTTGACGTGAACAACCTGCGCGGGCGGCTCGTCTTGGGCGGCGTCGCAGTCAAACGCCTCAAGCTCAAAGCGCAGATTAAAATCCTCGAAGCCGTCATTGCCGACGCACACGCGCAGTTAAATAAGTTGACCGACAAGCTCAAAGAGTTCAATCGACAATTCGCAAATCGGCGACAGAAAACTCCCGACGACGTTGCCAATCAAAAGCGGCTCGACAAAGAATTTTTTCTCGTGAACTCGATTCTGTTCAAGGCGTTGTGTTGGATCTCGAACGGGCTGTATTTGGCGGGCGAACCCGCACGCGCCGCCGACGCTCTGCTCGAAGCCTGCACGTTGACCGACCAAAACGACCGCGCCGCCGAACTGTACTCGAAGCATTTGTTCCTGCGAAATTACCGCGAACTGTCCGCCAATCAGTCAAAGGAACTCGCGCAGAAGTTTGATTCGTTCTTCGCGAAGGTGCCGCCGTTCCCGCACGACAAAATCAATCTCGACCCCGAAAAGAAATTGCACATCGGTTACATCTCGCCCGACTTTCGCGAACACGTCGTGGCGAATTTCCTGCCGCCGCTGTTGGAGGATTACGACGCCGAAAATTTTTCCGTGACGTGTTACTCGACCGGCCGAAAAGATTTCGTCACCGAAAAGCTCAAGAGTTACAAAATCGGCTGGCGCGAACTTATCGGCAAGGACGCGCTCACCGCCGCGAAAATTATCGACGACGACGGCGTTGACATTCTCGTTGACCTGTCGGGGCATTCGCAGAACAGTTGCCTGCCGATTCTTGCGCACAAGCCCGCGCCCGTGCAAATTTGCGGCATCGGCTACACCGCGACGACGGGGCTCGGCACGGTGGATTATTTTTTGTCCGACAAAGTTTGTTCGCCCGAAAAACTTCCGACAGCGTTCCTGGAAAAAACTTTGCGCGTCGAACCGTGCAATTTGTGTTACGCGCCGGGGCTGATTCGCGACATGCCCGCGCCGGAACTTCGCGCCCCGATACTCAAGAACGACTTTATCACTTACGGCAGCTTCAACAACTTCGCCAAAGTCAGCGAAAGTTTGCTTTACGTGTGGCGGGCGATTCTTGATCAAGTGCCGAAGTCTCGTCTGATTCTCAAAAGCAAAATTTGCAGTTTGGACGACGGCCGCGAACTTGTGCGCGAAAAGTTGACGAAGATGAGTTTTCCGCTCGACCGCGTGGAACTTCGCCCGTACAGCTCGGATTATCTCGAACAGTACCGCGAAATTGACGTTGCGCTTGACACGTTTCCTTACACAGGCGGCGCGACGACTTGCGAAGCTCTGTACATGGGCGTACCCGTCATAACTTTGCGCGGCAAAACGCACGGCTCGCGATTCAGCGCGTCGATTTTGACGGCGGCGGACATGGCGGAGTTGATTGCGCACAGCCCGATGGATTACATCAAAAAAGCCGCACAGCTTGCCCGACGCAAGGAACTTGTCGCGGCGTATCATGTCGGTTTGCGCGAACATATGCAGAAGTCCGCGTTAATGGACGCCGAACGTTACATTCGCGGGCTGGAGAAAATTTATCGTGAAGTTTGGCGCGAATACTGTCATTCGGCTTTGCAAGGCAATTACAAACCGACGTTTCATTTCTGAAGGAGACTTTTTATGACGCTAACCAAAAAGTCCGTTGAACTGCTCGCGCCTGCGGGAAATTTCGACGCGCTCAAAGCCGCCGTTGACGCGGGAGCCGACGCCGTTTATCTGGGCGGAAAAGCTTTCAACATGCGCGTTCACCGCACGGATTTTAATTTCAGCGACGACGAACTCAAAGCCGCCGTTGATTTCGCACATGCCCGCGACGTGAAAATTTACGTCACGCTCAACAACTTAATCAGTACGGAGGAACTTGCCCCGCTTGAAAAATTTTTGGCGTTCCTCGACGAAATTCAGCCCGACGCAATTCTCGTGCAGGATTTGGCGGTTATCAATCTCGTGCGCAAACTTAAAATCAAAATCCCAATGCACGCGTCGGTTATGATGAACACGCACAATTTCCGCACGATTGAACTGCTGAAAACTTTCGGGATAACCCGCGTCGTCGTCGGGCGCGAACTCAGCTTGACGGAAGTTTCGTTACTCAAAGCGCGCACGGGCATTGAAGTCGAATATTTCATGCACGGCGACATGTGCTTTGCCGAATCGGGGCAATGCATTCATTCGGGCGTTGTTTTCGGGCAGAGCGGCAACCGCGGGCGTTGCATGAAACCTTGCCGCTGGGCGTATAAATTTGTCGACGAAGACACGGGCGAAGTTCTCGACGACTTTTCCTGCAAACTCGCGCTCAACGATATGTGCATGTTCCGCAACATTCCCGACCTGATTCAAGCCGGCGTGACAAGTTTCAAAATCGAAGGCCGCATGCGTCCGCCCGAATTCGTTCGCCGACTGGTCTCGACGTATCGCCGCGAAATCGACGCGTACATTGCCGACCCGACGGGTTACAGCGTCAACGAAAAAATTTTCGCCGAACTGTACGATAACCGCGTGCGCGACTTCACGACGACTTTTGCTTTCGGCAAACCGACCGTTAAAGATATCGGCTTGACGGGCGAACGCGAACCGAAAATTTTTTCACGCGCAGTTCCCGAAGCGAAATTCGACGACGCGGCTGTCAAAGAGATTTTCGCATCCGAACGGGCGATTGACTGTCACGCGAAGCCGAAGTTAAGCGTTCGTGCGGCGACCGTCGACAACGCACGGGCGGCAATTTCTGCGGGCGCGGATATCGTTTACGTCGGCGGAGAAATTTTCCGTCCCGACAAGCCGCAATCGATTGACGCGCTGAAATCCGCCGTCGAATTCGTTCACGCGGCGGGCAAGCAAATTGTCCTGTCGACGCCGCGAACCTGCAAGGACAAAGACTGCGCGGAGCTGGCGGAATTTTTCACGCGGGCTGAACTCAACTTCGACGGCGTGACTGTCGGCAACCTCGGCACGCTGAAACTTGTTCGTGAATTGACGGACGCGCCGATTTTCGCGGACGTGTCGTTTAACCTGTTCAATCCCGTCGCCGCAGAATTTTTGCAAGGCCTCGGCGTCAAGCAGGCTGTCGCGTCGCTCGAACTGAGTTTCGCGCAGATTCGCAGTCTTGTCGAACGGTCACCGCTGCCGATTGAAGTTATCGTTCACGGCGCGACGGAGTCAATGATTTGCGATCACGACTTCGCCAAGCTGTACCTGCGCGGCTACGACGAATTCGCGACGCCCGACGAACTCAATCGACATTTCGCTTTGCAGGACGAAGCCGGCGAAGTTCACTCGTTGCGCGTCGACCAATTCAAGCGTTGGCATATTTTTTTCGGGCGGGAACTGTGTTTGTTGCCTTACGTCGAAAAATTTTTCGGAGCGGCGGCGTTGCGTATCGAAGCGCAAAACTTTTCGCCCGAACGAACCGCGCAAGTCGTCAAACTTTACCGCAATGCAATCGACGGCGAAAATTTTTCGGCGGACTTCGACGCGTACAAAAAAATCGCGCCCAAACTCGGCGCGGGTGTCTTTCGATTCAAGCAGAGCCGAAACTCAATCGGGTAAAAAAATTTCCCCGCTCAAACGAACGGGGATTTTTTTTTGCGAAAACGTCACGTTACTTCGGAGCCGTCACCGTCGCATGTAAGCTGATTTTTTTTGCAAGCGTGTCGTAACCGTCGACGAACTCGAAGGCGACCTCGTTGCCCAAAGCCGCGAAATGTTTGCGTGCGCAGTCAATCTTGATATTCTCGGTGCCGCGCAGTTGATTCGGGTCAACGGTGCCTTTCGTTTCGACGACGAAAAAAATCTTGTCGCCGAAGACAATCGCCCAATCGGGATTGTAATTGCCAATCGGCGTCGGAATCAGAAAACTTCGCGGCAATTTCGCGTACACTGAAACTTTCGCGTCCGCCTCCATGTCGGCGGCAAAATTTTTCTCGACGTTTGAATCGTAAATTAAATAATCGTAAACGTTCTTCGCGGTGGCAATCGCGTTGGAGTTTAGCCGACCCGTGCGCTCGACGAAAAAAATTTTCGCGTCGTAGCGTTCGGCAAGCGGCGTGTAAGTGACGTTGTCGACAATCTGCGCGGACTTCGCGGCGTTGATAATTTGCGTTGCCTCCGACAGAAATTTTTCGGGGTTGCGACCGAAGCCGTCGAAAGTTTCACGGTTGATGCGTTGAAGAATCGCCGTCACGTCTCGACGCGTCAAGTCCGTCGCCGAAACCAACTTGCCGACCAAGTCAACCTGCGCGCCCGTCGAAGTGATTGTAACTTCTGCGTCGTCAATCGTCACGTCAACAAAGTCGTCGCCGTCAAAAGTTCCGCGCCCGACAGAAATTTTCGTTTCGGGAATCAGCAAGCTGTTGTTGAGCGCGTTGACGGCTCGCTTAATAAAAGCCGCCGAATCGAAGTCCAGGCGATATGAAGTCTTGCGGCTGATTCGCGACCAGAGTTCTTGAAAATTCTTCGCGTGAAATTTCGTCGTGTCAATTTTCGCCGTGACTTCGGCAGCTTGCGCGTTTTCAATTTCGTAATCGTGACCGCCGACGCCCGCCAAAAGTTTCAGCAAATCGGCGCGATAAACGTTCAGCTCGTCGCCGAAAGAAACCGTATCGTTTTCCACAGCGTCGAAAAATTTTTCCGTCAAGTGACCGTCGTCGTCCAGATAATCTCGGCGGACAAGCGCGTTGTAAATCTTGCGCGAAAGTTTGTCGTCGACGGTGTGCCCCGCAAGTTTTTTGCCGATGAAAAAATTTTGCTCGACAAGCACGGGACGCCCGACCGCCTCGGCAATTTCGGTTTGAAGTCCCGCCGCAAACGTCGCAAAACTTTCGTTCGCGACGACCGTCAAAATGTTCACGTCGTGATCTTCCTGCCGTTCGCCGTCTTGATTGACGCAAAGCCGCATACCGCGACCGACTTCCTGCCGCCGCCGAATGTCGCTCGAACTTTGCTTGAGCGCGCAAATTTGAAACACGTTCGGATTGTCCCAACCTTCGCGCAAAGCCGAATGCGAAAAGATGAATCGAACCTGCTCGCGCATGTCCAAAAGCCGCTCCTTGTCGCGCATGATTAAATCGTAAGCGTCAACGTCGTCCGTCGGGCGATTTTTTTTGTCGACGGAAAAATAACCCGCGTGCGTCGACTTCGCGTCAATCGACTGCAGATATTTTTGGTGAGCCGCGTCCGTCACGAAATTTTTAACCGCGTCGGCGTACTCCTGCTCGAAAATTTCCGCGTACAAACCGCGCCCGTCGTCCGCCCGATATTTGGCAACCTCGTCGATAAAAAACAGCGACAGAACTTTGATGCCTTGACCGTAAAGCTTGGCTTCGCGCTCCAAATGCGATTGAATCGTTTCGCGGATCTGAATTCGGCGGAAAGCTTCCTCGTTCGCGTCGCCGAAGGTTTGTCCGACGAAAAGTTTTCGCCCGTTGAGAAACTCAAGCGACTTGTCCGCGCCGTCAATCGCCGTCACGATAAAATCCCGGTAAGCTTCAATGCCGCCCGACAGCTTGTAAAGATTGTCGCCGACGGAAAGTTTCTTCGTGACGCGCTTTATGTCTTTGGCAGTCTTGCGGTTGAAAGTCACCGTCGCCGTCGGATTTTTCTTCGACAGATTGACGCGCTCGAAGAAAACGTAAGCCGTCGCGGCGTCGTTGCGGACTTCAAGACCTTTGACCGCGATTTTCTTGACCATGCGTCGTTTGTAAGCTTCCAGCGCGTCCAGCCGATAAACCAAGTTGAAAAGTTTCTTGTGCGTCGCCGAATATCGCAAAATCATCAGCGGCTTGAAGTCTTGAATTTTCTGCGCGGCAACTTCGCCTTCGACCGACTGCGGTTCGTCGACAATCACAATCGGGCGAACCTGCGCGATAACTTCAATCGGCACGCGGCTTTGAAATTCGTCAAGCTCGTGCAACATGCGGCGGGCGTCGGCCGAACGTGCGCCGAAAGCCTGAACGTTGACAATCATCGCCCAAATGCCCGCGCCGTCGACGAAACTTTTTATCCGCTCAAGGTTGCTCGAACGGTAGACGAAATGCCGAATCCGCTCGTGATATTCGTCGGCGAAATGTTCGGCGGTGACCTCGAAAGTTTTCTTGACGCCTTCGCGAATCGCCACGCTCGGCACGACAACGATAAACTTGCGCCAGCCGTAACGCCGATTGAGTTCGTACATTGTCTTGATGTAAGTGTAAGTCTTGCCCGTGCCGGTCTCCATCTCGACGGTAAAATTTCGCCCGTCAAGCGTCGCGCTTATCGGCAAGCCGTTTCGACTTTGCACGCCGCGCAGGTTCCGCAGAATGTCTTCGTCGGTCAATGAAATGTCCGCGTTCGCCCCGATTTCGTCAACGCGTCGCAGGCGGAATTCTTCTTTCGGCTGTCCGCTGAACACGTCGCAGATTGAAGCCGCCGCGTCCGCCTGAAACGGTTGATTCTTGAACTGAAATTTCACAGGACTTTTACCTCCGTGCCAAGCTCGTTGAAACATTTAATCGCGTTGAGTTTGTCCTCTGACGACGAAAATGACGCGTCCCGCAGAATCAACTTGTGCGGCTTGCGACTTGCCAGCTTGTCGAAAACTTCGTGCGGAATATTTTTGCCGAAGCACGCAAGAATTTCTTCGCCGTAACTGAGCACCTCGAAGCCGTCAAGCATTTCGCTCGCGACGGGCAACTCAAGCGTCAAGCTCATGTCAAGCAGCACGCCGAAGAGTAAATCCCACGCGTTGCGGTCGGGCTTGATGTTCTCGACAAGACCCGCCAACGTCGTCTGCGTGATTTTTTCGGGCAACGGCACGAAGTTTGATTCGTCAACTTTGAACGTGCGAAAGCCCGTGTCAAGCGTCGGGTGAGCCGCTTTGAGTTTGTCGCCCGCACGTCGAATTCGTTCCCGCCCGATGTCGCAAATCGTCTTGTAACCTGCGCGTCGTGCCTCGGACTTGTCGGGCGTCTCTTCGGGCAACTGAATCATGATGAACTTGCGGTGCCCGCCGTCGGAAGCGTTGAGTTCCATGACTGCCTGCGCGGTCGTCGCCGAACCGCTGAAGAAATCCAGCACGATTGATTCGGCGTCCGTCGCCTGTTCGACAAGTTGGCGAATCAAGTTGACGGTCTTCGGGTAATCGAAAACTTGTGCGCCGAAAATTTCGCGAAGTTCACGCGTCGCCGCCGTGTTGAGTTGCGTGTCAAGAAGCGTGCCGAAAGGTTTCATCTCCGAACGGACTTCGCTCTTGTGTCGCTTGTACGCGGGTCGTCCGTTGCCGTCGGGCGGAAACAAAACTTTGCCCGCCGCGATAAGTTCAAGCATTCGGTTGCGTTCAAACCGCCAAACGTGGTCGGCGTTGCACTCGTAAGTTATGCCGGTATTCGGGTCGGTTATCGGATAAAACAAATTCGGGCGTTGAGCCGCAGTCTTGCCGCACGTCAAATCGCCGCGTGTCCATTCGCCTCGCGGGTCGTCGTCGGGATTGGCGTAACTCTCGAAGTCTTTGACAACGCCGTTCAACGTGAAAGCCGTCGCGTCCTTCGCGTAAGCAAGAACATATTCGTGGTCAATCGAAACGTTGTTGATTGCGTCGTTCGCGCCCGAACGTCGCCGCCAAGTAAACTGCGCGACAAAATTTTTTTCGCCGAAGAGTTCGTCGCAGATAAGCTTGAGCGTCGCCTGTTCGTGGTCGTCAATCGAAATGAAAATCACGCCGTTATCGCTGAGGAAATGTTTCGCCAACGCAAGCCGAGCGTAAATCATTGCGCACCAGTCGGAGTGAAAGCGGCCGTTCGATTCGGGATTCTTGCGCAGACGGTTGCCGTCGCCGTCGACATTGCCCGCAGCGTCGTCGAAGTCGGATTCGCTCTGCTTGAAGTTGTCGCGGTAGATGAAGTCGTTGCCCGTGTTATACGGCGGGTCAATGTAAATCAGCTTGACGCGTCCGAGATAACTCTCCGTCAAGATTTTCAGCGCGTCGAGGTTGTCGCCTTCGATATAAAGATTTTGCGTCGTGTCGAAGTCGCGGCTCAAGTTTCGGTCGGGACGCAAAGTTTTTGACGTGGCGGCGTGTGCGTCGAGTTGAGCGCGTTTCTTGCCGACGAAAGTGAATTCGTAAGCTTCGCGCCCGTCGGTGAGTTCGTCGCTCAAAAGTTGCCGCAGTGTGTCGAAATTGATTGCGCGGGTGAGCTTGCCGTCAACTTCGGTTTCGGTCACGCATTCGGGAAAAATTTCGGCGATACGGTCAAGGTTTGTCATATGCAGTCTCCTTTCAACAAAAAGACGGCCTTGAATCAATCAAGACCGCCCGTGACTTCGTGTATTAATTGGCGAACAACGTTGCCCGTGACGTTTAATCAGTCGGCGAACAGCGCGGTCGACAAGTAACGGTCGCCGGTGTCGGGGAGCAACACTACGAAAGTTTTGCCCGCGAATTCGTCACGCTTGGACAGTTCGACGGCAGCCGACAGAGCCGCACCCGACGAAATTCCGACAAGCACGCCTTCGGAGCGAGCGAACAGTTTGCCATACTTGAAGGCGTCTTCGTTTTCGACGGGGACGACTTTGGTGTAAATGTTCACGTCGAGCGTGTCGGGGACGAAGCCCGCGCCGATACCTTGAATTTTGTGTGCGCCGGACTTGCCTTGCGACAGGACAGGCGACGTTGCAGGTTCGACGGCGATAATTTTCACGTCGGGATTCTTCGACTTGAGGAACTTGCCGACGCCCGAAAGAGTTCCGCCCGTGCCGACGCCCGCGACGAAAACATCAACGTTGCCGTCCGTGTCGCGCCAAATTTCAACGCCCGTCGTGTCGAAATGCGCCTGCGGGTTCGCGGGATTGGTGAACTGCGACGGAATGAACGCGTTCGGAATTTCGGCGGCGAGTTCTTCGGCCTTGGCGATTGCGCCTTTCATGCCTTTGGAGCCGTCGGTCAAGACGATTTCCGCGCCGTAAGCTTTGAGCAGTTGGCGACGTTCGACGCTCATTGTTTCGGGCATGGTGAAAATCGCACGGTAACCGCGAGCCGCCGCGAAACTTGCAAGCCCAATGCCCGTGTTGCCCGAAGTCGGTTCGATGATGACGCTGTCGGGTTTAAGTTTGCCGTCGCGTTCCGCCTGTTCAATCATGGCTTTTGCGATACGGTCTTTGACGGAGCCGGCGGGATTGAAATATTCGAGCTTGACGAGCAACCGCCCGTTGAAGTTGACGGCCGCCGCAAAATTTTTCGCGTCGAGCAACGGGGTATTGCCGATTAATTCCGTGACACTGTTGTAAATCTTCATGGTACTGCCTCCAAACAAATGTGAAACTTTTTTGGGTGAACGGTTGTCATTGTGTCACAACGCGGCGTGCTTGTAAAGAAAAAAATCGCCGACCGCAGTCGACGACGACGACAAACCATTGCGCATTTCGCATTACGCATTACTAATTGCTTCAACGCCCATGTACGGGACGAGAGCTTTCGGGATTTTGACGGAGCCGTCCGCCTGCTGACAGTTTTCGAGAATCGCGGCGACGGTGCGTCCGACGGCAATTCCTGAGCCGTTGAGCGTGTGAACGAATTCGGGCTTGGACTTCGCGTCGCGGCGGAACTTGATATTTGCGCGACGAGCCTGATAATCCGTGCAGTTCGAG
>CAMUZU010000026.1 GCA_947165295.1 uncultured Selenomonadales bacterium | reverse complement strand
AACGGGCAAGAAAATTTACCTGTTCCCGCCGAAACTCAACAAAGGCGCGGCGTTGGCGAAGTTGGCGGACAAACTTTCTGCGGACAAAATTTTTTGCGCGGGCGACAGCGAAATTGATTTACCGATGCTTGAGCTTGCCGACGTTGCGTTTTCGCCGAAAAATCTTCGCGGCAACTTCGTGACGTGTTCGGACGCGCCCGACTTCGCCGAAGAATTCTTGCGGCAAATTTCGGAGCGATTGCAATGATTGACGTGATTTTGATGTGCTTCGGCGGCGTGTGTTTTTTGCTGAGCGTTTACGGTCTGTTCAAAATGTTGACGAGCGCAAGGCAACGCGTCCTTGACATGGTCGACGAAAATTTTCTTGCGTTCGTATCGCTGATTGTGTGGGTGCTGACTTTTATCGGCGCGTCGGCTTACTGGATTTTTAGCAGTTACGACTTCGACGCCGCAAGAAGTTTAAGGCGACATGTTCACACCTTCGCGGAAACGTATTTGTTCGAGGGCGCACTCTGTCTGTTGCTGACTTACGGCTTCGCGAAAATCAATCCCGACAAGTTGAACGGTCGCGTGCAAATGAGCGGCGGCAAGCGGTCATTCGTCATCACGGCGGGAATTGCTTTCGGCTTGCTTGCGATATATCTTGGCTTGAAAAAAATTGTCGGCGGTTGACGCGCACAAAAAAAATTCCCCGCATGTGACGGGGATTTATTTTTTCAGGTTGATTCTCAGCTCAACGGTAAACTTTGTGCCTTCGCCGAGCCGCGACGCCACGGAAATTTTTCCTTCGTGCAACTTGACAATTTCGGACGCAATGGCAAGACCGAGACCGTTGCCGCCCATTTCGCGTGAACGGGCTTTGTCGACGCGATAAAATCGTTCAAAGACTTTGTCGAGATCTTCTTCGGCGATACCGACGCCCGAATCCGCGACGGAAAAAATTGCCCGCGTGTCGTCCGCGCTTTCAAAACGAACGAGCACGCTGCCGCCCGACGGCGTGTATTTAATCGCGTTGTCGACAAGAATAATCGCGAGCTGCTTAATCTTCTGTTCGTCGCAGTTGACGAAGACTTTTCGGAACTCTTCGCCGAGCAGGAGAATATTTTTCTTTTCGGCAATCGGCTTCATCGTGCGCACGACCTGTTCGAGAATCGCGGTCAAGTCGACGCGTTGAATTTTGACTTTGAGCGCGTTGTTGTCGGAGCGGGCAACCATAAGCAAATCGCTGACGAGGTTGGTCATCTTTTTGACTTCGGACTTCAAATCTTCAAGCACTTGACGCAGGAACGGATTTTCAATCGACGGGTCTGCAAGCAGTAAATCAGCCGACGCCATGACAACCGCAAGCGGCGTTCGCAGTTCGTGTGACGCGTCTGCGGCGAATTGTTTCTGCTTTTCGTAAGCGTCTTTGAGCGGCACGAGCGCACGACCCGCCATGTAATAGCCGATACCCGACGCAATCAACAGCGCGACGAATCCGAGAAAACCTTGCGCGTAAGTTGCCTTTTCGAGGCCGGAATAAAGCGCTGTCACGTCCTTGCCGACGAAAATAATTTGTTCGCGCCCGTCGAAAGAAATTCGCTTCGAGGTCATCATCACGGTGTTAAGTTGCCCGGTTTCGTTCGAGTGGCGGAAAACTTCAACTTCGCCTTCGTCGATGTTCCAGCTTTCGATAACGCTCATGACGAACGGCTCAATGCGAAAACTTGCGCGTTCAAAGCGAACGAGTTGCTTGTCCGCGCTGAAGATGTAGAAAAACAATCTGTCGTTCGCACTTTTGAAGTAACGGTTTTCGTCGACGGCGGCGGCGGGATTTTGCAGGTAAAACATTTGCACTTCGGCGACGCCTTCTGTCGCGTCGGAAAGTTCCTGCGCCTGTTCGGAGAACATTGACCAGTTCATTGCCATGTGCACGACGAAAATTATCACCGCAAGGAAGACGCACATAATCAGCGCGTACGCGAAGGCGAGCTGTCGACGTGAGCGCCCGAAAATTTCCATCAGTCAAGCCTCAAGCTTCAAGTCGGTAACCAATCCCGCGCACGGTTTTAATCGCGATTGAGCCGTCGACTTCGGTCAACTTCTTGCGCAAAATTTTCATGTACGAATCAATGTTGTTCGACGTGATGTCGCGTTCAAGTCCCCAAATGCGGTCAAGGATAATGTCACGCGGCACGACGACGCCCAAATTCTGCGCGAGTAAGTCAAAGATTTGGAATTCACGCGGCGACAGCTGAATCACCTGGTCTTTGCGCTTGAGAACTTTGGTCGTGCGGTTTAGCGTGAAGTCGCCGATTTCAACAACTTCCTGCTGAATTTTTTGCGTCGAACGGCGAGCCAAAGCGCGCAGGCGTGCCAGCAGTTCGTTGAATTCAAACGGCTTGACGAGATAATCGTCCGCGCCCGCGTCCAAGCCCATAACGCGATCTTCGACGGTGTCTTTCGCCGTGAGCATGATAATCGCACGTTCGTAACCGGCTTCGCGCAGTTGTCGGCAGGCGTCCAAACCCGAAACGTTGGGCATCATCCAATCCAGAATCAAAATGTCGTACTCCGAATACATCGCATACTCGAAAATATCCGCGCCGTTGGTTATCCATTCGACGCTGAATTTATTTTGAGCCAGCATGTACTCGACAAGTTTGCCAAGGCGGCTGTCGTCCTCGGCGAGCAGAATTCTTGTCATGTCAATCGCTCCCGAAAAAATTTGTTTGCGCCGATTATAGCAGGTATTTTTCATTTGCACAAAAGTTTTCTGTCGTGCAATCCGGCCGTCATGGATGACGGCCGCCGCCCGCGCCTTAATGCAGGATGCATTAACGCGGGCTGTTTTCTTTTGGTTACTTTTCTTTTGCGCCAAAAGAAAAGTAACGTAAGCGACAAACTCAAATTAACGAGCAAACCGACTCGAAGCGACGAATGCTTGCAATCAAAAAGCCCCGACACGAAGTCGGAGCCCGTTGTTTGCGTGTGACGATTTACTTTATGAAGACGACCGCGACCGCTTTAAAAGCGGCGGAACAGTTGGTGTCACCCGTGATGTTTCGACAGCCGCAGTCGTTTACAGCGAAAAACTTTACTTGACGAAGTACGCACGCCGTCGTTTGTCGACATGCGCAATCAAAAAGCCCCGACACGAAGTCGAAGCCCGTTGTTTGCGTGTGACGATTTACTTTATGAAGACGACCGCGCAGTTGTCCAAAAATCTGTCGTGACTGTTGGCGGCAAGAATTTTGTCGGCGTCCGCGACGGACACGACGGGATTGGCGTTGAAGTCGTCGAGGCGCACGGCTTTGACGACAAGCGGATTGGCACCCGCACGCGAACGGCCGGTTTGATCGTTGGCGTCGGAAGCGTAAGCCGCCATGCCCATTGCGATAACTTTGTCGATGTCAAGGTTCATGTGCCCGTAAATCTTCGTGCCGTCCGCATTCTTGATGACGGGGCTCATGACGCAGTTGATGTTCATGCCGCGGCAATCGATAACCAAGCCCGTGTACTGCTGATTGACGACGGTCGGCTCGTTGACGACGTTGACATTGACGGGCGCGGGAAAATCGGTCTTCGGCTCGTCTTTGAACGGCAGAAACGCGGCGTCGGACAGCGAATTGTTTCCGCCGAACAGCGGCATTTCCAAGACGACTTCATACGTGCCGTCACTTTCGGAATATTGGGAGCTGACTTCGCTCATGCCGCTTATGATTGTGTCGACGCGTGTGCGAACGTTGTCGTTTTCAAGTTCCAAGTCTTTAATCGTTGAATCGGAAGTGACGCGCACGCCTTTGACGAATTCCGCCAAGTTTCGTTGAGCGTCCATTGTCGCGGCACGTTTCGCTTGTTGACGGTAGATGCCGGGCTTTGTCTTGCGGAAAGAAGATTTGCCCGCGCCGACACCCGTAGCACGAACAACGCCGCGTTCCCAGTCGACGCCGTCGGCCGCGAAAGCAACCGTCGACATTGTCAGCGCGAAGACGAACACGGTCAACCACGCCGCAAATTTCTTTGTGAACTTCACGATAAACAACCTCCTCGCGAAAAATTTTCGTGATTGAATTCTACTTAAACCGGCTTGCACTGTCAACGCGTCGACGGCAGATTTAATCAACCGCCAACTTGTTTTGCCAACGCCGGCAACAGTTGCTATAATGACGGAAATTTTCAACGGGAGGCACCGCACATGAAATTAATCGTGACCGTCGTCGGCAAAGACCGAATCGGCATTATCGCAAGCGTTACGAAGATTTTGGCGGACAACAACGTCAACATCTTGAGCATCAACCAAAACATCCTGAACGGATTCTTCAACATGATTCTGTTCGCCGAAGCGTCGGAAAGCAAAATTCAGCTCGTCGACCTACAACGAAAACTTCGCGAACAAGGCGAGTCAATCGGCGTCGAAATCAAGACGCAACACCAGGACATCTTCGACGTCATGCACAAGATTTGAGGTGTGAGCTTTGATAACGATTGAAGACATTCTCGAAACAAACCGCATGATAACCGAAAACAAACTCGACGTGCGCACGATAACAATGGGCATTTCCCTGCGCGACTGTGCACATCCGAACATGCGCGACTTTTGCCGCAACGTTTACGACAAAATCACGAAGTCGGCGGAGTTCCTCGTCAAGACGGGCGAAGACATCGAAGCTGAATACGGCGTGCCGATTATCAACAAGCGAATTTCCGTCACGCCCGTGGCTATCGTCGCGGACAGTTGCAAGGCGGAAAGTTATGTGCCCGTCGCCGAAACTCTCGACCGTGCCGCAAAAGCTGTCGGCGTGAATTTTATCGGCGGATTCAGCGCGCTTGTCGAAAAAGGTTACACGTCGGGCGACAGGATTTTGATTGAATCAATTCCGCAAGCTTTGGCGTCGACGGATTTGGTTTGCGCGTCGATTAATCTTGCCTCGACGAAAGCCGGCATTAACATGGACGCCGTTCGTGAAGCGGGCGAAGTCATCAAGCGGACGGCCGAACTTACCCGCGACAGGCAAGCCATCGGTTGCGCGAAGTTGGTAATTTTCGCCAATGCGCCGCAAGACAATCCGTTTATGGCGGGATCGTTCCACGGCGTGAGCGAACCCGACAAAGTCATCAATGTCGGAGTCAGCGGCCCCGGCGTCGTCAAACACGCGCTTGAAGACTTGAAGGGCGCAAACTTCACCGAAGTTGCCGAAACTGTCAAAAAGACCGCGTTCAAGATTACTCGCGTCGGTCAGCTTGTCGCGCAGGAAGCGTCGCGTCGACTCGGCGTGCCGTTCGGGATAATTGATCTTTCGCTTGCGCCCACGCCGTCTGTCGGCGATTCGGTTGCTCGAATTCTCGAAGAGATGGGACTCGAAGCTTGCGGAGCACCGGGCACGACGGCGGCTCTTGCACTGCTTAACGACGCGGTCAAAAAAGGCGGACTTATGGCAAGTTCACACGTCGGCGGCTTGAGCGGCGCGTTCATTCCCGTCAGCGAAGATGAAGGCATGATTCACGCGGTCAAGCAAGGTTCCCTGTCGATTGAAAAGCTCGAAGCAATGACTTGCGTTTGTTCGGTCGGCTTGGACATGATTGCCGTTTCGGGCGACGTGAGCGCGGCGACGTTGAGCGGGATTATCGCGGACGAAGCGGCTATCGGCGTCGTCAACAACAAAACTACTGCCGTGCGCTTGATTCCCGTGCCGAATGCGAAAGTCGGCGATACCGTCGAATTCGGCGGCTTGCTCGGTTACTGCCCCGTCGTGCCCGTCAAAAATCAGTGGAGTTCGGAGGCGTTCATTGCTCGCGGCGGACGAATTCCCGCGCCCGTGCGAAGTTTGACAAATTAACGCGTTGTTTGTTACTTTCTTTTGGCAGCAAAAGAAAGTAACCAAAGAAAACTGCGCTTGCTGTGATACATCCTGTATCACGCGCAAGCGGTTTGGCCGTCATCCATGACGGCCGGAGTTTCGCTTCAATTGGAGTTGACATGAACGTTATCATCAGGAAAATTCAGCGCGACGACGCCGAAATTGTCGCGGACATGATGCGCAATTTTTACACGTCGCCCGCAGTCTTAACCGACGGTTCCGAAAAAATTTTCGCGGCGAACGTCGAAAACTGTCTTGGCGGTTCGCCTTACCTCGACGGCTTTGTTTTCGTCGCGGACGGTGAAGTTGTCGGCTACGGCATGACAGCTCGCGGTTACTCGACCGAATTCGGCGGCGAATGCATTTGGATTGAAGATATTTTCGTCGCGGAAGATTTTCGTGGGCACGGCGTCGGCACGAAGTTTATCCGCCACGTCAAGGAGCTGTACCCCGACAAAATTTTTCGGCTTGAGGCGTCGGCGGACAACGCGTCGGCTTTGAACATTTACAAGCGGCTCGGCTTCAAGGAGCTGCCTTATTTGGAGTTGGTTAATTGTGACTGAAGACTTTCGGCGCGAAGAACTGCGGCTGCTCGAAGAAACTTATCGCGGTGCGGTTCCGCAACTGAAATTCGGCTCGGCGTTTGAACTTTTAATCGCGGTGATTCTGTCGGCGCAGTGCACGGACAAGCGCGTCAACGAAGTCACGCAAGTTTTGTTCGCGACGGCAAACACGCCCGAAAAAATTTTGCAACTGGGTCAAGCGCGGCTCGAAGAAATTATTCGCCCGTGCGGTTTGTCGAAGTCGAAGGCAAAACACATCTTCGCCACGTCGAAAATTTTGCTCGACACTTACAATGGCGAAGTCCCGCACGAATTCGACGAACTCATCAAGTTGCCCGGCGTCGGACGAAAGACCGCAAACGTCGTCACAAGCGTCGCGTTCAAGGTGCCCGCCATTGCCGTCGACACGCACGTTTTCCGCCTGTCGAATCGCTTGAAGCTTGCGGAAGGCAAAACGCCGTTGGAAGTCGAACGCGGCCTGCAACAGCTCATTCCTCGCGAAAAGTGGTCGGACGCGCATCACTGGTTGATTTGGCACGGGCGCGAAATTTGTTCGGCGCGCAAACCGAAATGTGACGTGTGCCCGCTGTCGAAAGTTTGTCCGTCGGCAACCGTCGCATAAGTTGTCGCCGCGACTTGACGTCACGCAAAAAAAATTCCCCGTCGATTCGCTCGGCGGGGTAATTTTTGTGGGGGGGTATTTTGTTGCGTTAAAGTCGTTTACGGCTCAAAGTCTCAATGCGTGCCGACGACAAACGTGCGTCCGTCGCGAAGACTTCTTGCCGCAGAGGAGGGGGTTTCGGTCATCAAATCAATTTATCAATCGCATAGACGTATGCCAGACCGATCGCCAACGAACAAGCAAGAAGTGCCGCGCTCGCGACGAGGACATCGTCTTTGAAGAATTTCTTCATGGGTCAACGCCTCCTGTCGAATATCTCCAATCCCTTGGAACGAGGCGCAGTATAACACGGTCGAATTCGTTCGTCCATAAGCAATCGATATTGTTTCGTGTCGCGTTTGTTATTGTTCGGCGGCGGTTTGCTTGTGTTTGCCGCTGACGACGAATTTTCAAAGTGACTCGTCGGTTTGCTTGTGCTTGCGAACAGCGAATTTGAGCGGCGTGCCCTCGAAGCCGAAACTTTCGCGCAGTCGATTTTCGATAAATCGCAGGTACGAAAAATGCATCAGTTCCGGTTCGTTGACGAACAGAATAAATCGCGGCGGGCGAATGTCGGCTTGCGTGACGAAGAAAATTTTCGCGGACTTGCCTTTTTTCGACGGCGGCGGATTGACGGCAACCGCGTCGCGAATCAGTTCGTTGAGCACGCTCGTTTGAATGCGCATTGACTGTTGTTCCGCGACGAATTTAACCAGCTCCGTCACGCGGTCGACGCGCTGTCCCGTCAAGGCACTGACGTAAACCACGGGCGCATATTGCAGAAAGCCGAGACGTTCGCGCAGGTCGTCGGTGAAACGGTTCGTCGAACGGTCGTGCTTGTTCGGGAAAATGTCCCACTTGTTGACGACGATAACGCAGCCTTTGCCCGAATCGTGCGCGTAGCCCGCGATTTTTTTGTCCTGTTCGGTGACGCCGACGGGAGCCTCAATCAACATCAAGACAACGTCCGCACGGTCAATGGCACGCAGTGAACGAATCACGCTGTAACGTTCAACGGGTTCATCAATTTTGGACTTGCGCCGCATGCCCGCCGTGTCAATCAGCGTGAATTTCGTCCCGTCCGCGAAAAAGTGCGTGTCGATTGCGTCGCGGGTCGTGCCGGGCACGTCGCTGACGATAACGCGCTCTTCGCCGAGCATTGCGTTGACCAGCGAAGATTTCCCGACGTTCGGCCGCCCGATAACCGCAATTCGGATTTCGTCTTCGTCGCGAGCTTCGTCTTCGGTCGACGGGAAATTTTTTACGACGGCGTCGAGCAGGTCGCCCAAGTTGAGCGCGTTGCTTGCGGAAATGCCAATCGGTTCGCCCAAGCCCAAATTGTAAAACTCGTAAATGTCGCCGTTCTGGCGCACGTCGTCGATTTTGTTCACGGCAAGGACAATCGGTTTGTTCGAGCCGCGCAGGAATTTGGCAACGGCTTCATCGTCGGCAGTCAAGCCCGCACGTCCGTCCGCGACGAAAACAATCACGTCGGCTTCGTCGGCGGCGATTTTGGCTTGCGTGCGAATCTGCGTCAACATTTTGTCGGCGGACTTGATTTCGATGCCACCCGTGTCGACAAGCGTGAATTCGCGGTTGAGCCAAACGGCGTCCATGTAAATTCGGTCGCGGGTGACGCCCGCCATGTCGTCGACAATCGAAAGTCGCCGCTTGCCAATCTGGTTGAACAGCGTGGACTTGCCGACATTCGGTCGCCCGACGACGGCAACAATCGGTTTGCTCATTGAATCAGTCACCTTTCAAGTTTCGTGTGTGTGGTCTACTTTCTTTCCGCGTGGAAAGAAAGTAGCAAAGAAAGACGCGCCTGCTACGATACATCCTGTATCGTGCGACAGGCGGATTGCGGCCGTCATCCATGACGGCCGGTCAGCGTTGCGCTTCGGTCAAAACGCGTCGGAAGTGTGCGCCGTCGTGAATCGGCAGGACTTTCGCGGGCGCAAAAATTTTTCGCAGGTCGTCAATCGTCACGTCGTCGAGGAAAATTTCTTCGCCCGACTTGAGCGCAGTTGACGGAATTAAAATCATGTCGCGTGAGCCGTCCAAATTTTTCAGCGCGTCGATAATGTCGCCGCCCGTGAGCAAGCCCGACACGTTCACGCGTTCGCCGAAAAATTTATTCGCGACGGGCACAATCCGCACATTCGGCATGTCAGCGGTCAACGTCTTGAAAACTTTGGCAATCGACGTGCCGCAAACAACGTCAACGGCAGGTGTCAGGTGCCGGGTGTCAGGTTTCAGTGAAAACCATTCGTCGACGAAATTGCGCGTCATGCCGATACCGTTTTCAATCTGCGGGAAGTCGTCGTAAAACTCCGCAGGCGGAAAATCTTTCTCGGCAAGAAAATAAAATTCGTCGCCCAAATAAACGAACGTCCGCCCCGTCTCCGCACGGGATTTTTTTTGGTAACGTTCGACCTGCGCGATGACTTCGGCGGCGGAAGTTTTGTCGAATTGCTTGAGCGGAAACTTGTCGCGGCGGTGACGCGTGACGCCGACGGGAACAATCGCCAAACTTTGCGCGTGCGGCCGACGTTTCAAAATCTGCGCGATTGTGAAGTCAAGCTCCGCGCCGTCGTTTAAGTCTTTGCACAAGACAACCTGCGTGTGATATTCGACGCCCGCACGTTCGAGTTCGTCGAGTTGCTCGTTGATTTTCGCGCCCGCCGACGTCCGAAGAATTTTTGCGCGAAGTTCGGGATTCATTGCGTGCACGGACACGAACAGCGGCGACAGGTGAAACTGCTTGATTCGGCGGAAATCTTTCGGCGTCATATTCGTGAGCGTGATGAAGTTGCCGAACAGAAAACTCAACCGATAATCGTCGTCCTTGACCGAAAGCGTGTCGCGCATGTTCGGGGCAATCATGTCGACGAAGCAGAAGACGCAGTGATTCTTGCACCGCCGCACGCCGTCGAAGACAGCCGACGAAAATTCCGCGCCAAGTTCTTCGTCAACGTCTTTATCGAAGGCGACAACTTCGCGAGTGCCGTCCGCGTGCTCAATCAAAAGTTCGATGTCCTCTTCGGCAAGCTGAAAACTCAAGTCGATAATGTCGGTCGGCTTGTGACCGTTGACCGCCAAAATTTTGTCGCCCGCCGCAAGTTCGAGTTCTTCCGCCAAGCTGCCCGCCGCGACGTTGCTGATTGTGCCGTCCAAAAAAAAATCCCTCCGTTTTTGAGGGATTGTAATTCATTGCGCGTTCAGTTTCAAGCCGCGACGTTAAGCCTTTACGACGCCGATACGTTGTTTGACGTGGTTGCCGCCAGCAATTTCGTCAACCATTGCGACGGCAAAATCTGCGTAACTGATGACGCTTTCGCCCGCCGCGTTGAAGATGAGTTCTTCGCCGCCGAGGAGATATTTGCCCGTGCGTTCGCCGTCCGCCTGAAAGTCACACGCGGGACTTACAAATGTCCATTTCACGTCGTCGCGCTTGCGAAGTTCGGCAAGTTCGTTCGCCTGAGCCTGAGCCGTCGGGACGTAAGCTGCGGGAAAGTCTGGCGTCGTGAACAGCTGAGTTTTGTGCTCCTTGTCGACGTAAAGACTGCCCGCGCCGCCGATAATCAAAAGCCGCGTGTCCGAGCCGCTCAAGATGTCGCACAGGTGTTGACTGGTCGTCGTGTGAAGCGGAAGAGTTTCGGGCGTGAACGTGCCGAAAGCGTCGACAATCGCGTCGAAGCCTTTCAAGTCGTCGGCCGTCAACTCCATGATGTCTTTAACAACGGTGTGTTTCGCGCCGTCGACGATTTGACCGCGTCGCCGAACAAAAGCCGTGACCTCGAAGCCGCGATTGGTGGCCTCCGCGACGATTTTGCGACCTGCCTTGCCCGCTGCTGCAACAACTGCGATTTTCATTTCGATGACCTCCGTGATTTAACCGTGGATAACCTGCGCGCCGCGAGTGTCGACGTTGAGAATCAACGCCCGCGACTCGACATTGTGAGCTTTGAACGCCGCGACCATTGCCGAAGCGATTTCGTTTTCGCAACCGTGCTTGACCGACGTGAACGCGATTAAACATGAACCTGCGCCCGAAATTGCCGCGCCGAGAGCACCTGCGTTTCGTGCCGCGTCGAAAACTTCCGTCATGCCGGGCACGAGTTTTTTGCGATACGGCTGGTGAATCGCGTCGTCGAAGGCAAGTGGCAAAAGTTCTTCGCGACCTTCGACCAAAGCGGCGACCAACATTGATGCGCGGCTGATGTTGAAAATTGCATCGGCACGCGAAACTTTTTGCGGCAAAACTTTTCGCGCAAGTTTCGTCGACAACTCGAAGTCGGGCACGGCGACGACGAGTTTCAGCTTGATTCGCGGGCGGAACGAAAATGTTTGAACTTCGCCGCCGTCCATGACGCTGACCGTGAAGTTGCCGAAAATTGCGGGCGCGACGTTGTCGGGGTGACCTTCAAGTTGCGTGGCGAGTTTCAAAAGTTCGTTGCGGTTGAGCGGTGAGCCGACGATTTCATTTGCCGCCGTCAAGCCCGCGACAATCGCCGTCGAACTGGAACCGAGCCCGCGAGACAGCGGCACGTGATTTTTCATGCGGATAATCGCGCCTTTGAATTCGTCGTGACCCGTGACTTCCAAAAGTTTTCGCACGGCTTGCCACGCAAGATTTTTTCTGCCGCGTGGAACTTTGTCGGCACCTTCGCCCGAAGCCTCGACAATAACTTTCGACGAGCGAATCAGCGTCAAGTCCAAATAATTATAAATCGTCGTCGCGAGACCGAGGCAGTCGAAGCCGGGGCCGCAATTCGCCGACGTGCCGGGCACGCGAACCGTCACGCGGTTTCTGTCGGGAAATTTTTTCTTCATGGCAGTCACTCGACGCGAATCACGTTGAAGATTTCGTCGACAACCGACAAGCACTTCAACGCCGCTTCCGCCTCCAAAATATTTTTGTGCTTGACGGCGTGCGTTATAACGACAATTTCAACATGCGCGTCAAGATTCGCCTTCGTCTGCACGACGGATTTCAAGCTCACGTCAACATTGCCGAACGTCGTCGCGATTTTGCCGAGAACACCGGGTTTATCTTCGACGAGCAAGCGAATGTAATAACTCGACACGGTTTCTTCGACAGGGCAAATTTGTCTGTGGTGATAGCACGTGCAACCGAAACGACCCGCCGCGCCGCGTTGCAGTCCGCGAGCAATTTCGATGATGTCGCTGACAACTGCCGACGCCGTGGGTTTGCCTGCGCCGGGGCCGAAGAACATTGCCTCTTCAATCGGGTAGCCGCGAACGAAAATCGCGTTGAGCACACCGCTGACCGACGCGAGCGGATGATCTTTCGACAAAAACACGGGATTGACACGCACGTCGACGCCAAGATCGGTGTCGCGCCCGACAGCCAAAAGTTTCACGACGTAACCGAGATTGTCGGCGTATTGAATGTCTTCGGGCGTGATTTTCGTTATGCCTTCGACTGAAACGTCCTCGAACTTGACGCGGCTGTTGAACGCAATCGACGCAAGAATCGCGATTTTGCGGGCGGCGTCCTTGCCCTCAACGTCGGCTTCGGGGTTGCGTTCGGCGTAACCGTGAGCCTGCGCCTCTTTGAGAACCGTGTCGTAATCCGCGCCGTCTTCGGCCATCTTCGTGAGCATGTAATTCGTCGTGCCGTTGACGATGCCGAGAACTTCGGTGATTTTGTTTGCGGTGAGCGAACGTTTCAGCGGCATGATAATCGGAATTGCTCCGCCGACAGCCGCCTCGAACAGGAAATCGATTTGATGAGCTTCCGCCGCGTCAAAAAGGTCGTGACCGAATTGCGCGACGACGTCTTTATTCGCGGTGACGACGTGTTTGCCGTGCGCCATTGCGTCCAAGATGAATTCTTTAGCGGGTTTGACGCCGCCCATGAGTTCGACGACGATTTTAATTTCGGGGTCGTTCAAAATGTCGTTGTAGTTGTCCGTGGCGGGCAATCCGCGTTGACGAAGACCGTCAAGTTCTCGCGGCAGGACGAGAATGTTTTTTATCTCAAGCGCGGTGTTCGCCCGTTGCGCGATAATGTCGCGGTTGTTCTGCAAAACTTCGATAACGGAGCCGCCGATTGTTCCCGCGCCGAGCAAGCCTATTTTAGTGACGTTGTTCATGGAAAGGTTGCCTCCTCAAGATTGATTGTCAATCGAATATTCTGCCGCCGAAAAATTTTTCCTGCAATGATATTGTCGACGTCACAGCGGAATAATTTTTATCAACGCGGCGAAGCTCAAACAGATTATCGACAAAAGCCACGTGAAGCCGAACGAAGCCTTGATGTGCTCTTTGATGTCGACTTCGGCAAGCCCGACGCCCAACAGCGCGGCAGGAACCATCGGGCTGATAAACGTCGCGCAGTTGCGGCAAATCAGCATGGCTGCGGTTATGCTTTCGGCACTGACGTCAAAATTTTCCCCGATACCGATCATAACGGGCAACATGCCGTAAAAATAACTGTTGGTGTCGAAAATCAACGCCAGCGGTACACTGAGCACGCCGATTACAACGGGCAGGTGTTCGCCGAAAGTTTCGGGCAAAATCAGCGTGACAAGGTTGGACATGCAATTAATCACGCTCGGAATTTTCGCGCCGTCAACCGTCACTTCCTTAACAAAGATGCCCATCAAAACTGCCGCCGCCAAAAGTGTCGAACACATCATGAGCGCGGGCGCGGCGTGTGCAGTTATGATTTTCTTGTGAGTCTTCGCGTCGAGTCCGTAATTCGCAATGAGTGCCAACGATAAGCCGACCATGAACGGCACGTAATCGGGAATTTTTGTGACAATCAGCGCGGCGATAACGGCAAGCGTTAACAGCACATTGAAGATAAAAATTTTTTTGTCGCGTGAAGATTTATCGGTGACTTCGGGCGATTTAAAATCTTGTCCGCTGATGAGACCTGCGCCGAGCCGTTTTTCTTGAATGCCCGCAAGTAAGCCGTGAGCCAAACAGATTATGACGCCGAATATTTGCACGGGCAGAATCATTTGCCAAAGGACGCTCGCCTCCGTGCCCAAAACCGTCGCCGCACGCACAGTCGGACCTGCCTACGGCATCAAGTTCATTATTCCCATCGGCAGAACCATGACGCGCAAAAGTGTCGTCGTGCGCATGTTCAGCTTTCGATAAATCGGCAACATTGCGGGTATAACGATTAGAAATGTCGATGCGCCGCTGCCGTCCAAGTGCGCGACAAGCGTTAAAAGCGTCGTTATCATTGTCACGCCGATAACGCTTGTGCCGATATGTCGCGTCAAGGCGTCAACTATAACGTCGAACATGCCCGCCTCGTTCATCACGCTGAAATAAAGCACGCTGAACACGAACAGCGCGGCAGTCGGTGCGGTACTGTTGAAGCCCGCCTTGATTAGGTTACCGATGTCTGTAACGCTGTAGTATCCCCCGTCGTTAGAAGTATTCCGAGGATTGTCGGGAACAAAATAAACGCGACGGCAGGCACGGTTTTACTTTTGAACAGCGACAACATAATTGCCGCCATGCACAAAAAGCCGCATATGCCGATAAGTGTTTCCATGGAAAGGTTGCCTCCTTAAGATGGATTGTCACGTGCTGATTCGCTTGCCGCCGCGATTTTCCTGCGTGTGTCGTGTTACTTTTCTTTGGCAGCAAAGAAAAGTAACCAAAAGAAACTGCGCTTGCTGTGATACATCCTGTATCACGCGCAAGCGGAGCGGCCGTCATCCATGACGGCCGGAGTTTCGCTTGACGGTCGTTCAATCGTTGCACGGACAGTCGGGCGCGTCGAAGTACTTGCCGACGAGTTTCACCGCGCAATAATCGCCGCACATGGAGCAGGCATCTTCGTCGACTTTGTTGCGTGCGCCGCGTTTCTTTCGGGCAAGTTCTGGGTCAATCGCCAAGTTAATCTGCGCGTCCCAATCAAGAACTTTGCGTGCGCGAGCCATCTGTAAATCCCAATCGCGGGCACCTTTGACACCTTTGACAATGTCGGCGGCATGTGCGGCAATTCGGCTGACGATAACTCCGTCGTGCACGTCGTCAATCGTCGGCAGGCAAAGATATTCGGCTCCCGTGACGTAACACAGAAAATACGCGCCGCGTGGCTTAATAACGTCGTCACTGCAAACTTATCGTTTCAAATTCCACAATCGGATTTCGCCGTATTTGGGTGACGTTAAAGTTCAAGACTTAACGCCGGCAATGCTTGACGCGTGGATACGCAAACTTGTCGAACTTGAATTTTCTTACAGCTCAATGCGGGTCGCATATTCGCTTATTCTTGAAACTTTGGATTATGCCGTCTACCCCGCACAGCTGATTTCGTCGAATCCCGTCACGTATATCAAAGTCTTGAAAAACGCGCCGCGCAACTTCGTCAAGCGCACAATAATTTCTAATGAATTGCTTGCGAAACTTTTAGCCGAATACCCGTTCGGCTCGCCGTTTCACGTCCCAATATTTTCTGCACGGACATAAGAATTGGTTAATTGGTCGATTTACGTGTCGAAACGCGATCAATGCAAAAAAGCAACGAAGTCAAGCACGGCGACACTTATGTTTACGTCTACAGGTCGGGCAATAACGTCGTTGGCAGTACAAAGGCGCAGAGATTCTTAACGTGCCTCGTGTTGAACTTATCTGCACGCAGGAAGCCGGTCGCCCGTTAAACAGACGGTCGCTGATGAAATAAATCAGTCACGTTGTCCCCGTCGCAAACGGCGGGGATTTTTTTTGACACGGCTTGAACGGCAGGTTACAATTACGAAAACTTTCGACGTCACGGAGGCGCAACTTGAACAGAAAATTCTACGACAACGAACGCGAAATTGACCTTGCCGAACAGAAGTCGTTGCACAAGCGCGGCAAAGAAATTGTTTGGGCGCGCACGATTGTTTTCGCGGCGGCGGTTGCAAGTTTCGGCTTTGCTTGGGACAAAGACATACATCACCTGTACATTGTCGCGGCGATTCTTGCGATGATTTTCGTGCGGCTCGTCAATTATCACGACGACATCAAGCGGCGCAAAACTTTCCTCAAGAGCCGGCTGAGCGTGTTGAACTCGTACATTTCGCGCACGAAGGGCACGTGGCGCAAACGTTCAAACGACGGCAGTGTTTACTTGAAGAACGACAGACCGCAGGACGTTGACTTGCACATTTTCGGCGAAGGGTCGATCTTCCAATACATCTGCGCGGCACGAACGAAACGCGGGCGCGACAGACTTGCCGAAGCGTTCAATCCCGAACCGCCCGACTTAAACGAAGTGCGCAACCGTCAACGCGGCGTGGCTGAACTTTTGCAACGGCCGCGACTTTCGCTTGACCTGGAAGCTTACGCACGGTTAATGCCCGACAATCACGACACAAGCGAATTAATCGTGAGCGTGGAAGAAGAGTTGCCGCCGCTCAAAAAAATTTACCTGCTGCGATTCGTCATGCCGCCGCTGATTGTCGTGACGGGCGCGCTTTCGTTGATTGGCTTTTTCGGGAACGTGTGGCTGCCCGTCGCGCTGATGGTGTTCAACCTTGCGCTGTCGGTTGTCGCAATGCCCGCGATTTCAGAACTGCTTGCGCCGCTTAAAATCATATCGAAGGAACTGCGGCTGTATCGGGCGATTTTTGAACGGCTGGAGTCGACGAACTTCAATTCCAACCGACTCAACGCGATACGAAACATCTTGACCGACGAAGTGAGCGTGTCGGAAAAACTAAAGTCGCTGTCGCTTTTGGTAGACGCGGCCGACGCACGTCACAACCCGCTGTTCTTCGTGCCGGGCAACGCGCTGTTCCTGTCGGATTTCTTTTTGGCGGCGGCGTTCATGAAGTGGCGAGTCGACGCGTCGCAACACCTGCGCACGTGGCTTGACGCGTTCGCCGAAGTGGAAGTTTTGATTTCGCTGGCGTCAATCGGGCAAACGCGCACGACTTACTGTTTCCCGACGTTTTACGAAGGTGACGCGCCACAGCTGAAAGTTGAAGGCTTGACCAGTTTGCTTGTCGCCGACGCGAAAGGCGTTCCCAACGACGCGGAATTGACTGCCGGCACGACGATTATCACCGGCGCGAACATGAGCGGCAAGACGACTTGGATTCGCACGTTGGCCGCCGCAGTGATGTTGGCTTACACGGGCGCTCCCGTCTGCGCGAAAAATTTTGCCGTCAGCCGACTTGCGGTGTTGACTTCCATTCGCGTCAACGACGATTTAAGTTTGGGCGTGTCGACGTTTTACGCGGAACTGTTGCGAATCAAAACGATGATTGAGTACACCGAACAAAAGCGTCCGATGCTTGCCTGCATTGACGAGATTTTCAAGGGCACCAACGTCAATGACCGCGTTATCGGCGCGAAGGAAGCAATTCGCCGCTTGACGAACCCGCGTTCGATTACGCTTGTCACCACGCACGATTTTGAGCTGTGCGACATGGTCGACGAGAATCCGAACATTGCCAACGCGCACTTCGAGGAGTATTACGTCAACGACGAGATTAAATTCGATTTCAAGTTGCGCAAGGGTCGCACGCACACAACCAACGCGAAATATCTGTTGCGCATGGCGGGTATCTTGCCGCCCGACGAACGCGACGGAAATTCCGGCCGTCACGGATGACGGTCGCGCCCGACGTGTTTGCGTGATGCAAACTCCGTCGGGCTGCTTTCTTTGGTTACTTTCTTTCGCTCCGAAAGAAAGTAACGTTCAACGCAACAAAAATCCCGCCTCACGTGGAGACGGGCAACAAGTTCCCGATATGAAGCGTCGACGATTCGGCGCGATTTTTTATTTCAGCGCGTAACCGTTGTTGTACATGGCGTCCTGCTCTTTGCGCGTCTTGTACAGCTGCGTGGAGGTGTCAAGTTCAACGTCGTCGAGCGTGAGGAGCTGACCCTTCGGAACGTCGCGGAGCATTTTGGCTTTCTTGTTGACAAGGCCGTAAACGACGTAGCCTTTCTTGTACGTATCTTCCGCCGTGGCAATTGAGCCGTAAGTCGTGTAACCGCCGATACCGTCAATCGTTTGGCCGGCTTTGAGGTCAACCTTCGCGACGGTAATGCATTCGCTGACAGGGCCGTCAAGCGGAATAATCGTCGGTTCGTGGTCGATGACGAGTTTGGCGACGGTGAGCGGCGTTTCGAGGTTGCACAGATGATACGGGCGATAAAGCGTCCACAACGGACCGGGTCCCATGCTGTGATATTGCATCTGGTAAGCGATTTCCTGATTGTCGGTTGCGACGGTGACGAAGACGCCGGGCGCGATACCGTTGACGTATTCAACGACGCCGTGCTTGTTCAAAATGCCGCCGTCCGCTTTGAGCTTGAAGAATTCGTTGAGCTGTTTGATGCCTTCGGTGCCGGGTTTGGTAACAACGCCGTGACCGCCGATAACGTCGGGAACAAGACCCGTCGCGTTGGACATTGCCGTCATTTCAACCATCGTCTTCGTGCCGTCTTTGAACGAGCAGAGCATGCGCGGACTCATCTTGCGGCGGGTTGCCTCTTCAAGCACGGTGTCGGGGTTGCAGGCGTAGTCGAGCTTGTTGTTTTTGCCTTTGCCCATGACGCGGACTTGCATGCCCATTGCTTTGGCGAAACAGTAAAGTTCCATGACCGCGCCGGGTTCGTCGCCTGCGGAGCCGGTGTAAATGACGCCGTTTTTGTCGCCGAGTTTTTTGAGCCAGGGGCCAATGACGACGTCGGTTTCAACGTCCATCATGACAACGTGCTTGTGATTGTTGAGCGCGTCGGTTGCAATGCGAACGCCGATTTCGGGGACGCCCGTCACGTCGATTGCGCACTCGACAAGGTTCGCCGTGGAAATGAGATCTGCGTTTTCGGTGGCGACGTACTTGCCCATTTCCATGAACTTGTTGGCTTCTTCAAGCGAGTTGGTTTTGGCGATGTCTTCGTCACCGATACCCGCGTAATGGAATGCGTTGATGACGTTGTCGAGTTTGATGTCGGCGACGATTGCGGGCATAATGCCTTTCATGCCGACCATTTGGCTGACCATGCCGCGACCCATTTGACCTGCGCCGACGAGACCCGTGCGGATGATTTTGCCTTCGGCTTCGCGTTGGGCAAGCTTCTTGTCCATGTTCAACATAATGTAATAACTCCCTTCGATATGTGAAACCTGTGTGGATTCGGTGACTCAATAAATCTCAATCATGACTTCGACTTGAATGTCGGCGGGCGTCAACGGTTCGTCGCCCTGCAACATGATACAGCCGGGACGTTCGGGTTCGGAGCCGCCTTTGAAACTCAACGTGCAGTGACCCAAGTCGCGCAACGTGCTTTTGGCCTCTTCGCCGACCGCCGTTATCTCGAAGACTTTTTCGCCGATGATCATTGTGTCGCCCGACGCAGGAATGCCCAGCAGTTGTTCCTTCGTGTGCAGGACGGACAGCTCTGCAAGTTCGGGCGGCGCGTCGTTGTTGAACAGAATGATGAAGTTCGATTCGGGGTCTTCGAGGAAACTCAGCGCGAGTTCGCCCCAGCCCGTTATCATTGTGTGGTACTTCACTGTCAACACCTCCAAAAATCAATGCGTATTACGCATTGCTCCTCAGCTGTAAAGCCCGATGCTGAAGACGTAAGCAATCAGAACGGCAATCGGCCCCGTAATGACGCGTGAATACAGAATCGCGGGCACGCCAAGCTCAATCGTTTCGGGTTCCGCTTCGCCCAAACTCATGCCGACGGGGATAAAGTCGCAACCGACCTGCGCATCAATCGCGAACAGCGCGGGCAATGCGTATTGCGGCGGAATGTTGCCCAAACCGATTTGCACGCCCAGCAACGTTCCGACAACCTGCGCGATAACGGCACCCGGTCCCAGCACGGGCGAAATAAACGGAATTGCGCAGATGAACGAGACAATCAACATGCCGGGCAACGTCGAGGCTATCGGGCTGATTGTGTTGGCAATAACGTCGCCGAGCCCCGACGCGCTGATTATGCCCAGAATCATTGACACGAACGCCATAAACGGCAGGATTGTCTTGATGGTGATGTCAATCGTTTCGCGCCCCGCCGCGTAGAATTTGTTGACGACGCCGCCGATTGCAATGCCGATTCGCGTCGCAAGATTTTTTTCTTTGCCTTCGTTCATCTTGGCAACTTCGGCTTTGGCTTGAGCTTTGGTTTTCGGCGCGGAAGTCGGATTGGTCGGTGTGCCCGCCTTCGGAGTTGCCGCTTGAGTTGCGCTTTCGTCCGCGAGACTTATGCAACTTGCGTCGACGGCTGAAACGTAAATGTCTTCGGTGATAAATCTTGCGAGCGGCCCCGTTTGACCGACGGGCAGAACGTTGACGGTGAAGATGCGTTTCTTCGGGTAAACGCCGCAACGAGCCGTTCCGCCGCAGTCGACAATGGCGACGAGAATTTCATTGTCGGGAACACCCGTGGAAAATCCGTCGACAGCGGGACAGCCGGTCATTTCGGCAATTTTCGCCGCGACGGGGTGAATGCCGCCGCCCGTCACGGAGACGACTTTATTTCGAGTTTCGGTCGGCACCAACGTCAACGGACCGCCGAAGCCGCCCTTGCCGGCCTTAATCGTAACTGCATGATACGCCATGTCCGTCAACCTCCTTTACTTCTTGCTGCTCATGTGAGCAAAAATCCTGTCGGTGACAATGCCGCGAATCAAAATGACGATAACGCCGACAATGAAGTAACGAACCGCCAAATCACCGAGCGAAAGTCCCAGTTGCGTAATGCCCGCCGCAATGCCCATGTACACGAACAATTCGCCGCCGTTTGCGTGCGGGAAAAGTCCCGTCACGGGGTGAACGAAACTGACCGCCGCGTCGTAGAACGCAGGCTTGTGTTTTTCCTCGACGAAACGCCCGAAGGTGTAGCACATCGGGTTACACAGGAAGATGACCGCCAGCACGGGCAGAATCGTGTAGCGCGTAATTGTGTACTTCGTCGCGAACTCCGCAACATTGTTTACGCGATCTTCGCCGATTAATTTGATGAGCGAGTTGACCGCAGTCATCATTATGACGACCAACGGGATTATGCCCGTCACCCAAGCGACAAAAGTCTCCGAACCGGCACGGAATAAGTCCATGAAACCGTTCGCCACAGCAGCAATGGCTTCCATAAGTAAACGCCTCCCTGTTTGGAAAGTTTTGTTGACCTTGACGGCGTCGCCCGCAACGGCTTCGCGAAGTTTACCGCTTCCGACAAGTTGAGTTGAGTTTTCGCTGACCTCCTTGAAGAATTTGTTTGCCGAAAGGATAGCACAGCTTAAGCCGCCGCAACAGTGGCACGTTTGAACGTCGGTAAAAGTGTTCGCCGACCCGCCAAAGGTTTTACTTGTGTTCACGGAGCGTCGGACTTCAAGCTCAAAAGACCCTGTGCGCAGTCAATGTCGGTTATCAGCACGGTTAAGTAGCCGCCGTTAATCGCACCCGCCACCGCTTGAATTTTGTGTTTGCCGCCCGCGACGCCCACGCGACATTGAATCTTTTTCAACAGCGACAGTTGAATTCCTGCGACACGGCGATTGAACTCGTCGAAGGGCGCGCTGTTGCCGTTGATGTCGAAGTAGCGCAAGATGATGTCGCCGACAGCTCCGCGCCTGCCGAAAATTTCAAGACTTCTGCGGTCGACGTAGCCGGTGTTGAGCACGGTTGACGATTCGGGGACTGCCGAGCCGATGCCCATTACAAGCGCGTCAAGTTTGCCGAAAAGGTTTGTGACCTTGCGGATGGTTTTCTCTTGCGAAAATTCTTCGAGCAAGGCACGCTTCGAGAACAGCGCGGGCGCGAACAGTTGCACGCAGTTTCCGCAGAAACGTTCCGCAAACTCCTGCGCAATGTAATTTGAATGCAGGTCGGGACGACTTTCGCCGACGCCGCCGAGCACGGGTACAAACGTGCAGTTGATTTCGCCGTCGACGAAAAAATCTGCGCGGGCGACGCTTTGAAGTGTCGTGCCCATTGACACGCCGATAAGATCTTTGTCGCGAAGAATCCGTGTCATGAACTTCAACGCCGCACGTCCGATTTCGGGATTGACCGTTGACTTGTCGGTTGTCGTCGTCGACGGCACGATAATGACTTCCTGCAGTTTGAAAAGTTTTTCAAGCTTGCGTTCGAGTTGCCCGTACAAAAGATTGTCGGGGTTGTGAATTTCGATTTTGACGATGCCGAGTTCTTTGCCCGCGCTCAACATGCGCGAGACGGTCGGTCGGGATATGCCCAAAGTTTGACAGATTTCTTTCTGCCCGACGCCGTCCTGGTAGTACAGACTGCAACATTTGAAAATCAAGCGCACATCGTCAATCAACTTGCGCACATGCTCACCTCCGAAAAAAGCAATGCGTAATTAATAATGCGCAATGCGCAATGATTCGGTTCCAATTACGCATTACGCATTACGCATTACTAATTGCCTTTATTCGCCGATGATGACAACTTTGCATTTGCGCGGACGCGGGCGCGTGCGGTCGAAGTCGACGAAATAAATGTAACCCGTTGTGCCGACGCCGAGCTTGCCGTTGTCCACCTCGAAAGTTTCGCTTGAGCCGAGGATGCTTGCCTTCAAATGCGCGTCACCGTTGAACAGAGCCGTGCGGTCACCGTTCGGAAGATAAGCTTCTGCGTCCGGCCACGATTCGACGGCCTTGTAATGTTCTTCGCCGGGATAAACGTACTGTTCCTTCGTCGTGTGGTCGGGAATGATTTTCTTGAGCGCGTTGTTCAAGTCAACCTGCAACGATTCCATGCCGTTGGGTTCAATGTCGTGCGCAAACTCTTCAAAGAAAACCGCGCAGGTCGTGTGCGGCGAAATGACCGTGCAAATGCCGTTTTTGACGCCGCTTGCTTCAATTGCCTTGCGAACTTCAGGCGTGATATTTATAAACGTCGGGTCGCCGCCTTTGGACTGCAACTTGAGAGTTTCTTTGTAAACCGTCATGAAAGTGACCTCCGCTCAAGAATTTTTTTCATTGTAAGCTTTGACGATAGCCGCCGCCATTTCCGCGACGCGAACGGCGGGGTCGGGTGCCTTCAAAATGCCGCTGGTTGCGCCCGTGCCGTCCGCGCCGAGTTTGACCACGCGATAACAATCGTCCGCCGTCGTCACGCCCGAAGCAATCATAATCGCCACGTCGGGATTGATCTTCGCAATGCGTTCGCAAACTTCAATCGTGTAGCTGTCGTCGGCGGTTTTGCCCGTGCCGATTAAATCCGTCGGTTCGCAAAGCAAAATGTCGGGTGCCATTTCCGCGACGGCTTGACCTTCGACAACCGAATCCGCACAAACAATCGTCATGATGTCGAGTTCTTTGGCGCGCTGAATTGTCTTTGAAAGTTCGGCAAGCGTCATTGAGTTTTCGGCGTGGTTGAGAAACGTCGCGTCGGCTCCCGCTTCCTTGAGCGATTCGGGCAAGACGTGACCCATGCCGCGACCGGGCTTGAGCGACTCCATATGTTGCGCGGTAACAATGACGTGTTCGGTGTTCGCCTTAATCAGTCGAATGTCCGCGAACGGGCAGGTAAAGAAAACTGTCAGCCCGTATTTGACTGCGGCGTCGTCGGCTGCCTTCGCCAGTGCCAAAGATTTTTCGCCCCAAAGATACGACTTCGGATTGACGACCAAGAACGGGACAATCGGTTTTTTCATGTCGAAACCTCCTTGTGCGTTTCAAGATTGAACGTCGGATTTTGGGACAATTTTAAGTCAAACGAATTGGCGGGTCAATTATCCGATTAATGGCATTTGTAAAAGTTTCTCCGACGCGTGAAAACATTTTTGCAAATGCACAAGTGACGGCGCGAACGTTGAATTCGTCGACGGCGGCGGCTATAATCACGAAAACTTTTGGAAGCGAGTGATTCACATGTTGACACGCACGAAGGAGATTTTGACGGCGGCCAAGCAAAATCATTACGGCATTGTCGCGCCGGACTTTTGGGACTTGAATTCCGCCCGCGACTTCGTTCAGGTTGCCGAAGAATTGAACGCGCCGATTCTGCTGAGTTTCGCGCAGGCTCACAAGCATTTGATTTCGCTGGAAGAAGCGGCGGCCGTCGGCAAACTCATGGCGGCGAGCGTCAAAGCTCCGATTGCGCTCCACCTTGACCACGGCGAAGATTTTGCTTACGTCAAACGCGCCATTGAGCTGGGCTTTAATTCCGTCATGATTGACGCGTCGATGAATCCGTTCGACGAAAATGTTCGCTTGACCAAAGAGGCGGCGGACTTCGCGCACGCGCACGGCGTCGACATTGAAGCGGAGATCGGGCACGTCGGCGGCACGACCGAAAGCCCTACCGAGATGGAAGAAGTCGAGACGATTTACACCCGCGTTGACGAAGCGGCGGCGTTCATCGAGAAAACCGGCGTCGATTCGCTGGCAGTTTCAATCGGCACAAGCCACGGCGTTTACAAAAACAATCGCAAGCCCGAACTGAACTTCACGCGTCTGCAGGAACTTGCGGCGGCTGTTCCCGTACCGTTGGTTTTGCACGGCGGCAGTGGCACGGGCGACGACAACTTGAAACGCGCCGTCCGCGAAGGCATTACGAAAGTTAACGTCTTTACCGAGTTCACGACTGCCGCACGCGACGCCGCAGTCGAAGTTGTCCGCAACGAACAGCTCAAGAGTTATATGCGCGTTCAACAGGCCGCCGACGAAGGCATTCGCAACGTCCTGCGCCACTACATCAATCTGCTGACCAAGTAAGTTTTCCCGAATTGACAGTTTCGCCCGCCGAGCAAGCGGGTGATTTTTTTTGTCGTTGCGCACGACGAGCGTGTTTTAATGTTACTTTCTTTCGAGCGGCGAAAGAAAGTAACCAAAGAAAGCCGCCACTGCGTGGAGCACAGTGTCGCGTGTCCGCACGTTGTCGAAAGCCGCAGCTCGCGTGGCCGACGGAGTTTGCATCACGCAAACACGTCGGCAGAGGCCGTCATCCATGACGGCCTCATTTCGTTGCGTTGCTGTCAACAAAAAACCCCCGACACGAAGTCGAGGGTCACTTGAGCGTTTGTCAATGTTTGGAACCGTATTTGCGGAACTCCAGCCACAGCGGCCCCGCAATGAAGATTGACGAGTAACAGCCGCTGAAGAAGCCGACAATTAGCGCGAACGCAAAATCTTTCGTCGTTTCGCCGCCGAAGAAAAACAGCGCAAACGTCGTGAACAGGCACGTGAAGACCGTGTACAGCGAACGCGTCAAGGTTTGGTAAATCGAGCGGTTGACCAGTTCGACGACGTTGCCGCCGCGTCTGAAATGCAACTTCAAGTTTTCGCGTATCCTGTCGAAGATAACAATCGTGTCGTTGATTGAGTAACCGACGACCGTCAACAGTGCCGCCACGAACGACGAATCAACCTGCCGTTGCGTGAACGAGAAGAACGCCAGCACAACCAAGATGTCGTGCACGAGAGCCGCCACCGCCGCAAGCCCGAATCTGAATTCAAAACGCCACGCGACGTACAAAACAATCAGCACCCACGAAATCACCAGCGCAAGTACCGCGTTGAGAATTAATTCGCCGCCGATAACCGCGCCAACTTTTTCTTCGCGCAGAACTTCATAGCCGCCGACTTTGTCGCGAAGAGCCGACATGACTTCCTTGCGTTGCGTTTCTTCAAGGTCAACCGTGCGAATCATCACGTCCGTTGAAGTCGCCACGTCGGAAGTCGCGCCCGACAGCTGAATCGTCGCGCCGTCTAATCCGAAGGGTTTCAAACTTTCGCGAACCTGCGCAATGCCGACGGGTTGCTCGAACTTGAGATCCATAATCGTGCCGCCCGTGAAGTCAATCCCGAAGTTAAATCCGCGTGTCACCATCGAAATCAAACCGGGCACAATCACAATCAGCGAGATGATAAACCACATGCGTCCGCGCCCGGCAATGTCAAATTTCGGCATTTACTTCACCGCCTTTCCGTCCGTCGCGGGGTCGAACAGCACAAAACCGTTCGCGCCGTAAGCTGCGGGACTTTCGACGATTTTTGCGTTGACCAAAAGTTTCAGCATGAATTGCGTCAATGATACCGCCGTCAACATGCTCAGCAACACGCCGAGCCCAAGCGTTATCGCGAAGCCGCGAATCGTGCCCGTGCCGAACAGGAACAGTACCAACGCCGCAATTATCGTCGTGATGTTCGAGTCAAAAATCGTCGTGAACGCACGTTTAAAGCCCGAATCCATTGCCAGGCGAATCGATTTGCCGAGGCGGAACTCTTCCTTGAAGTGCTCAAATATCAAGACATTCGCGTCGACCGCCATGCCGATTGACAGGATAATTCCCGCCACGCCCGGCAACGTCAATGTCGCGTCCAAACCTTTCAGCGTTCCGAGTAACATTAACGTGTACGCCATGAGCGAAATGTCCGCGATAAAGCCCGGCAGTCGGTAAAACAGCAACATGAACACCAAAACCGCCGCGATACCGACGACGAACGCGAATTCCGATTTGTCTTTCGAGTCTTGACCGAGCGAAGGCCCCACGGTTCGCGTTTCGATGATGTTGACTTTAACGGGCAGTGCGCCGCTCCGCAAAAGTACGGCAAGATGTTGCGCTTCTTCAAGGTCGCGTTGACCGGAAATTTCAGCACTGCCGCCGAGAATCGGTTCGTTGACGACGGGATTCGTCAAAATTTCGCCGTCGAGCAGAATTGCAATTTGCCGCCCGACGTTGGCAAGTGTCGCGTCCGCAAACTTCTGCGCGCCCTCGTCGCTGAATTCGAGTTGCACGACGCATTTGCCGTTCTGCTGATTCATTGCGGCCTGCGCGTCTTTGAGGTCGCTGCCCGTCAACAGCGTGTTGCCTGCCTCGTCCTTGAATTCGAGCATTGCCGTGCGCCCGATTGTTTCAATCGCCTTGTCGGGGTCTTTGATGCCCGGCAGTTCGATAATCACGCGGCGTTCGCCTTCGCGCTGAATAATCGGTTCGGTCAAACCAAGTTCGTTGATTCGCCGCTCCATAATCGAAACGACGCGTTGCATTGCGTCTTCGTTGACTTGAGCGATTTCGGTGTCTTCGGCTTGTAAGACGACGTGCGTGCCGCCCTGCAAGTCAAGCCCTTGACGGATTGAGTGCGCCAACGGTCGGATGAAAATCACAAACACTGCCACGATTGCGCCGAGGCAGATTAGCAGCTTGATTAAACTGTTCGTCCTCACAAAGTTTGCTCCCTTCGAGTTTGTTCGCCCGTCAATATACTACAACGCCAAATTGAAAACAAGCCGCGCCCGTAAACTGCAATTAGGAATTTGAAATTAGGAATGTGGAATTATCGACGAACGGCTAATCACGACGGTTGCCGATCAAGTTCGCCGAAATTTTACGGCGCGTGCTCGACAGATTTTCCGCCTGAACGAACGTGTCACATGTGACAAACGCGGCACGAAAGTTTTACGCGTCGACGAAAAATCTTGTCCGCAAGTGACGCCGACAAAAGAAATTATGTTCTGCTATTGCAAACGGGCTTAGTTATGCTATCATACGCGAAGACAACAACGGGACGGCAGCCCGAAAAGTTTTAGCCCGTTAAGTTAAAACTTTCACTTCAACTAAAGTTTAGGAGGTTTCCACAATGTCCAACGGCAAACCCAAAATCGTAATCGTCGGCGGCGGCTTCGGCGGAATCAAAATCGGTCAACTCTTCGCCAAAGAAAATGTCGAAGTCACGCTGATTGATCGCCATAACTTCCACCTGTTCCAGCCGCTTTTGTATCAGGTGTCGACTTCGGTTTTGGAGACGGGCGAAATTGCTTACCCGATTCGTTCATTTTTCCGCAACAACAAAAACGTCAACTTGTACATGGCAAAAGCTCGCGGCGTCGACCAGGAGCGAAACGTCGTCATCACCAATCACGGCGAAATTCCGTACGATTATTTGATTTTGGCGGCGGGCGCGACGACAAACTTTTTCGGCATGAAGACCGTCGAGCAACACGCGTTCGGCATGAAGACTTTGCAAGAGGCGGTTCACATTCGCAACCACGTCATTCACGAATTCGAGCGGGCGGAAAAACCGTATCGCACGCCCGAAGACCGCAAGAAACGCATGACGTTTGTCGTTGTCGGCGGAGGTCCCACCGGCGTCGAGGAGGCGGGCGCGCTTGCCGAACTTATCGCGATTCAGAAAAAAGAATTCCACCTGCTTGACTTCAACGACGTGAGTATCAAGCTGATTGAAGCGACGCCGCATCTTTTGCCGATGTTGCCCGAAGATTTGCAACAGCACACCGTCAAAGTCCTTGAACGCAAAGGCGTCGAAGTCATGCTCAACACGCAGGTCGTCGATTATGACGGCGATATTTTGACACTCAAAAACGGCGTGAAAATCCCGACGACAACCGTCATTTGGGCGGCGGGCGTGCGTGCGGTTGACATGATGGCAAATTGCGGCGGCGAATGTGCGCGTGACGGTCGCATTTGGATTGATGAAAACCTCATGGTTCGCGGAGCCGTCAACAAAAATGTCTTCGCAATCGGTGACTGCGCCGCCTTCATGCACGGCGACATGAAACGTCCTTTGCCGACGGTTGCGCCCGTTGCCACTCAACAGGCGAAAATCGCGCACAAAAATATTATGAAACTTATCAAAGGCGACACCAACCTTGAAAAGTTCGTGTACAAAGATCTTGGCGCAATGGCTACAATCGGTCGCGGCGAGGCGGTTGTCGGCAGCCCGCACATGACCGGATTTTTCGCCTGGTGCGCGTGGATGGTTGTCCATTTGATTCGACTGGCGGGCTTTTACACGAACATGACCGTCGCGTTCAAATGGGCGTTGAACTTCTTGACCAGCGCACGCCTTGGACGAATCATTACCAACATCAGCTTGGATCCGAGCAAGTAAGTCGGGGTGATTCGCATGAAACTTTTGATTGACGACGCTCACCTTGACGCGATTGAAAAAATTTGCGAACTGTTTCCCGTCGCGGGCGTGACGACGAATCCGACAATTCTTGCGAAAATCGGCGGCAACCCGTTCAACACGCTCAAGGAAATTCGTTCACTTATCAGCGAAGAGGCGGACTTGCACGTTCAAGCCGTCAGCAGTCGTGCGGACGACATTGTCGCCGAGGCGCGACACATCACCGACATTTTGGGCGCGAACACGTTCGTAAAAATTCCCGCCGTGCCCGAAGGTTTCAAGGCAATGAAAACTTTGCTTGAAACCAGCGAAATTCTCGTGACGGCGACGGCCGTTTACACGCCGATGCAAGCGTTCCTTGCCGGGCAATGCGGTGCCGCTTACGTCGCGCCTTACGTCAATCGAATTGACAACATGGGCTTCGACGGAATTCGCGTCACGCGGGAGATTAAAGAAGTTTTTTCCGCCAACGCAATGGAAACTGAAATTATCGCCGCGAGTTTCAAGAACGCTCAGCAAGTCTTGGAACTGTGCAAGTGCGGTGTCGGTGCCGCGACACTTGCGCCCGAAATTTTTTTCGCAATGGTCAACAACTCCGCGATTGATTCGGCCGTCGGCAAGTTCGTCGACGACTTCGAGAGTTTCGCGGGCAAAGATAAAACCATGTTGGACTTTGACTGAATTCAGCGCAAACGAAAACCCGCTTCGATTTCGAGGCGGGAATTTTTTTGTCGTTTTGCACGACGGGCGGTTGACGTTCGCGTCGCGTGTCGTGTGTGTTACTTTCTTTCCGCGTGGAAAGAAAGTAACCAAAGAAAGACGCGCTTGCTACGATACATCCTGTATCGTGCGACAAGCGGTCGCGGCCGTCATCCATGACGGCCGGTATTTCGTTTGCGCTTGTCACTTCAAGTTCAAATATTTGTCGAGCCACGCGGCAACCGCTTCGCCGATGATTCTTTTGCCGTCGGCGTCGGGGTGCAGACCGTCGACGCTGAGCACGTCAATCAAGTTGCCTTCGTCGTCGGTAAGCTTGTCGTTCACGTCGATAAAGTTTTCGCGATCACGAATCCAATCGCAGATGTATCGCTGATGTTCCTGCCAATCAACGGGCGGCGGCTCAAGGAAACCGACCTTTTGAATCTGCGCGGGATTGAGCGGCGTCGGCGTAATGAACACGGGCTTAATTCCGTTGACTTCGCATTTCTGACGAATCAGTTCAAGATTTTCGACGGACTCCCAGCCGAGAATGTTTGCGCGATAATCGTTGACGCCCGCCATAATGAACAGCACTTCGGGGCGAAACGGCAAA
>CAMUZU010000025.1 GCA_947165295.1 uncultured Selenomonadales bacterium | reverse complement strand
ATGCTCGAAGAAATTGCCGAAGGTTTCGACGGCGTCGAACGCTGTTTCGCCATTCAAGCCGGCCGCGAAGTCCGCGTAATGGTCAAGCCCGACAAAATCGACGACGCGCAGGCGGTTATCCTCGCTCACGACATCGTTAAAAAAATCGAAAAAGACTTGGATTATCCCGGTCAAATTCGTGCGACGATCATTCGCGAAGTCCGCGTTGTCGACTACGCGAAATAATTCAATGCGTAATTCGTGAACAACAATGCGTAATGCGTAATGAATTTCGGAAGTTACGCATTGCGCATTAATAATTTTCGTTTGACTAAGGGGGGTTAAAGCGGTGTTTGATTTTCTGAAAAAGACGAAGAAACCCAATCCCGACGCCAGCCGGTTGTTGGCATCGATTCTCGTGGTGTTTCCCGCCGTCCAGTCGGTGACTTACGATTCCAAAGACGAGACGCTTGAATTCTCCTTTGCGTTGAACGGAAAGTTTTCACAAGATGACATCGAAAAATTTCTGTCATACGTGGCGGAGTCCGTCGAAACGTTTCATCACCTGGAAGGTCTCGGCGGCGCGAAAATCGAACTCAACGTCGAAGGCGTCTACGGTACCTGCTTTTTGAACGTGCGCCGCGACGTGGCAACTTTGACGTGTCGTGAACTGTCGCTTTTGACGGAGCTTGCTTTTAATTACTTCGGCGACAGGCTGATTGAAGAGTACGACGGCAACATTCCCGACGAAGAATATTTAATCGCGCAGGAAGATTATCTGGAGCAGTGCCTCAACAACATGCGTCAACTGCGCGTGGAAGGTCGGCTTGTCGGCGTGCGCGAACGTGAACGCGTCGTCGTTTATGCGCGCTGAAAGGGTGAATTTTTTTTGCGAATTTTGATGGTCGGCGACGTGGTCGGCAGGCCGGGCAGATATTTTTTCATGGAACAGACGCCCGAACTTAAGCTGAGCAAAAATATCGACATGGTTATCGTCAACGGCGAAAACGCGGCGCACGGCAAAGGTTTGACCCCGCAAATTTTCGACGAGCTGATTCGCGGCGGCGCGGACGTCGTCACAAGCGGCAACCACATCTGGGACAATTCAAACGTCCTGCAAATTATCGACACGGAACCGTTTCTGCTTCGACCCGCAAATTATCCCGAAGACACGCCCGGCAAAGGTTTTTGCATTTGTCCCGTCGGCAGGAAGAAAATCGGCGTCGTCAACTTGTCCGGACGAACTTTCATGCAACCGCCGATGGACGACCCGTTTCGTTTGGCGGACAAAATTTTGAACTTCATGAGCCACCAATGCGACGCGATTTTTGTCGACTTCCACGCCGAGGCGACGAGTGAAAAGCTTGCCTTCGCGCATTACGTCGACGGGCGGGTTGCGGCTGTCGTCGGCACACACACGCACGTTCAAACGGCGGACGAAAAAATTTTGCCGCAAGGAACGGCTTACATCAGCGATCTTGGCATGGTCGGCGTCGACAACTCAATCCTTGGCGTGTCGATTGACCCCGTGATTAAAAAATTTTTGACGGCGCGTCCGAGTCGCTTTGAAGTTGCCGAAGGAGCCTGCATTTACTGCGCGCTTTTGATTGACCTCAACGACAAGACGAACAAGCCCGTCAAAGTCGAACGCATTTTAATCAAGCCGTGACGAAAATTGAAACTTGCGCCGTTCCAAACTGAACAAAGGTGGTCGGTAATTTGAACGAATGGATAGGCGAAATCTGCAATGTGTTTCAGAAAATTTCTGATCTGATATGGGATTTCCCGACGAATTTGGATTGGTATCACAGTATACCGATTATCGGCGAATTGCCTTTGATTATAATTTTTCTGGTTGGGACGGGAATTTATTTTTCGCTCAAGCTGAGCTTTGTGCAGATTAAATATTTTCTGCGCGGAATAAAAAACTTGCTGCGCGGCAAAAGTTCCAAGCGTGGCATCAGTCCTTTGGCGTCGTTTCTGCTGTCGACTGCCATGCGCGTCGGTCCCGGCAACATTTTGGGAGTAACGGGCGCAGTATCAACGGGCGGCCCCGGTGCACTGTTTTGGATGTGGATATCCGCTTTTTTCGGCATGGCTACGGCTTTTGTCGAATCAACGCTGTCGCAAATTTACAAAGACCGGCAAGGCAATGACTACGTCGGCGGACTGCCCTGCTACGGGCGAAAATTACTCGGCGGCGCAACTTTTTTCGGCGTCGCATTGAGTTTTCTTTATATCGTTTATGCAATGCTCTGCCTGCCCGCGCAGGGATTTAATGTGTTGTCCGCAATGGTTGCCGTCGTGCAACATGTGACGGGCAGCGTGCCTTCAACGACGATCAGTTGGATATTTTTCCTGTTGCTTACGTGTTTGGTAATTTTTTCGATATTCGGCGGTCTCAAGCGTGTCATAAAAATTACCGATGTGCTGGTTCCGATAATGGCGATAATTTATGTCGGCACTGTTCTGGTCATGATTTTGATAAATCTTGATCGGCTCCCGTGGTTCTTTTATGCCGTCGTAACGGAAGCTTTTCGTCCCGAATCAATTTTCGGCGGAGCTTTGGGCATTGCACTTTCGCAGGGAATACGGCGCGGCTTGATGAGCAATGAAGCCGGACAAGGCACGCTTTCCATGCCGGCCGCCGTCGCTGACGCCAATCACCCTTGCGAACAAGGTTTAATACAATCAATCGGCGTTTTTCTGGACACGATGATTATCTGCACAATGACGGGCTTTGTACTTGTCATGAGTCGCATTTGGTTGACGGACGCCTCCGCTGACTGGTTTGCGATGGGACGACTGCAAAAATTTCTTGCCTCGTGCGGCGTGCTCACCGACGGCGTAATTGCTTACGAAATTGTTGCAATCATACTGAGCATTTGTTTCGGCATTTTCGCATTTACCTCGTTGCTGGGCTTTCTGTCATTTGCCGAAATATCGGTCAAGGAAATTTCTCAAAGCAAAATTTTCCTCATGACGATTCGATTTTTGAATTTGCTGGTGCTGACTTTTGGCATGGCAACAAATATCGCGGGCTTCGACCTCAGCGCGCTGTGGAACATCAGCGATTTGGCAAATGTAATTATGGTCTGCGTTAATTTGCCTCTGTTGCATTTGGGTTTCGGCAAGGTGCAAAAAGCTTACAAACATTTCACGGACGGCAGTGGAAATTTCAATTCCGAAACACTCGGTGAGCAACTGCCCGTTTGGGACGAGAAATGCAAGCAACGCGCTGAATTTTAACAGCAACGAATTCTGCCGTCTTCGGAAAAATCAACTCCAACAAATTTAAATGAGCGCATGATAACGCAGCGGATTCACGCTATTGAAGAAAAAGCAACGAACAGGTAAAATGTTGCCGCGGAGATTACTAATTGTCAATCACAACGGTAACCGGCCGTCATGGATGACGGCCGCGCCCGCAGTTGATACAGGATGTATCACCTGCGGGCACGAGCGACACGCGGTACCGACAACATTTCGGTGACGAACGACCAACGCCCCCGCGAGGTGCCCTTTCTTTTTGCTACTTTTTCTTTGGGCAAGCAAAGAAAAAGTAGTTCAACTAAACAAGACTCACGAACAAGCCGAATCAACGCGACAACGCCGCAATCGTCGACCGACAATGCAAGCGCAGGGTCAACAATAAATTATATGTCCAAACCGTCGCAGAAAGTGAAGGATTTAATCTGCGCGTGAAGAATTAACAAGGAAAATATTTTAGACGCAGAAGGAGCCGCAGCAGGTAGAAAACCACTACAACACCAAAATGCAACAAGGGAGGAGGACCAGTTATGGAAATTCTAAAGGTATCAGCCAAATCTAACCCCAATTCCGTCGCCGGCGCACTCGCGGGAGTCATCCGCGAAACCGGAAGTGCCGAGATGCAGGCGATAGGTGCCGGAGCGCTGAACCAAGCGGTTAAAGCGGTTGCCATTGCACGCGGCTTCGTGGCACCGCACGGCGTAGACCTCATCTGCATTCCCGCTTTCACGGACATCGAAATCGACGGGAGCGAACGCACTGCAATCAAGCTTATTGTCGAACCGCGTTAATTCCGTGGCAAAACTCACCCTGAATTAAAAGCAATCACAAAATCTCGTGGTACGGAGGTAAAGTTAATGGCCGGCGATTTGCACACGCACACAAGTTTTTCCGACGGCTCGTTTGCGCCCGAAGAACTCGTTGCGGCGGCCAAAAAAATCGGTCTGAACTATTTGGGCATAACCGATCACGACACGGTTGACGGCGTCCGTCACCTGTACGAAAACGGCCACCTGCCGGACAGAAACATACACATCATCCCCGGCGTGGAGCTGAGCGCGAACCACCCCGCTTCGGAAGTTCATCTGGTCGGCTACAACATCGACATGTACAACGCCGCACTGATTGAAATGCTTGACAAGATTCAAGAGGCGCGCTGGGAACGCTTCAGCCAAATCGTCAAAACCTTGCAGGACAAAAAATTCGCCATTCGCGAAACGGACATCCTCAAAACCGCCGATACAAGTCGTTCAATCGGTCGTGCGCACATTGCGCGGGCTTTGGTCAAAATCGGCGCGTTCAAAAGCGTTCGCGAGGCCTTCGACAAGATGCTTGCCAAAGGTCAACCCGCTTACGTGGAACGCTACCTGCCCGAAGTCGACGAAATTATCGACGTGATTCACCGTGCGGGCGGCAAAGTGGTTTTGGCTCACCCGAAACTTGTCGGCGACAACGCCTTGGTCGAGACGCTTTGCAACAAGGTCGACGGGCTTGAAGTTTATTATCCGTGTCACAGTCCCGAAGACGTCGCGTATTATTCTTCACTCGCCGAAGAGCACAATCTGATGATAACCGGCGGCAGCGATTTTCACGGCACGTCCTCACGATTCGTCAAGTCGCTCGGAGAGTTCACGATTAGCGACGAACTTGCCGCGAAATTTTCGTCAAGTCTGAACCTTAGATTCGATTAACGGCACAGTTGAACACAAAAAATCCCGTCGAACATTCGGCGGGAAATTTTTTTTGTCGTTGCGCGTTGTGTTACTTTTCTTTGGCAGCAAAGAAAAGTAACCAAAAGAAACTGCGCCTGCTGTGATACATCGTGTATCACGCGCAGGCGGCGCGGCCGTCATCCATGACGGCCGGTTACGCACGGCGATTTTTCGTCAGCGACGATAACCGTTGCCGCAACCGTAGCGTCCGCAGTATTCGCCGCTGTTGTAGCAGTATTCGCCGCTGTTGTCCGACGCGCAGTAGTAGCCGCCGCGGCAGCACATGTTTTCAAAGTCAACGTCGCTCGCTTGAGCAAAGTTGCCGAAACCGAACATCATCACGGCGGTCAAAAAGCCGAACAGAAATTTCTTCATGATACAAACCTCCAAACTTCATTGAGACAGCTCGCGGGCTTTTGCCAAGTCCGCTTGAGCTTTGTCGTTGTCGCCGAGAGCTTCGTGACATTTTGCGCGCTGCTGATACGCCTCGACGGTCGGGCGCAGTTCAATGACCGTGTCGAAGTCCGCAAGAGCTTTGTCGAATTCGCCCATGTTGCCGTAAATCATCCCGCGGCTTTCGTAATTGTCGACGTCAAGCGGATTGAGCGCGATTAACTTGTCGAAGTCCGCGACGGCGTTATTATAATCGCCCAAGTTGGCAAGCGCAACACCGCGCCCGAAGTACGCGTCAAGATTTTTCGGGTCAAGTTCAAGAACTTTGGTGAAGTCGGCGACGGCGGCGCGATAATTGCCCAACGTGCTGTAAGCGTAGCCGCGATAAATGTGCGCGTCAATGTTCGTCGGCTCGGTGCGTATGACTTCGTCGGCGTCAGAAACGGCCTCGCGGTAGTTTCGTTTGTCGTAGTTGGCGGTCAAGCGATTCATGTAAACGTTCGTCGGCGTGTCGGAACTTTGGTCGGAAACTTCGCGGCGGACATGCGACGGTTCATGCTGAACGACTTCGGGCGGCTTGTCGACGGTCGGCTTGTCGACAACTTTGGATTCGTCGTCACCGCAACCCGTCAGCAAAAGACACGCCGTCACCGTGCCGACAAAAAATTTTTTCATGGCAACCTCCGTCAATGTTTGTCGCCGAACTTCCACGCCCAAACAATCAGCACAATCGCCAAAATCACCGAAATGACGATTCGCCAATAACCTTCTTCGTGCAAAATCGCGTCGTGACCGATTATCGCCTCAATGCTCGTCGACGGGAACTTTCCGACAAGCGACGCCAGAAAATAGTCGCGCAAACTCAACGAACTCAACGCGCCCGCCGCGTTCAAAATTCCGCTGGGGATGTACGGCACCATTCGCGCAATTAACATGACCTTGAAGCCGTTTTTGGAGCTGTACTTGTCGATTGAGCTTAGCTTTTGACTTTTGGCGATAATCTTGCGTGCGCTGTCGCGGAAAAAAAATCGCAGCAGCTGGAAACTGATCGTCACGCCGACGGTCTCCGCCACGACCGACAGGACAATTCCCGGCACGATACCGAAAATCAGCGTGTTCGCCGTCGAAAAGATTATCGCGGGCGGGAAGCCGATTGCGTTCACAAACAGCGTCAACAGGAAGCTGAACACGACCGCCAACGAACCGTAGCTCGCGATGTAATTTGCCGTCTCGACGATGTCACCGCGTGCCAAAAGCGCACAAACTTCCGGCAAGAATTCGGGCGCGACAAGGTGAATCGTCCCGAACAGCGCGACGATTAACAGGGCGGCGACGATTTTGACTTTGAACATAGAAAATCATTCCTCGTGAAAAAATCAAGCGGCGACATTATACCACGTCGAAAAATTTTTTGTTGTCGACGGCGGGCAATTCCTGTAGACTTGACGAAAATTTTTTCTGAGGTGAGTTGATGAACTGCGGCTTGATAATCCCGACATTGAACGCGGGCGAACAATTCCGAACGTTGCTCGAACAAATTTGCGCGCAAAAGTTGCCGACGCGAAAATTAATCGTCGACTCCGAATCGACGGACGACACGGTTGCGACGGCGAAAAGTTTCGGGCTCGACGTGCTGACAATCCCGCGACGAACTTTCAATCACGGGGCGACGCGACAATTCGCGCTTGAACAGTTGCTGAAAACTTCGCCGCTCGACGTGGCAATTTTTTTGACGCAGGACGTTTTGCTCCGCGACGAAAATTCGCTGTCGACGCTGGTAAAAATCTTCGACGCGAATTCGACGGTCGGGCTTTCTTACGGGCGACAACTTCCGCACGTCAACGCGACGAACGAGGCGAAATTTCTGCGTGCGTTCAATTACCCGCCCGAAAGTCAACTGCGTTCGTTCGACGACAGAAAAATTTTCGGAATCAAGACGGCGTTCGCGTCGAATTCGTTTGCGGCTTACAGAATTTCCGCGTTGCAAGATGTCGGAGGCTTCCCGTCGCACGTGCCGCTTTGCGAAGACATGTTCGTCGCCGCGAAAATGTTGCTGAACGGTTGGAAAATTTTTTACGCCGCCGACGCGCAAGTCTTTCACTCGCACAATTACACCGCCGCGCAGGAATTTCGTCGTTACGTCGAAATCGGCAAATTTCACGCGCAAGAGCCGTGGATTCGCGAAACTTTCGGTTCGGCTGAAGGCGCGGGCAAAAAGTTCGTCGTCATGAAGTTGACCGCGTTGGCAAAAAAAAATCCCGTCGAATGCTTCGGTGCAATCTTCAGGGATGTCGCGAAATTTTTCGGTTACAGAATTGGTCGGCTGAAATCATAACCGCGACGTAACACCGGCCGTCATGGATGACGGCCGCCGCCCGCGCCTTAATGCAGGATGCATTAACGCGGGCTGTTTTCTTTTGGTTACTTTTCTTTTGCGCCAAAAGAAAAGTAACGTTCAGCGCTTTGTCCAGCCGAATTCCTCGAAACTTTGTCGCCAAGCCGTGCGTTCGTAAAAATCGCGCATGGTCTTTTGAGCCGTGTTGAAAATCGGCACGCGCTCCAACGCGAAGAAATTACTGCCGCGGTCGACAATGCCGTATTTAATCGTGAACGCGCCTTTGTAGCCGACATCCTGCGCAATGCCCGCAATATGCAGGTTGTAAGTTCCCGTCGGGTAAGCGAGAAATTCAATCGGGTGACCGAGATTTTCTTCAAGCAACGTCTTCGAGTTCAAAAGTTCGCTGCGAATTTCGTCGTCGGGCAACTCTTCAAGCTTCGGGTGCGTCATCGTGTGCGATTCGACGGTAATGCCGGCCGACTCCATTTCCTTGAGCTGATCCCACGTCATGTACGCGGGATTGTTGCTCGTGAACGCGGGAATTATGAAAATCGTTGCGCGCAGTCCGTACTTCTTCAAAATCGGGAACGCGTTCGTGTAATTGTCGATATAGCCGTCGTCGAACGTTATCAGCACGGGCTTTTCGGGCAAGTCAATTTCGCCGTTGAGCCCCGCGTAAAGTTCGTCGGGCGTTATCGTCACGCAACCGCTGTCCGCAAGATATTTCATCTGAGCCTCGAAGTCGGCGACGTGAACGGCAAGCGGATTATTCTTGTTGTCGACCTGGTGATAATTGAGCACCAAAATTTTTGAGCCTTCGACGATGTCGGCGATGTCGTCGATTTTTTGTGCCCGTGTGAAAATTCCCGTCGTGACAATCGCCGCGAACAAAATCAGCGCAAGAAAAATTTTCTTCATGTCAATCAGCGGGACGTTCGCCGGTCTTGCCCGTGAACTTGTGATACTTGCCGCCCTTGCGACGATTCAACAGTTCGGCGAAAAGTTTTTCGGGCTGAATGCCGTGCCACGCGAGCAAAACCAAGCAGTGATACCACAAGTCACCCATCTCGTACAAAATCTGGTCGACGTCGTTGTTCTTCGACGCGATGACGGTTTCGACGGCCTCTTCGCCGACTTTCTTGAGAATTTTGTCGTGCCCCATGTTAAACAGGTAATTCGTGTACGAGCCTTCGACGGGGTGACGTTGGCGGTCTTTGATGACCGAATAAAGTTCGTACAGCACGAGCGACAGATTTTCGGGCGGCTGGTCGACAACGGCGGGCAGATTTTTGTTTTCGTCGAGTCGACGCCCGCTGAAGCACGAATAAGTTCCCGTGTGGCACGCCACGCCCGTTTGGTGCACGCGAATCAGCAACGCGTCGCCGTCGCAGTCGTAATAAATCGCTTTGACTTGCTGGACGTTGCCGCTTTCTTCGCCTTTGTGCCAGAGTTTTTGGCGGCTGCGGCTGTAAAACCACGTGAAGCCCGTCTCGATTGTCTTTTGGAGCGATTCGGCGTTCATGTAAGCGAGCATGAGGACTTGCCCGCTGTCGTCGGCCTGCACAATCGCGGGGACGAGCCCGCTTGCGTCAAACTTGATCTTGCTGATGTCAATTTCCATATAAAAGGCCTCCTTTGACGCAAACATTGTAGCAGAAATGTTTCGCGGCGGCAAAGGTTTTTCAGCTCAACAGATACAGCACGACGATTGCGCCGATTGTCCACCAAAGCCAATTCGACGAATTGCGGTTGGCAAGTTCGCGAAATTCGTCGACACGTTTTCGGGCGAGCACGATTAATTCTGCGTCGCCCGAAGCCTCGGCATACGGCAAAGCTTTTTGGAACAGTTCAAACGCCAAATCGGGATACGACGTCCACGTCATTGCCGCGCCGACTTGAAGGTAAATCGACGCTGCCATAAAGTTCAACAGTTTCAACTCGTCGGGTTTGTAAACTTTGCTGTTCATGAATTCGCGCAGAATTGATTCGTGTTGCGCCTTGAATTGCGTGTGATAGAACTTTAAATTTTGTTGTTCGGCATACTTATCGAAGCGCACGCCGCGTTCGATTGACCGCTTAATCGCCTCAAACGCGTCTTTTGCGTCAAGGAAAGCTCGCGACGGCAGATTCGCCTGCGCCTTTTCAAGAAACGCCACGTCTTTGCGAATCACGTCGGCAAGCTTGGGCAGGTACGAAAATTTTTCCGCAAGCAGGCGCGTGATTTTCAGTGGATAATCGACAAGATCTTTTTCGTTGTATAGATCAATCGCCGTCGCCCGCACGGAGTAGAAAATTTCTTCGGACGCGTCAAATTTGTTCGTGCCGAGTAAGCTTGAAAATTCGTCGAGCGGTCGTTTTGCTTCGACGAATGCAGTAAGTTGCGGCTCCAATTCATAAAGATATTGGGAGAACTCCGCCTTAAACTTGAATTCAAATTTGTTTGACAGCGCAAGAATTTTTTCGGTCGTCTCGTCGATAAACGCCGTCATTTCGAGCTTGTAGCTGTCGAAAAAATCTTCAACGACGACGCCGAAGTTGCCCGCCGCAAGCTTGTCGACAAGGAAGTTTGCGAAACTCACGCGCATTTTGTGATTGGCGTTCTGCAACTTGTTTTGAATCTTCGAGCGAATTTCGTCGCGCAGATTTTTCAACTCGTCGGCAATCGCCTTCGTGTCGTTGACGGCGGGGAACTTCGACTTCGCACGCGCCCATTAATTTGTTCGCGGAGAGTTTCAGCGTTTAATGCGGAAAACTTTTTGTCGACGCGCAAGATGTCTTCCGAAAAGTTCGCAACGTCAATGTTTTCACCGACAAGCAAGTTCACTTCGGCGGCAATTCGTTTGCGCGGATTGAGCAGAATGTCTCGCGCCCGTTCGATAATTTCTTCGTCGTCGGGGTTCATGAAGGTCAAATCTTCCGCCGCGTCGACGATTGTCGCCTTCGTGTCGTGAATCGAAACGTTCAGCACGCGGAACGGATTTTCTTCAAAAGTCAAAGCCGCGTCACCGCCTCACGCTTTGAAGAGATTGACCTTAAGGAATTCGTCCTGCGTGTGTCTGCTCAAACTCAACAGCCCGCCGATAATCCGCCGCAGTTCGACGAAATCTTTGCGCGCCAAAGCCGCGTTGCCCGCCTGCACAAGCCGATAAAAACTTTCGCGGTCGATGGCGTCTTCGGGATTTTTGGACACTCTGTTGAACATGTACGCGATATATTCGTCGTTGCGGAAAAGCAGGGTATAACCCAAATCGCAAATTTCGTTAAGCGCGTCATCGAAGGCGGTATCGTCGCGTTCAATCAAACTTTCCGCCCGCGTGAAGAGAGTTTCCATCTGCTCCGCCTCCGACGGCTCGGCGAAATTTTTAAGGTCGCGTTTGTAATAGTCGCGCCAAGCGTCCAAATCATTGCGGCGAATGGCAAACTTGTTTCGTTCGCGAATGTCCGCCAAAGTTTTGCGTGCGGCGGCAAGTTGTTCTTCGAGGTGCTTGAGTTCTTCGGCGTCGTGCGTGGAATTGTCCGCGCTTATCGCCTCGCTTGCAATGTCGCCCGCCTGTTGAAGTTTTTCGTAATCGTCGTCGTCGACGGCACGGCCGATGTCGCGCATGCGCCCGCTTTAAAAGCGGGGAACAATTTTCGAGCCGTAACGTTACCACAGTTCAAGCGCGTTCGCCGCGTGCTGACGTTGCAGAAAAATTTCGTGACGCGTCCAAAAAAATCCACCCAACGTTTGCCGAGCGGTCAAGTTTTTGTCGTCAAACTTCGTCGAAGCGACAACGTTTGGCTTGCGAAAACGTTGCGGGTCACACCTGCTGTTCCGTCGCTTTTAAAGCGGTCGCCCGTGAAGTCAACGACGTCAAGTCCGAAAATTTGCGTCGGTGACGTGTGACGCCAACTTTCGCGTGAACTGATTGAGCCGCCAATTTTCGGACAGCAATTCGGCGACGGTTGAACAATTTTGCTGACACCTTACCGGCCGTGTTCGCGATAAATTTCAAGCAACAATTTGTCAATCTTCGCGGCGTCGGGCACGTCGGGCAACTTGGAATTCTTGTACGCCGAAAAAATCTTCGACTCGAATTCGTCCGCCAACTTGAACACGTCGGCAAGCGGCATTTCGCCCGCACGAATCTTTTTGAGTAACGGCAAGTCCCGTTCGCGATAAGTCACGACGCCGCGCCCGTCCAAAATGTCAATGCCCGTCAGGTACAGGCGAATCAAATGCATTGCGTGCTTGTACAGGTGGTCGGAATCTTTCTTGCGGTTGCGGTGGTTGAGTTTCGCGTAATTGTTCAGCAAGGTTTGCAAGCCCGAATTCATCGCCAAAAAATTTTTCAGCGGCAAGTCCTTCGCGTCGACCGAAATTAAAATCTTGTCGCCGTGCAAGTCAAAATCAATCGCCGCACGATTCAAGCCGTATTCGCGCCGACAAGCAAGCATCATCGAGTTTATCGACTTGAGGACGTGCCGATTCTTTTCGCGTTCGGGATAACTGTCGTGCGCCAAAGCGTTCTGCAGCCGTCGCAGTTGAGCCGTCGCGTAACCGACAAACTTTTGATACGCCAGCTTCGACAGAAAAATTTCCGCGTTGTCGCGAACTTTCTTGCCCGCCGCGTTCATGTGCAGGACGTGTTCGGGCTTCGTGCCCAAAAGTTCCAGGACGTTGGGGTTGCATTCCGCGCAGAGTTTGAAATATTTCCGCAGGCCGTAAATCACGGTGTCGGTTGACGCGTCTTCGACCTGTTCAAAAGCCTTGCCCGTCAACAGCGAATCAATCGACTCGACCGCAAAGCCGCGAACGTCGACGTCGGAATTTTCGTTGTCCGTGCCGTAAGCGATTGAGCCCGCCAACGTCAGATAAGCGACGCGGTTGCCGAGCCGTTCGTCTTCGCGCAGGAAGTTGTATTCGTCGCGGCGCAAAAGATTTTTCATCATCGCAGTTCACCCCGCAGGCAACGCACAAAAATTTTTTCAAGCTCTTTGATTGAACGCGGCGTTGTCGGCGGCAAAATTTTTTTGAGGCGACCTTCGCGTTTGAGTTCCGCCGAAATGTATTCGTCAAGCGCGGGGATTTTCTCCGTCGACGTTTTTTCTGCCGAAGATGTCTTGCGCGCAATCAACGTGAAAATTTCTTCGCGAAGATGTTCGGGCGACATTTCGAGCGACAACTTTTCAAAGGCGACGGGCGGCGAACAAAGTTTTTCCGCGACGTAATTTCGGCAAAAGATCGTTCGCAACGCATACAAATATTTCTTCGGGCTGACTGAATCGCGCTTCAAAAGTGCCGAGCCCATTTTTTTTGCAAAGCCCGAATAAGCGTCGAAAGTTGCCTGCGGCGAAAAAAATTTTTGTCCGACGGCGTAAATGCTGTCCCAATCGGGCGTTGTCTTGTAAACAATCGGCGAATTCGTCCACTCAAAAAGCGTAGCGTTGCTCTTGAAGAACTGCCGTAAAGTTTTCTTGAGATCCCAGCCGTTCGCGTCCAAAATTTTGTCGTGCGGCCAATCGATGAAATCTTCAATGCCTTCAAGCCGCAGATAATCTTCAATCGGGCGCACGTAAATAAACCGAATGTCAAAATCGCTGTCGGGCGACGCAAAGCCCCAAGCGCGACTGCCCGATTCGACGGCGTAAATAATTCGCACGTTTTCACGCGCTTCAATGTCCGCAAGAGTTTGCAAGATGTCCAAAACGTCACCGCCTCCGTCAAGCAAAAACCCCGCCGAGTCGTCGACGGGGAAAATTTTTTTCAAGCAACGTGTCGCGTCACAACCGGCCGTCATGGATGACGGCCGCAACGCTTGCGCGTGATACAGGATGTATCACAGCAAGCGCGGTTTCTTTTGGTTACTTTTCTTTGCCGCCAAAGAAAAGTAACAAGTGCTCAGTCGAGTTCGTTGGCGTCTTTGGGCGTGTGAGCGAGGATTTTCTTGCCGCTGAACATGCTGGAAATTTCGCTTTCGCCTTCCATGAATTCTGCGCGGATAACCATGTACAAATGCCCAATCGCGAACAGAATTATGAACCACGCAACGTAATGGTGGATGTAATGGCTCATCATTTCGCTGCCGACAAGCACGTTGACCCAGCCGAAGAGCATTCCGCCGGTCGAAGTCGGGTCGGTCATGAAGTACATTGCAAAGCCCGTCAGAATTTCAATCAACAGCAACACGTACAACATTGCGTACGAGCCGCGAGCCAACGGGTTGCGCAGGAACGACGCGTGATGCGGTCTCAACAGCATGTAATGTAACGCAACGTCAACTGTCTCTTCGTAAAAGTGTCCTTCCCAAACACGCGGAAACAGTCTGTCGCCCTTGTTGATAATGAAGCCGTACACGCGCAGAATCAGCGACGCGCACAGGATAAACGCGCTTGTGAAGTGGATGTCGCGCACCAAGTCCATTGACGTCACCGAGAACACAGGTTCGACGGCGGCAACGTCCATCGGTTTGGTGATTAACAGCCCCGTCGCGAACAGAATCACGATTTGCGACGCCATAATCCAGTGGAAGATTCGCAGGAACGGGCTGAAGATGTAATACTCTTTGCGGTTGACTTCCTTGACTGATTTAATCGCCACGGCGGCTCACCTCCTGTAAGGGTCGGTCGAGATGATGTTGAGCTTCTCCCCTTTGGCGTTGTAAATGTGCGTCGCGCAGGCCATGCACGGGTCGAACGAGCGGATAACCTTCGCGATTTCAAGCGGCTTGTCGGGAACTGCGACGTGCGTGGTCATCATTGCAAGTTCGTATGCGCCGTGACCTGCCTGGTCGTCACGCGGACAAGCATTCCACGTCGTCGGGACAATGCATTGATAATTCGAGATTTTGCCGTCTTTAATGCAAACCCAGTGACTCAGACCGCCGCGGGGAGCTTCGTACAAACCGACGCCCATGCATTCGGTCGCCCACGTTTCGGGGTACCATTTCTCTTCGTTCATGGTCGTGGTATCGCCGGCTTTGATGTTGGCGATGAGTTTGTCGAAGAAGAATTTGTTGACTTCGGCGGCGAGTTGCGCGTCCAAACAACGGCAGGCGGTTCGTCCGAGCATTGTCGGCATCCAAACTTCCGCAGGCACGCCGAGCACGCCCGACACGGCTTCAATCTGCTTGAGCATCATTTGTTCAGCCCACGTCGGTTCGGGGAGCAAACCTTTGGCGGCTTTGGTGTAAATGATGATGTAATGCGCGAGCGGCCCGACTTCGCAGAGTTTGCCTTTCCACTTCGGCGTTTTCAACCAAGAATATTTGCCGGCTTCGTTGAGCGTTTCCCACATTGTCGGCGTGCCCGTCTTCGGCCCCGTGTACTTGTCTTTGGTGACGCCCTGCCACGGGTGCAAGTCTTTGGGAACGTTGTCGGGATATTCGTACCAGGCATGTTCGACGCCTTCGGTGAAGTTTTCGGGAGCTTTGAGGTCTTCGGCGGTGACTTCGGTGAAACGAGCTTTCGCGACGCCCATGCCGAAATCTTCGACAACGCCGTTTGAGCGAATCAACAGGTTGTCGAAGTAGCCGCCGCTTGACGTGCCTTTGTAGCCCGTGAGCGGATAATCGCCGAACGCAAGCACGCGGGTTTTCGCCAAGCCGCCGCCGTCGACGCGTCCCGCCTTCGCGTAAATGACACCAATCGCGACGAGGTCGGGCAGATAATAATTGTTGACGAGGTCGCGAGCCATGTTAATCGCACGGTCGACAATGGCAAGTCGCGCCGTGTTAATCGGAGCGTTGCCGTCGTTCATTGAAATTGCGCAGGGCATTCCGCCAACCGCGTAATGTGGATGCGGATTTTTCCCGCCGAAGATGACGTGCGGCGTGACAATTTCGCGTTGCTTGTCGAGCATTTCCAGATAATGCGCCACCGCCAACAGATGCACTTCGGGCGGCAAAAGTTTGTAGTCGGGATGATCCCACCATTGCGCGGCGAAAATTCCCAACTGTCCGCTTGCGACGATGGCTTGAACGCGGCTTTTAATCGCGGCGAAATATTGCGGCGTGGCGGCGGGGAAGTCGTGCGGATAAGCTTCCGTGTTGACTTCTTCGGGAACTTTCAGGTCGAGGCGATACGCGTTCAAAATCGCGGTTTGAAGTTCGGCGGTCTTGACGGGGTCGGCACTCAACGCTTCGACGGGGCTTACCCAATCGAGCGCGTGCAGGTGATAGAAATGCACGATATGATCTTGCACGGTCAAAGTCGCCGCCATGATGTTGCGGATGTAGTTTGCGTTGTTCGGGATTGAAATGCCGAGCGCGTCTTCAACCGCACGAACGGAGGCAAGCGCGTGAGCCGTCGTGCAGACGCCGCAAATGCGTTGGATGTAAGCCCAAGCGTCGCGGGGGTCACGGTCACGCAAAACCAGTTCCAGTCCGCGCCAAGCCGTGCCGCTGGAAATTGCGTCGGTAACCGTGCCGCTTGTTTCGTCGACGGAAATTTCAACGCGCAAGTGCCCTTCGATTCGGGTTATCGGGTCAACAACAACGTGTTGCATGAAATGTCACCTCGTTACTCTTTGTGTTCTTCGTCGATAAGATTGTCGCGGCTGTTGCGTTGAACGATGCTTGCCACCGCGTGACCGACGACGCCCGCCGCAGTCAACACGCCCAGAGCCGTGCCGATTTTGTCCGCGTCGCCGAGCTTGCCGTATTTGGGCAGACGGTTCGTGAACGGGTCTTCGTCCCAGAAATTCGAGTTCGAGCAACCGATACACGGCGCGCCCGACTGAATAGGATAACTCATGCCCTGCCACCAACGAAGGTTGCCGCAGGAATTGTACGTTTCGGGTCCGCGACAACCGAGCTTGTACAAGCACCAACCGGCTTTTGCGCCCTGGTCGTCGAAAGTTTCCGCGAACATGCCCGCATCAAAGAACGGACGGCGATAGCACGTGTCGTGAATTCTGTTGCCGTAGAATTGTTTCGGACGCCCGTCGCCGTCAAGCGGAGGCAAAGTTCCGAACAGCGCGACGTGCATGACAACGCCCGTCATGACTTCGGGAATCGGCGGACAGCCGGGCACTTTGACGACGGGTTTTCCGCCGACGAAACGTTCAATGCCCGCCGAGCCCGTCGGATTGGGTTTTGCCGCCTGAATGCCGCCGTAAGCCGAACAACTTCCGTAAGCGATAATCGCCGCCGCACCTTTTGCCGCCTTTTCAAGCAGGTGTGTGAAGGTGTGTCCGCCCGACATGCAGTAAACGCCGCTGTCTTTGGTCGCAATGGCACCTTCGACGCAAAGAATGTAACTGCCGTTGTACTTGTTGATGACTTCGTCAAGATGCGCCTCGAACGGGGCACCGCAGGCCGCGCTCAACAAGTGGTCATATTCCAGCGCGATTGACGACAAAACGACGTCCGAAGCAAGCGGCGCGCCCGAACGAATAAACGACTCGTCACAGCCCGTGCACTCGTGACCGTGAATCCAGACGACGACGGGCAACGGTTTGGTCTCCGCCGCCTCAACGACTTTCGAGAACATATCCGTGCTCAAACCCATGAGCGAAGTCAAAGCGACGCAACCTTTCAAGAAGCTGCGACGACTGAATCCGCGTTTGAGATATGCCTCCCATAAACTCTCCCGTGTTTCCAAAGTTCGACCCTCCTCAATTGCAATGCGTAATGCGAAATGCGTAATGAATAATGCCGTAAAAAATCTTAACACGAATTGCGCAACATCACATGCGTTATCGGCAACAGGTTTTCGCCAAACGTTTCGCAAATCCTGCCGTGTTGAACGTTACTTTCTTTCGGCAGCGAAAGAAAGTAACCAAAGAAAGCTGCGCCCGCTACGATACATCCTGTATCGTGCGACGGGCGACGGCGGCCGTCATCCATGACGGCCGGATTTTCGTTCGCGTCAAAGCTTGTCCGCGAAATTTTTGCGCAGATAATTGCCGATTGTCTCGCCGATAATCATTTTGCCGCGAAGTGCCGGGTGAAGTCCGTCGGGCGTCAATTCGGCGCGAAGATAACCTTGCGCGTCGGTGAGCGGTTCGGCGGTGTCGACAAAGTACGGCGTGCGCATTATCCAGCCGTTGATTTCTTCGCGTTCCTCGCGCCAGTCGCCGTCGGTCAAGTGAATGCCAAGCGGTTTCATGATGTCGGGCACCATTGAAGTCAACGTGCAGAAAACGGGCGTTATGTCGTTGGCAAGACATTTGTCGCGAATCGCTTCAAGATTTTTTATGACGGCGTCGCTTTTGCTGCCGAGTCGAATGTCGTTGACTCCGCCCATAATCAGCAGAACTTGCGGCTTGAACGGCAGAATGTCATTGTCGAATCGGTCAAGCATCATCTGCGTTGTGTCGCCGCTTCGCGCAAGATTTTTCACGGGCACGGAGCAATACGTTTGCCACTGACACGACAACTGCCCCGCCGGAACATATGATGCGCCGCCGTGAGAAATGCTGTCACCCAAAACGGCGAACGTGACGGGCGCAGTCACCTCGAAAAATTTTTTCTGCGACCAATCGCTCAGCGGCTTGTGCTTCTTGTCGACGACGCGCACTTGCCAATAATACTTGCCGACTTCGGTCATGGGCGTCCAATCCGTCGCACGATCGAAAGCTTCGTCGTTGTAAAGTTCGCGGACAATCTTGTCGCGCACGTCTTCAACTTTGACGACCTGCACTTGATAAAATTCCGTGTGCGGCATGGGCAACCAAGAATACGTCGGATACAGTTGCGCAAAGTCCATGAGTTCCTGTTCGCCCGTCGGGTAAGGCGCAGGAAATTTTTTTGCGTCGACATGTCCGCCGAATAAAAACAGACACATTAACACCGGCAACGTAAAGATTTTCTTGAACATCGTTTGAGCCTCCAAAAAAAATTTGCACGCGGCGATTATACCACGTGCACAAGGCGTATTTGAAAATTTTTTGGGAGCAGTTTAACGCGTGAACAGTTTGCCCGCCGACATGTCCGCAAGCAGAGCGTCGACGATTTTTTGCGCGGCGGTGTTCATTGCTTTGGCGTACAAGTTGCCGTTGAGTTTGCGGTTGCCGATTGAAATCAATCCGATATCCAAGCTGACTTGTTCGTTGACGCCGACGACGCGCCGCGACCAAACGACTTCGCCCGTCGCCGCCTTGATGATTCGGATGTCGCATTGCACGCCGATACCGGTCTTGCCGATGTCGACGCCGCCGACGAAATCGCCAAGCGGTATCGCCGAAGCCAAAGCCGCCGTCGCGAAGTTAGTGGCACCGCTTAACGCCTCGTAGTCTTCCGTCCACCAAGCACCCGTGCCAAGGTTGATAATCGTGCCTTGAATCAGGTATTCGGCTCCGTGCGCTTGACCGATAGCCGACGTAATTTCGGGCGAAATTGTTTGACCGACCTGCGACGCGGCGATTGACTGCGCCTTACTTTCGTCGAAGCCGTCAAACAGCGGATTAAAGTCGCCCGTGTCAATGGCCGTAAGCAAATAATTCAGCTCGCGCAGATTTTCGTTGTAAAGTTTCGTCTCGATGTCCTCGTCAAGCGGGCGCGTCTCCATTAGGTTGAACTTCTTGCACGCGATAAGTTTCTCCATGACCAAATCGGACAGGCTCGCCGCCGAATCGATTTTGTCAAAGCGCGTGTCGTCGGTGAACTTCATCAACACGCATGTCGGGTTCGCCGCGCAGATTGACGCCGTCAACATGCACGCAAGCAACGTCGCGAAAAATTTTTTCATGTCGTCACCTCAACGTTTCGTAACGTCGACAAGACCGGCGGGCAGGCGCAAAAGATTTTGGTCGGGCGACGCGCTGAACTCGACAATCTTCACAATACAACGGCGGGCTTTCAGTTCGCCGAATTCGTTTCGCCCGTAAGCCGCGAAAGAAATTTTCGTCAAAGTGTCGCCGTCGAACAGATATCGAATCGCGCTTACAACCGCTCCGTCACGCGAAGCGAAGTCCTCGTAAGTCAAACCGTCGGACGTCGTGCCGCTCGCCATGAGTTTGTATTTTTTCTGCGCGGAAGTTTTCTTCGCGTCGGAAACAATGGCTGTCATCATTTCGGTAAAGTTCACGTCGCCGAACGTCACGCCGCTCAACATCTCGATCATGTAATTGCGCGGGTTGGCGGTGACTTTGCCTTTCTTGTCGCCGAAATATTCAAAGCCGCGCTTGCCCGCGTACTTCGTGAAGATGAAGTTTTCGCCGCCCGTGACCAGTCGACATTGAAAGAAATCTTTGTAACCGACTTCCTCGTAACGATTTTCGCCGTCGCCGACAACCACGCCGCTCAACGGCCTGTTGCGAAAGAAGTCATTAGTCTCGACCGCCAAACCGTTCTTGCCGTAAAGTTCGACGACATTGCGGTTGGTGACGCGTTCGGCGGGCGTGAAGTTTTCGTAGCGAATTGTGTATCGGCCGCCGTCAAGAATTTTTTGGTAAGCGTCAATCTTCGCCGCGTGAACCTGCGCGCTCACCGACAGAATCATCAACACAAGCAGAAAGATTTTTTTACAAGACATCGCTCAGCCTCCCGACAAAGGGCGGGTCTTCAAGCAGGTCGTTCATGTCGCCCGTGCCCGCCGCGTGAACTTTTTCGTTGCCGTTGAGCTTGAAGCCGCCGCTCGGCACGCTCGGAAGAATTTTCTTGACGACAAGGCGATTGATCTCGTATTCGCGCCCGCCCGCCAAAAGTGCCGATTGAGCAAGCGCAAGGTTACCGCCCGCGTAACACATGTCGAAAACAACCGTCGCCGCTTGAGTGCCGTCCGCGTTGGTGATTTTGGATTCGTAACGGTCGCAGTCGTACTCGGTGCCGCCGACGGATTTTTTCATGCTCGCGACGAAGACCGGCTCACTTAACGCGTCGGGTACTTTGTGAAATCTGTCGTGCCAGTTGAAAACCGCAAGCTCGTTCGGCAAGGACAGCGATTCGTAAATCGTGCCCCAACCTTCGGCGGGATTCAAATTCTCGTCGGCAAGCTGTTCAGCGCGCAACATCAACGCGAAATCTTTTTCGATGAACTTAAAATATTTGCCGTTCGCGTACATGAATTCGGGGAACTTCTCGTTTTCGCTCGCCAAAAAATTTCCCAGCGGATTCAACACGGAGACAATCGCCCGATACGTGCCGCCCAAATTCGTGCGCGCCATGCGACGGTTGTTTTCCTGCGCGACGATTCGCTTGACGTTGTTGTCGTCGTACTCGACGTAAAAAGTTTCCGACGAAAGAATTTGTCGATAAACCTGCGCTTGAGGCTGTTCGGCGTGAACGATTGAACTCGTCAACAAAATTATCAGCGTCAACAAAAGTGTCTTCATGACTTCAGAACCCCGTCTTGATTTTGAGTTTCTTGCCGCCGTTCAACGTGGTGATAATGCCCATGTCGCCGTAAACCGCGTCGCGAATTGCCTTGCTTAAAGCGTTGCGTGCCTGAACCATTGAAACTTCAGCCGCGCCGATTTTGACGAAGTATTCGCCGCCGGAGGTGTCGCCCGTGGAAATGACGCCGTTGTTGACCGTGTTGCCGTCGCCGATAATTATGTTCGTCTGTCGCGGAATAATCCAGTTCGCGGCGTTGCGGAAGGGCGAAAACGAAATCTCCGCCGCCGTTGACGATGAAGTTCCCGTGCCCATGCCGACGCCGACAATTTTCAGCGTTTCAACGTCGACGAAACGAACCGTAACGTTCGCGGTGACGGTGTACTTCGTGCCGCCCGCTTTAACGCCCGCGCCGCCGACGCTAAGGCCGCTTTCTTTGACGGTCATGCCGGTGAGCGCGCCGACAAGAATATATTCCGCCGCAAGAAACTTGCCCAGTTGCGGGACGGTCGACGGGTCAAACAAACCCGAACGATTGATGCTGTGCATTCGTGCGACGGTGACCATCTGCTCGTAATCAATCAAGTCGAACCAATCGGCGGCGGACAGCTGATAAATCGCGTATTCGGTCGCGCTCGAATAATCTTGGTCGCGGAAACCTTCGCTGGTTATCGCCTTGTTCGCGAACTCGCACACGGCAATTCGCGGGTGATTCTTAATCGGTGTCGCCGCGTAAACAAGATTCGTCGCGAAGAAAATTATTGCCGTCGCAAGCAGAAAAACTTTTTTCATATTGCCACCTCGTCAAAGTGAAATTTCAAGCGTGACGCTCGAAAAGCCCGACAGCTTCACGGGAAACTTGTCGCCCGCCGTTTGAATCAAAGCGCGGTAAAGATTCTGCGGCGTCAAGTCCGTGCCCGTGTCGACGATACATTGACTGTTGCGGAAAGTGCGCATGTGAACGCTTGTAACGCCCGGCGTTTGGCGAAGAATTTCTTCAAGCGCAAGAATTTTTTCGCCGTCGGAGCTGTGCACGATAATTTTCACGCTTGAAAAAGCTTTCGACGCCTCGCGGCTCAAAATCGAACGAACTTGTGTCGCGGCGTCGGCGGCAAGTTGCGTGACGGTTTGCGCGGTGACTTCGTTGCCCGTCGCGTCGGTTGAGTCGCTTTGACTGCGGAATTCGCCGATGACTTCGTCCGTGTCGAATTTCTTGAGCTTGCAATCAAGCGTTGCCGTCGAACGCGAAAGACCCGTGTCAAGCGTCTTGAAGTCGCCGCCGGAAATGTTTCGCCAATCGGGCAGACGAACTTCCTGCGCCTTGCCGACGGAAATTTGTCCGACGATGACGAAATCGACTTCGCCGCGTGCGTCGACAACGTGAGTGAAGCCGCGCTTGATTAATTCTTCGCGAATGACCGCCTCGACTTGCACGGAATGTTTCTTGAAAGTTTCGCCGCCGTCGTCGCCGTAATGTTCGACAACAACGCCGAGTCGCGGATCGTTGAGCGTCATGACAAGTTCGACGTCCTTCATGAGCGCGGAGTCTGGCGTGTCGGCAACGTCAATTCGCGCAGTGACGAAAATCAGTCCGCCGCTCGAAGTTTTGTCGACGACTTCGCAACTTGTCACGTAACCTTGTGTGCGCGATTGAACCGCGTCGAAGACCAATTCCGAATCAAGCGACATTGCCCGCGATTGAATCAGCGTGCCGACGACCGCTTCGACTGCTGCGCGTTTGGCGGCTTTAATCGCGGCGTCTTCGTTGAGCCCGCTGCCTTGAACCGTGACGACCTGCGCATTGGCCGATGTCGTCAAGAAAAAAATCGCGGCCAAAGTCGCGAAAAAATTTTTTGCCGAGAACAAAATTCTCACCTCTTAAAAAGCCGTTCGTTTAAGATGTCGACCGCTTGAAAGGCCGCTTTCTGCAGTGCGTTGTGAACCGCCGTTTGCGTGACCTTCGCCGTGCCGATGTAGAAAAAATTTTCGTCGCCGACAAGCGAACTTGCCGAAGAGCCTTCACCGCGAGCCGCCGTTAAAATCTTGCCCGTGTCGACGTCCATTATCCGCAGGACGATATGCGCTTTGACGGTCGTGACGTTGACCAAAGCTTTTTCGACGGCGATTGAAACGTCCGTGACATTGCCGTAAACCAGATACCGCACGTTCAGAACTTCGCCGATTTTTTTCGCGCCGTCGGGGTCAATCAAGCCGAGCATGTTCAAACTTTTCAACGCTTCGTAAACAAGACTGCGATCTTTGACGTCGAAATTATTCGTGGCGACAAGGCGGGCAATGACGTATTCGCTTGAGGCGGCTTCGGCGTTGAGTAAGTTGACGTCGGGGTCGCTTGTGCCGCTGTGAACGCCCAAATCAGTCACGGCAACGGTCGCGCCTCTTTCAATCGTCGCGGCGAAGGCAACTTGAGCCGTCAACAAAATCACCGCGCAGATTGTCAACAAAGTTTTCATCGGGCTGTCATAATCAGTCGGTGGGCGTCCGGGTCGGAAACGAGCGCATCAACGATTTTCGTCGCGGCGGTGTCCATCATTTCGGAATACATGTCCGTCGAAATTTTTGCCGTGCCGACCATGAACATGCCGACTTGTGTCAAGGCGGTTTTTTTCTGCGCGCTGACGTCCTTTGCCCAAACGACTTCGCCCGTTTCGGCGCGGATTATGCGCAGGGCAACCGTAACGCCGACGGCCGCTTCCTTGCGATAGAAATAAAAGCCGCCTCTGCTGCCGGATGTTGTCGTGTCGAAGTTGCCCGAAAAGTTGCCTTGACCGAGATTTATCACCGTGCCTTGAATCAGATATTGCGCACCGTGAGCGTTTCCTATTGCCGACGTTATCGACGGCGAAACGATTTGCCCGACTTGAGCGGTGGCGACGGATTGAGCGTGTTTGGAATCGAAGTTGCCGCTTTCAAACAGAGCGTTGAAGTTTCCTTGCGCGATTGATTTTTGCAGATTGTTTACGTCGCGCATCTTCTCGTCGTAAAGCAAAATTTCCATGTCTTGGTCAATCGGCTTGGTTTCGTTGAAGTTGACTTTGCCCGTCGCCAAAAGTTTCTCGAAGACAAGTTCGGAGAGCACGGCGGCCGAATCGACGTTTTTGTAACGCGTGTCGTTGGAGAACTTGAGCATGATACAAGTTGACTCTTCGGCAAAAGCCGTCGAAGTCGCGCATATTATCAACGTCACCACAATCGCGAAAAAAGTTTTCATGTCGGTCACCTCAACGCTTTGTATTGTCTTTGAGTTCGGCGGGCAACTGCAGATAATTTTGGTCGGGCGTCGCGGAAAATTCGTCGACGGTTATCACGCACTTTTCGTAAGATTGAACGCTGCCTTCACTCATGACGTAATCGAACAGCGCAATCTTGACCAAAGCGTCGCCGTTGAAGTAATAACGCACCGCGCAGTTGAAATCGTTTTTGCTGCCGAAGAAATCATCGTAAGTCAAACCGCCGTCGAGCGTGCCGGAGCCGATTAATTTAAATTCCGGCGTGAACGGCGTGGCGATAATTTTTTCGGGCGGCGTAAGCGGCATCAAAGCTTTGGTTATCGACGACGTGCCGTAAGAATATTCTTCGTTGAGCAGGAAACGCGGCGACAACTCGCCCAAACCTTCTTCAAGGTTGGCAATGACCGCGTTCTTGCCGTAGCGGGACATGTAAATTGTCTTCTTGCCGTCGGTTGCGTAACGGTAGCGGTAAGTCAGATTGTTCTTTCGCAGGACGCAACAAATCCAACCTTCGTTAATCGGGTCGAGATATTCAGTGTATTTGTTTGCGCCGTCACAGACGACAATGCCTCGGTAATTGGTCATGGCGCGGGTTTTGGCGGCACTTGTGTCCGTCATGTCGAATCTGCCGAACATGCTTGTTTCGGTGAGCGTCGCTTCCTTGTTCGTCACACGAACGGGCGGCTCGGTTATCGTGTATTTCAAGGTGAAGTGCCCGTTTGAAAGCATGTCGCGGTACACGTCGGACTTTGCGGCTTCGGCTTCGGCAAAGAGCAAGACGACAACGGCAAGCATCGTTAAGAGTTTCAGTTTCATTGCGCCGCGCCTCCGATCTCGCCGATTTGTTCAAGCTGATTGATTAAGTCGTTCATGTCGCCTTTGCGCGCTTCGTAGAGTTTGAACTTCCTTTTGACGGCAAAAGCTTCGTCGGGAGCTTGCGCGGAAATCGTGTGCACGATTAAATCGCTGTTGAGAAATTCCTTGCCGTCGCGCAGAAGATATTTTTGCACGCGAACGAGTTTGCCGCCGTCGTAAAGCATGTTATACGCTTCCTGCGCAATGACCGTGCCCGCCAAACTTTTTATGTCGGCAACGTATCGGTCGCAGTCGTATTCCTTTTTGTCGATTGTGAGCTTGGAACTTTCGACATATACGGGCGCGGCGGTGAAGTTGTTGCGAAAAGGTTCGTCCCAACAGAAAACCGCCAGCTCGTCGGGCAAGCTTAAATCTTCGCGGATGTAATTCCACTCGTCGTCTTGATTGAGCGTCGGCGAATTCAAATTTTCCTGCGCCAAAACTTTGCCGTAGACCGTGCCGTCGGAGCCGTAAATTGTCGACTTGTCAACGATTTCGTTCACTTTGCGGAAGCGGTAATACTTGCCGTCACGGAAAAGCGCGTCGGGATGTTTCTTTTCCGATGTGCCGAAAAAGCCTCGACTGTGATTGGCGTATTGAATATTCGTGCGGTTGATGTTCGACTGCGCGGCAAGATATATCGACGAAATTTTTACTTGGTCGCCGTAATATTTCCAAAAGTCGCTTGTCTGTTTGTCGACGGTGATTCGTTGCATACGGTTGCCGTTTTGACCCGCCAACGTGAATTTCGGCGAACTGATTTTGCTGCCGACAAATGCGTTCGTGAGCTTGTTCGGAACGATGAATCGATATTCGACGTAAAAGTTACCCGAACGAAACATTTGCCGATACTCTTCGGCGGCACTCTGTTCGGCACGAACGGGCAACGTCACCGCCGTCAAAATCAGCACAAGCAACAGAAATTTCTTCATGCCGAGACCTCCGCTTTACTTAAGGAAGACGACCGCGCAGTTGTCGAGGAATTTGCTTTGGCTGTTTGCGGCAAGAACTTTGTCCGCGTCGGCAACGGAAATGACGGGGTTCGCGTTGATGTCGTCGAGGCGCACGGCTTTGATAACCAGCGGATTGGAGCCGGCGCGTTGTTGACTGATTTGATCGTAAGCGTCGGAAGAGTAAGCCGCCATGCCTTTGGCGATAATTTTGTCGATGTCAAGGTTTTGGTGACCGTAAATCTTCGTGCCGTCCGCGTTTTTGATGACCGGGCTCATGACGGGATTGATGTTCATGCCGCGGCAATCGATGACAAGTCCCGTGTAAGTTTGATTGACGACGGTCGCGTTGACGGGTTTCGGGAAGTCAACTTTCAGATCGTCTTTGAACGGTATGAACGCCGCCGCCGCCACGGAGTTGTTGCCGCCGTACATGTGCAGTTCCATGGTAATCGTGCAGACACCGTCGTCGAAGAATTGCGGTGCGCCGACGTCAATGGCATTTTTGAGCACGACGGATTTAAGCATTGTATTGACTCTGTCGTCTTCCAAAGCAAGGTCGTGCATTGAGGAATTGGCGGTCACTTGCACACCGCTGACATATTCGGCAAGCTTGCGTTGAGCGTCCATGCGCGCCGCCTGTTGCGCCGTCAAGCGATATTGACCGGGATTGTTTTTGTACTTCGCCTTGCCGACGCCGTTGCCGGTGACGCGAATGACGCCGGTGCCCCAGTCGGTCGTGCCTTCCGCCGCAAAGACCGCCGCCGTCGCAAGCACGAACAGCAATGCAGTCAAACACGCCGCGAATTTCTTTGTGAACTTCATGATAAACACTCCTTCGGTAAAGTTGGTTGATGAGCTTGTCGACGGCCGCTTCTTCGGTTGACGTTGCGTCGTCGCTTCGAGTCGGCTGATTCGTGTTGAATCTACTTTCTTTCCGCGTGGAAAGAAAGTAGCAAAGAAAGACGCGCTTGCTGTGATACATCCTGTATCACGCGCAAGCGGTTGCGGCCGTCATCCATGACGGCCGGTTTACCGTCGCTTCGGTTGACGTTGCGTCGTCGCTTCGAGTCGGCTGATTCGTGTTGATCTACTTTCTTTCCGCGTGGAAAGTCAATCGCGGCGGCCGTGAATGCTTACCAGCGCACATTCACTCCATGACGGCCGGTTTACCACCGTTGCCGCCGCCGTCAATAAAGTTGGTTGATGAGCTTGTCGACAGTTGCGAACGCCGCCTTCTGCAGTGCATTGTGAACGCTGTCTTGAGTGACCTTCGTGCGCCCGATTGACACGGTTGCAACTTGCCCGCCTTTGATTCGCACGAACGAGCCTTTCGAGACGCCTTCGCCTTTTGCCGCGCCGATAATCTGCCCCGTCGAAATGTCCATGACGCGAACGATTAAATGCGCTTTGACGGTGACGGTCGAAAAGTCCACGCCGACGCCGAAAGTTTCCGCGCCCGTTTCGCTTAAAGTCACGTCGTTGACATTGCCGTAAACCAGATAATCCGCGCCGAGCAAGTCACCGATTTTCTTCGCCGTGTCGGGGTCAATCAAGCCGGTCGTGTTCAGGTTGGACGCTTGAATTTTTTCTTCGACGAGCGTCCTGTCCATCAAGTTGAACTTGCCGACTTGAAACATGCGCTGAATCAGATATTCGCTTGACGCCTTGCCCGCGTTGATAATGCTGAGTTCGTGCGGAACTGCGCCTTCGTGCGTGCCCAAGTCCATAATCGCAATGGAGGCGTTCTCTTCAATCTGCGCGGCAAAAACCGTCGAACACAAGCCGACGACAATCAGCACGGTTGCGAAAAATTTTTTGTACATTTGAAGACTTCAGCTGAACTTCGGCTTGCTTGCCGACGAAAGTTTGTATGCTTGCTTGACGGAAAATTCTGCGTTGAAATCTTGTGCGGCGAAGTTGTCTTGCGTGACGGCGAAATTCACGGGCGCAATTTCGTCGAGCGACGGCGATCCGAAATCGACAGCAAGGTCGGCGGATGTCGCAAGCGAATCCGTTGCTATCGTCGACGCCGTTGTTTCCATTGTCGCATCTGTCGTCGCGTCGTAAAGCGGATTGGTCGGCGGCGGCGTGAAACCGTAGCCCCACTGCGCGAACATGATTCGTCCCATAAGCGTGTCGTTGACAATCGGCGGTTGCGGCGGGGTGACGTCCGGAATGACCGTGTCGGCAACTTCGCCGTAAATCAATTCGCGGATTGTGTTCGGCTTGCCCGCGTTGCTCACTTCGCAGTTCAAAAGACTTTCGTCCAAAGCGGCAATGCCCTGCAAGTTAATCACGAAGTCAAGTTCGCCGTCCGAGTCGGTCGTGTAAAGAGCAGTTCCTCCGCCCGTGAAATTTTGTTGCAAAGTGCCCGGCGTAACCCGTTTCGAGAAAGAAAGCGTGTCCGAGCCGTTTTGAAGTTCGCTCACGTCGACGAGCGTCGTGTTGACGGCGTCTTCGTTGATTGAAATGTTGTCCTTGCCCAAGCTGCCCGAAATGACGGCGTTGCTGCCCGTGACGTTCAATGCGTCGTCTTGATAAGTGCCCGAAACAATCCAGTTGTCGGGGATTGTGACAATCTGTCGCCACGGCGAATTGGGATCCGCCATGTAAGCTTTATTCGCAATGACGTAACCGACGACGTAATCGCCTTCTTCGGCCGCCGCTTTGAAAGTCGCATCTGAAGACGCGGGAACAATCGCGCCCGCCGCGTTCAATGTCGGTGTAACGACGAAGACGCCGCTTGTCGTGCCTTCGGGGACACTGTCAATGTCGAGGTTGATGTTGACGTGAGCGCGCCCCAAGATGTCGTCGGCAATGTCTTCAAAGTAATTGTAGTAGCTGAGGCTGTTTATGTCGTAGAATTTCCCGCCCGTGGAATTTGCAAGCGGCTCGTATTCGTCTTGACATTCGTAACCCACTTTGCCGACGACGTCCATTTTCACGTTCGCCGCGTTCAATGCGGTTTCAATGTCCGTCGAAGTGAGCCCGGAAGGATCTTCGGCTTCGGAGCCGTCACCTTCACAACCGGCGTCGGTAAGCACAACAATTCTTTTTTGCGCCAAACGAGGATCCAATTCGAACATGAGCAATGCCGTTTGAATTGCAGTCAAACCGTACTCCATGCTGCCGCTTGAGTTGGTGTCAAGTGTTCCGGTGAATTCCTCAACATTGCTTGTGAAGTAAGGCGTAACCCCGTTGAACAAAGTAAAAGTTTTCGCAACGGGCAGACCGCTGTTTTGGCTTTGTCCGAATTCGACTATGCCGAAGCGAAAATCCGAATTCGTCGAGCCCAAACTGTTTGCGAACGATGTTATGGCATCTTTGACCCTTTGTATGTAGGAACTCATGCTACTACTTTTGTCGATCAAAAAGATGACGTCCGTCGGAACAGCTTGTCCCACGGCAGTTGTGGTTGTCGGGTCAACGACCGGTGTCGTTGCCGTCGAAGTGTCTGCAGGCGTCGTTGCCGTCGAAGTGTCTGCGGGCGTCGTCGCGGTCGAAGTGTCCGCAGGTGTCGTTGCCGTCGAAGTGTCCGCAGGTGTTGTTGCCGTCGAAGTGTCTGCGGGCGTCGTCGTTGTCGAAGTTGCCGCGTCCACGAGCGTGATTGAGCCGTCGCCGACCGTGACGACGATGTTGTTGCCGCTGACCACCGACGACCAACCGACCGAAGAATTTATCTGGAGCGAATTAGTATCGTCGGAATAACCCCAAACCGTGTCGTGCCCATCACCTTCGGTGTATTGAATTAAGTTCTCCTCTGAAGAAGAGTATAACGTAATTCGGTCGTCACCCGTTCCGCCGATGATTGTCACTGAGTTGTCGTGTTGGTTGTTGATTGAATCGTTGCCGTCGCCCGCGTCGATTGTTACGTTTGAGCCGCCATAATTATTAATGTAATCATCGCCCGTGCCAGCGTTGATTATGATGTTTGAGCCGTACGAGTTGGAGATAAAATCGGCACCCGTGCCAGCGTTGATTGTAACATTAGAGCCCCCCCAAATGTTGTCGATTGAATCATTGCCGTCGCCCGCGTCGATTGTTACCGAATCACCATAGTTGGTGATTGAATCGTTGCCGTCGCCCTCGTCGATTGTGACGGTTGCAGATTCTTTAGCGTTGTCGATTGAATCATTGCCGTCGCCCGCGTTGATTGCTACGTCGAAATTCAAGTTGTAAATTAAATCGTCGCCGTCGCCCGCGTTGATTGTTATCGAATCACCGCTGTTGTTTCTGTAGATGTTGTTGTCGTAGTTTCTGTATTTATTGTTGATTGTGTCGTTACCTGCAGCAGCGTCGATTGTGACGTACGAGCCTCCCTGGTTTTCGATTGAATCCGCTTCCGCCGTGCCGACGATGAGCGTGTTGTTGGTTGAATTGCTGATGTCCGCCATGTGAAAAATCCTCCCTTCAAGAAATGTCCGCGTGTCGAAAAGTTTTCAGCTCGAATCGAAAAGCATGTTATCGCCTCCGTTCAAACGAAAAGTTTTCGCGCCGTCAGAACGACTTCTTGATCTTCGCCATTGCCGTGACGCCTTTTTGATGTCCGAACCAAGCGGTTGCGTTCACGTCGACGAACCAGGGATTGTTTTGCTTCGGCTTGATAAGCCAACCGATTTCGATCATGCCGCTTGAACCTTTGGAGCCCGCGCTCGGCAGTGACCAATAATTTCCGTCGCCGTCGAAAGCCCGCGTCTCCGAATCGGAAGTGTTTTCGTATTGGTAAGCAAGCCCGGTGTAAATGCGGCTGATCCGGCTTGTGCGCGTCGTCAAGCGGTAACCTGCGCGGAAACGGCTCGACGTGACGGAACTGAACTTGTACGGCTCGCCCGTGGACAACGTCGCGCTCGTGCCGCCTTGACGGGTGTAAGCGTAAATGCCGTAAACGTCCAGCAGGTTGCTGCGGTTGAGGCGCAAAGCTTTGCCAAGTCGAAGGTGTCCCGCGAAAATCGGCGCGGAAGTGTGATACGTCGCACGAATCGGCTCGTTGCGGTAAATGAAATCGTCGGAGGCGAAATCGTTTTTCGTGCGCCCGAAACGTGCACTTGCCTCGACGTAAAAGCCCGAATCAGTCATCCTGCGCCCGATAAGTCCGCCCGCGTAATATTTCGTGTCACCGAAGCCGCGAATGCCGTTCGACAAGACCGCGTCGTAATTGCCTTTGCCGTGCTCGAAAACCGGGGCAATCGTCCAGCGACCCGACGGGCTGTCATACGTGCGCGCAAGTCCCAAGTCGAAGTTTGCGGTTTCGGTATTCAAATGTCCGCCGTCGCCCGTCTTCGTGCGCAACTTGCCGTAACCGACATTGCCGAAAATCTCGAAGCCGTGTTGTTCGCGAACTTCTTCTGCCGCCTGCGCTTTGTCGGTGATGTAACCTTCGGCGTCTTCGGCATTGTCGTCGACGTTTTGTCCTCTGTCGGAGTCGTCGGCGTTCTGCGACCTGTCGACGAAATAACCTTCGTCGTCTTCGGCGATGTTGCTGCCGACAAAGTCGTTGAAGCCGTCAATCAAAACGTTCGTGCCTTCATTAATCGGAATGACGTTGGCAAGTTGAGCTTTGCTTGTCGTGGCGGTTTCGGCTTTGGCACCGAGGTTTTCTCCGACAACGCCTGTCAAGCTTTTGCCGTCTTCAGACAAAGAAAGAGCAAGAGCGTACTCGAAAGTCGCGCCCTTGCTCAGGGTTGTCAGATATGTGTTGTTGCCCGTGATCATGTCGGCACTTGAAGCCAAGCCCGACATGTCGTTGACGTTAATGCCGTTTTCGCTGTAAATCAAATTAAGCGCGTCGCCCGTCCCGATTGTCGAGTCGCCGCGCAAACGAATGCCGATGTTGTTAAGTCCGCCGTAAAGATTCGCCGAGTCGGTGAGCGTCAAGCCCGTGCCGACGGTCAGCGGGTTATTGAAGTTGATAAATTCAAAGCCGTCGACGGATTGAGCCGTGACGTTCCAGGTGTTGACGTTGAGCTTGTTGCCCGAAGGCGAAACGTTGTCGCCGACCTTGCCGCCGATTAAATTCGCCGC
>CAMUZU010000024.1 GCA_947165295.1 uncultured Selenomonadales bacterium | reverse complement strand
AAATGCACGAACGAATTGCCAAGGGCATGTACGTTTTGATTCGCGAAGGTTCCGCTTGCCATAATCTGAAAGCGTTGGTCAAAGGCGTCACGGAAAAAAATTCTCGACGCGTTTTGTTATGTTCGGACGACTGTCAACCCAAGACGATTCTCGAACTCGGTCACATGGACAAAAATGTTCGCATGTGCGTTGCCGAAGGTCTCGACCCGATAACCGCGATTCAGCTGGCGACGGTCAACGTTGCGGATTCAATCGGAATGGACGACCGCGGCGCAATTAAAATCGGTGCCCGCGCAGATTTAATTTTGCTCGACGACTTGAAAGATTTTCATGTCGCTAACGTTTGGATTGACGGCGAACTCGTTGCTTCGGACGGAAAATATCTGCCCGCGATTGAACACGCCGACATTTCGACCGTGCGCGGCTCCGTTCGTGTGAAAGATTTTTCCGTCGACCGCCTGCGCATGAATTTGACGGGCGCGAAAGTTCACGTTATCGGCATTGAAGTCGGCGGCGTCGTCACGAAAAAAATTGTCGCGGACGTTCAACACGACTCGACGGGCGATTTCGTCTTCGACCCTGCGCGGGACATTTGCAAAGTTGCCGTCGTCGAACGTCATCATGAAACGGGCAAAGTCGGGCTCGGACTTCTGCACGGCTACGGTTTAAAACGCGGCGCGATTGCCGTTTCCGTCGCGCACGATTCGCACAACATCATTGCGGCGGGTGCCTCGAACGAAGAAATTTTCCGTGCCGTCGACGCGCTGATTCGGCTTGAAGGCGGCATGGTTTTGGTTGACGGCGGCGAAGTCATTGCGTCAATTCCGCTGCCGATTGCCGGACTGATGAGCACGTTGAGCGGCGAAGAATTCAAAACGAAACTCGACGACCTGCACGCCAAAGCGCACGAAGTTTTGGGCATTTCGCAGAACGTCGAACCCGTCATGACTTTAACTTTTATGTCGCTGCCCGTGATTCCCGAACTGAAATTGACGGCACGCGGCTTGTTTGATTACGCAACGTTCAGCTTCATTCCGCTCGAATCATGAAACATTTCGTCAAGCAACGCGGGAATTTCTTCGGCGTGCGCGTGAAGTCTTCGGGCGGAGAATTCACGGCGGCTCAATTCGGCGCGATTCAAACTTTGGCTGAAACTTTCGGGCGCGGACAAGTTCACGTGACTTCACGGCAAGAAATTTCCGTGCCGTTCATTGCCGAAGAAAATTTTGACGCCGTCGAAAACTTCTGCGCGAATCACGGCTTGGAACTTTGCACGATTGGCTCGACGTTGAAGACCGTCACCAGCTGTCAAGGCCGTGAAGTTTGTCGTTCGGGACTGATTGACGCGCCGAAGATTGCCCGCGAAATTGAACGTCGGCACGCGAACAAAAGTCTGCCCGCGAAGTTTTTAATCGGCGTGACCGGTTGCCCGCACAACTGCATGAAGGTTGACACGAACGACATCGGCATTGTCGGCGCGGGCGGTTACAAAATTCTTTTCTGCGGACGAGAGTTTTTGACCGTGCGCGACGAAGCGACGCTTTACTCGATTGTTGACGCGGCGATAAATTTCTTCGCGACGAATGCACACAACGGCGAACGTTTCAAAAAGTTTCTGGAACGTGTCGGCGTCGACGAATTCACGAAACATATCCGCCACGAATAAAAAAAACGTCGTCGGTCAAACGGCGGCGATTTTTTTGCGCGAAGGTTGCCCGCGAAAATTTTTTCGTGTACAATCTTGCGGTTAATAAACTTGCTCAAGGAGTTGGAAATTTTGTTGACAATATTATTCGCGTTGGTCGGTGCGGTTTTAATCGCGGTGTTGGCGGCGGCTGTCTTCTTGCACGGCCGCGAAGAAAAAGTTGTTCCGCACATTGACGAACGCACGCCGTTTGAAGTCGTTGCACGCGACGAAACATCCGTGACGGTCGCAACGACGATTGAATTCCGCAACGAAGGCACGCAGTCGGCAATGATTGTCGACGCGATTTGTCATCCGCAACTGCCGTTCGAGCAGTACGACGGCATGAACGTTCGCGGCAAAATCGAACGCGAAGGCGTCCCGCGTGAAGATGATTACTTCGAGGCGCTTGTCATTGAACATCAGCAGAGCGCAAAACTCGTCGCGAAGATCACGTTGTCGGCGCGCAAAAATCTTTCGCTTGCCGAAGCCGCCGCGCACATGGTTGACTTTCCCGTCGAAATTCTTTATCGCGAAGTCGGGCGCAACCCGATGCGTTGGTCAATGGTGCGAATCTTTTTGCCCGCCGAAGAGTTGACGAAACTTGTCGGCGTCCGCCTTGTCGAAGATTAACGGAGGATTTTTTATGAACGTTGAAATTGTCCCGATAACGACCAGAATTCTTACGCCGAAAGATGACATTGTCGACATGATTGACCGTTACACGCGGGAAATTTGCGGAGCCGACGACGTTATCACCGTGGCAGAAAGTGTCGTTGCGATAACGCAGGGCAACATTGTCCGCCCCGACGAAATGCACATCAGCAACCTGGCGAAACTTTGTTGCCGCTTCATTCCCGATTACGGCTCGTTGGCGACGCCGCACGGCATGCAGGCACTCATGGAGAAAGAAGGCGAGTGGCGCGTCGCGTTCGCGTTAATCGGCGGCTTTTTGGGCAAGCTGATTGGTCAACGCGGACTTTTTTACAAGTGGGGCGGCAAGCAGGCGGCTTTGATTGACGACGTGACGGGCACGATGCCTCCTTTCGACAAATGCGTCGTTTACGGCCCCGAAAATCCCGAACAAGTCGTTGCCGCGCTCAAGTCACGGCTGAATTGTTTCGGCGCAATGATTGCCGACGTCAACGACCTGAAACGTTCGCGAATCGTCGCCGCAACGGAAGGCATGAACGCGCAACTTGCCTCCGACCTGCTGATTGATAATCCGTTCGGCAACGCGTCGCAGAAACGCCCGATTTGCGTCCTGAAAAACTTTCGGCAATACCAGGAGCAACAGCGATGAAAATTTTCCGTCGATTGATTCTGTTGACGTTGGCACTGTTGACTTTCGGCGGTTCGGCTCAAGCAATTCCAATTCCGTTGCGCGGCGTCGTCGAAGGTTTTTACGGCACGCCGTGGACTTTCGACGACCGTGCGGACATTTTGGACTTCTGCCGACAAAACAATTTGAACTCGTACATTTACGCGCCCAAAGACGACCCGTATCACCGCGACAAGTGGCGCAAGCCGTATCCCGCAGACAAGTTGGCTGAGCTGGAAAAGCTCGTTGCCGTCGCGAAACAAAACAACGTCCGATTTATCTTCGCCGTGTCGCCCGGTCTTGATTTGAATTACAGCGGCAGGCGCGGCGACGAAGACTTTAAAACGCTGATTCGCAAGTTCGACGCGCTGTACAATGTCGGCGTGCGGAACTTCGCGGTTTTCTTCGACGACCTCAAGGACGACAAAGGCCGACATCACGAAAGCGGGGAAGCTCACGCGCAGTTCTTGAATCGCGTCAACAAAAACCTGCGCGAACGTTACAAGGACGTCGCTCCGCTTATCACTGTGCCGACGGAATATTACTTCGCCGACATGTTCAATGGCGACAAAGTTAAGCCGTACACCCGCGACTTGGCGGCGAATCTTGACCCGCGAATTGTCGTGCTGTGCAGTGGACGCGGCGTTGTTTGCGACGGGATAACCGACGACGAACTTGCCGCCGTCAATAAAATTTTCGGGCGCGAAATCGGCGTGTGGTGGAATTATCCCGTCAACGATTATCCGCTCACGCCCGACGGCGAACGCAACGTTAAGCTGGCTCTCGGCGCGATTGAAAATCTTCCGTCCGCGAAGATGACGGCGATTTTCTTCAACCCGATGGCGCAGGTTCAGCTGTCGAAAATTTCTTTATCGACGGGCGCAATTTACTCGAACAATCCCGCCGTGTACGACGCCGACGAAGCTTGGGACAGGGTCTTGACCGAACAATTCGGCAAGCTTGCCCCGCAGATGAAAATTTTCGCCGAACATTCGCGGCACATGGAAAACTCGTGGGCGAAGGTCGGCTCACCCGACGCGCCCGAATTCGCCGCAGCCGCTTACCTTGTGATAAACGACGTGAGCAAGGGTCGTTCGCCGGACTTCACGACGCTTGAACGCCAAATCGACATTGCCGAACGCGCCGCCAAAACTTTGCTCAGACGTTTGCCGCAGAAATTTTTGGCGGAGTGCAAACCGCAACTCGAACAGCTTTTGTTGACGCTCAAAGCCGACTCAATCGCAATCGAATCGCTCAAGGCCGGCAAGCTTGACCCGCAGTTGAAGTCACTTCGCGCTGAAATTGCCGCCAACGAAAAACACGCCGTCATATCAGAATCGGCGGCTCTAAAGTTCGTCGACGACGTGATAACTTTACTCGACGCGCCGAAGAAACCTTGACATAAAAAATTTCCCACGACCGAAGTCGCGGGTTTTTTTATTCGGCTGAAGATATTTCGCGTCGTCGGCAAGCTTGACCCGCAGTTGAAGTCACTTCGCGCTGAAATTGCCGCCAACGAAAAACACGCCGTCATATCAGAATCGGCGGCTCTAAAGTTCGTCGACGACGTGATAACTTTACTCGACGCGCCGAAGAAACCTTGACGCGCAAATCAAAAACGGGCGTTGCCTCCGCAGAGGTCGCCCGTAAAATTTTTTTGTGCGGACTGTGTTCAAGTCAGAATCCCAGCTCCTCGTGAATCAAAATGACTTCGATGTTACTGCGAATCGGTGCCGACAACAAAATCGACACGGCGCGGCAAATTCTTGCGGGGCTTTCGCAGTCATAGCATTTGTCGCCCTTCGACGCGCAGGGTGTCTTCGCCTTCAAGCGTTGAGCATTTTTCGGCGCGGCGATGTTTCTTGCCCGCCACAGAGCTTTGTCGCAGTTCGGAGCGATTTTGTTTTCGCCGACGACGAGATAAACTTTTTCATGTCCGAAGACGATCGACGCGACGCGGTTGCCCACGCCGTCAATGTTGACGATTTCGCCCGTTTCGGCAAGCCCGTTGACACTCGACAGATAAATCTGCGCGGCGTTGGCCTCCTTGCGAATTTCGTTGGGAGTTTTGCCGCCCGGCAGTCGATTATGATAGAAGACGTCGTTGTTGAGCGCGAGCCTGTCGAAAAGCCCCATGCTTTCCAGCGTGACGGAGCCGCCGAAGCCGACGGTTTTATCGCGAATCTGCGCGTCAAGATAATCCGCCGCGTCATCTGCCGTGTCAAAGCTTGTGACCGTGTAACCGAGCTTTTCAAGGTTTGCGGTGACTTTCGTGAAGTCCATGCTAAGCACCTCCTTTCGATTGAAATTCGGACAATCATAGCACGTTTCGCTGACAAAATCAAAAAATCGTCCGCAACTTTCGCGGCGACGAAATTTTTTTGACGAGTGTGTCCCGACAGTACACCTGCGGAAAATTTTTTCGGCTAGAATCTTCGCGGGAGGCTGATGTTTATGTTAGCGGCATTAATTGCGGCGGCTCAAGGCGGTGGCTCACAATGACGCCCGAACAAACGATTGTTGTCGTCCCGTCGGCGGCGTCAACGTCAACTTTCGGTTCGACGCTTGCGGCATTGCTTGTCGTCATCGCGTTGACATGCGTGGCAATTTATTTCTTCAACAAACACCGCAAAGCCAAAGAACAGCAACGAATTCAAGAAGAACAGCGCATGTCGTTCGAGCAACTGCAAAGTATCATCCGCGAAGAAGTTCAAGACGTGTGCGAGCTTGCGCTTGTCCGAAAAAATTTCAGTTCGGTCGTCTCCGTCGACGTCGACAAAAAAATTCCGTTCCTGAACGTTCACATGCCCGGTTCGTCGCGAAAATTCCTGATGGATTATTCGGGAACGATCGTGTGCGGCGTCGATTTGAAAGACGGCGTGAAAGTTATGCGCGACGGCGCGTTCAACAACAAGGTCAAAGTCATTCTTCCGCCGAGCAAAATCCTGGACATTTATGCCGACGTAAGTTCGTTCAACATTCGATTGCAAGACGCGGGACTTTTGGCGTCGAAAATCTCAATCGAAGAGCAAAACGCGTGGGTCGCCGCCGATGTCGCCAAAGAAGGTCGCCGCGCCGTGCAGGAAGGTTTGTTGCTCCGCGCCGACGACAACGCCCGACAACTTTTGCTGTCGCGAATAGGAAGTCGCATTTTGCCCGGAAGTTACGAATTGGAAATTGTGACTTTAAACGCGGGCAACGACGTTCGACAACTCACCACGCCCGAATAAATCAAAAACCGCCCGAAGTGTTCGAGCGGTCGATTTTTTTTGCGTATGTTACACGAGACCGCGCACGTGACCAAATTTGTCCGCGTTGCCTAATTCGCGATTGTGACATTGAACGCGGGCAACGACGTTCGACAACTCACCGCGCCCGAATAAAATCAATGTGGAATTTAGAATTTGGAATTTGAAATGACTTCGGTTTTTAATTGCGAATCAAAAAACCGCCCGAAAAGTTCGAGCGGTCGATTTTTTTTGCGTGTGTTACACGAGGCCTTGAGCGGTCATTGCTTCGGCAACTTTCTTGAAACCGGCAATGTTGGCGCCCATGACGAGATTGTCCGCGTCGCCGAATTCGACGGCGTTCGCCTTCGCGTTGCGGTAGATGTTCGCCATGATGACTTTCAAGCGTTCGTCAACTTCCTCAAACGTCCAGCTGAGACGTTCGGAGTTCTGGCTCATTTCCAGCGCGCTGACTGCGACGCCGCCCGCGTTGGCAGCTTTTGCGGGGCAGAAGAGAATTTTGTTCGCCTGGAAATATTCAATTGCGTCGAGAGTCGAGGGCATGTTTGCGCCTTCGCCGACGATTTTGCAACCGTTGGCGACGAGAGCCTTCGCCGCGTCAAGATCGATTTCGGATTGCGTGGCACACGGGAGCGCAATGTCGCATTTGACGTTCCACACGCCGTGGCAACCTTCGTGATATTCGCTTGCGGGGTGATTGGTCGCGTATTCGGCAATGCGCCCGCGTTTGACTTCCTTGATGAGTTTGACCGCCTTCAAATCAATGCCGTGCGGGTCATAAATGTAACCGTCCGAATCCGAGCAGGTGATGACGTTCGCGCCGAGTTCCTGCGCCTTTTCAATCGCGTAAATTGCGACGTTGCCACTGCCGCTGATGACAACTTTTTTGCCGTCGAGGTTGATGCCTTTGTCGTCGAGCAAGTTTTTGACGAAGTAAAGCAAGCCGTAACCCGTCGCTTCCGTGCGCGTGAGCGAGCCGCCGTAAGTCAAGCCTTTGCCCGTCAAGACAGCCGAGTCGTACGCGTCGCGAATGCGTTTGTATTGCCCGAAAAGGTAACCGATTTCGCGTCCGCCGACGCCGATGTCACCTGCGGGAACGTCGACGTGCGGGCCGATGTGACGGTACAGTTCGGTCATGAACGATTGACAGAAACGCATGACTTCGTTGTCGCTTTTGCCTTTGGGGTCGAAGTCGGAGCCGCCTTTGCCGCCGCCGATCGGAAGACCCGTCAACGAATTCTTGAAGACCTGTTCAAACGCGAGGAACTTTAGAATGCTCAAGTTCACGCTGGGGTGAAAACGCAGGCCGCCTTTGTACGGACCGATTGCCGAATTCATTTGCACGCGATAGCCGCGGTTAATGTGCGTGACGTTGTTGTCGTCCTGCCACGGCACGCGGAAAATCACGACGCGTTCCGGCTCGACGATGCGCTCAAGGAGTTTCTGCTCTTTATACTGCGGATATTTTTCAAGCACGGGCACAATCGTCGTGAGGACTTCTTTGACGGTGTTTTGAAATTCGATTTGGTCGGGGTCGCGTTGTTTGACGAGTTCAAGGACGCTTTCGACGTAACTTTTCATATCGGACATGGATAAAACCTCCTGCTGTTTGTACGCGGGCGATTGTACCACGGCATAACTTTTTTGTATAGAAACTTTGCCGAAATATATTGTATACTTCACGGTCAATTTTTCGCAATCAAATTCGCGTCGACACGGCGAAGAAATTCTTCGTAAGGAACGTCCGCGCTGTGCACAAAGCCCAAACGTTCTTTACCGTCGCGAACGGGCGTGCGCCAATCGCCGTAGTAGGCCGTCAAAACTTCGTCGAACATTTTCGGCGCGGGCAACTCAATCGTCTCGAACGGCAGATAAATTGTCTCGTCGAACCACTCTTTGCGAAAAGGTTGCTTTTGGACAATCTCGTCGTAAATCCAATTGACGGTATCGGATTGGTCGAAAAGATTCGCCGCGTAAAGACGCAGGAAGGCCGATTTGTCGTTTTCGTCGGTGACTTCGGCGGCAAGTCGTCGCAGATAGTCCCAACCGTTGAAAAGATATCCGCCTTGTTCATTGATGCTTGCGATTTTCGGGAAGTCGTTCAATGCCAGAAAAACTTCCTTAAGCGCAATGACGGCGGCAAGATTTTGCTTTGAGGCGTCGTAAGTGAAATCCAACGCAAAGACGTCAATCGGCAAGCCCAACGGGTTGCCTTCCCGCGACGTCGAAGCGATTAACGTGGTCTGCTTGTGAAAAATTTTGAGCATCGAATAATTCATGTTCCTGAAGGCGAAGACATTTTCGTTGAGTTCGTCCGCCAAAATTTCAACGAAACGATTGAAGTCGGGTCGCATCATGCAAAGATCGAAGTCGACATCCCACGGAACGAAACCTTTGTGCCGCGCCGCGCCCAAAAGTGTGCCGTAGCCCGCCCAATAAGTTATTTCGTGCTTGCGACAGATGCGGTCGAGTTCCGCCCACATCTCAAGTTGACGGTTCCAAACTTTTTTGTTGTCCGACATGACAAGCCAACCTGAGCGAATCTCGTCGTGATAAATATCTTTTACGTAAGCCAAGCGTCAAAGCCTCCTTGAAAGTTTTCGGGTATTGTATCACAGCTCTTGCGTTGAACGTTACTTTTCTTTTGGCGCAAAAGAAAAGTAAGCAAAAGAAAACAGCCCGACGGACTCCGCGTCACGCGTCGTACGTCGGGCGGCCGCACGTCCTGTGCGGCCTGATTGACTTGCAGTCATTTCGTCGACAGGACGACGACGCCCGCGATACACAACGCCGCGCCGAAAATTTTTCGTGCGGTGATTTCTTCGTGCCAAAAAATTCCGCCGACAGCCAACATTGCCAACGCGATTAAAATGTTCACGATTAAAGACGCGGTCGACAGCTCCCCGCCTGCGCGATAAATCATGACGAAGGCGGCTTCCACGCCCGTTATCGACAAGCCCATCAAAAAGCAAGCCCAGTTCGCCCGCGACGCTTCGACAAGAATTTTTTCATGCGGCGTCAACAGAAACAGAATCGCGCTTGCGACCAAAGCCGTGGCGTAATTGACGACGAGACCCATGAACGCGTTTTGGTCGGCGGGAATTGACTTGCTTGCCACGTGATACAGGACGTTCGCGGCGACGCAGACGATTATCGGCAGGAATATCATGTTGTGAGCCTCCAAAAAAAATCGGCACTTGCGGCGAACTTTCCGAGGCGTTTAAGCCCTTGCCTGCGGTTCGCGTGCAAATGCCGTGCGTTCGTCATCCGGCGACGGCAAACGTGCGTTTATTCGTTGAAATTTATTTCTGAACGACGGTGGTCATTTCGTAAAAGACATCGTCGAGCGCGTGGTCGTTCTCTCTTGCGCCCGCCAAGTCCGACGGGAACTGAACGTAAATGTCGTCACGCGGCTTGACGTGCGTGGTGTAAGATCTCAATTCGCTGTAATAGCCCATTGCGTCGAGCAGGTCGCGTTCTTCGTCGGTGAGCGTGACTCTTCCTGCGGCGGCCTCGTCGAGCACGTAGCGGCAATAAGCTTGCATGATTTGTGTCAAGTCGAAAACGGCGGTAACGGTTTCAAAGTCGGGCTTGTTCACCGTCCACGAAAAAGTAATGTCGTTGGCACTGATTGCGGTCGTCCAACGTTTGAAAGTTTCGCGCTGTTCGTTGAGAGCGTCGCCCGACAGTTTCGCGAACGAAGACTCGGCGTTTTTCTCCAAACGTGCGGCGATTTTTTGTCCGTCGAGCGTGACTTTCATGACGCGCATGTCGGCGGTGTCTTTAAGGACTTCAACGTCTTTGACAACGTCGACGTTTTGGCTGAGCATTGAAATATCCGACGTCTTCCAAATCGTGGCGATACCCGCGGGCAGACCGGGCAACATCATGTAACTCCAACGGCCGCCGCGCTGAACGTAAAGTTTCAATTCGGCGTCGCCCTGCTGTTCAATGTAAAACGGGATATGACTGTTGGTCGAGTAATTTCGCTTCAAGTTCGTGTACGTCCACGACAATTCGCCGCTCATCATGAAAGAGCCGTTCGCGTTTGCCTGCGCTTTCGAGTCAATGTCGAGGTGGAAGTTCGGCGAAATCAACGTAAGATCTTGGTCAACCATGCGCGTGTTTTTCATCTGCGCAAGGTAAGCTTCACGGAAAGCGTCCATGCCCGCCGAATCCGCGCTGACGGTTGCCGAGCCGCCGAAAAGAAGAGTGCCGCTGACCGCCGCGACTGCCGCGACTTTGGCACAGCGACGAAGGTTCAGCTTGTCGAAAAATTTCATTGCAATTGTCCTCCAAAAATTTTGTATTGAAGCCGCCGCAATGATAGTTCAGCCGCTTTTCCGTGTCAAGGTTAAAAACTTTTGCACGCGGCAGGAAATGTGACACGTGCCGTTGAATTAAGCAAAAATTTTTCGGCGCGTTTGAAAGCCGAAGCTACTGTTGGTGATTCAGATGTCAGTCATAAAACTTCATGCGGGCGCGGACAAAAAACTCCGTTGTCCAAAGTGCGGTCGGCCGTTGCGAACGATTGAAGGCGGCACAATCTCCGTCAAGAACGGGCGCGTCGATTTGGATGCGACTTTGCCGCGGCAGGCGTGCGACGGTTGCGGCGTCTTTTACCGCGAACTTTTGCATTCGGGTTATTATCACGAATACGAACTGCCGCAAGCCGAACGTCAAGCCGTACAAGCCAAAGTTGTTTCAACGGGCGACATTCCTCCGACGATTCTCAAGCGCGAAGCCGACGGCAAATGTCCTTGTCCGCGTTGCGGCGAACGCATGGATTTCGTCGAAGGCGGCGCGGTTCAAATCGTCAACGGCAGACCCGACTTCAGCAACACAATGGAGCATTTCGTTTGCCCGAATTGTCATTCCGTCTTCCGCAAGATTGTCGGCACGGATTATTTCCAGTGGTCGGAAAGGTGATTTTATGCGACTTATTGTAGTGAAGTTCCCGTATCTCAAAGTCGACGGCGTCGAAGTCTTGTGCACGCTTGCCGAAAAACTCGAATACGACATTGCGGCAATTCTTTCGCTTGACACGCAGGAAACTTGCACGGAAATTCGCGGGTATCCCGTCGTGTCGCTGATTGAACTGCAAAACATTGCCTGGGACGCGGCGGTTCTTGCCTGCGACGGTGAAGTTGCCAAAGACATTGTCCCGCAGATGATTGAACTCGGTATCGGGCGCGAAGAACAGTTCCAAAGCAAGGCGTGGCTCCTTAAGCAGTTCATGACGCAAAAATACGCCGAAGTCAAAGACCCCGACATTCAGGCGACGCTTGAGTATTGGAAGACGCACGGGCTTTCCGTTTTCAATCAGCACATCGACGAGCGAAAAGTTACCGCCAACCGCGTCTTCTTTGACGACCCGTGCGGACTGCCGTACATTGGATTTCAAACCGTCGGCGGTGCTTGGCGCAAAATGTTCTTCCCGCGTGATTATAAGTTCACCGAAAGAAACGGCGAAAAATTCGTCGCCGATCTCTTGAAGGAACAAGAACCGACGTCGCCGCATCTTTATACCAAAGGCGACCACAAAGTCAATCCGGGCGACATAATTGTCGACGCGGGCGTTTGCGAAGGCAATTTCGCGCTTCGATACATCGACATCTGTTCCAAGGCGTATCTGTTCGAGTGCGACCCGAAATGGATTGAAGTGCTCAAGCATACGTTTCGCGACTACGCCGACAAGATTGAAATTATCCCGCGTTTTCTTGCGGACGTGACCGTCGACGACAAGTCAATTACGCTTGACGACGCTTTGAGCGACATTCGCGGACAAAACATTTTTCTCAAGATGGACATCGAAGGTGCCGAGCCTTACGCTCTGCGCGGCGGGCGACGTCTTCTGACTCAAAACCGCGTCAAGGCATCCGTGTGCGCTTATCACAATGCCGAAGACTGTATGCGCATTAAGTCAATCTTCCGCAAGTACGGCTACGAAGTTGCCACTTCCGACGGTTGGATGGTTTTCATCTACGACCCGAACATCTGGGACACGGCGGACTTTCGCAAAGGCATGGTTTACGCCGAAAATTATTGAAACTTGCGAACGGCCGTACGAACTGCTATTATAATGCATTGAGGGGGACGCTCCATGAGTAAACGAAAAAGCGGCTTTAACTGGTTTGCGCTTATCATGTTCATGATGATTGCGTATTTCTCGACGGTGTTAATCTCCCAACAGGTTCACCTGTCGCACGTAAGCGAAAGTCAACGCATCGCCGACAAACGACTCGAAACCGCCAAGGCGACAAACGCACGCTTGCAAAAAGAGCTGGCGGAACTGCAAAACCTCGACAACATCGAAAAACTTGCCCGCGAAGATTTGGGTCTTGCCAAGGAAGGCGAACTGCCCTATCAAGCGGCGCGATAAGTTTCAAAAAAATTTTTTTCGGGAGGACAATGTTTTGGCAATGGAAGCAGGCAGCCTCGTTGAAGGCAAGGTTACACGCATTACCGGTTTCGGTGCCTTCGTCGAGCTAGAAGACGGCAAAGTCGGTTTGATTCACATCTCTGAGGTCGCGGACGTTTATGTCAACGACGTGCACGATTTCTTGAGCGAAGGCGACACCGTTCAAGTCAAAGTCGTCAACGTCGAATCGGGCGGCAAAATCGCCCTGTCGCTCAAGCAGGCAAAACCCAAGCCGCAAGAAGACAACGCATCCTTCAGGCCGAATCGACGCGCAGATTTTCGCAGACCCCAAAGGCAGCTGTCGGCTTCGTTTGAAGATAAGCTGTCCAAGTTCCTCAAAGACAGCGACGAAAGATTGACGGATTTAAAACGGAAGACGGACTCAAAACGCGGCGGTCGCGGTTCGAGACGGTCGGACTGAACTGCCCCTTGCGCTCGGCAGGGGGTGACTTTTTTAATGCGTAATGAATTTTTGCTCAAACGCTTCATTGACACTTGCGCAGTCACCAAAGTTTTCAGCGGCGTCCGAAAAATTTTAATCGCAGTCAGCGGCGGCGCGGACTCGTTGGCTTTGGCACAGCTGATGATTTGTTCGCGGCAACGTTTCGGCCTGCAACTTGCAATGGCGCATTTCAATCACTGCTTGCGAAAAACTTCAGCAGACGATGCAAACTTCGTCAAAAACTTTGCGGCAGAACGCGGCGTTGAATTCGCGGGCGGTCAAGGCGACGTGAAAACTTTCGCGGCCGAACACAAACTTTCAATTGAGACGGCGGCACGAACTTTGCGCTACGAATTTTTGAGTGACGCCCGTCAACTCTTGAATTGCGACGCGATTGCAACCGCTCACCACGCCGACGATCAAGCGGAAACGATTTTGATGCGACTTCTGCGCGGGTCAACTTCGGCGGGTCTTTCGGCAATGAAAGCGCGAACTTTCACCGACGGCGGCTTGATTCTTCGCCCGTTGCTCAATTTCCGCAAGGTCGAACTTGAAACTTTCTGCCGCGAAAGAAATTTGTCGCCGTGCATTGACGAAACGAACTTCACGCCCGACGCCACGCGCAATAAAATTCGCTTGAAACTTTTGCCGACGTTGGAGACGTTCAATCCCGCGCTTGTCGAAACGCTTTGTCGCTTCGGGCAAGTTGCGGCGGACGAGGCGGACTTTATCGACGTTCAAGCCGAAAAAATTTTCCCCGCCGTCGTCGAAGGCAACGCGATTGTCCGCGCAGATTTCGTCAAGTTGCACACCGCCGTTCAACGCGTCGTCATCAAAAAGTTTCTCGCGCAGGTCACCGGCACGACGAAAGATTTCGGCTTCGTGCACATCGAAGAAATTCGCCGCGTCTTGCTTGACGGTTTGTCGGGCGTCGAGTTGCACAAGAACTTGCGCGCCGACTTGAAACACGGAAAACTCACCATAGCCAAAAATTTTTACGGAAAGGGTTGATTGCTGTGAAAAGCAAAGAAGATTACATCGAACGCGTGCTGTACACCGAGGAGGAAATTGCCGCCCGCGCCAAGGAGCTCAGCGCGCAAATCAGCGAAGACTACAAGGACATTGCCAAACCGCTTTTGACGGTCGGCATCCTCAACGGCGCGGTCATGTTTTACACCGACGTCGTGCGCCGCTTGACGATTCCCGTGCAATTCGATTTCCTGATTGCCTCAAGCTACGACGCGAATTCACACACCTCCGGCAAGGTCAACATCCTCAAAAATCTCGACAACGACCCCAAAGGCCGCGACATCTTGCTCGTCGAAGACATTATCGACAGCGGCACGACGATGAATTACCTTGTCGATTATTTCCTCGACAAGAAGGCCGCAAGCGTCAAAATCTGCACGTTGCTCAACAAGCCTTCGCGCCGCAAAGTCGAAGTGAAGATCGATTACTGCGGCTTTGAAATTCCCGACGAATTCATTGTCGGCTACGGGCTGGACTTCGCGCAACATTACCGCAATTTGCCGTACCTGGGCGTTTTGAAACGCAGCGTCTACGGCGGCAAGTAAAGGCAATGCGCAACGAACGCCGCAATTCGGAACCGTTAAACGTTTTGGGCGTGCCTTGAACATTGCTTTCGAGAGGAGCGTTTTGATTGAACAGTTTTTTGCGCAACGTCGGGTTTTATTTGCTGGTGATTTTTATCGCGATAACGGCTTACGATTACTTTTCCGTCAAGCCCGAACCCGTGGAAGAAACGAGTTATTCGCAATTCCTGCAGATGGTCGACAAGGGCGAAGTCACGAAAGTTACGCTGGTCAAAAACACGATTCAAATCACGAAAAAAGACGGCGGCGAGTTGACGACGATTGCACCCGACGAGCCGATTGGCGACGAAACACTTGTCGGAAAACTCGAAGCCAAAGGCGTGGAGATCATTGCGCAGAATCCCAAAGACCCGCCATGGTGGATGACGCTCCTGTCGTCTCTGTTGCCGATATTGCTTTTGGTCGGCGCGTGGTACTTTATCATCATGCAGACGCAGGGCGGCGGCTCCAAAGTCATGTCGTTCGGCAAAAGTCGCGCAAAACTCATGGGCGGCGACAAAGTCAAGGTGACGTTCAATGACGTGGCGGGCGCCGACGAAGCCAAAGAAGAACTTCAAGAAGTCGTCGAGTTCCTCAAGCAGCCGAAAAAGTTCAACGACCTTGGCGCACGAATTCCCAAAGGCGTCTTGCTTTTCGGCCCTCCCGGCACGGGCAAAACCTTGCTTGCGAAAGCCGTCGCGGGTGAAGCGGGCGTCGCGTTCTTTTCAATCAGCGGCTCGGATTTCGTTGAAATGTTCGTAGGCGTCGGCGCGTCGCGTGTTCGTGACTTGTTTGCGCAGGCGAAGAAAAATTCCCCGTGCATAATTTTTATCGACGAAATTGACGCCGTCGGTCGTCAACGCGGAGCAAATCTCGGCGGCGGCCACGACGAACGCGAACAGACGCTAAATCAACTGCTTGTCGAAATGGACGGTTTTGCGCCGAACGAAGGGATTATCATCATTGCCGCGACGAACAGACCCGACATCCTCGACCAGGCGTTGTTGAGACCCGGACGCTTCGACCGTCAAATTGTCGTCGACAAGCCCGACTTGACGGGACGTATCGCGATTTTGAAAGTCCACACGAAGGGCAAGCCGATAGCCAAAGATGCAGACCTTGACGTCCTTGCGCGACGAACTCCCGGCTTCACGGGCGCAGACTTGGCGAACCTTGTCAACGAGGCGGCTCTTTTGGCGGCGCGTCGAAACAAGCACGAAATCAACATGACCGAACTTGAAGAGTCAATCGAACGCGTCATGGCGGGTCCCGAACGCAAGTCCAAAGTCATGAGCGACGACGAAAAGAAGTTGACTGCTTACCACGAAGGCGGACACGCGCTTGTCGGCATGATGCTTAAACACGCCGACCCCGTTCACAAAGTTACGATTATTCCACGCGGACGGGCGGGCGGTTACACTCTGATGTTGCCCAAAGAAGACCGCAGTTATGCCACGCGTTCGGAGTTGCTTGACCGCTTGAAAGTTTCAATGGGCGGCCGCGTCGCCGAAGAAATTGTGCTCAACGAAATTTCAACCGGCGCGTCGCAAGACATTCAACAGGCAAGCCGAATTGTCCGCGCAATGATTATGCAGTACGGCATGAGCAAAGCTCTGGGTCCCGTGGCTTACGGCGGTGACCCCGCGCAACAGCTTTATTTCGGGCAGCCGCAGAAAAATTATTCCGAAGAAGTCGCGGGCGAAATCGACAAGGAAGTACACCGTTACATGGAAGAGGCTTACGAAGCTTGCCGAAAAATCATCAACGACAACCGCGACAAGCTCGACGCAATCGCGGCGGCTCTGCTCGACAAGGAAACTTTGACCGCGCAGGAACTTAAAGACATTGTCTTTGGTGTCGAACCGCCGACGCTTGAAAATCCGTTCGAGAAAGATCCGCCGAGTCCGCCGCCCGTCGCAGTGGAGCTGTCCAAGTCCGACGAAGTCGAACAACCGAAAGTTCCCGACGGCACGGAACCGACGCCCGTCTAAAAAATTTTTTGAGGAAGTGACCGCGCTTGAAGTTTGCAACGCGGTCGATTTTTTTTACGGAGGTACAAGTTATGAGCGAAATTGTTCTGCATTACACGCGAGCCGGTCACGTCGAAAACATTCACCGCGGTGACGCTGCCGCCGTCAACTGCGCGGGTGAAGTCGTCGCCAAAGTCGGCAATCCGCATTTGCCGATGTTCTGGCGCAGTGCCGCCAAACCGTTTCAAGCGTTGCCCTTCGTGAAAAACGGCGGGCTTGAAAAATATTCGATAACCGACGAGGAACTTGCGTTGCTTGTCTCAAGTCACAGCGGCGAAGAAAATCACGTTGCGCTTGTTCGCGGGATTTTGTCGAAGCTCGGTCTTGACGAATCCGTTCTTGACTGCGGCGTCGTGCGGCCAATGAGCGGCAAGGCGTTCAAGAAAATTATCGCGGCGGGCGAAAAAGTTCTGCCCGTGCACAATCCCTGTTCGGGCAAACATTCGCAAATTATCGCGCTGGCAATGATGCTCGGCATTCCTTACGAAGGTTACACGAAGCCCGACCACGAAGCGCAACGCGTCATCTTCAAGCACGTGGCAATGGCGTCGCGCATGCCCGAAGACAAACTCGAAATCGGTATCGACGGCTGCGGCGTGCCCGTGTTTTACCTGCCGATTTACAACATGTCGCTCGCTTACGCAAGGCTGTCGACGCCTTCCAAAGGCGACTGGGGCGACTACGAACTTGCCGCGACGAAAATCCGCGACGCAATGAGCAAGTACCCGCAAGTTCTTTCGGGCACGGGACGAATTGACTTGGCGGTCTCCGAAGTCACGGGCGGCCGAATCATCGCGAAAATCGGCGCCGACGCGGTTTATTGCCTGGCGGTCAAGGACGGCGACTTGGGCATCACGTTCAAGATTGAGGACGGCAGTTACGCGGCTGTCACGCCAATGACAATCGCGCTGTTGAAGAAATTCGACCTGCTCACCAAAGCCGAAGCCGACGAACTCGACAAAATGTTTCCGCCCGTGCTGAAAAATCATCGCGGCGAAATTATCGGCACGATTGAAGCAGTCTTCTGACGGCGGATTGTCGACGTGCTTGCGGCGGCAACGAAAATTTTTCGGCACGCCGGTCGTTTGATTGAAATGTTAAATCAACTATGCTAAAATTTCATGCGAGGTGTTGAATATGCGAAAGACGATTGTTGAGATGTTGAAACGTGCCGGCGGAGATTTTGTGTCGGGCGAAAGCATCGCCGGTGAACTGAAAATTTCCCGTACCGCTGTCTGGAAGCATATTCAAAAACTTCGCGACAACGGCTACGAAATTCTCAGCCGCGAACGCTGCGGTTACAAGCTCAAGGACGCGCCCGATCTTTTGTTGCCCAGCGAAATCCAAATCGGACTTGACACGCAGGTTGTCGGCGCGGAGATGCATTACCAACCGTCCGTCGACTCGACAAATCACATTGCCAAAGCTCTGGCTTATCACGGCGCGCCCGACGGTACCATTGTCGTCGCCGAAGAACAAACTTTCGGCAAAGGGCGGCGCGAACGCAATTTCTATTCGCCACGCGGCAAAGGCATTTGGTTTTCGGTTGTCCTGCGCCCGAAGATTTTGCCCAAAGACGCCCCGCAGTTGACGCTCATGGCTGCGGTTGCCATTGCCGAAGCACTGAATCGTTTCAATCTTAAACTCGGCATTAAGTGGCCGAACGATTTACTCTTCGACGGGCGCAAAGTTGTCGGCATCTTGACCGAAATGACGGGCGAAATCGGGCGGATAACTTACGTCGTTGTCGGCGTCGGAATCAACGTCAACATTGCCCGCGACGAATTCCCCGAAGAACTTCGACCCGTGGCGGCGTCGCTGTCGGAGATGTCGGGCGACGAAGAACTGTCCCGCGTGAAGATTTTCCGCGCCGTGCTTGAAGAGTTCGACAAACTTTATCGCGAAGTCAACGAAAACGGTTTCGGCGAAATTCTCAGGCTCTGGCGCAAGCATAACGTCACGCTCGGCAAGAAAGTTCGCGTCATTTCGGCCGTCGAAGGCGGCGAAAACTTTGGCGGCACGGCTGTCGACATAAACGAAGACGGCGCGCTTGTCGTCGAAACGACCGACGGCAAACGCACGGTTTACGCGGGCGACGTTTCAATCCGCTGAACAAATTCGCAAACAAAAAATCCCTCGTCATGTAACGGGGGAAATTTTTTTGTGCAACAGACCCGTCAGCTCACGGCGGCGACTTTTTTCGCGAAGTAATGCAGGAACATGAAGCCGCCCGCGTATGCAGGTTGGTCAATGTCGTCGAATTCCAAATCGTCGGCGTCGGGCGAATCGTTGAGCAAAATTTCTTCGAGCGCGTCCCAATCGTTCGCCAAAGTTTCGAGATCGTCGCGGTTTTCGTCGGAAATGCCGTGCGTCAACTCCGCCGCGCCTTCGACAAGCCACGCGGGCAATTCGCTGTAAAATCTGATGTTCGCCGCCATTGAAGCGTGCGTGAGTTCGTGGGCAAGCGTGCGGTCAAGAAAAGTTTCGCCGCCCGTGACGGAGCCGTTCGCGTCGAGCGCGTTGACATTGCCGTAAGTCTTCAGGTTAATCTTGAGGTCAAACTCGGTTTCGCGGCCGTCGTCTTCGGCAAGGTGCGCGAACGAAGACAGCGCGTCGCCTTTGCGGTGAAAGATGACGTTAATCTCGTTCGTGGAGGCGTGCGGGTTGTCGAAGCGCAGACTTTTGCCGTAAGACTGTTCAATCAAGTTTAGCGCGTCTTTAATCCACCAGGTGAACAAGCCGTTGACGATTGTTTGTTCGGCGGCGGACAATTTTTTGTCGGGCAAGATGACTTTCAGTCCGTTGACCGTGAAACTGTCGCCGCGAAAAGTTTTTATCGCGCCGCGTTCGGCAACGATTGATTCGGCGGTCTTGACGGCACAGTTGCCCGCGTCCCAGCCGGTAATCGCGCCCGTGTCCGCGCTGTCGACGAAGATATTGCACCGGTCGCGCAGGAAAGTATCGGCGTCGTCAATTTGCTTGCAATCTTTGACCATGCGGCGGACAACTTCGCGAACGCTTTTGAACGGCGAAACTTTTTTAATCGCGTCGTCGACAGCCTTCATGCCGCGAAGATTCGTTTGCGTCAAAGCAGTCATGAAATTTTTGATGACGTCCTGCGGAGTCGTCGCGTATTGCCCGACGACAATTTTTCGCCCGTTGACGTTGAGCGCGTGAGCCCGCCCGTTGGTGACCGTGATTGAGCCGCCGCCTTCGACGGGAATGCAAACGTCGTCGCCGTCGACATAAGCCGCGCCGATTTTCTGTCGCACGCGAATTAAATCTTCGCCGCCGCAAGAAACGATAACCAGGTCGCCGCCGCCGTACTCGAAAACGTTTGCATCGGACGTGCCGCGAACGGTGTAACTGCCTTCGCCGTCGGTCAAAGTGACGTTCGCCGTCGCGCCGTTGTAAAAGTTCAGCTCGTAATCTTCGTTGACGCCGATGTCAAGAATCAAGTTCGTGTTCGCGCAAACGTCGATTGAAGTATCGCCGTCGCCGAAAATTATCGTCGTGGTGTTCGGTGACCAAACTTCGATCAGCGCGTCGCCGTCGCCGACTTCGACCGTGGCGTTCTTCGAGTCGTCGTTAATGCGGACTGTGTCGTCGCCGTCGCCGGTTTGAATCAGCGAATTCGTCCCGTTGTCGTCGACGTAATTGTCGCCGTCGCCCGTGGTGAGCGTGACGTTTCGCGCACGGATTGTGAATTCGTCGTCGCCGCCCGTGACGCGTCGGTTGTTCGTCGAAATAATCACGGCAAAAATCACCTCCGAAAAGTTTCCGTCATTGTATCAAGAAACGTCGGCTTGCGTCGCGTCACTTTTGGTCAACAGGCAAGCGGTTTTCGGCGGACAAAAATTTTTCGTCGACGGGAAATTTCCGCCGCGCCGTGTTACAATGTCGACGGAACGGAGGAATTCTTTTGAACACCAGATACATCGACATGTTGCACGGCTCGCTGTGGAACAAGATAATTTTGTTCGCGTTGCCGTTGGCGTTGACGGGCGTCATGCAACAGCTTTTGAACGCGGCGGACGTCGTCACGCTCGGACAATTCGTCGGCAAGCACGCAATGGCGGCGGTCGGCAACAACATTTCGCTTGTCGGGCTGATTGTCAGCTTGTTTATGGGCTTGAGTCTCGGCGCGAACGTCGTCATTGCACAGAACATCGGCGCGAAACGAATTGACCGTGCGCACTTGGCGGTTGGCACGTCGTTTGTGTTGGCGGGCGCGGCGGGAATTTTCTTCTGCGTCGTCGGTGAAGCGTTGGTTGCGCCGATTTTTTATTTCCTTGAAGTGCCCGAAAGCGTCGAAGGCATGGCGGAAACTTACCTGCGGATTTTTCTGCTCGGTCTGCCGGCAATGAGTTTTTACAACTTCGAGGCGGCAATTTTCCGAAGCAAAGGCGACACGCGCACGCCGTTAATCGCGTTGGCTGTCGCAAGCGGCGTCAACATCGTGCTGAACCTGCTGTTCGTCGTGCAATTCGATTGGGGCGTCGGCGGAGTGGCGGCGGCAACCGTCATTGCAAACGTCGTCAGCGCGATAATTTTGTTCCGCGAACTTTTGCGTTCCGACGGCGTAATCAAACTCAACCTCAACGCAATGCACGTCGACGCGGCGGAGCTGAAAGAAATCGTGCGAATCGGACTTCCCGCGGGCATTCAAGGCATGGTGTTTTCGCTGTCGAACCTGCTGATTCAAGCGGCGATAAATTCACTCGGCGCGGATGCAATGGCGGCTTCGGCGGCGGCGTTCATCGTCGAAATCAACGTGTTCTGCGTCGTGAACGGCTTCGGACAGGCGGCAACAACTTTCGTCGGGCAGAATTACGGCGCGGGCAATCTTCGGCGTTGCAAGCGGGCGACTTGGGTGTCAATGGGCTTGAGCGCGATTTTCATGCAAACGTTGTGCGTGTTCATCTTGCTGTTCGCGGAAAAAATTTTGGGCTTGTTCAACGGCGACCCGGAAGTCATTCGGCTCGGCGTGATTCGGCTTTGGTACATTGTCGCGCCCGAATTGGTCAACGTCGTCATGGAAGGCTTTTCGGGAGCGTTGCGCGGCTACGGCATTTCTTTGACGCCGGCGGTGATAACTTTGGTTTGCGTGTGCGGCACGCGATTTTTCTGGGTACTGGCGGTCTTCCCGAAAATCTCGACTTACGCGACGCTTATGGCGGTTTACCCGATAAGCTGGGTCATCACGGCGATTGTGCTTGTCGCGGCGTATTTTTATCACGTCAAACGTTTGAAACCTGCGCGTTAATCTACTTTTCTTTTGGCGCAAAAGAAAAGTAGCAAAAGAAAACAGCCCGCAGGTGAAACATCCTGTTTCAACCGCGGGCGGCGGCCGTCATCCATGACGGCCGGATTTACCGTTGCGACTGTGTATCGACGAAAAAATCCGTGTCGACGCGTTTGATTTTGTAAACTTTCTGCGTGGAAACTCCGACGTCAAACTCAATCATCAATTCGGCAAGCCGTTTGCCGTCAATTAAAATTATGTGTTTGTCGGCGGCGTATTCGCGAGCCTTCTGCGAAAATTTTGCCGTCGTGACGAAAAGACCCTTGTCGATTTTGCCCGCCAACGCGCCGTAAAATTTTTGGATTTCGGGACGACCGACGACTTTATCCGCGCTCCACAATTTGGCTTGAATTCCGATGCGGTCAAAACCGAGTTTGTCGCCGTAAATAATGCCGTCAATGCCGCCGTCGTCGGAAGCCGCAGTTTTTTCGCCGAGACCGTAGCCCATGCGTTCGACGAGTTTGACGGTCAATTTCTCGAAAAAAGTTGCCGACTGCTCCGACAAAATCTTTAACAATTCATCGGACAGCGCGGCGTTGATTTTTCTGTGAACTTGCTCGAAAATTTCTTCGGGCGTTTCGACTTTGGGCGGCTCAGGTTTCGGCGCGGCTCGACGACTTTTAACGAATTCAATCAACGCGGGCATTCCGAGTTCCATCAGAAATTTCATCGTGACTTTTTCGCCCGAAAGTTTTCGTCCCGCGTCGGTGATTTGATATTGCGCGTCCTGCGAACGAATCAAGCCCGATTTTTCAAGCGTGACCAGGCACCACTCGACACGCGCAAGCCATTTGAGTTGCCCGTCGGGTGTTGTTACTTTTCTTTTGGCGCAAAAGAAAAGTAAGCAAAAGAAAACAGCCCGCAGGTGAAACATCCTGTTTCAACCGCGGGCGGCGGCCGTCATCCGTGACGGCCGGGTTGTCGTTGCGTTTGACAGGAAAAACTTTCGCGGCGTCGAATTGTCACGCGGAAAAAATTTTACGGAGGTTTGCTTACATGGCACTGCTTGAAATAAAAAAGGCGGGCGACCCCGTCTTGAAAAAAGTTTGCGCACCCGTCGAGAAAATCGACAAGCGCTTCAGAAATTTCTTGGACGACATGGCGGAGACAATGTACGCGAGCGACGGCGTCGGCATTGCTGCCCCGCAAGTCGGCGTTTTGTTGCGCGCCTGTGTCGTCGACGTTTCGGCACGCGACGGCGGCGAATCCGACAAGAAAGCCCGCTACGACATGATTAATCCCGTCATCACGCACCGCGAAGGCACCGCCGTTGACCAGGAAGGTTGCCTGTCGTGCCCGAATCTTTTCGGCGACGTGGAGCGTGCGGAAAAAATTCGCGTCGAGTACACCAACCGTTTCGGCAAGAAAAAAGTTTTGGACGCGGACGGTTTGCTTGCCCGTTGCATTCAACACGAACTTGATCACCTTGACGGCAAACTTTTTATCGACATCGCGCAGAACATCACGAAAGGTCGGCCGAAACATGAGCAAGCTTAAAGTCGTCTTTATGGGGACGCCGGAATTTGCCGTGCCGAGTTTGGCGGCTCTTGCCGACAAGACGGAAATTCTTTGCGTCGTCACTCAACCCGACAGGCCACGCGGTCGCGGGCATAAACTTCAGCCGCCGCCCGTGAAAGTCTTCGCGCTGGAAAAAAATTTGCCCGTGATTCAGCCGCCGAAAGTCAAAGCCGCCGAAGTCGTCGAAGAACTTGCCGCGCTCAAGCCGGACTTAATTGTCGTTGTCGCCTTCGGACAAATTCTGTCGCAAAAAATTTTGGACATCCCGCGTTTCGGTTGCATCAACGTTCACGCGTCGCTGTTGCCGAAACTGCGCGGCGCGGCACCGATTGAGTGGTCAATCATTCGCGGCGAAACGGTCACGGGCGTCACGACAATGCAAATGAACGCGGGACTTGACACAGGCGACATGTTGCTTGCCGGCGAAGTCAAAATTACCGACGAAATGATTCTGCCCGAATTGCGCGAACGGCTCATGACGACGGGCGCGGACTTGCTGTTGAAGACGCTTGACTTGCTTCAACGCGGCGAACTTCAACCCGTCAAGCAGGACGACGCGCTGTCGACTTATGCGCCGCTGCTCAAAAAAGACACGGGACTTATCGATTGGCAAAAACCTGCGCGGGAAGTTCACAACTTGATTCGCGGACTGTACGGCTCAGCTTTCGCGACGCTTAACGGACTCAAGCTGAAAATCTTTCGTTCGCGGCTTGTCGACGAAAACTTTTCACTCGACGCGGGTCAACTTAAAATCGACAGTCAACGTATCTTCATCGGCACGGGCGACGGCGCGCTTGAACTTTTGGAACTGCAGGCACCGAACTCGAAGAAACTTTCGGCGGCGGACTTCCTGCGAGGTCACAGGCAATGGACGAGCGAATAATTTCCCGCGACATTTTAAGCGGCGACGATTGGCAGTACAGCTTGCGCCCGCGCAGGTTGGCGGAATACATCGGTCAAGACAAAGTCAAGCAGAACTTGTCGGTCTTCGTCAAAGCCGCGCTCAATCGCCGCGAAGCTCTCGACCACGTTTTACTTTATGGTCCGCCGGGACTTGGCAAAACGACGCTTGCGGGAATCATTGCCAACGAGCTGGGCGTCAACTTCCGTCAAACGTCGGGTCCTGCGATTGAACGGGCGGGCGACCTTGCCGCGATTTTGACGAACTTAAACGAGCGCGACGTGCTGTTTATCGACGAGATTCACCGCCTCAGCCGACAGATCGAAGAAATTTTGTATTCGGCAATGGAAGACTTCGCGCTTGACATCATCTTGGGCAAAGGCCCTCGCGCACGTTCGATTCGCGTGGACATTTCGCCGTTCACGTTGATTGGCGCGACGACCAAAGCCGGTTCACTGTCGCCGCCGTTGCGTGACAGATTCGGCGTCATAAGTCGGCTGGAATATTACTCGACGGACGCGCTTGTCGAAATCATCAACCGTGCCGCCGACATTTTGAACATCCCGATTGAATCAAACGGTGCCGAAGAAATCGCCCGACGTTCGCGAGGCACGCCGCGCATTGCCAACCGTCTGCTGAAACGTGTCCGCGACTTCGCGCAGGTTGAAGGTTCCGCGACAATCACCGACGAAATCGCTGACCGTGCGTTACTTGCGCTGGAAGTTGACGCCTTGGGACTTGACCACACCGACCGCCGCTTACTCGACGCAATGATTCGCAAGTTCGGCGGACGACCCGTCGGACTTGACACGCTTGCCGCCGCAATCAGTGAGACCCGCGAAACGATTGAAGACATTTACGAGCCGTACCTGTTGCAGCTGGGATTTATCATGCGCACGCCACGCGGCCGCGTCGTCACCGAAGCCGCCCGCCGTCACATGGGCTTTGACTTGACAGCCGACAACGCTTCGTCGCTGTTCGATTGAAGCCGTCGCCTTCGGGCGATTTTTTTTCGCAACGGTTGAAAATTTTCTGAACGTGTGTTATATTCGTCGCGGCAGGCCGCAGGTGGCTCGGCTCTCCTCTCGAAAGAGAGGGGGTGACGTTATGGACAAGTTCGACTGGCTTAACCTGATTCTCAACATCGTCAGCACAGTCCTCGCGTTGCTCACGTTCCTGAACAGTTAATTCGGGCACGAAAAAAGCCGTCTGCGAAACGGCTTCCGGTTCAACCAGCTTTTATTAATCGGGAGGAAGTCGACGTGCACACACCGACGACCTGCCCTCGGAAATTACTTGTTCTGCCGAACAATCTAACATAAAGCCGACAACTTGTCAACGCCAAACCGCCCGTAACGCTTCGGGCGATTTTTTTTGCAACGGCAACCGCGACGTAAATCCGACCGACACGGATGACGGCAGGCATTCACGGCCGCCGTTTGACTTTCGCGCCGAAAGAAAGTAACAAGCACACGCGTTTTAATGAAAATCTTAAAATCGACTCGCCGCACGGAAAACAGCCGAAACTTCGCGCCGTGACAAGCTCTGTCAACAAAACAAGTCACACCCCCCCCCGTCTTGATATTGGGCGACGGCTGAAATATCATGCGCCCGACGGTCAGGCGTTTGGTGGACGACCGATCGTCATCGGGGGATTCGCGACGCGTTGTGGTGACGCCGACCGAATCATCGTCGCGACGCGGACAAACTCCGCCGTGACAACATGGTCATCGCACGGTTGGGGAACTTGTGCAACGACCGCTCAAGCTGTGGCGAAAAACGAGCAGTTTCGTGTAGGACTGCAAACGTTTTCGTCGTTTTGTTTTTTTTGGGACAGAAAGGGGTTCGATTTATCGACAGTCTCGGACTTACAACAGGTGCAAAAAAAATCGCGCCGAAGCGCAGACAAAATATAATTAGCACGCCTATTGTAGCTCATCGAGACAGCAATTTCAACGTTTTTTCGGAGGCTCGACCCCCAAACGGCGAACTTCCGACGAAAGGAGTTCTCTCTTTATGAGCGAATTGATCAAAACTTTTTCTTTTGACCTCCAACGCTTCGCAGTAACGTTTGGCCTTTATGGCAAAAACTCGGTTAAAGCCGCCACGAGCGGCACAGCAGGCCAAAGTATTGTTGGCGGTGTCGTGACACTTGACGGGGGATACTATCCTCTCGTGTCGCTTGAAAGTGACATTTCATCCTCAATTTCCGGTAGTAATGCCTCTATCGCTGCTTTCAGCATTGTTTCGGGCAACTACTTCTGGGCAAGCAAAGACGACAGCATCGGCATCGTTGGCGAAGGCACACCAAGCGTTTTGGCAACCTATGACGGCAAAGCCAAAACGCAATCGTTCACATACAAATACTACAATCCTTCTGTTTCGGGCAGTAGTGTATCTTCGGGAACCGCCGAATACTTCACCGTCGCACTCAGCAACATCACAGGTTTGAGCAACCTCGACAGCGTGACGGGAATTAACTTCGGCGGTAGTGCTACTACGTCTCTCAGCTTCGGTCTCGGTCGCGGTTCGTTGGGTGCTAACGACAAAATCGCCCTGTCAGGCGGCAAAGTCAGCGGAATCACCTTGAGTACTGAATCGAAAGACTCGGTATGGGGCGCAGGTGTCAGCGTCGGAGCCAATCAGGACTACACCTCCCTCAAAATCAACAGCGGTACCGTCAATGTCTCCGGCGGCTTTGGCTACATCTACGGCGACAAAAACAATCAAGTTCTCGTCATTAACCCCACCGCCGATACCAAGGTTGAAAATGCAGGCAAAGCTACGCGTATCAGTCTCGCGTCGCAGGCAACTTACAACCCTGATGGCGACGGCATCAACATTCTCGGCAACACCTACTACGTCGGCGGACAAAATTCTTACTTCAACCTGAACAAGAAAGGTGAAGTCGCGGGCTTCACGTTCGGCGATACCAGTGGTGCTTCATTAGGCGGCGAAGTCGGCGGCAAGAACCTCGCTCTCAGCTACAGCAACAATGCTTCTGTGGCAAACGGGACAGCAACAACGATAAAAGCACCGACGTTGAGCGGTAGCGACGCTTCTTACTTGTACATTGCAAGCGTCGGCACCGGCAGTGCGGCTCCTTCGTTGTCGGTCGGCGTCACGGACGGCGGTATCGTCCAGTTCGCGGGCTACGGCGGCATGGCCAAACCAGTCACCGTTTCGGTTGCCGACAGCGACGGCAAAATTTCTCTTGGAACGGACCGCTTCAGCTTTGACGCAACAGGCGCGCTTACTTCAGTCACCGGCTTTAACGAAGCGGGAGAGTTGCTCACGTTCACGGGCGCGAAGGCCACGGCTGCTGCGGCAAAGGCCGGCGGAATTGCGGTCGGTCCTAACGGCAGTATCCTTGCAGTCGGCAGCGGCAACTTCATCTTCGGTCAAAACGCGGAAGGCGACACCACCACAGGTATCACGCTGAAATCCGGCGACGATACGGTTTGGGGCTCCGGTACCGCCTCGATCTTGTCGACTGAAGCAGAGTCGGGCTCGATTTACTTCTACAAAGCCAACGACAAGAACAAATTGAGCTTCACCAACCTCAGCGGCAACGCGTCCTTCTCGCTTGACGGTGCCGGCAGTTCCGTCGCGGGCTTCACGTTCGGCGGCGTGGGCGACGCCATCACGCGCACTCAAGCGGTTACCGTTCTCGGTACCGGCTTGCAATACATCAACGCCAGCGACACGGTGGCAGCCCTTCCTGAGGTCGGTGTATCGCTCGCTTCGAAAGATAATCCGTACACAATCACTTACACCGACAACACCGAAAACGCCGAAAAATTCCAAGTCAGCGAATTGGACGGCGGCGCAACGGTTAGTGTGGGTGGCGCACAGTACACGTTCACGACCGTAAAAGGCGGCAATGCCTCCAAGGGCGGCGTGCTCGAATTCAGCGAGGCAGGCGCAACGGCCGTTTCACTTACCGGCGGTGCACTCAAATTTGACTCCCCTGCGGCGGCTTCGTTGGCGGCGGCTGAAGATGCCACTGAAGACCAGTACTTCAGCATCAACGGCAAGGGCGTCAACATTGGAGTCAACAGTAGCGACACCGACGGCGTCATTTACGACTTTGACAAGAAAGCTTTGAAAGATCTCGACGGCGGTGCCACAATCGCACAAGCCGGCGAAATCGAAAAAGTTTATGTCAATGGTGAGGGTAACACCAGCGGCAGTACAGAACAACAATTCGCTTTCGGTGACGACGAGACCGGTCAAGCGTTCACCGTTCTTGCGGCAAAATCTGATACCGTTACCACCGGTTCTGCTGCATTCTTCAACGTGAGCGGAACTTCGGCTACGGGCTTCGTCTTCGGCTCCATCGGCGACGCCATCACCGGTAACTTCTCCGGCTTGAAACTCTACAACGGCGAATCCGACACGGAAGGCTTTGCGGCACCCAAAATCACCGACGCGGAAAGCGGCGAGGCAGTCACCGAGGCGACAATCACCAAGATTAAAACCGGCAGCGGCCAAAACACGGTTGAGGCCTTCCAAATTACTGTTACCGGCGGCCAAAGCGTTGCGCTTGACAGCGGCACGGGTCTTACGTTTACTGAAGTCGGAACCAGCGACGGTGCTTCGATTCAATTCTCCGCCGAAGGCGACTTGATCGCAATCAACGGCTTGACCGAAAGTGGCGACGCACTTACCGTAAGCAAAGCGTCCGGCGCAGTTTCGCTCGGCAGCAAGGATGTTGTCGAAATCGAAGGCGGCGAATTCACTTACCAGAAGATTGAAAACGAAACCAGCGGTTCGATTGAATCTGCTCTCGTAGACCTCAAACCCGGCAGTGCCGTCAAACAGAGCAAAGGCATCGGACAACTGTGGACGGCCGGCGGCAAAGAGGGCAACGGCACGTTCACGTTCGGCAGTGCAAGCTTTGCAATCGCGGGCGTTGACAACGACACCACTCCTGCGGACGAAGCCGAAGTCATCGCGGACAGAGCCGGCGTCATGTTCCAGTGGGACGACACGAACAAGAAAGCCACTGCGATTAATTCTCTCGACGAAAACACTTCTGTTACGGGTAACTTCAACGGCATGTCCATTGCGGGCGGCACGGAAGCTCTCAACGTCACGGACGGAACTTATGTCCTGTTCGGCGGCGGCAAGTCGATGGCAGGTTTGGCGGCCGGCGGCGAAGTTGTTGCGGCGGGCGGCGTGAGCGACTTCTTGACGAACGCTGCGGCAAGCGCGAAGTTCACAGTTCTCAAGACTGAACTGACCGTTACCGACAAAGACGGCGTGACCTTCCAGACCAACGGCAAAGACAGCTTGCTCGGCGTCGCGGCATTGGAAGGCGAAGTTGTCGGCGACTTCACGGGCGGTCTCAGCGTCAACAGCGTTGCGGTTTCGGTCACCAATGACAGCGTGGTTGCGGTTGTCGGCGACGACAAAGGCGTTACTGCTGTCAATCAACTCGGTGTTGCGGACGCGACGGCCAAGATTGAAGTTACTGCGGCGGGCGCAAGCGTGTTCGGCGTCAACGAAAACGGTACGTTCGTGTTCAACGGCGCGCACAGCTTCGCGGTTGCGGGCAACGGCAGCGAAATCACGCAGTTTGACTTCACGGCTGAAACTGCGGCAATTACGGGCGTTGACAAAACCGAAACTTTGAGCGGCGACTTCAGCGCGGCGACTTCGGTCAACGGCAATGTCCTGCAAGTTGCGGGCGACAGCTCGATTAGTCTTGTCGGCGGAACTCAGATCCTCGGCTTGACGGGCGGCGCGTCTGTCATGCAGGCGAACGGAATTTCCAGCGCAGTCACCGACGGTATCGGCAAATTCACCTTCACCTCCGGCGGACAAAGCCAGGCGTTTGAAGTCAGCGGCAGCGGCGACGGCGTCGAATTTATCCTCGACGGCAAAGGCAAAGTTGTCGGTATCAGCGGTGTTGACGACGGCGAAATCGTCACGGGCGACCTCAACGGAATTACAATCAACAACAAAGCTCCGGAAATCATCGTTAACCACGCGGACGGCACGCCGAACACGAATCTTTATTATGAAAACGGCACGCTCAGCGGAATCGTCGACGGCGACACGGTTGTCAAAGCCGACAACGTCAAGACGGTTATCGCGGGCACTTCGGGCACGTTCAAGTTCGCGGACAAATCGCAAACGTTCACCACGACCGACGCGGACGGCGTTGTTTTCTCGGTTGTCGAAGGCACGACGAAAGTCACGGCGGTTGCAAGTTTGGCGGCGGACGCGAGCCTCGAAGGTTCAATCGCAGGCTTGAGCGTCAACGGCAAACTGGTTGACATCACCGATTCGGACTTCGGCGTTGTCGGCGCGACGGACGGAATCGGCGGCGTTTACAAACTCAGCGACGGCGCAATCGTTGTTGACGCGGCGGGCGCAACCGTTGCTTCGACGGACGAAGTCGGCACGTTCAAATTCCAGGCGAAAGGCCAGAGCTTCGTTGTCGCGGGCGACAGCGGCATTGACTTCGCGCTTACGGACAACGCGGTCACGGCTATTAACGGCCTCAGCGCGGGCAGTGTCCTCGGTTCGTTCAGCGGCGTCACGGGCGTCAACGGTCAAACTTTCGCGGTTGCGGACAGCGACAACAAAGTCGAAGTTTTCGCGGACGCGGAAGGCAAACTCAGCAAGATTGACAAAGTCACGGCGGACGCGACGATCGGCGAAGTCGGCTCGGTTTCGCAAGTCATCACCGACAAAGCCGGCAAATTCACGTTCAGCGGCGGAGTCAGCTTCACGACGGGCGACGGCGCGGACGTTGTGACGTTTGGCTTGTCCAGCTCGAAAGTTGTTTCGATTAGCGACCTGAACGGCTCGGCAATCGGCGGCTTCAGCGGCATTCAAGTCAACGGCGCGGACATCGACATCGTTGACGGTGACAATCAGCTGAAAGTCTTCGGCGACGGCACGAAACTCACCGCGATTCAAGACGTCGACGCAGACGCCACGATTAACAAAGCGGGCGGCGTCGCTGAACTCGTCGGCAATATCGCGGCTTCAAGCGGCACGTTCACGTTCGCGAACAGCGGCGAATTCAAAGTTGAAGGCGACAGCTCGGTTACCTTCGCGCTGAACACTGCGGCGGACGCGGAAGTCGTCGGAATCAGCGATTTGAACGGCGCAGTCACCGGCTCGTTCAGCGGCATTTCTGCGGTCAACGGCAAGACTTTCTCAGTTGTTGACGCGGACGGCGTGCTCACGGTTTACGGCGACGGCAGCGACATCACGAAGATCGCGGGCGTCACGGGCTCGGCTTCGATTGGTCAAGTCGGCGGCGTTTCGCAAATTCTCACGAACAAAGCGGGCGCGTTTGCATTCACGAACGGCTCATGGTCAGTTGCGGGCGACGACGAAGTCACCTTCGGCATGTCGGCAAGCAAAGTCGTTTCGATCAGCGAACTCACCGGCACGGTCACGGGCGCATTCGAGGACGTCACGGTCAACGGCAAGAGCTTCCAGATTAGCGGCGACAGCTCAATTGCTCTGGTCGGCGGCGCAAGCGGCGTGACGGCGATTGAAAAACTCAGCGGCGGCGCGGACATCGCGAGAGCCGAAGGAACTTTGACGGCGACAACCGACAGCGAAGGCACCTTCTCGTTCGCGAACGGCAGAACCGTCCAAATCCTCGGCGACAGCTCGGTTGTCTTCGGACTCGAAAACGGCTTGCTGATGTCGATTGACGAACTTGACGAAACCGCAACGATTATCGGCGCGATCAACAATATCGCGATTAACGGCTCCAGCTCGATGTTCGACGTGCGTAACAACGCCAACCTCTGGTACAGCAACGGAACTTTGAGCGCGGTCGTCGACGGCAACACGATTGTTTCTGCGGACGGCGCGACGACGGTTCAGGTTGCGACGGACGGCACGTACACGTTCGGCAACGACGCGTTCCAAATCGCGGGCGACACCGACGGCGTGGCGCAATTCACGGTCAGCGACAGCAGCATTGCCACGGCGATTAACGGCGTCGACGCAGGCGCAACGGTCACCGGCGACCTCAACGGCATGTCGATTAACGGCGGCGAAGCACTCGTTGTCGAAAATGACGACAGCTTTGGCGCAGTTGCAGGCGACGGCCAACTCGCCAAACTCATCAACCTCAGCGACGGCGCAAACGTTGTCGAGGCGGGCGGCGCAAGCCAATTCGTCACCGAAGCAGAAGGTCAATTCACGATTCTCGGCACGGCAATGCAGATTGAAGGCGACGACGAAGTCACGTTCACTGCGGGCGCGTCGGGCATTACGGCGATTGACGGTCTTGCGGGCACGGCGACGGGCGACTTCCAAAACGTTATCGCGGTCAACACGAATGACGTTCAAGTCCTCAACGACAGCGTTGTCGCGGTTTCGTCCGAAGGCGCGGAAGTCACGGCGATTGACCAAGTCAGCGACGGCGCGACGGTTGCGGCTGTCGGCGGCGCAGTCGAAGTCGGAACCGACACCGCAGGCAAATTCACGTTCGCGGTTGCGGGCGACAGTCAGGCGTTCACGGTCGAAAACGACGCAGATGTCACGTTCCAGCTCGGAGAAGGCGCGGTTGTCGGCGTCAACGAACTCGAAAACGGCAAGTTGACTTTCGACACGAACACGACGGCTTTGACTCTCAACGACGACGAAAGCTTCACGATTCAAACGTCGACGAACGCGAGCTTCAGCATTGCCGACAACTCGGTTAATTACGTCACGGGCGTTGACGGCGCGATTGAGGGTCTTGTCAACGCAACTGTTGTCGCGACGGGCGCAATGGAAGTCAACGGCGTCAACATCGACGTTCAGGGCGACAACGACTTTAAAGTTATCGTTCAGGACAGCGAAGTTGTCGGTTTGGCGGAAGTCGGCAACGCGGAAGGCGTCACGGTCAACGTCGCTCAGGCGGTTTCAATCGGCGTCGACACGAACGGCAACGTTCAAGTTGGCGAAAACGCGTACAACTTCAACGATTCGATTGACAACGCGTTCACGCTCTCGACGGACGACGAAGGTAAACTCGCAAGCGTCGACGCGTTCGCGGGCGAAATGGTTATCGCGGCTCCTGCCGACCAAGCTTTGACGGTCAACGGCGACGCGCTCGGCTTCTTGTCGACGGCGGACAGCGTGACTGTCGCAACCGACGGCGTGGAAGTCACGGCGGTCAACGGCCTTGTCAACAACGACGCAGTCACTGTCGGCGCGGGCGCAAGCATTGCAATGGAAGGCTCGACGGCTTCTGTGCACGGCGAAGGTAGCTTCCTGAAAGTCAACGAAGTTACTTACGAATTGCTCAACGACGCCGACGGCGTCACCGTCACCGGCGGACGCCAAGTCACCGACCTGAACGAGAGCGCAAGCCTGTTCGTCAGCGAAAAAGGCAAATATACCGTCAACGGCAACGGCAGCGACATCGAAGTCGAAGATACGAACATGCCGATTATCGGACTCGACAACGCAACC
>CAMUZU010000023.1 GCA_947165295.1 uncultured Selenomonadales bacterium | reverse complement strand
CGACGACATGCTCAAGCTTTGGGCGAAGATTTTGGACGCCGTGCCGAATTCGCGCTTGCTGGTCAAAGGTCGCACGTTTCGCCCGAATTGCGGACTTGAACTTGTTCGCCGACGCATGATTGACGCGGGGCTTGACGTCGAGCGCGTGGACTTCGAGCCGGACGAAATTGAATACATCCGCAGTTATGAACGCGTCGACATTGCGCTTGACACGTTCCCATACCCCGGCGGCGGCACGACTTGCGACGCGTTGTATATGGGCGTTCCCGTAATAACTTTGGTCGGCGAGCGACACAATTCGCGCTTCGGTTATTCGCTGCTTGTCAACGCGGGACTTGGTGAACTTTGCGCTTCCACTCCCGACGAATACGTTCAAAAGGCAGTTGAACTTGCACGCGATTTGCCGAGGTTGCGCGAATATCATTTGACGATTCGCCGCAAGTTTGAGGAGTCGCCCGTCATGAACGATGCGATTTACATGGGCGAAGTTGAGCTTGCGTACGAAAAAATCTTCGCCGCGTGGACGAAAGGTCAACCGTTGCCGAATTTTCCGCAAGATGAGCCGCCCGTCACCGAAAGTCAAGCGCGTGAATTTTATCGTCGAGCTTTGGAGTACATCAAGTTGGAGACACCTGCGGGCAGCAAATTTCCGAGCCGCTTCGACTTCAAACGCACGCTGTACTTCGCCGAGCTTGCCGCGCAGTGTGAATCAATTCGTGACGCGCAGTTGTACTTGACGATTGCCGACCGCCGCTTCATGACCGATGACGGCGTCGGGGCTTACGAGTTCATGAAAAAGGCCGTCGCGCTTGCCGAAAATTTGTCGCCGTCGCTTCGTGCCGAATATCACTCGAAGTTGGCACAATACGCACTCAACAACGGGCGCGTGAATGAGGCGCTTGAAAATTATCGTCGGGCGTTCGAGTTGGCGGACACGTTGGACAAGCAGCTGAAGTTGTACGACGCGATTCTGATGAACTTGCACTTCACGGACATTTCGTCTGAGGAGCTGGCGGCCTTTCACTTCGATTATCAAAAACTTCTTGACGACATCAAACCGTTCACGACTTATCGCAAGCGCGGCGGACGAATCAAAGTCGGTTACGTTTCGGGCGACTTCCGTCAACACGCAATGTTCGCCGTGACGTTCGGCTTCGTCACCTGCCACGACCGCAACAAGTTCGAGATTTTTTGCTACAGCCGCAACAAAGTCAACGACCAATACACGGAACTTTATCGGCGCGGCGTGGAACATTTCGTTGACGTGAGCAAGCTTGACGCTCAAGCCTTGGCGAAAAGAATTCACGACGACGGTATCGACATTGCTTTCGACTTGTCAGGTCACAGCAGCGAAAACGCGTTGCAGGCGTTGGCGTACAAACCCGCGCCCGTGCAAATTTCGGGGCTCGGTTACATGTCGACGACGGGCTTAAACGCGATTGATTATTTCGTCACGGACAAGATTGTCGACCCGCCCGGCAACGAAAAATTCTTCAGCGAAAAATTGATTTACATGCCCGCGCAGTTTTCGTGTGCCCGCCGCGAAGATTTACCTGCAAGCGACGGCGCGCCGTGCGTCAAGAACGGTTATGTGACGTTCGGGACGATTTGCCGCTACTCGAAGATTAACGACGACATGTTGACCGTGTGGCGCGAAATTCTTGCCCGCGTGCCCGACGCCAAACTTTTGATGCGTGCGCAGGAATACATCTGCAACCGAACCGTCGACGAACTTTACGGGCGCATGAAGTCAATCGGCTTCGACATGGAGCGCGTGATTTTCCGTCCCGCAGTGAGCGACTACTTCAACGCGATTGGCAAGCTCGACATAATCTTGGACGCTTATCCTTACGTCGGCGGCGCGACGACTTTGGACGCGTTGTATATGGGCGTGCCCGTCATAAACTTTCACGGCGAACGTCGCAGTACGCGCTTCGGCTTGAGCATTTTGACAAGTATCGGGATTGGCGACCTGTCGGTTGATTCGGCGGATGATTACATTGCCCGCGCCGTCGGACTTGCCCGCGACACCGAAACGCTTGACCTGTTGCACAAAAACCTGCGCGCAATGTTCGTGAATTCCGCTGAACTTGACCCGATAAAATATGCCCGACAACTTGAGCGCAAATATGAAGAACTTCTGTCCGCGACGTAAATCCGGCCGTCATGGATGACGGCCGCGCCCGACGTGTTTGCGTGATGCAAACTCCGTCGGGCTGCTTTCTTTGGTTACTTTCTTTCGCGCCGAAAGAAAGTAACACGACACGTCACACGTTGAATTGTCGAAATATTTTTTTCAACTGCAGGTTGCAACTTCGGCGTCAAGTGTGTTAAAATGTCCGCGTTGTTAAGGGGGTCACAAGCCCCGCGAATCGTTTGATATTTTTTAGGAGGTAATGCCAAATGCCATTGATTACGACCAAAGCTATGTTCCAGAAAGCTCACGAAGGCGGCTTCGCTATCGGCGCGTTCAACGTCAACAACATGGAAATTGTCCAGGGCATCACGGGTGCCGCGGCCGAACTCCAATCGCCCGTCATTCTCCAATGCTCCGCCGGCGCAAGAAAGTACGCGAACCATCAATATCTCGTCCATCTCGTTCGTGCGGCTTTGGAAGTCAGCGACATTCCGATTGCGCTTCACCTTGACCACGGCCCGGACTTCGCAACCTGCAAATCCTGCATCGACGGCGGCTTCACTTCCGTTATGTTCGACGGCTCGCATTATTCCTTCGCCGAAAACATCGAAAAGACCAAAGAAGTTGTTGAATACGCACACGCACACGGCGTTGTTGTCGAGGCTGAACTCGGACAGCTCGCGGGCGTTGAAGATGACGTCAGCGTTGACGCGGACAAAGCTCACTACACGAAACCCGAAGAAGTCTTCGAGTTCGTCGAAAAAACCGGCTGCGACTCTTTGGCTATCGCTATCGGCACCAGCCACGGCGCATTCAAATTCACGCCCGAACAGTGCACGCGCAATCCCGAAACCGGCGTTCTTGAACCGCCCGAACTGCGTTTCGACATCCTCGAAGAAATCGAAAAGAAAATCCCGGGCTTCCCGATTGTCCTTCACGGCGCGTCCTCGGTTATTCCGAAATACGTCAAAATCATCAACGACAACGGCGGCAACCTGAAAGACGCTGTCGGCATTCCCGAAGCTCAATTGCGCAAAGCCGCGAAATCGGCGGTCTGCAAAATCAACATCGACTCCGACCTTCGCCTTGCGTTGACGGCGGGCATTCGCGAACATTTCGTTGCGCATCCCGATCACTTCGACCCGCGTCAATATCTCGCACCCGGCCGCGCATACATCAAGGAACTTGTCGCGCACAAGATTAAAGAAGTTCTCGGCTCCGAAGGCACCGCTGCCGCTATCATGGAACTTGCCAACGCGAAATAATCTTTCGGCAACACAAAAACAAAACAGCCGCTCGTCACTTCGACGGGCGGTTTTGATTTGCAGTCAACGTGACGGTTGCGGCTCGTCGACTTCGACTGAATTCTTGTTTGTCGTCTACTTTCTTTCGGCGGCGAAAGAAAGTAGCAAAGAAAGCCGCGCCCGCTACGATACATCCTGTATCGTGCGACGGGCGGGCGGAAGCGCGCTGGCAAGCTTTCGCGCCGTCATCCATGACGGCCGGTTATCGTTGCTGTTAATGTGTCGCACAAAAGTTTGTTGCGCTAAAGGAAGTTGAATTTTTATGTCGAAAGTTTCATGCGTACAAACATCTAGGAGGAAATTATTTTGAACACATTTGAAATGGAGCTCGGCGACCGCAAACTGGTCGTCGAACACGGCAAAATGGCCAAACAGGCCAACGGCGCGGTACTCGTTCGTTACGGCGACACGGCGGTACTCGTCGCGGCGACAATGTCCGCCGAACCTCGCGAAGGCGTCGACTTCTTTCCGCTGACCGTCGACTTCGAAGAAAAAATGTATTCCGCAGGCAAAATCCCCGGCGGATTCATCAAGCGCGAAGGTCGTCCGCAAACCAGCGGCATACTCAAAAGCCGACTGATTGACCGCCCGATTCGTCCGCTGTTCCCCGACGGCTTCCGCAACGACGTGCAGATTATCGCGACGGTAATTTGTTTCGACGAAGACAACGCGCCCGAAATCGCGGGCATGATTGGTGCGTCGTGTGCGCTGTGCGTGTCGGACATTCCTTTTAACGGCCCGATAGCCGGCGTGCATGTCGGCAGAATTGACGGCGAATTTATCATCAACCCGACGAAGGAACAGCTCGACGTGTCCGAAATGGATTTAATCGTCGCGGGCTCGGCGGATGCGGTCATGATGGTTGAGGCGGGCGTCAAAGAGTTGCCCGAAGACGTCGTGCTTGAAGCGATTCTTTTCGGGCACGAAGCGATTAAAAAAATTGTCGCCTTCCAAAACGAAATCGCGGCGGCAGTCGGCAAGGAGAAGCGCGAAGTCAAACTTTTCCGCCCGAACGAAGACATTGACGCGGCTGTTCGCGAACTTGCAACCGAAAAAATTGACACGGTCGTCCGCAATCCCGACAAGCTCGAACGTGAAGCGGCACTCAACGCGGTCAAAGCCGAAGTTGTCGCGGCGTTGACTGAAAAATTCCCCGCCGACGAATATCCGACGCTCGAAAAAGAAATCGGCGCGATTTTTTACAAGGTCGAAAAAGAAGTTGTCCGCAAGATGATAACGCACGAAAAAATTCGTCCCGACGGTCGCGGCCTTGAAGAAGTTCGCCCGATAAGTTGCGAAGTCGGACTTTTCGCACGCACGCACGGTTCAGGACTTTTCACACGCGGACAAACGCAGGTTTTGACAATCACAACTTTGGGCTCGGTCGGCGACGAACAAATTATCGACGGGCTTGAACCCGAATACACGAAACATTACATTCATCACTACAACTTCCCCGGCTACAGTGTCGGCGAAGCGCGGCCTGCTCGTGCGCCCGGTCGTCGCGAAATCGGTCACGGTGCTTTGGCGGAACGTGCGCTTGTGCCCGTCATTCCGTCGATTGAAGAATTCCCGTACACGATTCGCCTTGTGTCGGAAGTTCTCGAAAGCAACGGCTCAAGTTCAATGGGCAGCGTTTGCGGCAGTACTTTAAGTTTGATGCAAGCGGGCGTTCCGATTAAACGTCCCGTCAGCGGCGTGGCAATGGGTCTCGTCAAAGACGGCGACGCGCACACGATTTTGACCGACATTCAAGGCATGGAGGACGCGCTCGGCGACATGGACTTTAAAGTTGCGGGCACAACCGAAGGCGTCACCGCGATTCAAATGGACATCAAAGTCGCGGGCATTTCGCGTGAAATTTTGTCCGACGCGCTTGCTCAGGCGAAACGCGGTCGTGCGTTCATTCTCGGCAAGATGCTTGAAGTTATCAGCGAACCCGCGCCCGATTTGTCGCCGTATGCGCCGCGTGTCCGCACGATTAAAATCGACGTTGACAAAATTCGCGAAGTTATCGGCACGGGCGGCAAGGTCGTCAACAAAATCATCGAAGAAACCGGCGTTGAAATCGACATTCACGAAGACGGACAAATTTTCGTCACGTCCAAGAGCGTTGAAGGCATTGACCGTGCGATTGAGATTATCGAACAGATTGTTCACGACGTCACGCCCGGCGAAGTTTACGAAGGCACCGTTACGCGAATCATGCCGATTGGCGCTTTCGTGGAAATTTCTTTCGGCAAGGAAGCCCTGTGTCACATTTCGCAACTTGCGACGCGCAGAATTGAAACCGTCGAAGAAGTCGTCAAGGTCGGCGACAAGCTCAAAATCAAAATCACCGAAGTCGACGACAAAGGCCGAATCAACGGCAGTCACCGTGCGTTGTTGGAAGGCGATTCACCGCGTCCGCCTCGTCCGCCGCGCAGTGACAATCGTCCGCCTCGCCGTGACGACAATCGTCCGCCGCGTCGTGACGACAGACCGCGTTCCGACGGTTCGCGCACGGTCAAGGATTTGCGTGACTTGAAAAACCGCGACCCGCGTCGTCGCAGAGACCGTTAAACTCATCTTCAGCGGAAAGGGAGCGTTGACTTTGGCAACCATTGACAGATTCAAAGACGTAATTAACAGCGGAAAAATTTCTGCGGGCGACGTTGACGTTCCGCTTTCCGCGCAGTTGAAGTACGATTATCTCGCCGCGATTCACACCATGGAGCAGATCGAAAATCTTGCGTCCGAAATTGCCTCGCACAAGAAATATCGTGCCGAACTTCGCGAAAAACTTTTGCGCAACTGTCGACAGACCATGAAGAAATTCGGCGAAGACGAAGCCGAACTCACGCTTAAGCAACTCGAAGCCGCGATTAAAATGTTGACCGAGTGCCGCAACGAAATTGTCAAGCTCGACACCGCGTCCAAGGAGAGCGACAAGCTTGCCAAGTTCATTCGCGACGGTGTTTCCGCCGGTCGTTGAGGTGATTGACATGTTCCGCGAAATGCGCCGCATTAAACAACTTTTGCCGAACGAGGTCGCCGAAAAAATTCTGCGCGAAGGCGATTACGGCGTGCTTGCCTTGTCGGGCGATGACGGTTACGGTTACGCCGTGCCGATTAATTACGCCGTCGACGGCAACAAAATTTATTTCCACAGCGCGAAGGTCGGGCACAAGATTGACGCCATTGCCCGCAACGAAAAAGTTTCGTTCTGCGTCGTCGACAAGCACGATGTCGTTGCCGAAGAGTTCACGTCGTACTTTTCAAGCGCGATTGCTTTCGGGCGGATTAAAGTCGTCGAAGACCGCGCCGAAAAACTTCACGGGCTTGAACTGTTGGCGGACAAATTTTCGTCGACGGCAAGCCCCGAACGTCGCGAACGTGAACTTACACGTGTTGACGCGCTGTCGGTACTCGTTTTGGAAGTCGAACACTTGACGGGCAAGGCGGCTCGCGAACTTGTCAAACGCGACGGCTCCGCAGAGAAGCCTTACGAAATCAATTCCGCCGAAGATCTCAAACAGCTTGCCGAAGACGTGAACGCGGGCAATGACTTCGCGGGCAAATTCTTCGTGCTCACCGCCGACATTGAACTCAGCGAAGAATGGACGCCAATCGGTTGCTGCATCAACGACGACGATACAAGACCGTTCAACGGCACGTTCGACGGGCAAGACCACACAATCAACAACCTCACCATCGACAATCCGTCGGTCAACTGTCAAGGGCTGTTCGGTTGCGTCGGCGAAGGCGGCACGATTAAAAATCTCAACTTGACGAACGTCAAAATCAGCGGCAACGAAGATGTCGGCGGGCTTGTCGGCTTAAACTGGGGCACCGTCACGGATTGCACCGTCAGCGGCGCGACTGTCAGCGGCAACGAAGATGTCGGCGGGCTTGTCGGCGGGCTTGTCGGCCACAACCGAGGCACAGTCAATAACTGCTCGGTCAACAACGCGACTGTCAGCGGCAACGAAGATGTCGGCGGGCTTGTCGGCGGGCTTGTCGGCCACAACCGAGGCACAGTCAATAACTGCTCGGTCAACAACGCGACTGTCAGCGGCAATCAGGGTGTCGGCGGGCTTGTCGGCTCCAACGGCGGCGTCGGTACTACAGTTGAGAATTGCACCGTCAGCAACGCGACTATCAGCGGCAAGGAAGATGTCGGCGGGTTTGTCGGCTCCAACAGCTACAACAACAACGACGGTGTAATCAACGGCACCAACTATTATCACGGCAACCAAACCGAAACTGTCGGACGCAATGAAGGCGAAATTGCAGGCACCGTGACGCGGGTTTACTCGATTAAATTTCCCGAAGGCGTGACGGTCGACGGCGCAATCGAAATCGGCGGCAAAACTTTTTTCACAGGCGGCGCGACGCTCACCGTCGGCAACTTCACGGGCGGCAAAATTGTTTTTGACGACGACTTGACTTCGTCGGTTATGCCGAAACTTCAATTCACGAGCTGAACTGTTTCTGCGCGGAATTTCTTGAATGCGATTAATTTGATTGGAACAACTTGACATGAAAACTTTACATACTGAAACTGAGTTACCCGAACTGACTTTGCGCGGGATGATTTTGGGCGCATTGCTCACGGTCGTTTTCACGGCGTCGAATGTCTACCTCGGCTTGAAAGTCGGGCTGACTTTTTCGTCGGCGATACCCGCGGCGGTCATTTCGATGGCTGTCCTGCGAATGGCGGGCAACTCCAACATTTTGGAAAACAACATGGTTCAAACGCAGGCGTCGGCGGCGGGCACGCTGTCGGCGATAATTTTTATCGTCCCCGGCATGTTGATGATCGGTTACTGGCAAGACTTCGAGCTGTGGCAGACGATGTTAATTGCGGCGTGCGGCGGCTGTCTCGGCGTGCTGTTCACGATACCCCTGCGGCGTGCAATGGTCGTGCACAGCGATTTACCGTACCCCGAAGGCGTGGCGGCGGCGGAGATTTTGAAAGTCGGCGACTCTCACTCTCAAGGCGGCTTGCGTGAACTTTTGACGGGCGGCACATTTGCGGGACTGGTTTCGCTGTGCACCAACGGTTTTCACGTCTTGGCGGACGGGCTGAGCGTGTGGTTTTCGGTCGGTCACGGCTTGACGCAACTGTCGCTGGGCTATTCGTCGGCTCTTGTCGGCGCGGGATATTTAATCGGCCTTGCAAGCGGGCTGGCTCTGCTCGTCGGAATAATTTTGGCGTGGGTCGTCATGATTCCATACTTCACGGCAACGGGCGCACCTGCCGACGGTCAAAGCTTGCAACAGTTCGCGCAGGCGTGTTACACGGGCAAAGTTCGTTTAATCGGCGCGGGCGTCATGGGCGTCGCGGCAATTTGGACGCTGATAAAGTTGGCGCGACCGGTTATCGACGGCGTGAAAGAAGCGATTCAATCTGCGCGGGAGCCTGCCGAAGTTCAAGCGCGTCACCGCACGGATACCGACATGTCAATTCGTTCAATCGCAATGACATTCGCGGTGATGTTCGCGGGCTTGCTCGGAATTTTTTTTGCGTTCGTAAGCGTCGAAGGACTTCCCGTCGCGCAGACTTTGACGTTCGCATTGAGCGGCGTGTTATTGGCGGTCGTTACGGGCTTTCTTGTCGCGGCGGCGTGCGCGTACATGGCGGGACTTGTCGGCACGTCGTCAAGCCCGATTTCGGGTATCGGCATTTTGGCGATAATAATTTCGTCGCTGGTGATGATGGCTCTTTGCGACGCATTCGGGATTTTCGAGTTGGAAGGCGGCACGAAGTTTGCGACGGCGACGGCGATTTTCACGACAAGCATAATTTTGGCGATTGCGTGTATCTCAAACGACAACATGCAGGACTTAAAGACGGGCTTTCTTGTCGGCGCGACGCCGCGACATCAGCAGGTTGCGCTGTTACTCGGTTGCGTTGTCGGAGCAGTGGTTATCGCGCCCGTGCTCAACATGCTGTATCAAGCTTACGGCTTCACGGGAGCTTTGCCGCGGGCGGACATGAATCCCGATAACGCTTTGGCGGCACCGCAAGCAACTTTAATGACGATGATTGCGCAGGGAATTTTTTCCGCAAACCTTGCGTGGGAATACATTTACTTCGGAATTGCGCTGGGCGTCGTGATTGTCATTGTCGACGAGCTGTTGAAAAGTCACACGAAAAATCTTTGCTTGCCGCCTTTGGCAGTCGGTATCGGGATTTACCTGCCGCCGTCGCTGCAAACGCCTTTGGTCGTCGGCGCGGTCATGGGTTACTTAATCGAACGGTCAATGCAAAGTCGCGGTAAAGCTGAAGTCGAAGCCGGCAAACATCGCGGGACTTTGTTCGCGTCGGGCTTAATCGTCGGCGAAAGTTTAATCGGCGTGCTGATTGCGGCGATAATTGCCGTGTCCGTGTCGAGCGGCGGAAGTGATTCGCCGCTTGCTTTGGTCGGCGACGAATTCACCGACACGGCGGAGATTTTGGGCTTGCTTGTCTTCGTCGCGACGATTGCGCTCTTCAACAAAATCATTCGCGGCAAAACTTGAACGTGTAAATCGAAAACCTTTCTGCCTCGACGAACGGTCGGGGCTTTTTTTCGTGCGTAAAATTTTCGTCGCCCGCGTGGACTTTTGAACGCCTTCGGTTTATACTGCCGTTGCAAAAAATTCACGATTTCTTGAGGAGGCTTTATGGACAACAACATTTACGGCGCGGCGGTCGAAGAAATTTTCATGCCGTTCCTGCACGAGTTGACTGCCTTGCGCATGACGCTTGACCGCAAAGTTATCGCGTACCTTGTCGGCGCACCCGGCTCAGGCAAGTCGACGTTGGCGACGTTTTTGGAACAGCTCAGCCGCGAACGTCAAAGCGAAGTCGACGTGATTCGTGCGTTGCCGATGGACGGTTACCACTTCAGCGCGGCATACATGGACATCACCACCGTCGAACGCGACGGCGAACAAGTTTTAATGCGTGACATCAAAGGCGCGCCCGAAACTTTCGACGTTGACTTGTTGGTTGACAAGATTCGCGAAGTTCGGCAGGAAGGCACCGACTGGAACATTTACGACCGCAAGATTCATGACGTGCTGCCCGATTATTGGAGCGTCGAGGACGACATCTTGTTAATCGAAGGCAATTACCTGCTGCTCAAAGATTCGGGCTGGACGAACGTGCGCACGCTTGCGGATTATTCGGTTTTCCTGGACGTGCCGCGTGACATCCTGCGCGAACGGCTCATCAATCGCAAAGTCGAAGGCGGTTTGTCACGCGAGGCGGCGGAAAATTTCTTCGAGTTCAGCGACTCACGAAACATTGAACGCGTGCTGAACAATTCCGCCAAAGCCGACGAGACTTGGCGACTTTCACCGAACGGAGAATTCATCAGGGCATGAACTTACACGAACTCAAACGAAACGTCCTGCGCGAGGCAGTCGAGAGTTTTGCCCGCGTCGACGAAATTTCCGAACGCAACACGCTCAAAGTTCTGGAGTCAATGCGGCGGCTGAAAATTTCCGACGCGCACTTCAAAACGTCGACGGGTTACGCGTACGGCGACATCGGGCGCGAGAAGCTTGACGAGCTGTTCGCGCTAATTTTTTGTGCAGAAGCCGCACTTGTCCGCACGCAATTTGTTTCGGGCACGCACGCTTTGGCGACGGCACTTTTCGGCGTGTTGCGCCCCGGCGACGAACTTGTTTCGCTCACGGGCGCGCCTTACGACACGTTGCAGACGGTCATCGGTCACGCGCACGAAGCACGCGGGTCACTGAAAGAATTCGGCGTGACTTATCGCGAACTGCCGCTTGTCAACGGTAAAGTCGACGTGTCCGCGATAAAAAATTTCGTCACGGCGAAAACGAAACTTGCGCTGATTCAACGGAGCCGCGGTTATTCACTGCGTGAACCGTTGACGACTTCCGACATCGAAAAAATCTGCGCGGCGGTCAAGTCTGCGAACCCGAATTGTGCGACGCTGATTGATAACTGCTACGGCGAATTCGTCGAGACGCGTGAACCCGTCGAAGTCGGCGCGGACATTGCGGCGGGCAGCTTGATTAAAAACATCGGCGGCGGACTTGCTCCCACGGGCGGCTACATTGTCGGGCGAAAAGACCTCGTCGAACTTGCGTCGTATCGATTGACGGCACCCGGCATGGGCGACGAATTGGGCGCATCTCTCGGCACACCGCGACTTTTGTATCAGGGACTTTTCGTCGCACCGCACGTCACCGCGCAGGCACTTAAGGCGGCAATCTTCGCGGCGGGAATTTTCACGCGCCTCGGTTATAAAACACATCCGTTGCCCGAAGACGTTCGCGGCGACATCATTCAAGCAATCGAACTCAAGTCGGCTGAGCGGCTGATAAAATTCTGTCAAGCGATACAAAAATTTTCGCCCGTTGACTCGTTCGCGACGCCCGAACCGTGGGACATGCCAGGTTACGCGGACAAAGTCATCATGGCGGCGGGCACCTTCGTTCAGGGCGCGTCAATCGAGTTGTCGGCGGACGCACCGTTACGCGAACCGTTCACCGTGTTTTTGCAGGGCGGCTTGACATTCGAGCACGCGGCAATCGGAATTCTCGGCGCGGCACGGGAGTTGACGGAACTTTGACGGAATTTCACTTCGCGGGACTGGGCACGCTGATTAACGTTGCGGCAATTGTCGTCGGCGGATTAATCGGTTTGTTTGGCGGCAAATTACTCACCGAAAAAATTCAGCGGACGTTGCGGGACGCCTGCGCTTTGGCGGTAATTTTTCTCGGAGCGGACGGCGCGCTGAAAAATCTTGACGCAATGCTTTTTATCGCAAGCTTGATTGGCGGCGGACTTGTCGGCGAAATCATCGACATTGACGGCAAATTCGAGCGGCTGGGAATTTTTCTTCGCGAACGTTCGGGCAACGGCGGCGACACGAAATTTGTTGACGCGTTTGTTACGGCGTCGCTGACGGTTTGTATCGGCGCAATGGCGGTTATCGGCGCGATTAACGACAGACTGTTGCACGACATCACGATTCTTGTCGCGAAGTCGGCACTTGACGCGATAATTATTTTGGTCATGACGGCGAGCCTCGGTAAAGGCGTAATTTTTTCGTGCGTGAGCGTCGGGCTGTTTCAAGGCGCGATAACTTTGGCGGCGGGTTTCGTCGAACCGTTCATGACCGAAGTTGCGCTTGCGAATTTGTCGGCTGTCGGCAACGTGTTAATCTTCGCGGTCGGCGTCAACCTGCTGTTGCCCGACAGAAAAATTCCCGTGGCGAACCTGTTGCCCGCGTTAATCATTGCGTGCTTGTGGCGGTGAACGTTACTTTTCTTTGACAGCAAAGAAAAGTAACCAAAAGAAACTGCGCCCGCAGTGAAACCTTCCGGGTTTCAACGCGGGCGAAAGCGGCCGTCATCCATGACGGCCGGATTTACGTTGCAGGTACCACGTGCCGCCCATGACGGCCGGATTTACGTCGCGGCGGGCGTTGAAAATATTCTGTGGCTCTGTTACAATGCAAACAAGTTTCAGCGACAATTTAATCGAGGAGGAGATTTTATGGACGACAAGGATTGGGAACTGTTTAAGGACAAGCTCAACCGCAAGACCGGAATTGACCTGCAGCTGTACAAGGAACAGCAAATGCGCCGCCGAATCAACAACCTCATCGGCAAGACGGAGTTCAAGTCCTACACGACTTATTTCAACGACGTGGTCAAAGACAAGCAGAAGTTCGCCGACTTTATCGAGTATCTGACAATCAACGTGTCGGAGTTTTTCCGCACGCCCGACAAGTTCAACAAGCTTGAAACGGACGTTATTCCGTACCTGCTCAAGAAAACCAATTCGCTTAACATCTGGAGCGCGGGCTGTTCAATCGGCGCGGAACCTTATTCGCTGTCGATAATCATGAAGGAAATGACGCCCGGCAAACGTCACCGCATTTTGGCGACCGACCTGGACATCGAAATCATCGGCAAGGCGAAGCAGGGCATTTACACCGCCGACGAATTGCGCGCAATGCGTCCCGACCGCAAGACGAAGTACTTCACCAAGACGCCCGACGGCAAGTTCGCAATCAAGCCCGAAATTAAATCCGTCGTCGAATTCCGTCGCCACAATCTGCTGAAAGATCGTTTCGAGAACAACTTCGACCTGATTTTGTGCCGCAACGTCGTCATCTACTTCACCGAGGAAGCCAAGTCCGTCCTGTACACGAATTTTTTCAAGGCGCTCAAACCCGGCGGCATTCTTTTCGTCGGCGGCACGGAGTCAATCTTGAACGCACGACAAATCGGCTACACGACGTTTCAACCGTTTTTCTACCAGAGACCCGAAGCTTAAGAAGGTTTGATTTATGTTTGCAGATGCGCAAATGGAGACAATCCGTCGCGAAGAATTGGAAATTCTGCAACTCGACCGATTGAAGCGACAAGTCGCGTGGGCGGTCGAAAAGAGCGCGTTTTATCAGCGTTCGTTCAAAGACAACGGCGTCACACCTGCGGACATTCAAACGCTGTCGGACGTGCGCAGGTTGCCGTTCTTGACGGCGACACAACTTCGACGCCTGGACGCGACGGAGTTTTTAACGTTGCCGCTGTCGAGCATCTTGCGAATAAATCACCACGACGAACTTTTCGGCAAGATAACAAGCTTGTACACTCGCGGCGACATACAAAACAACGTCGCAATGATGGTGCGCTGTCTTGCGGCGGCGGACGTAATGCGCGGGTCGACGGCGGGCATTCAAAGCGACTTGACCGACAGCCGATTTCTGGACGTGCTTTACGCGCTTGAATCACTCGGCGTAACCGTCATTCCGTTTGGCGCGAACTTTCGCCGCTGGATGGACTTCATGGACTCGTTCAGCATTGACGTACTTGTCAGCACGCCGCAACTTGTCATGCAACTGATTATTCAAATGCAGACGGAGGAGCGCAACATTACCGACTACTCGCTGTCGAAAGTTATTTGCGTCAACACGACCAACATTCAAAACCCGATGCAACGAATTCTTGAAGAGCGCACGGACACGAAGTTTTTCAACCTGTTCGCGCCGCCGGAGATTGGCAACGCCGCAATGCTGTTCCAATGCGCCGAAGGTAGCGGGCAACACGTGCAGGAAGATCATTACTTGTTCGAGTTGCTCAAATTCGACAGCGACGAAGTCATTGACGAAGATGACGTTATGGGCGAACTTGTCATTACGACGTTGACCGCGCAGGCAATCCCGCTGATTCGCTATCGAACGGGGCAAGCCGTGCGACGCATGAGCGAACCTTGTCGTTGCGGACGAACTTTCGCACGAATCGCCACACCGTACACCGTCACTTAAATACGCAATCGAAAAAGCCCGGAGGATTTAACCTTCGGGCTTGTTTTTGTCGTTGGTGGAGATGAGGAGAATCGAACTCCTGTCCGAAAATGTCGCCGCTCAACTTTCTCCGAGCGCAGTTGCCGAAAGATTTAAGTTTCGCCAAACTCGACAACAAACTTGACGCAACCGAGCACTTTGGAAGTTCCCGCGTCTTACAGTGCTCTCAAACGCGGTAGCCTGTTATTGACCCCCGACCTTGACCTGACAGGCGGAATCAGTCAAGCAGGGGTGGCGTTAAGCCGCCAGGGCTACTTCGTCGTAGTCCGCAGATATTTTAAAGTTTCCGCTTGTCAATCGGTGGCGGAACCGATGCTCGCTTATCGAACTTCATCCATCCCCGTCGAAACCATTGCATCCCCGTGAAAAATTTTGCCAAATTGTATCACGTCGAAAATTTCTTGTCAAACGTTTTGTTGACGAAAAAACCTCGCGGTGCTAAGATTGTGTCGCTTAAACCAAAACACAGCACAGCAAGGCATTTTCGATTTTTTGATTCTACAACGCCTGCGCCGCGCTGTCAAGAAAGGCGACTTGATATTATGGTGTACGGCGTGATTTACGTCATCACAAACCTGCTCACCGGCATGAAATATGTCGGGCAGACGACGCGCTCGCTCAAAGAACGTTTCGGCGAACACATGAAGGCAAAAACTCATCTGGGCAACGCGATTCGTCATTACGGCGTTGAAAATTTCACCGTCGAAGTCATCGAGGAGTGCGAAACTCTTGACCAGCTCAACGAGCGCGAAAAATTCTGGATTGCCGAACTCAACACCCAGCACCCGCACGGCTACAATTTCACCGACGGCGGACAACAGGGAGCTTCGCCGTCAGCTGAGAGTCGCAAAAAAATGTCCGACGCACACACAGGTGTTAAACGTTCGCCCGAAACCGTCGCCAGAATGTCCGAATCGCAAAAAGGCAAAGTACTTTCGCTCGAACATCGCGCCAAACTTTCCGAAGCAGGTCGCGGACATGAAGTTTCGCCCGAAACTCGCAAAAAAATTTCCGAGGCACAAAAAGGCAAAAAACTTTCGCCCGAAACTCGCGCCAAACTCAAAGGTCGCATACGTTCGCACGAATTTTGCGAAAAAATGTCGAAGGCTCTTAAAGGTCGCAAGTTGTCGCCCGAAACTCGCAGAAAAATTTCTATCGCCCAAAAAGGTCGCCCGAAAAGACGACCGACCGTATATCCGGTGCTTTCGGCAGAGCTGATTCGGCAAAAAGTTTCTTACGCCAAACTCGGCGAACTTTTGGGATATTCACATGCGACGATTTCAAAACGAATGCAAGGTTCGCCCGAATTCACGCCCGAACAGCAAGCGGCAATAAAAAAATTCCTCGGCGTCGATATGAGCGTCGAGGAACTGTTTCGTCGTCAGTGAAGCGTTATCTTCCGAAGGCCGCCGCGACTTTGGCAAGTTCGGCAGGGATGTTGATATGCTGTGGGCAAATTGTCGTACAACGACCGCATTTGACGCATTTGCCCGCGTAATTTTTGCCGTGGCGTTCGACAAGCCAAGTATATTGCCCGTCGGCGAAAGCTTTGTTCTTGTAGCGCGTCAAGATGTTCATTGCCGTGAACGAACCCGAAATGCCGATGTTGTGTTTACATGCGTCGTGCTCGCAGTAGCGGCAGCTCGAGCAAGGGATAACGGGCACTTTGTCCAGCTCCGCACGCGCACGTTCGACCGTCGCTTGTTCGTCGGCGGTGAGGCGTTGGAAATTCTCCATGTAGCTGACGTTGTCTTTCATTTGATCAAGCGTCGACATGCCCGACAGCACGGCGATAATCCCGTCGAGACTCGCCGCGAACCGAATTGCCCACGAAGCAGTTGACGCGTCGGGGTTTGCGTCGGTGAAGACTTTGGCGACTTCGTCGGGCAGGTTTGTCAACGTGCCGCCTTTAATCGGCTCCATGATGACAATCGGCTTGCCGTGCTTGCGTGCGACTTCGTAACAGCCGCGTGACTGAATCGCGGGATTTTCCCAGTCCGCCCAGTTGATTTGCAGTTGAACGAATTCCGCGTCGGGGTGCGCCGTCAAAATTTCGTCGAGTTCTTCGGGCGTGGAGTGGAACGAAAAGCCGTAATGCTTAATCAAACCTTCGCGTTTTTTATCCGCGACGAAATCCCACATTTTGAAATCGTCGAAAAAGTGCGTGCGCATTTCGCCCAAATTGTGCAACAGGTAGAAATCGAAGTAACCCGCGCCCGTTTGTTTGAGCGACGTTTCAAATTGCGCAATGGCGTCGTCGCGGGTCTTGCAGTTAATCCACGCGGCATTTTTCGTCGCAATGGTGAACTTGTCACGCGGGTAACGTTCGACCAAAGCTTGACGAATCGCGTCTTCCGAACCGGGATAAGCCCACGCCGTGTCAAAGTACGTGAAGCCCTTCGACAGGAACAGGTCAACCATTTGTTTGACTTGCTCAAGGTCAATGGTTTCGTCGTCGAGCCGCGGCAGGCGCATCAGGCCGAAACCGAGCTTTTTGAAGTGTTCGCCGAGATAAGCCACAGTTAAAACCTCCTCCGAAAAATTTACATACGCTTGAAGATTGTAACGGCTGAAGTTCAGTCGCGGTCAAGGTCGGGACGAAGATTTTTCGCGCCTTCCAAATACACGTGGCAGACTTCGTTTTGTTTCTTGTCGATGTCCGCCAGAATTAAAACCCGAATGCAAAGCGGCAACGAATTTTCAATCGCCGGCTCAAGCGTGTCGAATAGCGGCACGAATTTTAAGCCCGACAGTTGCCGCACGCCCGTCGACGGGAAAGCCGCCGTCAAGTCCTGCGTCGTCGAAAAGATTATCGCGCTTACGTCTTCGGTGCGCAGTCCGTTCGCCGACATGATTTTGGTGACCAGTTGACGAGCCGCCTGCCAAATTTGTTCGCGGGAATTTTCGTCGACCGTAATCGCGCCGCGAATTCCTCGCAAGGACATTTGAATCAACTCCTTAGTGTGTCAAAGCTTGTACTTCTCTTTGATTTGCAGGCGGACGGTTTCGTTTGCCAAGAACTCTTCGTACGTGGCGATTCGGTCAACGGTGCCTTGCGTGGTAATGTCCATGATTCGATTGGCAATGGCTTCGACAAATGCGCGGTCTTCGTCGACGAAAACAATCGTGCCGGGGAAGTCCACCAAACTTTTTTCCAGAGCCTCAATCGTCGGCAAATCCAGGCAAGCGGTCGGGTTGTCCAAAAGCAAAAAGTTCGCCGTGCCGAAAGCAAGCTTGTCGAGTTCGGCTTTGACCGCCGCGCCCGAATAAACTCGCGGCATGTAGAAAACTTTCACGCCGTCGGCAAAATGAATTTGTCCGCGAAGACAGCCGCCCGTTTCGTCGCCGTCGAAGGCAACCGCCAACGCTTTAAGCAGTTTCGACTTGCCGAGTTCGTTGCGCCCGACGAAGGCAACTTTCTGTCCTTGCCGAAGAGTAAAGCTGACGTCCTTGAACAGCGGTTCGCCGTCGCGGGTCTTGAACAGGTCTTCGGCTTCAAGCACAATCGGCACCGCGCCCGAAGGAGTTTTCGGCAAAAGTTCGGCGCAATCGATTCGCACGGGTTCGACTTGTCCGCTGCCGAGTTGAATTGTTCGCGAACAGGTTTGCCGCAGAAAATATCTGTCGTTGCTTGCGATAATCGCGGTCAAGTTCGTGTGTTCGCGCAGGAAATTTATCAGCCACTCGATGCCGTCGGGTTCAAGATTTTTCGTCGGTTCGTCAAGCAACAAAATTATTTCGTCGTCGTTAAGGCCGCGCAGTTTTCGTTTGAGTTTGTCGACCGCCGACATTTCGGCTTTGCGCAAGTCCGAAAAGTCCGCGTAAACACTGCCGTTGACCGTGAGCACTTCGCCCGAAATGTTCACGTCGCCCGCCGTCGGCAAAACTCTGCCCGCCATGATGTCCAAAAGCGTCGACTTGCCCGCGCCTTCGCCGCCGATTATGCCGACTTTTTCGCCGTCGGAAATTTCGACGTTGAGCTTTGAAAAAATTTCGCGCCGACCGAGCTTGAGTTCCAAATTATTTATCCGAATCAAAGTAGCTTCACTCCTTTTGCCGAAGGATATAACAAACGCTTTGCCGCTGTCAACTTGCGCAAAAAACTTCGCCGCCGTACAATTGTCTCAAAACTTTTCGGGAGGAATTCACGTGATTAATTGGCTGATTGGGTCGCTTGCAGTTGCGATTGGATTGTTCGCGGCGTGGTACATTTTCTGTGCACGGACACTTCGCAACGTCACAAAAGAAATCGACGGCGCGCTTGAACTTCAATGTGGAATTAGGAATAATCGACGAAAAGTTGATTAAAGCTCTCGACGCTCACGCCAAACAAACGGAAACTTCCGCCGCGACGCTCAATCTCTTGAACCGACTGCTTGCGAAATTTCTGCGCGGGGACGACGACTTCACGCGGCGTGAACTGCGGAGCCTGCCGTTCATAATTTACAAGCCCGAAGTCACCTTCGACGGCGCGAAGAACATTCTGCGGCAAGTGAACTTCATTCCGTCGAACACGGCGGGCAATTCGTTGACGTTGCAATTCGTTCACGCCGCGCTGAAACATTTCTTCCGTGCGAACGTCGAACTGCCCGCGCAGATTGAAATGTTGCAACGGCTCGACGATCCGCGTTTCGGGCACAAGCGTTTTCGTTGGGATACCGTCGAAGCGAAGTCCCGCGAAATTTTTTGTCGGCGGCTGTGCGCGAAGGAGTTGGACGTTTTCTTTAAGCTCGTCGCCAAAACTTCCAACGACCGGCGGTGGCGGCACCACGGCTCGTTAAGGCAACGTCGGTTGTACGTCGCAAAAATATTTTTTCGCGTAAAGCAGATTTTGTGTTATAATTCTTTACGCGTGTGAAAGGAGGTGTTCTCGTGCGATTGACTTCAGTCCTGGTCAAGTGGAACCCGTTGCGTTACGTCGGGATTCTGCTCGGTTGTCTCGTCGCGGCAAGTTCAATCAACCTGTTCGTCGTGCCAAGCAGTTTGTTGACCGGCGGCGTCACAGGCATTGCAATAATCTTTTACTTTCTGGCGGGCTTGCCAATCGGTTTGCAGACACTTGCTTACAACGTGCCGCTTTTAATCGCATCGTACAAGTTGCTGGGCAAAAAATACACGATCGACGTTGTTATCGGGACGGTAATGTTTTCGTTCGCGCTCGACGCCACGAAGTTTCTTAACGGCATGTTGCCCGTTGATGACTTGATGCTTGCGTCGATTTACGGCGGGATATTCAACGGCATCGGTTACGGCATTGTCTTTCGCATGAACGGCTCGACGGGCGGCTTCGACATCCTCGGCGCGATTTTCAAAAAGTATTACTCAATGGAAATCGGCTCGGTTATCTTCGGCTTCAACTGCTTAATCGTGGCAATCGCGGGCGCGCTGTTCAGCATTCAAGGCGCAATGTTTACGCTGATTTGCATGTACGTCACGTCGCAGGTGACCAACAAGGTTATCGACGGCTTCAATCAACGCAAGGCGATTCTGATTGTCTCGAACAAGGCTGTCGACATTGCCGACGGTATTATCGCCGACATCGGGCGCGGAGTCACCTTTCTCAACGGCGAAGGCGCGTACACCGGCGACCCGAAAAAAATCGTCATGGTTGTGGTGAGCATGACGCAGATAGCCAAGATAAAAATCATCGTCAACACCGTCGACAGGAACGCCTTCATGCTGATTTTGTCGGCAAGTGAAGTCATGGGACGCGGCTTCAGTCGCCCCACGCGACACAACGTCAAGTTCCGCACAGACCAGAAGATTGACCCCGAAGTCGAACAGCGCATTCAAGACGCTCTTGCAAACAAGCGCGGCGATTGATTCAACGCCGGCAACGTTAAGCTTCACGTCGACAATCACGGCGATTGACTCAACGGCGACAACGTTAAGCTTCAAGTCGACAAGCGCGGTGACTGATTCGACGGCGACAACGTTAAGCTTCAAGTCGACAAGCGCGGTGACTGATTCGACGTCGGCAACGTCACGCTTCACGTCGACAATCACGGCGATTGATTCAACGCCGACAACGTCACGCTTCACGTCGACAAGCGCAACGATTGAAATTTTATCGTCAACGCGGCAAGGCAGTTCAAATTCAATCAAGCAACGCACCAATTAGCCGCAACGACGACACATATAAATTATCCGCAAGGAGGCGATTACCAAACTTTTACGCGACTGCAACAATCGGGGTACGGCCGCCCTCGCACAAAAAATCAACATCGGCCGAGAGAGGACAAATTTTTATGGAAATTACTTACTTGCTCAACAGCGGATTCATGATTCGCGACGAAAACATTCTGCTCGTGATTGACGACTACGACGACCCGTCGGGCGCCGCCGACGCCGCTTACGACCGCGACGACTACGACAACTTTTACGTCTTCGTCACGCACGCGCACTTCGATCACTTCGGCACGCACATCCGGGCTTATGCGCCGAAGGTCACGCGCTACATCTTTTCCAGCGATATCAAGCACACCAAGCGCGTCAAAGTCTTCCCGTCGAACAAAATCACGTACATCAAACGCTACAGCCAATGGACGGACGACGTGCTCAAGGTGACGACCTTCGACTCGACGGACGTGGGCATTTCGTTCCTGATTGAATTTCCGTCGGGCAAAAAGATTTTCCACGCGGGCGACTTCAACTGGTGGCATTGGACGGACGACACCCGCGAGAATTTGGAGCTGGCCGAAAAAATCTTCAAGCGTCAACTCAAACGCATGGATGGTCTTGAAGCGGACGTGGCGTTTTTCCCGATTGACGGGCGGCTCGGCGTGTCGGAAGAAATGGGCGCAATCGAATTCGTTCAGCGCGTCAACATCAAAAATTTCGTCGCAATGCACCGCGTCGATTATCCGCTGTGGGAGCCGTCGCCCGCGTTCGTCAAGCTGTCCAAAGACGTGCCGACGTGGGCACCCGTCACGCCCGGCGAACAGTTAATCATCTGACCGAAACTTTCAAGGAGACTTGATTCATGGCTGAAAAGAAAATCATGCTCACGCAGGACGGCTACGACAAGCTTGTCGAAAAGCTCGACCTGCTTAAGAGCGTGCGCCGCATTGAAATTTCCGAACGCTTGAAGGCCGCCATTGCACTCGGTGACTTGAGCGAGAACTCCGAATACGACGACGCCAAAAACGAACAGGCGCGCCTCGAATCCGAAATCATCGAACTGGAAGCCAAACTGCGCAACAGCGAAATTATCCACTCGACGACAAGCACGGACAAAGTTGCAATCGGTAGCACCGTCACCGTGCGCGACGTTGAACTTAACACGACTGAAACGTACATGATTGTCGGCTCGACCGAAGCTGACCCCGAAGACAACAAAATTTCGGACGAGTCGCCCGTCGGCGCCGCGATTATCGGCAAGACCGCAGGGCAAACCGTGCAAGTTCATGCGCCCGCAGGCATCTTTGACTTTGAGATTTTGGAGATTAAGTGACGCGGAGGAACGCTCATGAATGTTTTGCTAATCGGCGGCGGCGGTCGCGAACACGCGCTTGCTTGGAAACTTTCGCAAAGCCCGCGCCTGACGAAAATGTTTGCAATTCCCGGCAGCCCCGGTATCGCGAACTTCGCCGAATGCGTCGCGAACATTTCAATCGACGACAACGCGGCGGTGGTTGACTTCGCCAAAGCGCACGCGATTGACTTGGTTGTCGTCGGCCCCGAAGCCCCGCTGGTCAACGGGCTTGTCGACGCGCTCAACGTCGCGGGCATTAAAGCTTTCGGTTGCACGAAGGACGCCGCCCGGATTGAAGGCTCGAAAATTTTCGCCAAACGCCTCATGAAGAAGTACAACATCCCGACCGCCGACTTTGAAGTTTTCGACGACATCGACGCCGCGAAAAATTACATCCGCACGAAAGGCGCGCCCGTTGTCGTCAAAGCTGACGGACTTGCCGCGGGCAAAGGCGTTATCGTCGCGCAAACTTTGGACGAAGCGTTGTCGGCCGTCGACGAGATGAAAACTTTCGGCACGGCGGGCAGTCGCATCGTCGTTGAAGAATTCATGGACGGCGAAGAAGCCTCCGTGCTTGCGTTGACGGACGGCGAAACGATTCTGCCGCTCAAAGCCGCGCAAGATCACAAACGCGCCCTCGACGGCGACAAAGGTCTTAACACCGGCGGCATGGGAGCTTACGCGCCCGCACCGATTGTCGACGAAAAAGTTGCCGCACTGGTCACGGAAAAAATTCTTCGCCCGACGATTGCCGCGCTCAAAGCCGAAGGCGTCACTTATCGCGGTTGCCTGTACGCGGGCTTGATGATTCGCGACGGTCAACCGAAAGTCGTCGAATTCAACTGCAGATTCGGCGACCCCGAAACTCAAGTTGTCCTGCCGCTTTTGGAAAGCGATTTGCTTGACTTGATGGACGCCTGCGCGACAGGCACGTTGAACGCGAAAAAACTTTCGTGGAGCGAACAAAGCGCGGTTTGCGTCATTTTGGCAAGCGGCGGTTACCCGAAGTCGTATCGAAAGAACTTGCCGATTGACGGCGTCACGAAGGCAAAAAGTCTCGGCGCGCTGATTTTCCACGCGGGCACGAAACTTGCCAACGGCGAACTTGTCACAAGCGGCGGGCGAGTTTTGGGCGTCACGGTCACGGCTCAAAATCTGCGCGAAGCCGTCGACAAGGCGTATCGTTGCGTGGACGTGATTCACTTCGCCGACATGCATTTTCGCCGCGACATTGCCGCACGAGCTTTGAACTGATTCACGCGGACAACAAAAAAATCCCTCGACATCAATTAATGTCGGGGGATTTTTGTTTGCGAAAGTTGCAGTTAGTCGTCGCCTTCGACGGACTCAATCGCGTCGTCGGGCTCAAGCACGCCGAACATGACTTTGACCAGCGCGTTGCCGTATTTCTCAATCATAATCAAACCGATAACCAGCGCGAAATCGATCTGTTCATACGTCGGGGCAGAAAATTCTTCGTCGCCGCAGTAAATTGACGTGCGGTAAGAAATTTCGCCGTCGTTGAAGTCGAAATCGAATCCGCCGACCTTCAAGCCGTAATTGGCGCGCAAGATGAATTCGCCGACTTTGGCGCGTTCGTCCTCTTCGGCACTCAACGGCAAAATCAAATGCAGGATGAGCTTGTCCTTGTACGCGTTGAAGAAAACGTCGACGTGCCGAAATCTGGTATCGATGGAGTAAGTCGCCTTGGCAACGTCGCGTTCGTTGAACGGCTGATACTTCACGTTGTCGCGTGCGAAGAAATCTTCGACGGCCGCACGAATCAAAGCGGTCGTGTCGGTGGTTTTTTCCAAAGCTTCGTCCATAAAAATCGCTCTCCTTCCGTCGCGACGATTTTATTTGTCGGAAAAATTTTTGTCAAGGCGCGTGGCAAAAACTTTTCCGCGACGTATAATGTTCGCGGAGGTGAGTTCGTTGCTGACGAAGAGGCGACTCCTGCGCGTGCGTTTGTTCGGCGAAGGAATTTTAGTCGGCGCGGTGACGGGCGTGGTCGTCGCGGCACTTCGATTCTTGCTTGACACGGCGGACATTTGGCGTCCGATAATCTTCGCGCAAGTCGACAGCGTCGGGAAATTTTTATTGGCGTGCGGCGTGATGATTTTGTTCGCGGTGATTTTGTCGCGGGCGGTCAAGTTCGATTCGCAAGTCAAAGGCAGCGGCGTCCCGCAAGTCAAAGGCATCTTGCAGGAGCGTTCCGAAATGTTCAGGCCGCTTCGTTTGCTTGCGGTGAAGTTCTTCGCGACGGTCATGACAATCGGCGCGGGCATGTCGCTCGGTCGTGCGGGAGTCAGCGTGCAATTCGGCGCGGCGGTCGGCAACTTCTTCACGAAAAAATTTTACGGCGACAGTCCCCGACATCAATCCGTTGAAGGCGACTTCCTGTTAACTGCGGGCGCGGGCGCGGGTCTTGCGGCGATTTTCAACGCACCGTTGGCGGGCGTGATTTTCTGCATTGAAGAACTGCGCAAAAAGTTCTCGCCTGAACTGTTGATTTCGGCGGTCACTGCGGCGGTCACCGCGTCATTCGTCGTGAAAATCGTCTTCGGCGTGCGGCCGGTCTTCGAGACAATCACGCGTACACCTTTGAACATCCCGACGGTTGCGACGTTGCCGACGGACGAAATGGCGCACGTCATGTTCGCCGCGCCGCTGAAGTTCGTCGCGTTGTTTATGTTGTTCGGCGTCGTCTGCGGAGTCACGGGCGCACTGTTCATGCAAGCGTTGATTTTCGCGCAGGACGCCTTCGACGGGCTGAAACTTTTCGGCACGCGCAGATTTTTGATACCGTTCCTGCTGATTGTGCCGCTGGGCGTGGAGCTTCCGCAGGTCTTGGGTTGCGGCAACGTGCTGGTCGACGAAATTTTGGTGTCGCATTTGACGTTGAGCCTGCTTGCGATTCTGATCGTCGGAAAAATTTTGTTCACGCTGATTTGTTTCGGGACGAACGCACCCGGCGGATTGTTCCTGCCCGTGCTGGTTATCGGCGCGCTGATTGGCAACATTTTCGCACGCGTCGGCAACGCGCTGGACATTTTTACGGCGGACTGGACGACGCTGTTTATCATCTTCGGCATGACGGCGTTTTTCGCGGCGGTCGTCAAGTCACCCGTCACGGGCGCGGTTTTGATTCTTGAGCTGACGGGACAATTCGCGCACCTGTTCTGGCTGATAATCATTGCGGGCACGGCGTTTATCGTCGCGGACTTGTGCGGCGGCGAACCGATTTTTTCCGCGTTGTTGGAACGGTCGCAGTCGAAACGTTGACGGGTTTGTTACTTTCTTTGGCAGCAAAGAAAGTAACCAAAGAAACTGCGCTTGCTGTGATACATCCTGTATCACGCGCAAGCGGCGCGGCCGTCATCCATGACGGCCGGGTCTTCGTTGCGGTTGGTGTTGAACGCAGGAAATTTTTTATGCGCGTCAAATTAGCTTGCAAAACATCTCGAAAGGAGCGTGATACCCGTGAAGAAATTTTTTGTCGCCGCCGCCGCAAGTTTGTTGCTTGTCGGCTCGCAAGCGGAAGCCTCGACGGTCGACGATTTGAACGTTCAGGCCGTTGAGTCGCAGGAAGTCGGGCATTGGGCTGATTTCCGCGACGAAGTCATTTTGGGTCGTGAGAGCGACAGAGAGCGCCGCGAACGCAAACGTTATGAGCGCGAACGTGACCGTTATGAGCGTGACCGCGAACGTTATGAGCGTGACCGCGAACGTGATTGGGAACGCCGTCAACGTGAGCGCGAACGTTATGAGCGTGAACGGGAACGTTATGAGCGTGAACGTCGTCAGCGTCAAATGCCGCCGCCGCCGGTTTACGTGCCGCCCGCGCCACGTCCGGGTTACGGAATGCCGCCGCCGCCTCGTCCGGGTTACGGTGTGCCGCAGCCCGCACGTCCGGGTTTGCCGCCGCCTCCACCGACGCGCAGACGTTAAACACTTGCACAAACAAAAAACTCCTCGCCACATGACGGGGAGTCAATTTTTTTAGCGAAGACGTTCAGCACATTGTCAACGCCATGATTGCCTTTTGAGTGTGCAGACGATTTTCCGCCTCGTCGAAGATGACTTGCGCGTTGTTCTCGAAGACGTCGTCGGTGATTTCTTCGCCGCGATATGCGGGCAGGCAATGCAGGACAATTGCATTTTTGCTCGCGTGCGACAGCAGATTTTTGTTGACTTGATACGGCGCGAAAATTTTCTTGCGGGCGTCGTGTTCGGCCTCCTGCCCCATGCTTGCCCACGTGTCGGTTGCGATAATGTCGGCGTCCGCGACGGCTTCAGCGGGGTCAACCGTCCACGAAAGTTTTGCGCCGGTTTCTTCCGCGTCGGCAAGCGCGTTGTCGAAGACGGTTTGATTCGGCTTGTAACCTTCGGGCGTGGCAACGCTGAGCGTCATGCCGACTTTCGCCGCGCCGTACAGGTAAGAATTCGTCATGTTATTTCCGTCGCCGACGTAAGCCATCTTCAACGCACGGAAGTTTTTGCCCTTGTGTTCGCGAATGGTCAACAAGTCCGTCAAAACCTGGCACGGGTGAAGCAAGTCCGTCAAGCCGTTGATGACGGGGATTGACGCGAATTTGGCAAGCTCTTCGACTTTGGCTTGTTCAAACGTGCGAATCATTATGCCGTTCAGGTAGCGCGACAAAACTCTCGCGGTGTCTTTAATCGGTTCGCCGCGACCGAGTTGCAGATCTTTGCTCGACAGGAACAGACCCGTGCCGCCGAGTTGAAAGATGCCGACCTCGAACGAAACCCGCGTGCGCGTCGACGATTTTTCAAAAATCATGCCAAGCGTCTTGCCCGCAAGCAGTTTGTGTTCGACGCCCGCTTTTTGCATTGCTTTGAGTTCGGCGGCGAAGTCCAGAATTTCGGCGACTTCGTCGGTGCTTAAATCGTGAATCGAAAGTAAGTCTTTGCCTTGCAACAAAATTATCAACCTCCAAGTTTCAAAATGTCGTTGAGATAATCCATTTCGACGTAATCATACCACATGATGTTCAAGCGCAAAGTGCTCATCAGTTGCGGGATGATTTGCAATGCGGCGGCGCGAATTTCTTTGGCGGCGGGATACGGCAACGCCAAAAGTTTCGGCAACTCGCGCAGGAAAAGCCGTGCGTCCGCGAAAGACATTCCGTTGATTGAATACAAAATTGCTCTGAGCGCGGCTTCCTCGAAAAATTTTGCAACCGTGTCTTCGACAAGTTTTGTCTTCAGCAGTGCGGCGACTTCGCGGCACGTCAAAAACGTTTCCATTTTTCCCGCGTAAAAATTCGGCGGCGTGGTCGGAAGCAGTGTCGGCGACAAATTTTTTATCAGCGCGTTCAACAATCTTTCGGCGACGCGGGCTTTGTCGGGCGGTGTGAAAGTTTTTGCCCGTTCGTCGCGGTAACGTAAAATCCCGTCGTCGAAAACTTCGTTGCGGTCATAAACTTCAAATTCCGTCAAACTTTTTTTCGTCAAAACATCTGCTCTGCCGCGATTTGTCTTTGCTTTGTGTTCTTCGCGAGATTTTGTGTGGTAATGATTGACAGCGATTTTGTCGACAGATCCGTTGAAATTATAACCTGTTTGTCCTATGACGGAAGAAGTTTCGTTAAGCAAATGAGCATCCATAAAGTAGAATGAGACATGAGGACTGCCCATGAAATTTATCTTCCGAGGATTTGAAATGCTTTTTACTAGAGCATTGCCTCCTTGCTCGTTTATCTTCCAATCGGAAGGCGCACGACGGGTGAAACGTTCGAGCACGCCTTTTGAGTAATCGGCATTTTCGTGGCCGTTGGAGCCGAAACATTGCCAGTTAATCGCAAGACCCGCCGCGTGTTTGTCGTGCGAAAAAATTTCATCGACGGTTTTGACAATACCCCCCCCCGTTCGAGGAAAGATGAATTCGTCGCCGTCAATGAACGCCATGTAGCGGCAGTGAAACTTGAATCGCTTGATGGCGTCATTGTAAGCAGCGCATTGCATGACTTTGCCGGGTGCGTTGATATAATCAACAAGACCGGCTTTGACGTAAGGCGCGGCGACTTCACGCTGATTGTCGGGGCTTTCGTTGTCGTACAGGTAAAAGTGGTCAACGCCCGCGAGCAGATGATAATCAATCCACTCTTTCAGGTAAGGCGCCTCGTTCTTGAGAATCGCGACAACCGCCAAGTCATGCAGGAACAAATTTCGGTCGACCATGTTCAGCCTCCAAGCACGCCGTCCAGAATTTGAATCAGTTCGTCGACGTGTTCATTCGTGATAATCAGCGGCGGAATAAATCTTAAAACCGTGCCGACCGTGCAATTGATAATCGCGCCGCGCTTCATGCATTCGTTGACAATTTCGACGCCCGAACGCTTCGGCTTGTCGAGTTGTGCGCCAAGAATCAGACCTTCGCCGCGAACTTCGGAAATTTGTTCGGGATATTTCTTCTGCAACTCAATCAGCCGCGACTTGAAGTAATTGCCGACCTCTTCGACGTGCGACAAAAATTTTTCGTCGGGCACGGTGTCAAGTACGACGTTCGCCGCCGCACAAGCCAACGGGTTGCCGCCGAAAGTCGTTCCGTGATCGCCCGCGTGGAAAGCCTGCGCGACTTCCTCGGTGACGCAAAACGCGCCAATCGGCACGCCGCCCGCAAGACCTTTGGCAAGCGTGACGATGTCGGGTTTGACGCCGTATTTCTCATACGCGAAAAATTTTCCGCTGCGACCGATGCCCGACTGAATTTCGTCGAGAATCAACAGCGCGTGATGTTTGTCGCACAGCTCACGAACTTTTTGCAGGTAACCTTCACGCGGAGGATAAACGCCGCCTTCGCCTTGAATCGTTTCGAGCATGACCGCGCAAGTTTTGTCGGAGATTTTTTCGGCAAGTTCGTCGATGTCGTTGAAGTGCACGTAATCGAAATCGGCGGGCAACGGCTCAAAACCTTTGTGATATTTCGGCTGCCCCGTCGCAGTCAACGTCGCGAGCGTCCGACCGTGAAAGCTGTCCCACGCGCTGATAATTTGCGTCTTGTCGGGCGAAAACTTTTTTGCGAACTTGCGGGCGATTTTAATTGCGCCTTCGTTGGCCTCCGCGCCGGAGTTTGCGAAAAACGCACGGTCAAGCCCGCTCAAGCGCACGAGTTTTTCGGCTGCCGTCGCCTGCGGTTGCGTGTAATAAAGGTTGCTCACGTGAATGACTTTGCGCGCCTGATTCGCAATGGCTTCGACGAGCGGCTGATAATTGTGCCCCAGGACGTTGACGGCAATGCCCGACAGAAAGTCCAGGTAACGCTTGCCGTTCACGTCGTAAAGATAAACGCCGTCGCCGCGCTCCAAAACGATTTTGTAACGCTTGAACACAGGCAGATAATTGTTGTCGTCGCGTTCAAAAATTTTTTCTTCGGTCAACAGAATCACTCCTTAAAACAAAGTTGGTTGCGTGACAATTTTAAGCGGCATCATCTTGCGTTCGGTGACTTTGGCGTCGGGACGAATTTCGCCGAACAGCGACGTCGCTTCGGGATTGTGGCGGTTGAAATTCGCGGCGGCAAGTTGCGGGCGAAAGTTCGCGTAACAGTAAGCGCAAAGGTGCGTACACGTGTCATATTGCCCGATGTCGACGCTTGACATGCAACCGCATTCGAGCCGCTGAGTTTTATCTTTGGCGACGTCGATTTTCGCGCCGATAACGTGTTCGACAATTTCGCGGTCAATGCACGCGCCGTGACTTATGCCGAATTCGTCAAGGTCAATTTGCTCCGAACAGCTTTGAACTTCGATCTTGCCCGCCGCAATTTGCGAAATGCCTTGCGCCAAAAGTTTCATTTCGTCGACGGAAATGTCGCGAATTCCAAGCGGCTGAGTGTTGTGCTTCGTCTTTGCGTACAGGTCGAGAAAACTTATGACGCAACGGTTCGTATACGGCGCGAGCTTGTCGGCAAGGTAGGCGAATTGGTCGAAGTGCCAATCAATCGAGTGCTTGCGGCTCAACAGAATCGGGTCGTAACGCCATACAACTTTGTCGCGCCCGATTTTCTCCGACAGCCGCCGAAACGTGCGGATTATGTCCGACTTGCTTTGATTGCGCAAAAGTCCCGGCTCAACGTCGGCTTCGTAAGGCGTCACCGTGAACTGGAAGTAAAACTTGTACGCCTTGAGTTCGTCGAGGCGGTCAATAATCGGCGCGGCGTTCTTCGTCCAAAAAACAATGCAGTCGACAACTTTGGGGCTGAGCGACACGCGGCTGACTTGCTTAAGGTTGAACGGGTTGACCACGTCGACAAAACCTGCGCGAATCCGATTGAAAAACCACTCGCCGTAAAGCGCGGGAATGTCCGTGCGGCGGCTTGCGCTGATAATCATCGAATCACTCCGTCAAATTTTCTTCAGGGCAACGAAATAAAACTTTGTGCATTTCTTTTGAATCAAGCCGTCGTCGTCCGTGAAGATGTTGTCACGCAGAGCTTGCGTCGTGTCGCCGTAGCGAATCATAAACGGTTCGCCGTAGTCGGGAATGTGCGCCGCAATTTTTTCCAAGCCGTTTGCCCGTAAAAAATTTTCGTCAACGAGCCTGCGAAAGACCATTGCCGTCGAGCCGTAATTCAAGTCGACGAACACGAAAAAAGTTTTGGAATTCGTTCGCGCCGCGACGGCAGAAAAATCTTCAATAAACTTATCGGCATTTTGACACGGCATGTGGCTCAAGTAATTTTGCATGAAAAAAATATCCGTCTCGATACGCCCTTCCGCATGAGCAAGAATAACGGCGGGCGCGGAAACTTTCAATAACTTTTCGGCAAGCTTGAAAGTCATCTGTTGATACGGAAACCAGCCCGGCTGAGGGTCGTAAGTTTGAACGTCTACTTGAATGCAACGCTCCATTTTCTTCAGGGCAGCGACGGTGCCCAACAGTTCGGGACACGGACCGCTTGCGAAAAAATTTGCTTTGATAATCTCACGCGGCGAAATTTGCGGCGCAACGAAATTTTCCACGACGTAGCGGGCAGGCTCAATATAGTACGGGTAGTAGGCAATCATGTACGCCTTGCGATTTTCTTCCGCGCCGTAATCCGTGACGTAGACATTGTTTTGATAAGACGTCCGCAACGATTTAACCGCGCCGCGAATCGTCTCGCGCAGTTCGTCACTGCGATAAAGTTCGTCGTCTTCAACGCCGTAAGTCGCACGAAAAATTTCCTTGACGAAATCCGCAATTAAAACGTTCTCTTCGAGAATCAAAGCAATCGCCTCCGTTTAAGGACAAACTTCCGTGCCGAGCCCCGCCGCAGTGAACAGCTCCAAGATAATCGAGTGCTCAAGTCGCCCGTCGATGATGTAAGCTTTGTTCGTGCCCGCGTCAATCGCCCGCAAACACGCTTCGACTTTCGGAATCATGCCGCCGCTGATTGTGCCGTCTTTTATGAACGTGCGCGCTTCGTCCGCTTTAAGCGTCGAAATGAAACTTTGCTTGTCCGCGAAATTTTTGTAGACGCCTTCGGTGTCGGTCAAGAGCAAAAGTTTTTCCGCGTGAAGTGCGCCCGCAATGTCCGCCGCGACGTAATCGGCATTGATGTTGTAGCTTTCGCCGTCTTCGCCGACGCCGATAGGTGCAATGACGGGCACATAACCTTGACCGAGCAAGTCGTTGACGATTTGGATGTTGACGCGCTTCGCCTTGCCGACGTAGCCGATATCGACTTTGGTTTTCTCGCCGCCGTCGTACACCGTCGCCAACTTCTTTTCCGCCTGAATCAAGTCGGCGTCCTTGCCGCTCAAACCGACGGCACGAAGTCCGCGACGATTCAACAGCGTGACAATTTCGGAATTGATCTTGCCGTCGAGAACCATCTCCGCAATTTCAACGGTTTCTTCGTCGGTGACGCGCAGTCCGCTGACGAAGGAAGTTTCCTTGCCGAGCTTTTTAAGGAAGCCCGTAATTTCGGGGCCGCCGCCGTGGACAATGACGACGTTAATGCCGACAAACTTCATGAGCGCGACGTCCTGCATGACGGAAGCTTTCAGCGCGTCGTTGACCATTGCGTTGCCGCCGTATTTGATGACAATCGTCTTGCCGTGGAATTCCTGAATGTAAGGCAGTGCCTCAACGAGCACGGAAGCTCTGTCGGAAACGGTGAAATTTTTCGTCGCGGAAGTTTCGTCGGCTGAAGTTTCGGGCTTGTAAGTTTCGGCGTCGAATGACTTTAAAACTTCGTCGTGCATGTCGGCGGGCAAAATTTTCTTGAGCAGTTCCGTTGCGAAGGCGCGTTGTATGTCGGCGGGAATTTCTTTGTCGGACACGTCGAGCGACTTTAAAACTTCCGCGTGCATTTCGGCGGGCAAAAAATTTTTCAGCAACGAAGCCGCAAGTTCGCGTTGAATGGTTTGGTCAATCATGTTTGTCCTCCGTGTTGTCGATGTCGTCGTCGGGGCTGTCGGGCTTGTCGTCGTCGTCGCTGTCGTCGTCGGGGTTGGGCAAACCGAGCACGTCGTTGAACGGAACGATTTTTTCTTCGCCGCGTTCGTTGTCGATGTAGCGATAGCCGTCGTCGGTTATGACCGCCTGATCCGCCTGCAAAGCCGTCGCCAAGTCCGCGCTCTGCTGGTCGATTGAAATTATGCCGAAGTTATTCAGCAGACGTTTAAGCACGGTCTTTTTCGCCATTGCGTCGAAGTTCGTTGACCAGACGGAAGACTTTCTGCCCGATTTAAGGTCGTAAGCGTAACTCTGCGAATATTTTTCGGCGTGGGCAAGCAGTTCATCAACCGTCATGTACAGCGACTTCTTGAAGCCGTTAAGCAATTCCATGTACGCAATGTAACCGACAATCTCGTCGGAAATTTTTTCGCCGCGAATGACTTCGCCCGTTTCAAAGTCGATGTCGGCAATTTGACCTTCGCGAACGGCACCGGAATTGAGCGTGCGATATTGCCCGCTGCGCATTGCCAGCTGAATGAAACCTTTCGCGCCGATTTGGAACGTAGCTTGACCTTTGTACGGCACAAGGAACGCGAAGCCCAAACTCGGATTGATCGGCAGTTTCAGCGCGGCGGCGATTCCTGCGGCCGCCAAAATCGAATTCGGCGAACACGCCTGCAATTTCGGGTTCCCGCGAACAATCGTCAAAATCGACGAAATGAACGACGGCGCGGAACGGTCAAGCAGTTCCTCGAAACGTTGCTTGACCTTCGCTCGGTTCAAAATGTCTTGCAGTGTCGGTTCGTCTTGAGTGGTTTTCATTAATGGTTACCTCCGAAAAAATGTTGTTGACTTCAGCGCGGCTCGGCGCGAAACTTTTTGCACGTCGTTTGAAGGCGCGTCGATTAGCGTTCGTTGAGTTCAGCGCGGTTCGGCACGAAACTTTTCGCACAGTTGTTTGTTGCGTCGGTAGAATTCTTCGCGGCTCATTTCGTGCGACAAATTTTTTTCGTAAAACTCGTCCACGCGGCAAATTGACGGGCGCGAATCGTAAATCGTGCACAAGTTCGTTGACTCGTCCAGATGTTTGCAAACGCCGTCGGGACGCGCCAGGTGCCGTGCGAAGATTGTTTCGCCGACGCGTCGACAGCATTGCCCGCAACGTTCACACGGGAACATTTTCGTCCGCCTCGCGCTTGATGTTGCGGTTGACGCTGTCGACAATCGATTTCGCTTTGGAACGGATTCGTTCGGCGCGTTTCTCTTCGCCGACTTTCGCCGCGTTGACAAGTTGAGCCGCAAGAGCCGAGCCGCGTTCGCTGAGCTTGACTTCGGGCTGTTCAAGGACGTTGGGACGCAACGCCGACATTGCCGCGCCGACGTTTTGCTTGTCAATCGTGCCGACGACGTTTGCAATTGATTTTGGATGCCGCGCCTCCATTTGACGAATCTTTTCGCGAATGTCGGGCGGAACTTCGTCCTCGGAAATTATCCGCGTCGACTCGAAAACTTTTTCGTCCGGCATGTCAATCACCTCCGCAAAAAAATTTCCGACAGTCGGAAGAAGTCTCCCGATTAGTCGGAAGATTTGTCAAGTTGAATACTTCGGACTTCGTTCAGAAAAATTTTGTCGCGCTCAGCCCGTTGAACGAAAAATCTTTCGGCAAGAAAGCGTCGTCGCTCTTGCCTTTGATGATGACTCTGTCGACGTATTTGTTGACGCGTTTGGAAATTCTCTTCGCGCTGTCCTCAACTGATTCGTGAAGCGCACGCGTCCAGATGTCGTCGAATTCCTTGCCGGAACTTTTGTGCTTGAAACCTCGCCCGACGAAATTTTGTTGCCAAAGAACTTTGCCCGCGTTCACGTCAACGAACTGCATGACAACGACGGTGTTAAGCGCGGTACGTTTCATGTCTATCGCGCCGCCGATAAGACTTATGCCCGCGGCAATTCGACGAATATTTTTGTCCCGTGAATCGGAGTTGGCAGCACTGAAAGAAAGTCCGCCGCCGACAAGACTTGTTATTGTCGCAAGTGTCGGGTCGTCAACTTTTGTCAAACCGAGCGCAAGAATTTCGCAACGCACGACGTAATTTGCTCCGATGTCACGGTAATGTTGCGCGTCGAAGTCTGCGGGCACGTCACCGGGCGGCGGAATTTCAACCGCGTCGAAAACCAAAAGTGCGCCCACGTTCTCCGCAGCGATACCTTCGGCTTTGGCGGACATTTCGTCCCAAGGTTTGGCGTTGACGACGTTGACGAGATTTTTGTCGACGAGCCGGCTGTCCAGATAATATTCAAGCAGAGTCGCCGTGTTGAAATCTTTGTGCCGCGAACCGTCGATAACTTCAACCGCAATTTGGATTCGTTCGGCTTCGGGCAAGCCTTTGTCTTTGGCGGCCGCCGCGCCGTGAATCGCGACAATCAACGCAACGCACAGCAGGAAAAATTTTTTCGTCATGACTTCGCCTCCCAAAATTTTTGGGGAAATTATACAACACGCGGGCGCACGTCAACAAGGATTTGCGCGAAAACTTTTTCCACGTTGAGCACGTAAGCCGACGCGTCCATCAGCGGCGAATTTTTAATCATGTCGCGCAAGTTCCGTCGAAGCAACGTCAACAACTCCCAATCGTTGGCCAACATGACGGCACGCGAAATGTATTCGTCGACAGCTCCGACTTGTCACTGAGCCGCAAGCAAAATTTGCGCGAAAACTTTTTCCACGTTGAGCACGTAAGCTGACGCGTCCATCAGCGGCGAATTTTTAATCATGTCGCGCA
>CAMUZU010000022.1 GCA_947165295.1 uncultured Selenomonadales bacterium | reverse complement strand
ATTGATTCGAGACCGAGTGCGCCCGTGCCCGCGAAGATGTCGAGTACCGCGTTGACTTCGGCGAAAGTTATCAGCCCGTTCAGGATGTTGAACAGCGATTCTTTGACGCGATCGGCCGTCGGGCGCGTCGAAAATCCGTCGGGCGTTTTCAACTTCAAGCCGCGTGCTTTGCCCGTGATGATTCGCATGGTTTGTTCTCCTCGTTGACTGCGGCGTCAATGCGATTGAAGTCGTTCGTGAAATTTTGTTTTGTTGAATCTACTTTCTTTTGGCAGCAAAAGAAAGTAGCAAAGAAAACTGCGCCTGCTACGATACATCCTGTATCGTGCGACAGGCGGATTGCGGCCGTCATCCATGACGGCCGGTTTTCGATTGCTGTTGCAGTCGTCAACGGAGCAAGTCAATCTTTTCGATTTCGTAGCCGTTGCGGTTGAGCGCGGCGACGATTCGGTCGATGTGTTCGTGATTGTGCGTTTCGACGGTGACTTCAAGTCCGACTTTCTTAAAGCTGTCGGTGACGCGGGCTTGGTCGTGTTCGAGCTTGATGACGTTGGCGTTCTCTTCGGAAAGAATTCGTGACACGTTCAAAAGTTCGCCGGGCTTGTCGGCAAGTAAAACGCCGAAGCAGAAAATTCGTCCGCGAACAATCAAAGCTTTGTCAATAAGTGCGCTCAACGTAGAAATGTCGATGTTGCCGCCGCTGACAATCGCGACGACTTTTTTGCCCTTGAAGTCCAACTTGTTCAAAGCCGCCAAACTTAAAACGCCTGCGCCTTCGGCAATGAGTTTGTGTTTTTCAATCAGGTACAGCAAGGCGGACATGATTTCCATTTCATTGACGGTGACAATTTCGTCGAGATATTTTTGGCAGAAAGCGAACGTCAAATCGCCCGCAGTTTTGACCGCGCAACCGTCGGCAACCGTGTCGGAGCTTTTGAGCGAAACAATTTTGCCCGCGTCAAGAGCCGCCTTCATGCAAGCCGCATTTTCGGGTTCGACGCCGATAACTTTCACGTGCGGGCTGACGACTTTGGTGGCAAGCGCGACACCCGAAGCGAAGCCGCCGCCGCCGATTGGAACTAAAATCGCGTCAACGTCTTTAAGTTCGTTGATGATTTCAAGCGCGGTTGTGCCTTGACCCAAAATGACTTCAAGGTCGTTGAACGGGTGAACGTAAACATAACCGTGCGCCTTGCACAGTTCCAAGCTGTGTTTATACGCGTCGTCGAAACCGTCGCCGTGCAGGACGACTTGCGCGCCGTAAGCTTTGGTTGCCTCGACTTTCAAAATCGGCGTGGTTGCAGGCATACAGATGACAGCCTTGACGCCGAGCTTTTGAGCTGCGAAGGCGACGCCCTGCGCGTGGTTGCCCGCCGAAGCCGTGATGACTCCGCGCTGTTTTTCGTCGTCGGTCAAGCGGCTGATTTTGTTGTATGCGCCGCGAAGTTTGAATGCGCCGGTGTGTTGCATGTTTTCGGGTTTGAGGAAGACCTCGTTGCCGCTCAAGTCCGAAAAAAAATCGCTCGGAATGAGTTTCGTCTTCTTGACGACCCCCGCGAGCTGTTTATCGGCGCGGTACACGTCGGCTATTGTCGTGCGTTCGACGATCTCTTTCGGCGACAAAATTTTTTCGTCGGTGTTGGTGTCGCTCAAAACTTAAAACCTCCCGTTAATCAAGTGCAAATAATTTACCATTACGGCGGCCGAAAATCAATGCGTAATTCGTAATGCGGAATTGGCAATTAAATTTCTGTTGCTTATTCGCCGTTGCCTGTTGTAGGATATCGCCGAAGGAGGAATTCACGTGGATATTACCTCACAACTCACCAACGATGAAAAAAATGTTTTGGAGCACGTCTACGGGGCGCAAACGGGCGGTTACAATCCCCATAAACTTGAAGCGATTGAAAGTTTGAATGTCCGTGAAGAAAAATTTTTCGCGGGCAACAATTTTCTGTCGCCGTATTTTTTCAGTCACACGCTCTACAAAGTTCGCGGCTCCGTCAGCCCGATTAAATTCGGCGTCACGGTCAAGAGATTTTTGGACGACAACGAAAAGTTGCGCGTCAATTTTTGCAACGTCGGCACGCGCACGGTTAAAGTTACTCGTCCCGTCGGCACCGTCAAGCCCGAAATAATTTTCCGCAACTTGACGGACAGCCGGGACATTGAGGAAGACTTCCGAAAAATTTTTGAAGCGGACGCACGCCGTGAAATTAACCTTGCAAGCGACCCGCTGATTCGGTTTGCGGTGTACAAGACCGGCGACGAAGAATTTGCCGTGTTGGTGACGATGGCTCAACTTATCGCTCAAGCTTTCGACGCGGAAGAATTTTTCGCGCAAGTAACGGGAATTCCCGCCGAGTTTGACATAACAAAAATTTTAGATAACCTTCCGACGAAAAATCATCGGGCGATTCACGATTACTGGACAAAAATTCTCGACAATGCGCCGCCCGTTGCCAAACTGCCTTACGAGCAAAATTCTTCGGGCGAACACGGTCGAAAAAATTTCCGCACGACGATTCCCGCCGAAATTCTCGACAAGCTCAACGTTCGTTCCAAAGCCAACCGCGTCATGCTCACGACGATTTTGCAAACCGCGTGGGGATTTATGTTGCAGCTGACAAACAAGCGGCGCGACTGTCTGCTGTGTCAAGTTTTTTCGTCGAACGTTGACGACAAGCCCGCGTTTAATGTTATTCCCGTTCGCATGACGTGCGACGACGATTCAACCGTCGGGCAAATTGTCGACGAGCAATTTCGACAAGGCATCATCTCGAAACCTTACGGCTTGGACGATTGGACTGAGCTGAGCGATTTGACGGGGCAACGAAAACTGTTCAATCACTTTATCAGCTTCACGGAAATTTCTCCGCAGGGCTTGAATTACGCCGCAAAGCCCGCCGAGCCGAACGGGAAATTTATTTTCCGCGCTTCGTGGGACAATCGCGCCGTAAAACTTGCCGTTTACATTTACTGCTTCAAGCAAAGTTTGTCGATGGGTTTTCTTTACGACGAAAAAACTTTTTCGCCGAACGGCATCGAGCAACTTTGCGAACTTTACAAATTCATTCTTCAGCGCATGCTTGACGATTGGGACGCGAATTATTCCGAATTCATGGCGCGGCTTGAAAATCGTATCGAAACGAATCACCGCCCAGAAGAAATTTCCGACGAACTCAAGCGCAAAAAAATTCGCAACTTCCTCGGACAACTGCCGACTTTGCAGGGACGCCTTGAAGGCACAATCGATTTGTTCGACGGCTACGCTGAGCTTGTCACGCTCTACGAAGGCGACAGAATTCCCGACGAAATGATTGACGAAAATTTTATCTTCGTCGCGGACGGAATACTTTCACGCAATGCCGACACGGGCGACGGCTGGTACAACACGCTGGACATCATCGAGAAGAATGCGTTTGTAAACCCGACGTATCTTTTGGACGAACGACCTTTTAAAATTTCCGCAACAGTCTTGTCGGATACCGCCGAACTTTTGACCTTGCCGCACGACACGTTTATCGAAATTCTTCGCAAAAACGTCGAAGTCACATTTTCGATCATGAATTACGCGCTGGAGCAAATGGGGCGTTATCAATCGCTGTGGTTGCTCTCTTCCGATTATCGGCAGGGAAAATCGCCCGCGAAAAGTTGACCGTGCAAAAAAAATTCGGCGCGCTTGCCGATTCGGATAAACTTTTGTAGAATCACCGTTGCCGTTTAAAGGATTCGGCTAACACCTACTGGAGATGATTTCATGCAACGAGTTTACAATTTCAATCCCGGCCCCGCGACGTTGCCCGAAGAAGTTTTGCGCGAAGCACAGGCGGAGTTTCTGAACTTCGACGGAACGGGCATGTCGATTATTGAGATGAGTCACCGCTCGAAGCCGTACGAAAAAGTTCACAACGCGGCGAAGGCGACGATTCTTGAGCTGATGGGTCTCGGCGACGATTACGACGTGCTGTTTATTCAAGGCGGCGCGTCACTGCAATTCGCGATGATTCCGCTGAACTTCGCGACGAAGGACAAGCCCGGCTCGTACGTGTTGAGCGGAACTTTTTCGTCGAACGCGTACAAAGAGGCGAACATTCTCGGCGTCGGTGAAGTTGCCGCGTCGACCAAAGACGAAAACTTTCGCCGCGTGCCCCGTCAAGACGAACTCAAAATCAACCCGAACGCCGCGTATCTGCACGTTTGCTACAACAACACGATTTACGGCACGGAGTTTCATTACGTCCCCGAAACGGGCGAAGTGCCGCTTTTTGCCGACATGTCCAGCGACATGCTCAGCCGTCCCGTCGACTTCAAAAAGTTTTCGCTGATTTATGCGGGCGTCCAGAAAAATCTCGGACCCGCAGGCGTCGTTATCGTCGTCGTGAAAAAATCTTTCGTCGAAAAAAGTTTGGACACGCTTCCGACGATGCTTCGTTACGACACGTTTTACAAGAAGAATTCGCTGTACAACACGCCGCCCGCGTTTTCGATTTACATTGTCGGCAAGGTCGCCGCGTGGATTAAAGCTTGCGGCGGGCTTGAAGAAATGGCGCGTCGAAATTCCGTCAAGGCGAAGTTGCTTTACGACGCGATTGACTCGTCCGACGGTTTTTATCGCGGGCACGCCGACAAAGATTCGCGCTCGTTCATGAACGTGACTTTCCGCCTGCCGACGGAGGAGCTTGAACAAAAATTCGTCGCCGAAGCGTTGCAAAAAAATTTGAGCGGCGTGAAAGGTCACCGCTCGGTTGGTGGTATGCGCGCCTCGATTTACAACGCGATGCCGCTTGAAGGTGTCGAGGCTTTGGCGGACTTCATGAACGCGTTCCGAAAAGCGAACTCTTGACGGTCGTGGCTTGTTCGTGAATCTTGTTTTTTGAACGTTACTTTCTTTCGTGCGGCGAAAGAAAGTAACCAAAGAAAGCCGCCACTGCGTGGAGCACAGTGTCGCGTGTCCGCACGTTGTCGAAAGCCGCAGCTCGCGTGGCCGACGGAGTTTGCATCACGCAAACACGTCGGCAGAGGCCGTCATCCATGACGGCCTCATTTGTTGCGCGTCACACGTCGAGTAAATTTTTTCCCGCGTGCAAAAGTGCCGTGCGATTAATCTGCGCGTTGTTTATGTCGGCGGGCAAGTCGAATCGTTCGTGCAAAAGTTTCAGCACTTCGGAAGGCTTCAAACTGCCCGCGTCGGTGATTCGCACGCCAAACTTTATCTGCAACTCGTCACCCGTCAACGAAACTTCGACGGGCTCGGCGAGATATTTTTTTGCGTCAATGTCGCGGACTTTCTTCGGCGTCACGCGGGTAAATTGCAACTCGTGCGCGGCATTGAAATTCTTGACGGCTCGTTGTGCGTCGTCAAAAAATTTTTCGTCGAAGGGCAAACGGACTTCGTAGCGCGACAGGTCAACCAAAGACATCACGGGCTTTGACTTGCCGCGAAGTCTCTTCAGCCGAAGAATTTCCGCGCCGACGGGAAGTTGTTCGTTCAAGCGCGTGGCAACTTCAAGCTCGTTAATCGGCTCCGTCAACTCAAAGTCGACGTATTCACAATCGCTCGTCACGCCGACAGCCAACGCCGTCGCGAACGAAACTTTCATGTGCGGATTAAAACCTTCGCTCCACGCGGCGGGCAACTTCGCTCTCAACAGCGCACGCATGAAAACGTTCATGTAATCGAGGTGGCTGAGCGCGGAAATTTCGACGCCCTTGCGAATCTGTGCGCGATATTTCGTCGGCGAAAATTTTTGTGACGGCTCGGAAACTTCTTCGGGCGGCGGCAATTCGGCTTTGGCGAAGTCGACGACGTTGACGCCCAAATTCATGCAGACGCCGCAACCCGTGCAACTCGTTCGCCGACAATCGCGGGTCGTTTCGCCGCGCAAAGATTTTTCAAGCTCCGCCTGCAGAAAACTTTTGTTGACGGCGGGCGACGTGTGATCCCACGGCAACGGCTCCCAAAGTTCACGCGTGCGTTCGGAAAAATTTTTCGGGTCGACGCCGCAAGTGTCAAACGCCTGCGCCCAAACGTCGGGCTTGAACAGATCTGACCAGCCGTCGAACTTCGCGCCGTTTCGCCACGCAGTTTCAATGACTTTCGACAGCCGACGGTCACCGCGAGCCAACGCGCCTTCAAGCACGGACAATTTCGCGTCGTGCCAGTTGTAAGTTATCGCCTTGTCGCGAATCAAATCTTTCAGCAGACGTTGCCGACGTTCAAATTCCGCCGCCGAAATCTGCGCGCACCACTGAAACGGCGTCCACGGCTTCGGCACGAAACAAGACACGCTCACCGTGACTTTCACGTCGCGGCGATTTTTTATTTCGCGGTACAGGTCGACAACCTTTTGAGCGAGGTCGGCAATCCCGGCAATGTCGTCGTCGGTCTCGGTCGGCAAGCCGCACATGAAATACAACTTGACGGACTTCCAACCTTTGGCGAAAGCGGCACCGCAGGCGTCAAGCAAATTTTTTTCGGTGACGTTCTTGTTGATAACGTCGCGCAGGCGTTGCGTGCCGGCTTCGGGCGCGAAAGTCAAGCCGCTCTTTCGCACCGCCTGAACGCGTTGGGCAAGTTCAATCGAAAAGCTGTCGACGCGCAACGACGGCAACGAAAAACTCACGCGTTCGCCTCGGAAATCTTTTTGCAGGTCGTCAATCAATCGCGGCAGGCATGAATAATCGGCACTCGACAACGACGTCAGCGAAAGTTCGTCCCAGCCGCTCGAATCAATCAGTCGACGCGCAGTCGCCCGCAAAGTTTCAACGGTTCGTTCGCGCACGGGTCGATAAGTCATGCCCGCTTGACAAAATCTGCAACCGCGTGAACAGCCGCGGAACAGCTCCAACATTGCGCGATCGTGGACAATCTCCATGAACGGCACGACGGGCTTGTCGACGGTCGGCGTCGCGTCGAAATTTCGGACAACGCGCTTGAGAACTGTCTTCGGCGCACCGTCAAGAATTTTCATGCCTGCGAACTTGTCGCCCGCGTAAATCGGCTCGTAAAAGCTCGGCACGTAAATTCCGCTCACGTCAAGCAACTTGCGCAGAAAACCTTTTCGCCCGCCGACGCGTCCCGAATTTTTCCACGCGGTGAAAGTATCGACGACTTCGCCGAAAATTTCTTCGCCTTCGCCGACAATGAAAAAGTCGAAGAAGTCCGCGACGGGCTCGACGTTGTAAACGCAAGGGCCTCCGCCGACAACAAACGGTTCATTGTCACTGCGGTCGACGGCGCGCAGGTGAATCTTCGCAAGGTCAAGCATGTTGAGCACGTTGGTATAAATCATTTCGTACTGCAACGAAAAGCCCAGCATGTCGAATTCGCGCACGGGTCGCTTTGACTCCAACGCGAACAACGGCTGATTGTCCGCACGCAAAATTTCTTCGGCGTCAATCCACGGCGCGTAAACTCGTTCGCACAAAGTGTCGTCGCGGCGGTTGAGTATCGAATACAAAATCGCAAGCCCAAGGTTCGACATGCCGACTTCGTACACGTCGGGCAAAGCAAGCACGATTCGGCAGTCGACGGCGTCAAAGTCTTTCGTCACCGCGTTGAATTCGCCGCCGGTGTATCGCGCAGGTTTCGCAAGTTCAAGAAATTTGTTCATCGTCGTCACCATAAGAATTTTAGTTCGCGGCGATAACGTTGAAACATTGACAACGCCACGTCGCGACAACTGTTCTCCCGCTTTTAAAGCGGGTCACCATAAAAATTTTTGTTTGTGCATGTTGATGTTCAGCAGGATTGTTATCGCCAAAATGTTCGTCGTGAGCGAGCTGATACCGTAACTCATAAGCGGCAACGGAATTCCCGTCACGGGCATGATACCCGTCGTCATGCCGACATTAACCAGCACGTGGAACGCAAGCATCGAAGTTATTCCGACGGCAAGCAGTCGCCCGAACACGTCGCCCGCGTCGCGAGCAATCATTATGCCGCGCCACAGAACAATCAAGTACAGCAACAGCAACACGACCGCGCCGACGAAGCCGAGTTCTTCACCGACGACCGCGAAAATAAAATCCGTGTGGTTTTCGGGCAGGAAGTTCAGCTGACTTTGCGTGCCTTCAAACAAACCTTTGCCGAAGAGCATTCCCGACCCGATGGCGATTTTCGATTGGATGATGTGATAACCTGAGCCGAGCGGGTCAACGTTCGGGTCAATGAAAACCATGATTCGCATCTTTTGGTAGTCCTTCATGAACTGCCATAGCAGCGGAAACGACGCAATGCCCGCGACGATTATCCCGAAGAAAAATTTCCACGGCATGCCGCACGCAATGACCATGCCGAAGAAAATCGCCATGAAGACAAGCGACGTGCCCAAGTCCGGCTGTTTGAGGACGAGCAGGAACGGTATCCCGACGTAAGCCGCAATCGGCAACAAGTCTTGAATCGTGTTGAGTTTGCCCATGCGTTCTTCAAGCACCGCCGCCATGCAGATTATCATGATGAGTTTCGAGAACTCCGACGGCTGAAGACTTATCGGTCCGATTTGAATCCAGCGTTGCGCGCCGAGTGCCGCGTGACCGAAAAGCATAACCGCCACGAGCATTATGAGGTTGAAGACGTAAAGTTTCTTGCCGTGCTGTTGCAGTCCGCGATAATCGAAGTTCATGAACAGTACCGCAATCGCCGTGTTGACGAGCGCGAAAACTCCCTGCCGTTGCACGAACCAGAAACGCTCTTCGCCGGGCGTGTTGATGTGTGTCGCGCTGGAAATTATCACAAGCCCGTATATGACAATCGCCGCCGCCGCGCCCAACAACGCGAAGTCAATTCGGCGGAGAAATCGTTTGGTGTCGGCCGAAAAAAAAGCCAAGTCTGTCACCTCCGAAAGGCAATTAATAATGCGCATTGCTTTTTCTGCCGCCGCGAAAATTTTCCTGCAACCGTCGACGGGCGACGAAAATTTTTTGCGTGCGACATTTGGACGGTGATATACTTCGTCGCGGGGTGATTTTATGTTGAAGTTCTGTCCTTTCTGCGGCGCGAAGCTTGTCAAAAACGCGACGGCTTGTCGGGCTTGCGGAAAATATTTGGCGGCGTTCATGTCGGCACAGCCCGAACGTTCCACGCAAACCGACCGTCCCGCATCGAAAGTCAACGCGAAAAAATCTTCAACGTCGCTTGACGCCGAACTTGCCAAATGTCGCGAAGCCGCCGACGAAGGTTTCAAGATTGCCAAAAGCAATTACGAGGAGATTAACGCGACGCTCAACGCTGCCGCCGACAAGCTCAATCAAACCGCCCGCGAACAAAAGCAGGTTGACCGAATTCACGACACGGCTTTGATTGACGAGCAACGCAACGAACTTCGCCGACTGTTCGACGCCGTCAATCCGATTGGCGACGACCTGAAACTTTTGCGCGAACGTTCGCAGGAATTTTCGATTGTCGTTTACGGGCGGACAATGGCGGGCAAGTCGACGCTGATGGAAATTTTGACGCACGGCAACGGCGATTCAATCGGCAAGGGCGCACAACGCACGACCCTTGACGTTCGCGATTATCACTGGAACGGCCTCAAGATTACCGACGTGCCCGGCATTTCGGCTTTCGGCGGCGCGGCGGACGAACGACTTGCACTCGAAGCGGCGAAGTCTGCGGACTTGATTTTGTTTCTGTTGACAAGCGACGCGCCACAGCCCGACGAAGCGGAAAAACTTGCGCAGTTGAAAAGTTTCGGCAAGCCCGTCCTCGGCGTCATCAACGTCAAAATGGCGTTCAACATCAACGACGAACTCGACATCGAAGACTTGCAGGACAAACTTGCCGACACGTCGACGATTGACGCCACGATTAAACAGTTCAAAGAATTCGCCTTCAAACACAATCAAGACTGGAGCGGCATTAAATTCGTCGCGACGCATTTGTTGAGCGCGTACCAGTCGCAGGACAAAAATCCCGCCGTGTTTGAGTTGAGCCGCTTTGCCGAAGTGGAAGACTTCATACTCGACAAAGTTCGCGACGACGGACGCTTTCTGCGCGTGAAAACTTTCGTCGACAGCGTCGCCGTGCCGATGAGCAACATTATCTTGAAGATTTACAGTCAAGCCGCGAACACTTTGCTCGAAAGCGATCTTTGGTTCGACAAACGTCAACAACTCGGCAAGTGGCGCGAGAAGTTTGTCGAACGCTCACAGCAAAAACTTGACGGGCTGTACAAAACTTTGTCCGAAGAACTCGACCGCACGATTTACAGCTTCGCCGAAAATCATTACAACGACGACAAAGTCAACGAACACTGGCAACAGAAATTGCAAGGCGCGCACTTCGACCAACGCTATCAACAACTGTTGCAGGAGCTTGCCGACGAATGCGAACGCAAACGCAAGGAACTCAGCGACGAACTCACGCAGGAGTTGAAGTTTGCCTTCAGCGCCGACACGCGCACGAAAGTTGAACTCGAAGGCACGACACCTTGGGGTCAAAACATCGCGACGGCGTTACCGCTCCTTGCGCTCGTGCCTGGCGTCGGCTGGGGTATCGGTCTTGCGCTAGGTGCCGTCAGCATTTTGGGAAATATTTTCTTCTCGAACAAGGCGGAAAAAATCCGCGAGGCGAAAGAAAAACTCCGCGACGACCTCAAGCAACCAAGCTTTGAAATGCTCGGCAAGATGCACAGTCAGGTTGTCGACATCTTCAACAACGAAATTCTTGCCAAAGCTGTCGACGAATTCGCCGACCTGCTTGCGGGCTATCAATTCATGTTGGCGCGGCTCGGCAAGAGTCAAAGCCTCATGGCGGGCGAATTGTTCGACAAGTTCAGCGACCTCAACGCGAAACTTTTTGCGGACGCGATTGAATTCAAAGGCGCAGGTTTTATTTCCAATGTCAAAGACGTGGCGCGAATTCCAGGCGAACTTACCGTTGCTTTCGCCGACCGCTCGAACTTGAACACGCGTGAACTTTCCGACCTGCTCGGCGAAAAAATTTTTGTCATGCAGCCGCACGAAAAGTTCCGCGACACGCTCAAAGAAATTCTGCACGGCGACTTCACCGTCAAAGGTTATCGGCTCAACTCCAAAGGCGACAAGCGCACGTACGCCGTCTTCATGAAAGACAACGTCAACGCGACCAGTTTCAAAATCGCTCAGCAAATCGCCCTCGTGCCGATTGTCGTCAAGAAGTCTGCGCAACCGTTGCCGAACGTTTCAGCCGAACGTACGACTCAAGCGAGGTAACCGACATGGAAGAATTTCAACTCAGCAAATTCACGCACGAAGGCGCACAACTTCTGCGCGAAGTCACCGACGAATTCACGCGGCTCGGTTTGGACACGTCACGCCTGCCGAAAGTTTTTCCCGACGACAGCGGCAAAATCAAACTGGTTTTCGTCGGGCAGTACAGCGCGGGCAAGTCAAGTCTCATCAAAATGTTGACGGGCGAAGACGTTGCAATCGGCGCGGACATAACCACGCAGGATTCGACGCCTTACGAGTGGAACGGCCTTGAAATCGTCGACACGCCCGGCATTGAGACCGAACTTCGCCCCGACCACGACGAAATCACTTACGAACAGATTAATCACGCGGCGTTGTTGATTTTCGTCATCACGAACGAAGGTTTCAGCCAACGCATGGGCGACCACTTCCGCAAGCTTGCCGTCGACCAAAAGCGTGCCGCCGACATGATTCTTGTCGTCAACAAAATGGACAGGACGCAGCTTGGCAACGTCCCCGAACAGCAGGCGGTCATTTACGAAGACTTGAAGAAAGTCACCGCGCCGCACGACCCGAAAGAACTTTACGTTTCGTTCACGGACACGGCGTCTTACTTCAAGGCACTCGACGAGACGGAGCCGCGCCGCAAAGGCCGTCGACTCGAACGCAGCGGCATCGAAATTTTTATCCGCAACTTGAATCGCTTCGTCGCGGACAGAGGCGTCCTGCAGAAGATTAATCTGCCGCTCAACACAATCGCCGCCGAACTTCGCAACGCTTCGGCTGAACCGTCGGCTGAATTGAAATCGGACGCTTCGGCTTTGATTGAAACTTTTCGTCACGGCAAGCAGATTTTGATCGACGAACGGCGCGAGTGCCTCGAAGACATCGACGGGATAATTTCCGCGTTCAAAGCCGACGTTGCCAAATGCGGGCGCGACACGGCTCAAAGCGTCACGTCGCAGGAGAGCGAATCCGCCGCCAAAAAAGTTTTTGCCGCCGCGCAGGAACGCGTTCAACGTTTCGCCGAAGACTGCGCGCAGAAAATTTCCGACCGCATAAAAACTTTCGCTGCCACGAGCGACACCAAACTCAACGCTTACGAGCAGTCAACTTTCGTTCAGCAAGTCAAACAAAATTTCGTGACGCATTTTCAATCGAGCGGCTCAAGCGACTTCGTCAACGGCGGCGTTGCGGCTCTCGGTGCCGGCGGAATATTTGCGGGTGCCTTCGTCGCTCAACAGGGCGCACAAATCGCGGCGCGCTTCGCTGAAGTTGCAATTACCCCTTTTGGAAATTTCGTCGGCGGCGTTGCAAAAATCGGTATCGGCGGCGTGCTTGCCGGTCAAGGCGTGCCCAAACCTTTGGCGGGACTTTTGGGCGAAGGCGCGGGCAACTTAATCGCCAAGCTTCCGATCTTCCGTGCCGAGCCGACAATCGTCAATCGAATCGCGCAGATGTTCACGGGCAACGGAGCGAAATTTATCGGCGCGGGACTTGCCGTCGCGGGTGCCGTCGTTTCGCTTTTCATGCTTCACCGCGAAAACAAGCAAAGCGAAGAACTCGAACAGAAACTTCACGCCGCACGCAACGAAATTATGTCGGGCTTCGACGAAGTTGCCGACGACATTGCCCGCGAACTTTCAAGCAACGTGCGCGACTTCATGACGCAGAACATCGACCCGATTGTCGCGAACTTCGACGCGAAGATTAAAATCGTTGAAGATCAAATTTCGGGCGACAAAGCCAAAAGCGAAAAGCTTGCCGAACTTTTGACGCGCACGGAAAAACTTATCGCCGAAGTTCAAGCTTGCAAGTAAACCGCAGCGAAGACCCGGCCGTCATGGATGACGGCCGCAACCGCTTGCGCGTGATGCCGGAAGCATCACAGCAAGCGCAGTTTTCTTTGGTTACTTTCTTTTGCTGCCAAAAGAAAGTAACGTTCAACACACGCGTTGTGATTTTGAATTTCGTCTGATATAATCGGCGCGGCAGCTTATAGCTGAAACCGTATAACCTATAAGCTGACACCTGACACCTACAAACAGGAGGCAACAAACTTGACTAATGTTTTCGACACACTCACGGAGCGCGGCTTTATTGCCCAATGCACCGACGCCGACGAAGTCAAAAAGATGCTCGGCGAACGCAAGGTGACTTTTTATATCGGCTTCGACCCGACGGCCGACAGCTTGCACGCGGGGCACTTTATCGCGCTTATGGCAATGGCTCACATGCAACGCGCAGGTCACCGCCCGATTTGTCTTGTCGGCGGCGGCACGGGCACAATCGGCGACCCATCGGGCAGAACGGACTTGCGCAAAGTCATGACTGACGACGTTATCGAACACAACTGCGAATGCTTTAAAAAGCAGATGGCGCGCTTCATCGACTTCAGCGACGGCAAAGCTTTGATGGTCAACAACGGCGACTGGCTCCGCAAGCTCGGCTACATTGACTTGTTGCGCGAAGTCGGCGCGAATTTCACCGTCAACCGCATGTTGGCAGCCGAATGCTACAAGCAGCGTTGGGAGAAAGGTTTGACGTTCCTGGAATTCAACTACATGGTCATGCAGGCGTATGACTTTTACAAGCTCAACGGCGATTACGATTGCGTTTTGCAAATGGGCGGCGACGACCAGTGGTCAAATATTATCGCGGGCGTTGAACTCACCCGACGCAAAACCGGACGTGCGGCTTACGGCTTGACGAACAAACTTTTGCTCAAGAGCGACGGCTCCAAAATGGGCAAGACCGCCGGCGGTGCGCTGTGGCTCGACGCGGATAAAGTTTCGCCTTACGACTTCTACCAATATTGGCGCAACGTCGACGACGCGGATGTCAAGACTTGCCTGAGTTTGTTGACGTTCGTGCCCATGGACGAAGTCAACCGCCTGTCAAGTCTCGAAGGCGCGGCGATTAACGAGGCGAAAAAAGTTTTGGCTTACGAAGTCACCAAGCTTGTTCACGGTGAAGACGCCGCCCGTCAAGCTCAACAATCCGCCGCTGAAATTTTCGCGGGACAAAGCTCCGACAACATGCCGACGGTTGAAGTCACCGACGCGGTCGGCAAGAAACTTTTGGACGTGCTCGCCGACGCAAAAATTGTCGACTCGAAGGCGGAAGCTCGCCGCTTGATTGCACAGAACGGTTTGACGCTCAACGACGCGAAAGTTTCCGATGTCGATTACGTTTTGACTGCGGCTGATTTCGTCGACGGTGCCGCCGTCGTTCGCAAAGGCAAAAAGAAGTTCTTTAAGGTGGTTACGTCATGAAAAAATTTTTTGGTGCGCTGATTGTCGCGGGCTGTCTGCTGACCAATTCCGCGTTTGCAGAAGTTGACCCGCGTGTCGAAAAGTCCGTGCAGTGGGCGATTGACATTGCCAACGATCAAACGCACGGCTACACTCAAGGCGAAGCGAATTCCACGCCGTCACGCCCGTACACCGGCACGCGTGAAGGCCCCGACTACGATTGTTCGTCGCTGGTTTATCACGCCTTCCAATACGGCGGCTTTCACATTATCGACAAGTGGCGCAACAATCCCAAATACGAATTGCGTTACAACGGCAAGCAAAAATCGGGCGACGCGGACACCATTTGGGAAGATCTCAGCAAAGGCGACAAAGGTTGGCGCAAGTACGGCTGGAACGACGTCAAAGACAAACTTCAGCGCGGCGACATTCTTTGCCTGCCGAAAGTGCACGTGGCGATTTATATCGGCGACGGCATGACCGTTGAGGCTCGCGGCGTCAACAATCCCAAAGGCGGCGATTGGGCGACCGGTGACCAAGGCGGCGAAATCGATTTTTACAGCGCGTACGACCGCGGCTGGACGGAAGTTTACCGTTATGTCGGTGAGTGAACTTGTTGACGGCGCGGCTCATCTCGACGAAGTCAAGCGGCTCGTGATTGAGTACACGAACTTTTTGGGACGCGACTTGACGTTTCAAAATATCGACGACGAACTTGCCGACTTGTCCGCAAAGTACACGCCGCCCGAAGGTCGAATCATCTGCGCTGCCGTCGACGGTCAAATTGTCGGTTGCGTCGCTTACCACAAGCACACCGCCGAACGTTGCGAAATGAAACGACTGTTCGTGCGCGAAGAATTTCGACATCTTCACGCGGGCAGAAAACTTGTCGAGGCGATTGTCGAATCTGCGCGGGCGGACGGTTTCAGCGAAATTGTTTTGGACACGATAACGCCGCTTCAAAGCGCGATTCGCCTGTACAAAAGTTGCGGCTTCGTCGAGTGCGAACCTTATTACGAAAATCCGATGAGCGACGTCATTTATTTCAAGAAGGAGTTGTGATTATGTCCGGTCATTCCAAATGGGCAACGATTAAACGCAAGAAAGGTGCCAACGACGCGATTCGCGGTGCAATGACGACCAAAATCAGCCGCGAAATTACAATCGCCGTCAAAATGGGCGGTGCCGACCCGACGGGCAACATGCGCCTCAAACTCGCGCTGTCGAAAGCCAAAGCGAACAACGTCACCAAAGACAATATCAACCGTGCGATTCAAAAAGGGCTCGGCGCGTCCGACACGACCAATTACGAAGAAATCACTTACGAAGGCTACGGCCCCGGCGGTGCGGCTTTGATGCTCGACATTTTGACCGACAACCGCAATCGCACGGCGGCGAACATTCGACACATTTTCAGCAAGCACGGCGGCAACCTCGGCGAAAACGGCTGTGTCGGCTGGATGTTCAAGAAAAAAGCCGTCTTCGTTGTCGACAAAGAAACTTTCGACGACGAAGATTCGCTCATGGAAATCGTCATGGACGCGGGTGCCGAAGACTTCAACGCCGACGAAGATTCGTTTGAGATAACCGCCGCGCCCGAAGACTTCGACGCCGTCGAGTCCGCATTGTCCGAAAAAGGCATTGAGACCGCTTCCGCCGAAATCACGCAGGTGCCCGACACGACCGTCACTTTAAGCGACAAGGACGCCGAAAAGATGCAAAAACTTCTTGACGCGCTTGACGAAGATGACGACGTTCAGAACGTCTACGGCAACTACGAATTCGCGGATTAATGTTGGCTCTCGGAATTGACCCCGGCTCGGCAATTTGCGGCTACGGCTTTGTTTCTCACGTCGACGGCAAGCTCGTCGCGAAAAGTTTCGGCGTCATAACCACAAGCCCGAAAGCCCGTATGCAAGACCGCTTGCTTAAAATTCACACGGAACTTGACGCGCTGATAAAAACGTTTCAACCGCAAGTCATGGGCATCGAAAAACTTTTCTTCGGCAAGAACGCGACGACCGCAATTCCCGTCGGGCAAGCTCGCGGCGTGGTTTTATTGTGCGCGGCGCAGAACGACTTGGACGTTTTGGAAATCACGCCCAACGAAGTCAAGCAGTCGATAACGGGCTACGGCGGCGCGACGAAAGATCAAGTCATCTTCATGGTGACGAAGCTGTTGCACTTGCCTGAACCGCCAAAGCCCGACGACGCGGCGGACGCGTTGGCAATTTCAATCGCGGCGGCTTGCGAAGCGAATTCGTTGGCGCGCAGAAATTTATTGGCGACGACGTGAATGGTGACCGGCCGTCATGGATGACGGCCGCTCCGCCTGCGCGTGATACAGGATGTATCACAGCAGGCGCGGTTTTCTTTGCTACTTTCTTTGTCCGCACAAAGAAAGTAGATAACACGCGAACTGAAACATTGGAGATTTTCGGATGATTGGTTACCTGAACGGCACGGTGAAATTTCTTTTCGACGACGGTTGTATCTTGGACGTGCACGGCGTCGGTTACAAAGTTTTCGTTGATAATTCGACGCGACAAACTTTGACCGTCGGCAACGCGGCGGAACTTTTCGTGCACACCGCCGTTCGCGAAGACGCAATAACTTTGTTCGGCTTTGGCGACGCGGCGACGCTTGACTTGTTCGAGTTGCTGTTGACGGTGTCGGGTATCGGCGCGAAGACCGCTCAAGCCGTCGTGTCGAAAATTTCAGCGTCGGACTTCGCACGCGCCGTCACCACGCAAGACACGAAGACTTTGACGCGACTGCCCGGACTCGGAAAAAAATCCGCCGAAAGAATTCTGCTTGAACTCAAAGACAAGGTAAGGGACACGGGACAAGTGACAAGGGACAAGTTGTTGTCAACCGCACAAGACGAAGCCGCCGAAGCTTTGGACGCGCTCGGTTACACGCAGGCGGAAATTTCTGCCGTGTTCGACAAAGCAGAGCCGAATTCGACGACCGAACAGTTAATCAAGTTCGCGCTCCGTGAGCTGAACCGTTTCGCATGAAGGCAGGTGAGATTTTTGGTTACTTCATTGCAGGCACTTCGCCCGAAAAAAAGATTGTTCCTGGGACTTTTGCTCGCGGCGGAATTTCTCGTTGCTTTGGCACTGTACGCGGCGTGGCGAATCAGTTACCTCGGCTTGGAAAATATCTTCGAGTACCTGCCCGCGATTGTCGGCGCGTTTTTGATTTTCGTGTCGACGTTCTCTTTCGGCGCGGTGTGCAACATGGTTTTGGCGGTCAAAGGTTTGCCGACGCTGAAACTTTTTCACCGTTACAGTTTCGCGCTGATAAAATTTCTGTTCCCCGCCGTCGTGCGCATCGGAAAAATTTTCGGCGTCAAGCGTCGGCAAATCGAAGGCTCGTTCGTGGCGGTGAGCAACTTAATCTTCATGAAAAGCGGCATTAAAGTTCCCGCGAACAAATTGCTCGTGTTAAGCCCGCATTGTCTGCAACTGTCGACGTGTCCGCACAAAATCACCCGCGACCCGAACAACTGCAAACGTTGCGGCGGCTGTAACGTCGGCGACTTGATGAAGTTGTCCGAAGAGCTGGGCTTTACTTTCTTCGTGGCGACGGGCGGGACGTTGGCGCGGCAAGTCGTCAAAAAAATTCGTCCGCAAGCTGTCTTGGCGATTGCCTGCGAACGCGACTTGATGAGCGGCATTCAGGACGTGTACCCGCTGCCCGCCGTCGGTGTATTGAACATTCGACCCAACGGTCCGTGCAACAACACCCGCGTGAACATGGACGAAGTGCGCCGCGTCCTTGAACAGATTATCGACGACCGCCGGAGGTAAACTTTGAACAAGACACGCAACATTCCCGCCAACGTCGACATTGAAAAAGAATTTCTCAGTTCACTGATGTTCAAAGACGGCGTTGCCATCCCGAAGATTCAAGGCATCATTCACGAAGAAGATTTTTACCGTCCCGAACACAAAATTATTTTCGGCGCGATCATGGATCTTTACGCTGCGAACGAACCGCCGTCCGTCTTGAACATTATCGAGAACCTGCGCAAGAAAGACAAGCTCAGCGTCGTGGGGCTTAAGTACGTCTCCGCGCTTAGTAGCATGTCGGTCACTGCCGCTTACGCCGTCAGTTACGCAAAGGAAGTTCGCGAGAAGGCGGCGTTGCGCAACTTGATTTCAATCGCCGAAGAAATTATCGACGACGCGTACGAAGGAAAACTTTCGTCGACCGACCTTATCCGCGAAGCCGAACGAAAGATTCTTGCCGCAAGCATGGGTAACACCGGCCGCGACATGCAAAGGATTTCCGTCGTGCTCAGGACGTCGCTCGAAAACATTAATCACCTGTACAACAACCCCGGAGCGTTGCGCGGCGTGCCGACCGGTTTGTTTGACGTTGAAAAAGTTTTGAACGGCCTGCACAAGTCCGACTTGATTTTGTTGGCGGCGCGTCCTTCAATGGGCAAGACGGCTCTTGCGCTCAACATTGCCGTCAACGCGGCGAAGGCGAAAAAAACCGTCGCGATCTTTTCGTTGGAGATGAGCTGCGAACAAATCGGCACGCGACTTTTAAGCTCGGCAAGCGGTGTCAACTCCCTGCACCTTAACACGGGCAACTTGTCCGACGGCGACATGGGCAAGCTCATCGACGCGCTTGAAGAGCTGGCGGAATTGAACCTGTTCATTGACGACACGGCGGGCATTTCAATTTTGGACTTGCGAACGAAGGCGCGCCGACTCAAGCACGAACAAAACGGCTTGGATTTAATCGTGCTGGATTATCTGCAACTCATGCAGGGTCAACGCGAACGAAACTTCGAGTCGAATCGTCAGCAAGAAATTTCGGAGATATCGCGTTCGTTGAAAGCACTTGCCCGCGAATTGGACGTGCCGATACTTGCGCTCAGTCAGCTCAGCCGAAACGTCGAGATGCGCGCCGAAAAGAAGCCGCAGTTGTCCGACCTGCGCGAATCCGGCTCACTTGAACAGGACGCCGATATTGTCATGTTCCTCTACCGCGACGAGTATTACAACCGCGACGATACCGACAACGAAAATGTCGCCGAGCTGATTATCGCGAAGAATCGCAACGGCCCGACGACATCGGTAAGAATTCAGTTTCAAAAAGAAATTCTGCTGTTCCGCAACTTGGAACGCGAACAACGTTGAAGGCGACTTCGGTCGTCTATTTTTTTGCGCGGGCGACAAGCCGTCAAAGCACGTCGATTGACTTGTGCGTCTGCGGGATGATTCGCACGTTCGGCAGGCGACGCAGGGCTGTTGCTTGCCGCTGAAGAATTTTTTTCGCGTCGACGGCGGGCACATTGTTGACGGGCGTGACGGGTTGCAACACGACAAAAATTTTTTCGTCGACGTTGGCGACAAGTTCAATCGCCGATAAAAATTCTTCGTCGGTGGTCGAGCCGGTCACGACGATTTTCACGCAAAGATCTTTGTCGACGGCGGCGCGCAGAAATTTTTCATGCACGTCAAACAAGTCACGACCGACGACGCTTGGTAACTTGATGTCCATGCTGACGAAGTCGACGGCGGCGGAAATTTTCTTGAATTCGTCGACGAGCGTGCCGTTGGTCTCCAGAAAAATTTTCGCGTCGGTGAGCGCGGCGACTTCGGCAATGAAGTCCGCGTGCACAAGCGGTTCGCCGCCCGTGAAGCTGACCGAATGCGTCGGCACTTCGTCGCAGAAAGTTTTTATCAGCGCGGCGACTCGTTTGGCGTCAAGCGGATTTTTTTCGTCGCGGAAAGTCATCGAGCCCGCCGAAGTCTCCACGCGACAAAAATTCGTGCGGGTGAAGTTCGTGTCGCAAAAGTTGCAGTTCAGGTTGCAATCCGCCAATCGCACGAAGACTTGTCGGCAACCGACGAATTTGCCTTCGCCCTGCGCGGACGAAAAAATTTCGACGACGTGCGCGTTACTCATAATACGTCACGCAGGAGTTCGGCGACTCGTGAACTTTGACGGCGTGCAACTTCACGGAGCCGAAAAAAATTTCGGACATCGACAGCCGCTTAAAAATCTTCCGCGCAAGATTTTCAGCCGTGGGATTTTCCGTCGCGAAAAATTCAAGCTCGTTCAAATATCTGTGGTCGAATTCGTCGATAACTTTGTTGAGTTCGGCTTTGAGAACTTTGAAGTCAACCAACATGCCCAAGCTGTCCAAAGTTTCGCCGCGAACAATCGCCTCGACAGTCCAGTTGTGCCCGTGAAGGCGCGAACATTTGCCTTCGTAACCCGCAATAAAATGGGCAGCCTCGAAGGCCGCCCGAACAGATATTTCGTACAAAGTATTTTCCTCCGTCAATCAAGAATGTAAATGTCGATCCATTGCCGCCCGAATTGGTAGCACTCCTCGACGCTGTCGAAGGCGATATCGATAATGTTGCCGACAATCGCGCCGCCGACATCATCCGCAACCGCGTAACCGTAGCCGGGAATGTAAACTCGCGTGCCCAGCGGAATAAAGTTCGGGTCAACGGCAATGACTCCGCGTCTGCAGAAACTTCCGCGTGCAGTGTAATTGCTCATGCCGTCTTCGTGGCGACTGTAAGCGGTTGCCTCGACGCGCACGACGCGGCTGTATTCGGGAATCTCGCTTGAGTATTCGTCCCAGGAATTGTCGCCCGTGTCGTACTGCGAATCTTCAAGTGCCGAATAAGTTTGCAAGCCGCAAATGCCGTCGGGCTTCATGCCGCGGGAGCTTTGGAAATTTTTCAGCGCAGCAACCGTCGACTCGCCGCAATAACCGTCAGCCTCCCCGTCAAGGAAACCGTGTTCGATAAGTTTGGTCTGCAACTCCACGACGCCTGCGCCGCTCATGCCGGGTTTAATCACGTCGCCGACTTCAGCGTAACCGCCCGACTCTTCGACGGCTTCACCGGAGCCCGCAAGAAAATCGCTCAATGAAAAGTTGTAAATGTCAATTTCGTTGTACGCCGCCGCACGCAAAACTTTGTAAGTCACCGTGCCGCAAACTCCGTCGGCTTCCAAACCGAGAGCCGATTGAAAATCTTTTATCGCGTTGACAGTCGACGTGCCGTAAAAACCGTCGGCTTCGTCCTGCAAAAGACACTGTGCGATCAAGTAAGTTTGAATTTCTTTGACATCGTCGCCGCTGTCGCCGTACTTGAGAGCCGCCGCCGAGCAAATGTTTGCAAAAGCCACACCAACAATCAAAATCAGCGTCGCAAAAATTCGCCCCAACTTCATTGTCGTCACCTCTAACTTGATTTTAATTTCGGCGATTATAACAACCGTAACTGAAAATCTTATGGCGGTTCAGAAAATATTTCGGCTTGCAAAAACTTTTAACGCCGATTAGAATTCTTCCGATAAAGTTTTTGACATTACGGAAAGTCGAGGTGAAGTTTCCGTGCGCATGTACGACATTATCGAAAAGAAAAAGCGTGCGGCAAGTTTGACGGACGACGAAATTAATTTTGCGGTTGAAGGTTTCGTCGGCGGAAAAATTCCCGATTATCAAATGTCCGCGCTGTTGATGGCGATTTGGTTCAACGGCATGACTTCCCGCGAACTGACGACGTTGACGACGGCAATGGCGCATTCGGGCGACATGATTGACTTGTCCGCGATTGACGGCTTGAAGGTCGACAAACATTCGACGGGCGGCGTCGGCGACAAGACAACCTTAATCGTTGCGCCGATTGTCGCGGCGTGTGGCGGCAAAGTTGCAAAGATGAGCGGGCGCGGTCTCGGTCACACGGGCGGCACCGTCGACAAACTCGAATCAATCCCCGGTTATCGCACGGAGTTGACGCGGCAAGAATTCTTCGATACGGTCAACGCTTGCGGCTTGAGTTTAATCGGTCAAAGCGGCAACCTTGCACCCGCCGACAAAAAAATTTACGCCCTGCGCGACGTGACGGCAACCGTCGACAGCCTGCCGTTGATTGCCTCGTCGATTATGAGCAAGAAACTTGCGGCGGGTAGCGATTGCATTTTGCTTGACGTGAAGACGGGCAGCGGCGCGTTCATGAAAACTTTGGACGATGCGATTAAACTTGCCGAATCGATGGTTGCCATTGGCGAAGGCGCGGGACGTCGCACGGTCGCTTTGATAACCGACATGGACACGCCGCTCGGTTACGGTATCGGCAACTCAATCGAAGTCGCCGAATCAATGGACGTGCTTAAAGGTCGCGGCGCACGGGACTTGACTGAAGTGTCGCTGGAACTTGCGGCGAACATGCTTTACCTTGTCGACAAAGGCACGCTTGACGATTGTCGCAAACTCGCCGAAAAATCTATCGCGGACGGTTCGGCTTTTGAAACTTTCTGCAAGATGGTCAAAGCTCAAGGCGGCGACGATTCGGTTCTGCGCGATTACGACAACTTCGACAAAGCTCCGTTCAGCCGTGAAGTTCTTGCCGACGGTGACGGTTTTGTCGCGAAGATGAACGCCGAATTGCTCGGTAAAGTTTCCGTGATGCTCGGCGCGGGTCGCGAAACGAAAGACAGCCCGATTGACTTTGCGGCGGGAATTGTTCTGCATAAAAAGTTCGGCGACGAAGTTCACGCTGGCGAAAGTCTTGCGACGTTGTACGCCTCCGATGAAAAACTTTTTGTCGCGGCTGAAAAATCTTTCCGTGCGGCGATTGAACTCGGCGACAAGCCCGAAGCTCGCCCGCTGATTTTTGCGCGTGTCGAAGCCGGTCGCGTCGAAAGGTTTTGAGGTGACGCAATGGCTGTCGTCATTAACGTTGTCGGGCTGATTGTCTTCATGGGTCTTGCCGTGCTGTTGTCGCAGGACAGGCGTGCGATTAACAAAAAAATCGTCGCCCGACTCCTCGCGCTGAATGTTTTCGTCGGCTGGTTTTTGACGTCGTTTCCAATCGGGCGCGACATGATTGTTGCCGCCGCGAACGCGTTCACCGCCGTGATAAGTATCGCGTATGAAGGCGTCGCGTTTGCCCTGCCGAACTGGGTCAACGTGCCGCAGATGAATTTCGTAACCGCCGTGCTGTTGCCGCTGTTGATGATTGTGCCGATGTTCGACATACTGAATTACGTCGGGATAATGCCGTTCGTGATTAAGTGGGTCGGTCGCGGTTTGAGTTTGTTGACGGGCGCGCCGAAGTTTGAATCGTTCTTCGCGGTGGAAATGGTCGTGCTCGGCAACCCCGACGTGCAAGCGGTTTCCGCTCCGCAACTGAAACAAATTTCGACGCAACGCTGTTTGACGGTCGCGATAATGTCGGTAAGTTGCGTGTCGGCGGCGATTGTCGGCAGTTACGTTCAGATGATGCCCGCCGAATTCGTGTTGACCGCAATTCCGCTCAACGTCGTCAACGCGCTGATGATTGCGTACATTTTGCATCCCGTCGCCGTCACGCCCGAAGAGGACGACGCAGTTTTTGCCGTCAAAGCGGACGAACACAAGTTGCCGTTCTTCAACTTCCTGGGCAACTCGATACTCGGCGCGGGCAAGTTGGTTTTTATCGTGACGTGCATGGTTATCGCGTTCGTGTCGCTTGCGAAGTTGATTAACGCGGGACTTGCGCTGATAAGCCCGTCGTTGAGTTTGGAAGCGGCGTTGGGCTTGGTGATGTTCCCGTTCGCGTGGCTGTTGACGCCCGACACTTCGGAAGCGTTTAAGCTCGCGCAGTTCATGGGCACGAAATTAATCACCAATGAATTCGTCGTGATGTTGCAGGCTCAGCCGATGATGGAAACTTTCAGCCGACATTTTCAATGCGTGTTGACGGTCTTCGTGACAAGCTTTGCGAACCTCGGCACGGTCGGGATTTTGCTCGGCACGTTCAGCGGCATTGTCGACAAGGACAAAAACGACTTGATTTCCCGCAACGTCAAATACTTAATTCTTTCAGGCATTTTGGTTTCGCTTATGAGCGCGGGCATTGCGGGACTGTTCGCACGTTGAAAAATTTTTTCGAGGAGTTGTTCTGTTATGATGAGATCGCTTTGGTCGGCGGCGTCGGGCATGAAGGCGCAGCAGACCAACATGGACGTTGTTGCGCACAATATCGCCAACGTCAACACTTACGGCAACAAAAAAGTTCGCGCAGAGTTTCAGGACTTGCTGTATCAAACTTTGCGTGACGCGGGCGGCGCGTCGGGCAACGGCACTCAATATCCGCAAGGCTTGCAAGTCGGCTTGGGCGTCAGAGTTTCCGCGACGCACAGAGTTTTCACTCAAGGCCCCCTGCAGACGACCGACAATCCAAACGACGTGGGCATTCAGGGCGAAGGTTTCTTCCAAATTCAAATGCCCGACGGCACGACCGCTTACACCCGCGACGGCTCGTTTAAGCTTGACTCGAACAGACGGCTCGTCACCAGCGACGGTTATTTGTTGTTGCCGAACATTACGCTCGACGAAAACGCCACGATTGACAGCGTCGTTATCAGCTCGGACGGTCGTGTCTCCGACACACCGGCGGGCGGCACTCAAACCGAAATCGGGCAGATAAACCTTGTGCGTTTTATTAATCCCGAAGGTCTTTACGCTTACGGCAAGAATTTGTTCTTGGAAACTGCCGCGTCGGGCGCACCGATTGAAAGTGAACCCGGTCAAGACGGCGCGGGCGTTTTGGCTCAAGGCACAATCGAAATGTCGGGCGTGCAAATCGTCGAAGAAATGGTCAACATGATTGTCGCACAACGCGCTTACGAATCGAATTCAAAGGCGGTCACGACCTCCGACTCGATGCTTGAAATCGCCAACCAGCTCAAGCGGTAATTTGACATGAAGAAGTTTTTCCTGCTCGTGACGTTGCTCCTCGTGTGCTTGACGCCGCGGGCTTTTGCTTATACGGTGACGGGCGCGGAACTTCAAGCAATCGCAAGCGAGGCAATTGAAAACGCTTTGGCTCAACGCGGCGAAACTCGTCGACATGAAATCATTTTTATGCAAAGCCCGCCCGACGTGCGCTTGCCCGAAGGCGAAGTTGAAGTTCGACCGCAACTGCCCGCGCAGGTAAGTTATATCAGCTTGACGCCCGTGCGTGCGACGCTTTATGTCAACGGGCGCGCTTTTCGCACGGTTGCTTTCAGCGCAAGCGTCAAGGTTTACGACACGGTGATTGTCGCGAGCCACGACCTGCGAATTGAAGTGCCCGTGACGGCGGCGGATTTTCACGAAGCGGAAGTTGCAATCGACGGCCGCAATGAGTTCGTCAAGGATGTCAACGAAGTTGTCGGGCTTGTTCCGCACAGGTACATTCGCGGCGGTTCGCCCGTCACGAAGGGTTACTTTCAACAGCCCGTCGCGGTCAATTCGGGTCAACGCGTCACGATCGTTTTAAGTTGGCGCGGAATTCGTGCGTCGGCTCGCGGAATTGCTTTGACACGCGGACGAATCGGCAGCTTAATCAAAGTCAAAAACGAATTGTCCGAAAAAGTTTTGACCGCCAAAGTCATCGACTCGCAGACCGTCGAAGTCTCAATGTGACGTGTTGTGTTACTTTTCTTTTGGCGCAAAAGAAAAGTAACCAAAAGAAAACAGCCCGCAGGTGATACATCCTGTATCAACTGCGGGCGGCGGCCGTCATCCATGACGGCCGGATATTCGACGCTGTTGTTTACGGAGGTGAACACATGAAAAAATTTTTTGCGATTTTAATTGCGGCTCTGCTGTTGACGGGCGGCTCCGTCGACGCGAAGAGTCTTTGGGTTGACAACGCGAACATGAGCTTGTTTGCCGACAAGAAGGCGCGAAACGTCGGCGACATCTTGACGATTGTCATAAGCGAAACGACCACGCAGACCGCCTCGAAGTCCCGCGAAAATTCAAAGTCCGGTTCGCTGTCAATCGGAAACGGCACGGGCATTTTCGACTTCATCAAGGCGTTTTCGGCTCAAGGCTCCGACTCATTCGAGGCTGAAGGCTCCGCGACCGATACCAATCGTTTCAGCGGACAGATAACCGTCACCGTCGTTGAAGTGTTGCCCAACGACAACATGATTGTCGAAGGCTCGCAATCCATTTGGCAGAATCGCGACGAACACAAGATAACTTTGCGCGGAGTGATTCGCCGCGACGACGTGACCATGAACAACACCGTGCCTTCGTACAAGGTGGCGGACGCGACGCTCAAGTTCGACGGCAAAGGTCCCTTGAACGCTAAACAACGCCAGGGCATCTTGACGCAGCTGTTCAACTTCATGTTCTGATGGATACGCTTAAACCCGCCGAAGAATTTGTTTTGCCGCAAGACTTGAGCGCAATGGCGAAAAAACAATGAGGAATGTGGAATGTGAAATTACAACGCGCCGTAATCAATTTCTAATTCCTAATTTCAAATTCCTAATTGCAATTGTGTCGCGGCACGGCAACCGTAACCAACGGCGACGAAACTTTTTTCGACTGCGAAATTCATTGGTATCAGTGCGTCAATATTGGCAAGGTCGAGTTCAAAGTCAAAAGATGGGGTGATAAAGTTGAAAGTCAGATACATCGGCAAACGCGAAGTTGACGTTCCGAATTCGTACAAAATTTTCATGGACTTGTTGCCCGACAAAATTTACGAAGTGCTTTCGATTGAAGGCGGCTGGTATCGAATTATCGACGAATCGGGCGAAGATTATCTTTACCCGACGGATAAGTTCTTGGAAGTCGCTGAAGATGAGTCGGAAATCAGCCGTGCAGTTTGATTGACGAGGTGACGCAATGAAAAAAATTTTTACGCTCGCGACGTTGCTTTTGTATGTGGCGATAACGTCGACGGTCTTTGCTGAGTCGGCCGTCACGCGAATCAAAGACATCGCCAAAGTGCAAGGCGTGCGAAGCAACCAACTTATGGGCTACGGACTTGTCGTCGGACTTCCCGGCACGGGCGACAGCGACGACACGCGGCAAATGATTCAGTCGACGGTTTCGCTCCTGCGCAGTTTCGGCATAACGGTTCAAGCGGCGGACTTGGATTCGGACAACGTTGCGGCGGTCATGGTCACCGCGACGCTCCCGCCGTTTGTTCGCGAAGGCGACACCATTGACGTGGTGGTCAGCTCAATGGGCGACGCAGATTCGATTCAAGGCGGCGTGCTGTTGCAAACTCCCCTTCGTGCGGCAAACGGTGACGTTTACGCCGTGGCTCAAGGCTCCGTGTCGACGGGCGGCTTTATGGCGGGGCGCGGCAACAACCGTGCGACGCGAAACTTTCCGACGGCGGGCTCCATTCCAAACGGCGGCATTGTTGAACGCACGCTTGAAGACGACATCGGGCGCGAAGGTCAAATTTCGCTGAGCTTGTTAAGTTCCGACTTCACGACGGCTTCACGCATTGCCAACGCAATCAACGCGGCTTATGGTGACGTGGCGCACGCTGCCAATCCCGGTCGCATTGACATCAACGTCCCCGGCTTTTATCGCGGCAACGTCGTCGAATTCGTCGCCTCGATTGAAGAGTTGCCCGTCATGCCCGACAACATTGCAAAAGTCGTTGTCAACGAACGCACGGGCACAATTGTCATGGGCGGCAATGTCACCGTCGACGAGTGCGCGATAACTCAAGGCGGCTTGACGATTCGCATTACCAGTGAAGCTGACGTGTCGCAACCGTCGCCGTTTTCTTACGGCACGACGATGATAACCAAAAAAGCCTCCCCCAATGCCCGCGAAGAATTGTCAAGCTCGGTCGTCCTGCCGGCAACGACAAGCGTCAGCGACATTATCGGTGCGTTGAACGCAGTCGGTGCCACGCCGCGTGACTGCATTTCGATTCTGCAGGCAATGAAGGCCGCCGGCGCGATTCACGCCACGCTCGAAATTATTTAAGGGACAAGAGCGACGGGACATGGGACAAGTTCAAAACACTTGTCCCTTACCACTTGTCCCTTGTCCCTTACAAGAGGTGATTGACATGCAAATTGACGGCACGTATCTCATGCCGCGAACAAATTCGACTAACACGGCTCCCGAAACCGCGCAGGTTATCAAAGACAATTCGTCCTTTCAAGCGCAACTCGAACAGGCAAGCAACAAACTCAACTCCACGCCGACAATCAAGACCATGACGCCCGAAGAAGTCGCGCAACGCAACAAGGACATCAAGGAAGCCTCCGTTCAGCTCGAAGCGATTATGCTCAAGCTAATGTACAACGAAATGTGGAAGACCGTCCCGAAAGATACGCTCTTCAGCGACGGCAACGATAACGCAATGGAAATTTACCGCGACATGTACAACGAAGAACTCACCAAGCAGGCGGCCGAAGGCGGCGGCATCGGATTGGCGGACTTCATTTATCGGCAGTTGACCGAAACCGACCCGCACAAACTTTATTGAACGAAAAAATTTTCCCGTCACAATCGACGGGATTTTTTTTATGCTATAATCGGCGCGGTGATTGACATGAAAAAAATCTTTAACGCATTGACGATTCTGTTGACCGTCGTGACGCTCGTGTTGCCCGCGAAAGTTTTTGCGGCGGACGCGTGGGCAATCGCTGCCGAAGCTCTCGGAGTTTTGGCGGCTTACCAATCCACGCTCAGAGAAATGCTCGCGCTCGGCAACAACGTTCATGCACAAATGGAAGTTCGCCGTCAAGATCTTGCGAAAAACGGCACCGACCAAAACAAGCGCGACGTTGAAGTCGTCAACTCCGTCATGACGCGACTTGTCAACGGCGGGCAATATGAACTGCGCGTAAATTCCCTGCCGTTCACGTGGGGGCTCAACGACAGCGAAAAGTTCAACGCCGCCTGTTACCCGATGAATTACATCAGCATAAATCGCGGGCTTGTGCGCGGCATGAACCTTGACGAAAATCAACTTGCCGCTGTCCTTGCCCACGAAATGACACACGGACTTGAACAGCATTCCGCCAAAAGTTACGCGCAGGCCGTCGCTCAACAGTTGGGCGCGCTTATGGTCGGCATGAACATTGACGCCAACAGCCGCAGTTCGCACATTGACTGGAGCAAATTTTCCGCAATGGTTGATTACTCAATCGCGAAGAACATCAGCGTGCCCGCCGAATACGAAGCGGACGAAGGCGGCTTTTACCTCATGACAAGCGCGGGTTTCAATCCCGGCGGCGGCGCGGCGGCAATGAACCGACTGAGTTATTACCTTCGCTACGAGACGCAAGACTTTTGGGAATTCGACGCCAACGACAAGCCGAGCGAACAAACTTTCAGCGACCACCCTGACACCGACCGTCGCGAAGAAAAATTGCTAAAGCTCATGACCGAATACGGCGGCAATCACGTCACTGTTTCCAAGCACGAACGCGCTTACCGTGTCCGAATTGACGGGCGGGAAATTTTTTATTCGCTCAACACCGCCGACGACATCAACAGCGCGGCAGTCAAGGCGTATTACTTCGCGGGCGGGCTTGCCAAAGCGTTTCACGACTTCGACACCGTCGACGAGTGGAACTTTCGTCGCGAAGGCAATCAAACTGTTTTCTTGACCGACGAGCCGGCTTACCGTGACTTGCGCGAACTGTCGACCATGTATAATTTGGGCGACAAGATTCAACAGCTGGTCACCGAAGCTTACGAGTACGAACGTCCGCACACTCGCCAACGAATTCGCGAAGCCGACGCCGCACGTAAAGCCGCGTGGGACAAAATCCGCTACGAGGCCGACAACGCCAAAGTCAAAGCCGCTCAAATTCTGCGCACGAACGCCGACACTTACAACGACCACGGGCAGGGTGAACTTGCGCTCAAACAGATTGAACGGGCAATGCGTGCGACCAATCAAGACAATCAAGCCGAATGTCTCGCGATTCGCGGACGTGCGAAGGCAATTTGCGGCGACTACGACGGGGCACTTGTCGACGTTGACGCTGCCTGCGAACAAGATCCGTCGAACCTGTACAACTTTTTGAACCGTGCCGACGTGCGACACATGCGCGGCGAACTTGAACTTGCACTTGAAGACATCAACCGCGCAATCACGCTCGACGAAAAGAACGCCATTGCTTATCAACTGCAAGCGGAACTTTTCGACGAACTCGCCCGCGTTGACGAAGCTTTGGAAAGTTACCGCAAAGTTTACGCGTTGACGAAAAAAAATCCCCGCGCAGTTCCGCTGAACTATCTTGACAAAATCGACCCGAAGGCCGCCGACAAAGTTCGCAAGGCCGACAAGGAGGCAAAATCCAATGACGAAACTTGAACCGTTCCCCGAAAGAATTTACGTGACGCGACCCGTCTTCCCGACAATCGACGAAGTCACCGACAAGTTGCGCGACATCTGGGCGGCAAAGTGGCTCACCAACAACGGACCTCAACACACAATGCTTGAGCAGGAATTGACCGACGCGCTGAAGGTGCCGTATCTGTCGCTGTTCAACAACGGGACAATCGCGCTGATTGTCGCGTGCCAAAGTTTGCGCCTCAGCGGTGAAGTCATCACGACGCCATTCACTTTCGCCGCGACGCCGCACGTTTTGAGCTGGAACAACATTCGCCCGATTTTCTGTGACATTGACCCCGACACAATGAACATCGACGCCGACAAAATCGAGTCAATGATAACGCCGCAAACGACGGCGATTCTTGCGGTACATGTTTTCGGCACGCCTTGCAACGTCGAAAAAATCCAGGAAGTTGCCGACCGTTACGGCTTGAAAGTTGTTTACGACGCGGCACACGCTTTCGGTGTGGAAATCGGCGGACGCGGTATCGGCACATTCGGCGATATTTCAATGTTCAGCTTCCACGCGACGAAACTTTATCACACCGTCGAAGGCGGCGCGCTCACTCACAACGACACGCACCTTAAGCAGCGAATTGACCTGCTGAAAAATTTCGGCATCAAGAACGAGGAAGAAGTCGTCATGCCCGGAATCAACGGCAAGCTCAACGAAATCAGCGCCGCCGTCGGGCGAATCATGTTGGGTTACGTCGAAGCCGAACGTCAAAAGCGAATTGCCCTGCACAAAGTTTACGACGAGGAACTTGCCGACGTTGACGGCTTGACGCTCATGCCCAAATGCGGCGACGACGTGAAGTTAAATTATCAGTATTACGTCGTGCGCATTGACGAAAAACTTTTCGGGCGTTCGCGGGATTTTGTTTACGACGAGTTCAAAAAGTTCAACGTCTACTCGCGGAAATATTTTCACCCGCTGTGCAGTGAATTCACCTGCTACCGTCAACTCAATTCGTCGCGTGTCGAAAACTTGCCCGTCGCAAACGAAGTCGGCAAACAAGTTTTAAGCTTGCCAATGTACGGCGACTTGACCGCCGACGACATCCGCAAAATCTGCGCGATACTCAAAAGTTTTCGGAGGTGACACGCGTGAACTGCTTTGTTTGCGGAGCGGAGATGCGCCCGTTCATGGAAAAATCTTTCGCGCTGAAACATTTGGACGCGTGCCGATATGTTCGTTGCGAAAGTTGCGGACTTGTCGTCGCCGAAACTTTGTACGACATGCCGCACGCGCAATGGCAACAGCTCAACCGCGAATGTCACGCGGCGTATCAGCACACCGACGCGCTGGCCGTCGACCCGAATTGGTTGCCGCGACTTCACGCACAGGCGGAGCTTTTAACGTCGCTGAAGAATTTCGGAGTCATTGATTCGCCCGCCGTCGACTTCGGCGCGGGTGACGGCAAGTTGTCGGACTTCGCAGGCGATTGGCTCAAGAAGTTCGATGAATTCATGTCGCGCCCCGACGAAAATTATTTGACGGAACTTGCGCCCGGCACGTTTAATTTCGTGATAACTTGTTCGGTCTTTGAACATCTGCTCGGAGCCGCCGACGTTGAAAAAATTTTCGACCTGTTGACCGACGGCGGGACTTGCGCACTTCATACGCTGGTTTGCGAAGAGGTGCCCCGCGACCCGAATTGGTTTTATCTGCAGCCCGTGCACGCAACTTTCTGGACGAACGTCGCCATGAAAAAAATCTTCGCGCAGTACAACTTCAAGTCATGCGCTTATCACGTCGAGTCAAGGCTTTGGCTCATGTTCCGTGACGAAGAAAAGTTTTCGCGACTCAAGTCTTGCGCAGAAAAAATTTCAGGCACGTGGAGTTTCGCCGCCGATTTCGTCGATTATTGGAAAGTCAAGCCGTACAGATCATGAACGAACAACTTATTGAAATTTTGTTGACCGACCGCACGACGGGCAAACATATCCTTTGGGCGAACGCTGAACACGGCGCGACGGAAATTAAATTGTCCGACGTCGACAAGATTCAGCCGCGTCACATGAAAGCCCGCGAGCAACAGAAACGTCGCACACGCGAACGCGCAGAAATTTTCACGCCGCCCGAAGTCTGCAAGATTCAAAACGACCTTGTTGCCGACTTCGACAAGCGCGACTGGGAAACGTTCGTTGACGCGAAATTTCTTGAGATAACCTGCGGCGAGGCTCCGTATCTTGTCGGGCGATACAATGCCGTCACGGGCGAGGCGATTGACCTTGCCGAACGCGTCGGCTTGCTTGACCGAAAACTGCGCGTTATCGGCGAATACGCGACGACCGTCGGGCATTGGCTTGAACTTGCGACCCGCGCCGTCAAAAGCGTTTACGGCTACGACTTGCAGGGCGACAATTTGTTTCTGGCGCGACGAAATGTTTTCGAGACCGTCAAAGATTTTTTCCGTGCGAAGTTTAATCGCGAGCCGCCCGAAGATTTTCTGCGCGAAGTTGCCGAAATTGTTTCGTGGAACTTGTGGCAAATGGACGGGCGCACCTTCACCGTGCCGCACGTCAAGCTGAAATATGCCCGAATCATGAATTGGGCGACGGGCGAACAGATAATGTTTTTTGAACTTGCGCAAGGATGGTGACCTCGATGAAACCGTACGAAGTCTTCAAACGCAAGCTGATTTATGTTTACGCCATACCCGACGACGCGCACAAAGGTTTACTCAAAATCGGCGAGACGACAATCGCCGTAGACCGCGACCCGAAAAATCTTCCGCCCAACTGCAAAGCTTTAAACGAGGCCGCCCGCGCAAGAATCAAGCAGTACACCAACACGGCGGGCATTGCTTGTTGCGACCCGCTGCACACGGAGCTTGCCATTACCGACGACGGAAAAGTTTTCGGCGACAAAGACGTTCACAAAGTTTTGATTCGTTCGGGCGTCAAGAAAGTTTCGCCCGAAGGCACCACTGCCCGCGAATGGTTCCGTATCGACCTTCCGACTGCAATTCGTGCGATTCAGGCCGTCAAACGCGGTAACAAAGCTTTGAAACGTCTGCCGAAAACTTTCCGCGACGAAATTGTTTTCCGACCCGAACAGGAACGCGCCATTAATCGCACCGTCAAATATTTCGCGAAGAAACGCAACAAAATTTTCCTGTGGAATGCGAAAATGCGTTTCGGCAAAACTCTTTGCGCGCTTGAAGTTGTCCGACGCATGAAGTTCGCAAAAACGATTATCGTCACGCACCGACCCGCCGTCAAAGAAAACTGGTTCGACGACTACGGAAAAATTTTTCACGACGACAATTACGGCTCGAAGTCACGCGGCGAAAATCTCAAGACTCTGCAGGCACGCGGGAAAAATTTCGTTTACTTCGCGTCGATTCAAGACCTGCGCGGCTCTGAACGTTTCGACAAGAATCACGACATCCTCGGCGAAACGTGGGACTTTGTCATCGTCGACGAAGCGCACGAAGGCACGCAAACCACAATCGGCAAAAAACTTTTGGCGGAACTGGTCAAGCCCGCGACAAAAGTTCTTCAGCTCAGCGGCACGCCGTTTAACCTCGTCGACGACTTCACCGAAGAAAATTCTTTCACGTGGGATTACGTCAACGAACAGCGCGCCAAAGCGAATTGGCACCTCAATCACGGCGACGACCCGAATCCTTACGCCGAACTGCCGAAGATGCACATTTACACTTACGACTTGGGCGAACTGATCGGCAAAAGTTATCTCGACATCTTCGACAAGGCGTTTAACTTCCGCGAATTCTTCCGCACAAATGACGACGAAAATTTTGTTCACGAAGCCGACGTTAAGCGTTTCCTCGACCTGCTCGTCAAGGCGGACAAAAATAATTATCCGTTTTCGCGACCCGAATTCTGCGACACGTTTCGCCACACGCTTTGGATTGTGCCCGGCGTCAAGGCAGGTTACGCGCTCAGTCAACTGTTGCAAAGTCACCGCGTGTTTTGTAACTTCGGCATTGCCAACGTTGCGGGCGACGGCGACGAAGATATTCCGTACACCGACGCGCTTAAACTCGTTCAGGACACAATCCGCGAAAACGACTACTCGATTACAATTTCCTGCGGCAAACTCACTGCGGGCGTCACCGTGCCCGAATGGACTGCGGTTCTGTATCTGGCGGGCAGTTATTCAACTTCGCCGACAAGTTATCTGCAGACGATTTTCCGCGTGCAAAATCCGTGCAACTCAAATGGCGTCATCAAAGAAAATTGTTTCGTCTTCGACTTCGCGCCCGACCGCACGCTTAAGATGGTCACCGAAGCCGCCGACGTGTCCGCTCGCGCAGGGCAAACATCCGCCGAACACCGCAAACGTCTCGGAGAATTTCTGAACTTCTGCCCCGTAATTGCGTTGACGGGTTCAAAGATGCATGAATTCGACGCCGACAAACTTCTGCAGGACATCAAAAGCGTTTACGCCGAACGCGCCGTTCGCAACGGTTTCGACGACAAAAATCTTTACGACGACAAGTTGCTCAAGTTGACCGACGTCGACTGGCAAAAGTTCGTCAAGCTCAAGGGCATTATCGGCACAGGCACGACGACCAAACCGTCCGAAGTCACCGTAAACAAGCAGGGGCTTGACGACGAACAGCACGAAGACACCGGTACGGGCAAAAAGCCCAAACGCGAATTGTCGCCCGAAGAAAAAGAACTTCAACGTCAACGGCAAGTCAAGCGCAATGCAATTTCGATTCTGCGACAAGTTTCAATTCGTATGCCGCTTCTGATTTACGGCGCGGAAGTTGACTTCGACACCGACATCACGATTGACAAATTCGCCGATCTCGTCGACGACGCAAGCTGGGCTGAATTCATGCCCAAAGGCGTCACCAAAGATTTTTTCGCCGAATTCGTCGACTACTACGACCCCGACGTTTTCATTAAGGCCGGGCACCTCGTCCGCGAACGTGCCAAAGCCGCCGACGAACTCACGCCGACCGAACGCGTCAAGGAAATCGCCGAAATGTTCGCCACGTTCAAGAATCCCGACAAGGAAACCGTCTTGACGCCGTGGCGCGTCGTCAATTTGCACATGACCGAAGTGTTCGGCGGCTGGAACTTCTTCGCCGACAACCCGCCGCAACTTGTGCCGACGAAACTTTTCCGTGCGAACGCTCACATACTCGAAATCAACTCGAAGACCGGACTTTATCCGCTGTTCGTCGCCTACAGCATTTATCGTGCGCGCCTCGGCAACGACAACGAAGCCGATAAATCGCTCGACGAACTCCGCCGCGTTTGGGACGAAACCGTCAACGATAATGTCTTCGTCATCTGCAAGACGCCAATGGCAAAGACAATCACCCGCCGCACGCTCACCGGTTATCGCGGCTCGACCGTCAACGCCGAATGTTTCAAAGACCTTATCCCGACGCTGAAGATGACTCCGCAACGGTTTATCAATCGCGTCACCGAAAAAAATTTCTGGCACAAAGGAGCTGGCACAATGTTTTTCGACGCCGTTGTCGGTAACCCGCCGTATCAAAACGCTGCTGCTGGTGACAGTACCCGAATGATGCCCGTGTACAATCACTTCATCGACACCGCGTTTCAGCTTGCCGACAAAGTTTCGCTGATTCACCCCGCACGCTGTCTGTTTACTGCGGGCGATACGTCCAACGAATTCAATCAGCGACTGCTCAGCAATCCGCACGTCAAGGTTGTCCGCTACGAAGCCGACAGCAAAGCGTTATTCCCGACGTCTGAAATCAAAGGCGGCGTTGCAATCACTTACTATGACGCGAAACAAAACTTCGGCGCGATTGGTTTGTTCATTCCGTGGGACGAACTGCGCTCCGTTCACCAAAAAGTTTGCGTCGACAACAAAGACTTCCGACCGCTCAGCGAACTTGTTTACCCGCGGGCAATTTACCGTTTCGCAAGCGACAACTCGTTCGTCGACACAAACGCCTTTGATAAAATGTCCGCAAGTTTCTTCGACGCCGCGCCGCATAACGGGCACAAATACGTTCAGGTTCTTGGACTTAAAAGGTTACAACGCGCTTACAAGTGGATTCGCCGCGACTGGATAACCGCACACGAGACGCTCGATAAGTGGAAAGTTTTTGTTCCACAAGCAAACGGTTCAGGTGAATTCGGCGAAACGTTGAGTGCGCCGCTGGTCGGTTCGCCGCTGGTCGGCAACACAGCGACTTTTACCGTTATCGGGGCGTTCGACACTTGCGACGAAGCCGAAGCCTGCCTCAAGTACATCAAGACGAAATTTTGTCGTGCGCTGTTGGGCGTCTTGAAAGTCACTCAACACAATCCGCCGTCGACTTGGGCGAAAGTTCCGTTGCAAGACTTCACTTCGTCGAGCGACATTGACTGGACGCAAACCGTCGCGCAGATTGACGAGCAACTTTATCGCAAGTACGGCTTGACGCAGGCGGAAGTTGACTTCATCGAAACGCACGTAAAGGAGATGCCTTGACATGTTGACGATTGACGAGATTAAAGCGGCCGTTGCCCCGA
>CAMUZU010000021.1 GCA_947165295.1 uncultured Selenomonadales bacterium | reverse complement strand
AGTACTTCGGCTTCGATCTGAACATTTTGATTCGGGCGCGTGACTTTTCTTGCGGAGACTGTTTTTGATGTTGAAGGTTTATCAAATGTTGATTCAACTTGAGCGGCTCGCGCAGTTTGACCCGTCGCACAAGGACGCCGCCAACGACATGCTCGGCGAATTGTTGACTGCCGAAAAGTTTTCGTACGCTTTCAATCGTTGCACGGACAGTCGGGCGCGTCGAAGTACTTGCCGACGAGTTTCACCGCGCAATAATCGCCGCACATGGAGCAGGCATCTTCGTCGACTTTGTTGCGTGCGCCGCGTTTCTTTCGGGCAAGTTCTGGGTCAATCGCCAAGTTAATCTGCGCGTCCCAATCAAGAACTTTGCGTGCGCGAGCCATCTGTAAATCCCAATCGCGGGCACCTTTGACACCTTTGACAATGTCGGCGGCATGTGCGGCAATTCGGCTGACGATAACTCCGTCGTGCACGTCGTCAATCGTCGGCAGGCAAAGATGTTCGGCGGGCGTGACGTAGCACAGAAAATCCGCGCCGCTTGTCGCTGCCAAAGTCCCGCCGATAGCCGCAGTGATGTGGTCGTAACCGGGCGCAATGTCCGTCACGAGAGGCCCCAGCACGTAAAACGGCGCGTTTCGGCAAAGACGTTTCTGCAGTTGCATGTTCGCGGCAATCTGGTCGTAAGGCACATGACCGGGGCCTTCAACCATGACTTGAACGCCGCGACGCCAAGCACGGTCAACCAAATCGCCCAAAGTTATCAGCTCCGTCAACTGCGCTCTGTCGGTCGCGTCGGCAAGGCAACCGGGTCGCATTCCGTCGCCCAAGCTGACAGTCACGTCGTATTTCGCGCAGATGTCCAAAATGTCGTCGAAGCGTTCGTACAGCGGATTTTCGCGTTCGTTGTGAAGAATCCAGCCCGCGATAAAACTTCCGCCGCGACTGACGATGTCCATTTCGCGACGTTGCGTGCGAAGTTTTTCAATCGCCGAACGAGTAACGCCGCAGTGGAGCGTCATGAAGTCCGCGCCGTCTTTTGCCTGCGTTTCAATCGTGCGGAGTAAATCGTCTTCGGTCATTGCGACAATCGCGCCGTGACTTTTAATCGCCTCGACCGCCGCTTGATAAATCGGAACGGTGCCGACCATAACGGGCGAGTGCGAAATAATTTCCCGCCGCGACGTGTCGATATTGTTGCCCGTGCTCAAGTCCATGACGGAATCCGCGCCGCATTTGACGGCTTCGGCAAGTTTCAACAATTCGGGCTCAATGTCGGGGAACGTGCTTGACGTGCCGATATTCGCGTTGACTTTCGTGCGCAAACCTTCGCCGACACCGCACGGTTTCAAGTTCGCGTGATTGACGTTGGCGCAAATGGCAATCCGACCACAAGCGACGCCCGACCGAATTTGTTCGGCGGGAATTTTTTCGTTCGCGGCAACGAGTTTCATTGCGTCGGTGATTTTGCCTTCGCGGGCAAGTTGCATTTGTGTTGACATATTAGTTGACCTCCTCAATCTTTCATGGCGGGCAGAATTCTTTCGACGGGCAAGAACTTCAAAATCGCGCAGCAGATCAACGCTTCGGGCACGAGCAACATTGCGTTTGCCGTCAGCGAATAAATTATCGGCGAAGTTCCTTCGGGCGCATACGACGCGAAAAATATCACGCCCGACACGAAATGACACGCGAACCGTCCCGCGAATGCCAAAATCGTTCCTAAAAATTTTCGTTGCGGAAAAAGTCCCGCCAAGCCCGCCGACATGTACGGCAACGGGTAATCGAACAAAACTTGCACAGGATGCACGATAAACGGGTCTTGCAAGATGGTTATCAGCCCGAACGCAAAGCCCGCCAACGTCCCGACGCCCGCGCCGTATCGAAACGAAATCATAAGCAGCGGAATCATTGCGCCGAGCGTGACGGAGCCGCCCTGCGGGAAATGATACAGCCGCAGGAAGTGCAACACCGTCGCCAACGCAAGCATCAACGAGACGTTCACCAGAATTCTTGTCGACAGTTTGACGTGCCGCGCTTGAATTGCCGCCGCAATCAAAATCAGCACGCCCAACAATGCAAGAAGACTTGTCGGGTTTTGCAACAGCGTCAAAACGTTTTCGCGAAGAATATCAAGCAACGTTATCGCCTCCAATCAAAAACTTTTCAAAGTGCTTGACGACAGTTCCGCTCAATCGCCGCGTCGAATTGTCACGCATAAAAATCACCTCCGTGCAAAAGAAAAGAAGACTCCCGAATTCGGAAGCCTTCAATGCGTGTCAAGTTATGTTTCCTACGTCGGCATTATCCGAATCAGGTTTGCGGGTCGAAGTGAACAACTTCCTCTCAGCCTGTTTGCAAGCTCCCCGATATTCAGTTGTGTATGGCGAATCACTTTTTGAATTGGTGACTTGTGCCGTCTGCGGTGACGTTGAAAGTCGTCGCGCTGAAGTCTTTGAGCACGGCGACGGTCGTTGCGCCCGCCTTGACGGTGAAGGTGTCGCCCGCCTTGTTGAAGGTGCCGGTGACTTTCTGACCCATGCCGACAATTTCGAGCAAGTCGTCGTTGCCGAAGCCGAAGATGAAATCTTTGCCGTCGCCTTTTTCGTAAACGAAGGTGTCCGCGCCGCCGCCGCCCCACAAGCTGTCGGTGCCTTTGCCGCCGTAAAGCGTGTCGTTCTTCGCCGATCCGGTGAGCGTGTCGTTCTTCGTGCCGCCGTGAATTGATGCGCCCGTCGTCGAAGTCGATTTCATGTTGAGCGGATATTTGTCCGCCGACGCGTCGACGAGTGCAGCGGACAGTTCAAGCGGCGTGGTCGTCTTCTGTTTGAACGAAGCGGGAACCGTGACCGAGCCGTTCGCGCCGTAAAGCAAACCGTTGCGGAAATTCTTTTCGCCGTCGTCGTCGACGAGTGAAACGTCCGCCGCGCCTTTGACGGTGATCGAGTTGCTGCCGACTTTGACAATCGTTTTATCGCCCGAAGTGTAAATGTCCGTGACCGTCGCGCCGCTGATTGAAATCTTGTCGCCCGCGCCGAAGCTTTGGATAACTTTGTTGCCCGACTTGTTTTCGTAGACGAAGACGTCCGAGCCGTTGCCGCCCGTGAGCGTGTCGGTGCCTTTGCCGCCGCTGAGTGTGGAGCCGCCGTTGCCCGCGAAGATTTTGTTCGCCTTCGTGTTGCCGACGATTTGAAGTTGCCCGTTGACGTTCGAGCCGTCAATCGTCGTGACCTTGCTGTCGGCGGTGTACGTTTGTGTCGACGCGGCAAGAGTTATCGCCGTGCCCGCAGTGTTCAAAATGCCGCCCGCCGCGAAGATGTTGACCGAGGACTTGCCGTTTTCAATGAGCGTTACTTTCTTGCCCGCCGCGTCTTGAATCGTCAGCGAACCTTCGGCGAAGTCAATTATAACATCATCGCCGTCCGTGCGGAAAGAGTTGACCGCTGAAGTCAACGAAATTTTGTCGCCCGTCGCGTAATCGGTGATTGTGTCGTCGCCGCGTTCGTAGATGAAAACGTCGTTGCCTTTGCCGCCCGTCAAGGTGTCGTTGCCGTCGCCGCCGCGCAGAGTTTGCACGCCGTTGCCGCCGATTAAGACGTTGTCGGAGTCGTTGCCGTTGAGCGCGAAACTTTTCGACACGTCCGAAGCGTCAACAATCTTGGTGCCCGTCGGTGCGGTGAACGTCTTTTCTTTGAACGCGGAAGTCAAAGTTGTGCCGTCGCCTTGAATGACTTTGTCTGTGTCATACGTCGCGGAAGTTTCGTTGCCCGCCGCGTCGACGAAAGTAAGCGTTTGACCTTCGACGTCTTTGACGGTGAGGTTGTTGCTGCCGACTTTAAACGTGACGTCGCCTTTCGCGTTGAACTTGAAGCTTGAGATACTTGCGCCCGCGCCGAGAGAAATTTTGTCGTCCGCGCCGAAGTTCGCGATAACGTCGTTGCCCGACTTGTTTTCGTAAACGAAGACGTCCGCGCCGTCGCCGCCCGTGAGCGTGTCGTTGCCCTTGCCGCCGTTGAGCGTGGAGCCGCCGTTGCCCGCGAAGATTTTGTTCGCCTTCGCGTTGCCGACGATTTGAAGTTGCCCGTCGACGTTCGAGCCGTCAATCGTCGCGAGTGAAGTGTAACTGCCCGCGTTGAATTTGCTTGCCGAAGCGGTGAGCGTCGCGGTGGTCTTGCCCGAGTTGAAAATCGCTCCGTCCGCGAAGAGATATTGCGTCGCGGTCTTGTCGTTGACGAAAGTAATTTTCTTCGTCGAGGCATCTTGAATCGTCAAAGAATTTTCGTCGCCGAAGCTCAAGACAATGTCGTCGCCGCTTATGTGAACGTCGGAAATCTGCGCGCCGTCGAGAGAAACTTTGTCGCCCGTCGAGTAATCGGTTATTGTCACGTCGCCTTGAGAGTAAACGAAGACATCGTTGCCCGCGTCGCCCGAAAGAATTTGTCCGCCGTGAATCGTGTCGGCACCCTTGCCGCCGTGGATTGTGTTTGCGTTGTCGTTGGCGATAATCAAGTTCGCCTTGTCGTTGCCGAAAAGTTCAATCGGTTCTTCAACCGCCGAAGAAACAATCGTCTTGACCGTCGAGGAGTAATCGCCCGCGCCGATTGTGCCCGCGTTGAATCCCGCCTCAACGGTTACTGCAGTTTCGTCGTCGTTGTACGTCAAGAAGCGTCCGATTGGATCGTCGACAACCAAAACCGTCGCGTTGCCTTTCGCGTCGACAAGATTAATCGGTTGCGCTCTGCCGTCCTTAATCGTGAGCGAGCCTTTGTCAACGGGGATAATCACGTCGTCGCCGTCGACAGTCGCCTTGCCGACCGTGCCGCTTGTGATTTTAATCGTGTATTCGTCCGAGTGGTTGAGCGTGTCGTTACCGTCGCCCGACGCGTATTGAATGACGCCGCTGCCTTGCATGTCGACAACGTCGTCGCCGTCCGAGCCAATGACCGTGACGTTTTTGCCCGCGACGTTGAAGTTGTCCGCGTCGTCCGTGCCCGTGACGGAAATGTTTTCCACGTCGCCGCCAATGTCAATCGACAAATTCTTTTCGTTGCGCACGACGACGAGGTTCCCGTCGACGATGTTGCCCGAAACTGTCAAAGCGTTTTCGTTGACGCTGAGCTCGTCAATCGCGCCGTCTTCGCTTGTGACGGTTGAAGCAAGCCCCGCAAGTTCAATTTCGATGTCGCCGTCAACCGCCGCGTGATAAACGATTTGGTTGCCGCTGAGCGTGTAATACTTCGTCTTGCCGTTCGTCGAGTAAGTTGCCTTGCCGCCCGTGACTTCGCTCCACGCGCCGTCAATCGTTTCAGCGGACTGCAAAACGTCGTCGCCGAGTTCGAGAGTCGCGCCGGTTCCCGTCACCGTGACGTTGGAATTCTTCAGCGCGTATGTCGACAGGATGAACTTGACTTCGTCGCCGTCGCGCAGGACTTCAACACCGCCGAGAGTGCCGTTGACAAGCATCAAGTTATCCGCAAGCCCGCTGATTGTGAACTGCGTCGTGGAGCCCGCGGAGGTGAAGGAAATTTCGTTGCCGTCGAGCGTGTAATAAGCGTTGCCGCTTGTAACTTCGTAAACCGCCGTGCCCGCGTCGAAGGAAATAAACTTCGCGTCGCCGTCGCCGGGGTCTTGAGCAACGTCGTCGCCCAAAGTCAACGTGAAGTCTTCGCTGTCGAAGGTGACATTGTCGTTGCCGAGAGCCGCCGCGTTCACCGTGACGGTCTTTGTGTCTTCGTCGACTTCAACGGCAGTCGCGGCAATGGATTTAATGCCCGTGAGCGTGAAGCTTTCGCCGCCTTCGCCTTCGTTGTACGTGACGCTGTTGTCTTCGAGCGTGTAATAATCGGACAGAGCCGCCGCGGTGAACGTCGCCTTGCCGTCCGTCAAAGCACTCCACGACGCGTTGACTTTCGTCGCGGAAGTCGGAACGTCGCTTGCAAACTTGAGCGTGTACTCGTCGCTGTCGAGGAAGAGTTCGCCTTTGTCGAGCGCGCCTTTACTGATTGTGACGGTCTTGCCGCTTATGACGAAGTCCGACAACTTCGCGCCCGCGCCGATGCCGTAAATCGTGAAGATAACTTCGTCGCCCGTGCCGTAAATCGCCTGCGTGCCGTCGAGCCTGAGGTAAGCGTCGCCGTTGCCTTCGTTGTCGACGTTGACGCTTGAAAGACTTGCCGCGCCTTTGAGTAAGATTGAGTCGTCGCCGATTGAAACAACAACGTCATTGCCGACAGTTTGGAACGAAGCCTCGCCGTCGGTCAAAAGCGTGCTGTTCGCCCTGAAGCCGCTGATTGTGTCGGAGCCGTCGCCCGCCTTGTGAATAAATGTGACGTTGTCGGCAATGTTGTTGATTGAGTCGTCGCCCGCTCCGCTGAGAACCGTGCTGTTCCTGCCGCCCGCAAAGACCGTGACTTCGTCGTCGTCCGCGCCCGCGTCAATGTAGTTTGTGCCCATTGCGACAATCGAATCGTTGCCCGCGCCCGCAAGGATTGTGCCGTTGCCCGTCTTGTTGCGGATTGAGTCGTTGCCGTCGCCGCCGACAAGCGTCGAGTACAAACCCATGCTGTCGATTGAGTCGTCACCGTTGCCGCCGTCGATTGAAACGCTTGCCGACGAATTGATAACAGCGTCGTTGTCGTCGCCCGCGTCGACAGTGCTTCCCGTGCCGGACAATGTAACTCTGTCGTCGCCGTCGCCGCCCGAAATTGAAACGTCGGCCGCCTTGTTGGTGACTCTGTCGTTGCCGCCGAGCGCAAGAATCGTCGCGCCTTGGACGGTGTTGCTGTAAGTGTCGGCGTCTTCGGTGAGCGTGATTAATTTCGGATCGTCGGGGTCAATCGGCTTGATGCTTTCCTTGCCGGAGATGTTGACGCTTGAGAGACTTGCCGCGCCTTTGAGGACGATTGAGCCTTCGCCGACTGTGACAATGATGTCCGAGCCGCTGACTTGCGTTGAGTAAGTGCCCGTGCCGCCGCCGATTATGAGCGTGTCCGTCGCGTTGAAGCCGCTGATTGTGTCGTTGCCGTCGCCTGACGCGTATTGAATTCGGTTGTTCTTGCTTGCCGATTGGAGGCTGATTAAATCGTTGTCCGCGCCGCCCGTGATTGTCGTGTTGTCGCCGTAGTTGCGAACGGTGTCGGAGCCCTTGCCGCCGTTGACGGAAAATGTCTCCGCGTAGTTTTCAATCAAGTCGTTGTCGTCGCCCGCGTTGACGGTAACGCTGTCGTGCATGTTTTGAATTGAGTCGTCGCCCGCCCCGCCGTTGATTGTGAGGTTCTTGCCGTTGTCGCTGTTGTAATTGTTCAAGAGCAGGTCGTTGCCGTTGCCGCCGTCGATGAGGACATTGTTGCCGTCCCAGTTTTCAATCCAGTCGTTGCCTTCGCCGCCGCCGAGCGTGACGTTGCTGCCTGCGTTGCCGATTACGTCGTCGCCCGCGCCGCCGTCGACTGAAACTTTTGCGGCATAATTGATGACTGTGTCGTTGCCCGAAAGTGCCTGAATCGTCGCGCCTTCGAGCGTGTTTTCGTAAGTGTCGGCGCGTTCGCTGAGGCGAATGAGTTTCGGGTTGACGGGCGTGACGGGTGCTTTCTTCGTGCCCGCGATATTGACGGACGGCAAGTATGCCGCGCCTTTGAGCGTGATGTTTCCTTCGCCGACTTGGACGATGATGTCATTGCCGACGGTCGTGCGCGAATAAGTGTCGGTCGTGCCGTTGCCGATTATGAGCGTGTCGGTCTTGCCGAAGCTGTAGATAACGTCGTTGCCGTCGCCGTCGCTGTATTCAAAAGTCGTCGTGCCGTCCCAGTCCGAGTAAGCGTGAATGGTATCGTCGCCCTTGCCGCCGTTGATTGTCGAGCCGTAATGTCCGTAGTCGTCGATGATGACGTCGTTGCCGTCGCCGCCCGACAGTGACGAGATGTAGTTGTTGATGATTGTGTCGTCGCCGTCGCCCGCGTCAATCGTGGCGGATGTCCAGCCGTTGTGAATGGAGTCGTTGCCGCTGCCCGCGACAATTTTCGAGCTCATGCCGTCGTTGTAGATTGTGTTGTTGCCGTCGCCCGTGACGATTGTCGCTCTGTCGCCGTAGTTGCCGACGGAGTTGTCGCCTTCGCCCGTGTTGATTAAAACGTTGTTGCCCGTGTTGCCAAGCTTGTCCGAGTCGCCGTAACCGTTCATGGTCGCGTTGTCGTCGAAGTTGGTAAGGAAGTCGTGAGCGCTTGTGCCTTCGTTTGACGTCGGGTTGAGAATCGTGCCGTCGACGTTGACCGTGCGGGTGTTGAGCAAAGTGATTGAGCCCGTGCCGACTTTCAAGATGAGGTCGTCGCCCGAAATGACCGAGCCGGTTATCGCGCCGCCCGTCAAGCTGAGCGTGTCTGTCGGGTTGAAGCCGTCGATTGTGTCGTTGCCGTCGCCCGACGCGTATTCAATAACCGCTCTGTCCGAATGAACGTCGAGTTTAATTGAATCGTCGCCCTTGCCGCCGCTTATTGTGAGCAGTGCGCCCCAATCGCTGACGAGTGTATCGTTGCCCGCGCCCAAACTGATTTTCGAGGCGGAACTGTAAAGACCGTTGTAAACGAAATCGTTGCCGTTGCCGGTGTTGATTGTGGCACTCTCGCCGTAAGCTCCGTTATAAACCGTGTCGTTGCCGTCGCCCGTCGAGATGTTTGCGCTGTCGGAACTGTAGTTGCGAACGGAGTCGTTGCCCGCGCCCGTTGTGATTGTGACGTTCTTGCCGCTGTTTGTGACGGTGTCATTGTCCGCGCCCGCGTTGATTGACACGTTGTCGACGGTGTTAGAAATTCTGTCGTTGCCCGCAAGAGCCGCAATGGTCGCGTCTTCGACGGTGTTTGAATAAGTGTCGGCGTCTTCGGTGAGCGTGACGAGCCACGGGTTGTCGGGGTCGCCGACTTTGTACCCGGAGATGTGCAAGTCAGATAAAGTCGCCGCGCCCGCCAAAGTGATTGAGCCGTCGCCAACGGTAATGATGACGTCCGAGCCGCTCCGTTGCGTGGAGTAAGCCTCGCCGCGAATCTTTAGCGAAGAGTTTTCGTTGTAGCCGAAGATGATATCGTTGCCGTCGCCCGCATAATACTGATACAGGCGTTTATTTTGGTTGGCACTGAAGATGCCGATTTTGTCGACGCCGTAAATGGTATCGTTGCCCGTGCCGCCTCTTGCCGTTGCGGGGCCGCTGATTGTGATCAAGTCGCTGCCCGCGCCGCCGTCGACGGAGCCGGTGTAAGAAACAATCGTGTCGGAGCCTGAGCCGCCGTCGATTGAATTGAACGTGTTGCTGTAGTTGTCGTAGATGTAATCGTTGCCCGCGCCCGCGTAAACTTTGTTCAACGCGCCGCCGCGCAGGGTTATCTTGTCGTCGCCCGCGCCGCCGTCAACCGTGACGCTGTCGCCGTAATTTGTGATGCTGTCGTTGCCCGCGTTACCGTTGACCGTGACGCTGTCGCCGTAATTTGTGATGCTGTCGTTGCCCGCGTTGCCGTTGACCGTCGTGTTGGGTTGGACGTTTTTTAACGTGTCGTTGCCGTCGGTGCCGTTCATGACGCTCCAATCGTTCCAAACGAACGTGCCGCTCGAACTTACGATGCGAACCTTTGCCCACGCGTCGGCAGCAACATCTTTCAGAACGATTGAACTGTTGCCGACCTTGACAATGAAGTCGTCGCCGCTTATCAACGTTTGGTAAGTGCCTTCGGTTATCTGCAACGTGTCGTTTGAATTGAAGCCGAAGATGACATCGTCGCCGTCGCCCGACGCGTACCGGTACAAAACGCCTTTGGTTGCCGTGCTGATAACGGTGTCGTTGCCCGTGCCGCCGTTGACTGCCCCGCGATAACCGTTGAAGTTTATCAAGTCGTTGCCCGCCCCGCCGTTGATTGAGCCGCCGTAATTGGCTGTAATGGTGTCGTTGCCCGCGTCGCCGTTCATGAATGCGTAATTTCGACTGTAAATGCTGTCGTCGCCCGCGCCCGCGTTGATTGTGACCTGCGAAGGGCTGTTGTAAATCGTGTCGTTGCCGCTCGTCCCTGTGACAATCGTGTTGGAAGCGGAATTGTTAATCACTCCCATGAAAATCATCTCCTTTGACAGAAAGCCGACTGTTTCAACTGAGTTAACAATAACACATAAAACCGGTTTGTAAACGGTCGCAGGCAACTGTTCGCAACAAAAAAATCCTCCGAGCGTGACTCGAAGGATTTGCGTTGCGTTGATGTTTTTCAGTTGATGACGACGCCTTGTGCACGTAATGTGTTGATTGTGTTGACCAGGTGCTGAAACGCCGGACCCGCCTCAATCTTTTCACCCGTGACCGCGTTGTAATATTCGTTGGACTTCTTGTCGCTGTTGTGCGCCACGAACTTGATGCCCGCGTGTTGATAAAGCCCGCCGAGTTTATTTACACTTGCGTCGCGGTCGTTCGGGAAGAAGTTGATGCCCATCTGTTGACTGAGAAACATCATCTGGTCGTAAGATTGCTGGTAAGTGCCGCCCGCCACGTTGTCAAGTTCGCTGTCGGTAAGTTGTTCGTCTTTGAAGATTTCGTCTGTCATGGTGATAACCGCCTTTCGTTTGGTCGTGAAGTTGTTTCTGCACATTATACGGCATGCGTCAAATTTCGTTACACGCGCCGCGAAAAATTTCTTCGGGCTTGGTACGAAATTTGTCCTTGACTGTGGTACAATGCGCCCCGGAAAGAGAGCTGATTAAATGAAACAAATACTCGTCACTTGCAGAGGAGGCGAAACGACGGCGGCCGTGCTTGTCGACGGCGAACTTGAAGCGATTTACTCCGCCCGCGACGACAATCCGTCACTGGTCGGCAACATTTACAAAGGGCGCGTGCAAAATTTTCTGCCCGGCATGAAGGCGGCGTTCGTCGACATCGGGCGCGACAGAAATGCCTTCCTGCAGTTCAATTCGCCGCAGAAGTTGTCCGCGGGTCAAAGCGTGCTGATTCAAATTGAAAAAGACGCTGTCGGTACCAAAGGCGCACGTGCGACGTTCAATTTCAGTTTGGCGGGACGGCTTTTGATTTTCCTGCCGACGTTCGGTTATGTCGGCGTGTCGGGAAAAATTCGCGGCGACGAACGAACGCGCCTTCACGCGCTGGCGAAAAAAATTCGTCCGCACGACACGGGCATAATCGTTCGCACGGCGGCTCAAGGTTGCGACGAAGAAACTTTGCGCGACGAACTTGCCTCGCTCGAAAAACTTTGGGCGCGAATTCTTGAACGTCACGGCAAACGCAAACCGCCCGCGTTACTTTACAGCGACAACGATTTACTCGAAAAAATTCTGCGCGACGAACCCGACGTTGAAAATTTCGTTGTCGACAATCTGCGCGTCATGCGGCGGCTCGGCGAATTCGTTGCGCCCGAAAAAATTTCCTTCCACGACGGCGACGCGAAACTTTTTGACGCGTTCAACATTGCGGACGAAATTTCCAAACTCAACGCACGCGAACTGACTTTGCCGGGCGGCGGACAGGTCGTCTTCGACAAAACCGAAGCGTTGACTGCCGTCGACGTGAACACGGGCAAATTCGTCGGTCGTGCGGACTTCGACGAAACGATTTTGCGCACGAACATGGAGGCGGCGGAAGTCGTCCTGCGGCAACTGAAACTGCGCGACGTGGGCGGCATTATAATCGTCGACTTTATCGACATGGCTCGCGACGCGCACAAAAAAACTTTGATGGACTTTCTGCGCGAACGGGCGCGGCTTGACCGAAGCAAAACGACGGTCGTCGACATGACGCCTTTGGGTCTTGTCGAAATCACCAGACACCGTGCATCGCGCTGACAAAAATTTATCGGAGGCTCACACATGAAGAACTTAATCATCATCGGGACGGGTGCTTTTGCCCGCGAAGTTTTTTGGCACGCGCAACAATCAATCGGCTACGACGTTGACTGGCGCATTAAAGGTTTTCTCGACGGCGACATTAAACTTGCGGACGAAGAATACGCACGCTTGCCCGAAAATATTCCCGTGCTCGGCGACGTGAACAATTACGAAATTTGCGCCGACGACGTGTTTACTTGCGCGGTCGGCACGCCCAAAGCTCGACGTTTGCTGTGCGAAAAAATTTCGGCTCGCGGCGGCGAATTCATTAACGTTGTCAGCGAACTTGCTTACGTCATGCCGACGGTCAAGCTCGGTCGCGGCGTGATAATTTCCCCGCACACGGACATTGGCGACGGCGCGGTTATCGGCAACTTCGTCGCGACGAACGCAATGACGATTATCGGGCACGACGCGACTGTCGGCGATTTTACTTGCGTCATGCCGCACGCCAACATTGCCGGCAAGTCGCAGATCGGCTCGGAAGTTTTTATCGGCAGCGGCGCGATAATTCTTCCTCGTGCGAAGGTTGACGACGGAGCGACGGTCGGCGCGGGTGCAGTCGTTTTGAAGCGCGTCAAAGCCGGCACGAAAGTTTTCGGCAACCCCGCGATTGAAATTTAGGTGACGCCCGTGGACAAAGTCAGACTTGCCGCGACGCGAATCGTTCACGAAGTCACCGCAAACGGCGCGTGGGCGAACGTCGCTTTGGCTCAAACTTTGCGGCGCGAAAAGTTCACCGACATCGACAGGAAGTTTTGCACGGAGCTGGTTTACGGCACAGTCAAAGCGGGCGCGTCGCTCGATTGGAAAATTTCAAAGTACTTGAAACGTCCGCTTGCCAAAGTTGACGCAAAAGTTTTGAACGTCCTGCGCGTGGCAATGTATCAGATATTTTTCCTCGACCGCGTGCCGAATTCTGCGGCAGTCAACGAATCGACGGAGCTTGCGAAAAAATTCTGCGGACTCGGCGCGGCGAAGTTCGTCAACGGAGTTTTGCGTTCAAGTGTGCGTGAACCGTCGAAGTCAAATTTCCCGACGGGCGACGACATCGAATCGCTTGCGTTGCGAACGTTTCATCCCGCGTGGCTGGTGAAGTTGTTCGCCGACGAATTCGGACTTGACGCGACGAAAGAACTTTTGACCTTCGACAACACGGAACCGCCGCTTTGCCTGCGAGTGAATCGGCTCAAGTCGACGCGTGAAGAAATCCTTGACGCGCTGAAAAAGTTTGACGTGCAAGCTCAGCCGTCGACGTTTGCGCCCGAAGGCATCATCTGTCGCGGACACGGCGCACTTGACAAATTTCAGCCGCTGCGCGACGGGCTCTGTCAAGTTCAGGACGAAAGCTCAATGACTGCGGCGCACCTGCTCAACCCGACGGCGGGCGATTTCGTTATTGACTGTTGCGCGGCACCCGGCGGCAAGACGACGCACATTGCCGAACTTATGCAAAATCGCGGGCGAATCGTCGCGGCGGACATTTACGACACGAAGCTTGCGCACGTTAAGCAGAACGCCGACCGCCTCGGCATAACGATTATCGAACCGACGTTGCTTGATGCTCGCGAACTCGGCGACAAGTTTCCCGCCCGCGCCGACAAAGTTTTGGTTGACGCGCCTTGTTCGGGACTCGGTGTCCTGCGTCGAAAGGCGGATATGCGCTGGAAAAAAAATCCCGCAGAGCTTGACGCATTGCCCGCCCTGCAGGAAGAAATTTTGTCGAGTGCCGCACGAACTTTGAAACGCGGCGGAACTTTGGTTTACTCAACATGCACGATTTTGCGCCGTGAGAATCAATCGGTCGTCGAAAAGTTTTTGTCGACGCACACGGACTTCGATCTTGTCGAGACGAAAATTTTTTTGCCGCACGTCACGAAGACCGACGGCTTCTTTGCGTGCAAGCTTGTCCGTCGGTGAAAGTTAGACGCAGTGTCAATGTCGGAGTTGTCGGGCGGTTGCGGGTTGAACCAACTGTTCCCCCGCTTCTAAAGCGGGTGCCGCACGTCACGAAGACCGACGGCTTCTTTGCGTGCAAGCTTGTCCGTCGATAAATCTACTTTCTTTTGGCGGCAAAAGAAAGTAGCAAAGAAAACCGCGCTTGCTGTGATACATCCTGTATCACGCGCAAGCGGTGAGGCCGTCATCCATGACGGCCGGTTACTTCTGCGCCGTCAATGAACGTCCGCCGAATGTTGAAGTCGTCGTCGAAAATCGTAATGTCCGCCGCCTTGCCGACTTCGAGACTGCCGACGCGGTCAAAGATGTTCAGTTCGACGGCGGGATTTTTTGTGACGAGTTCGACGCCTGCGGCAACGTCCGTGTTCGTGTTCGCGCAGAAATTTTTCAGCACGGTGTTTAACGTGGCGATACTCCCGACAATCGTCCCGTCGGCAAGCGTCGCCAAATTCCCGCGCACGTAAACGGTTTGTCCGCCCAATTCGCTCAAGCCGTCGCCCAAACCGCAAGCCCGCAACGAATCGGTTATCAAGACGATTTGACTGCGCGGCTTGATTTTTTTTGCGAAACGTTGCGCGACGGGGTGAACGTGCACATTGTCGGCAATGATTTCGACAATCGCGTCCGAATCGAGAGCCGCTCCGACGACACCGGGTTTTCTGTGGTGAAACGGACTTTGCGCGTTGAAAAGATGCGTGACGTGTTTGGCTCCGCGTTCAATCGCCGCCGAAGCAACTTCATAAGACGCCGCGCTGTGCCCGATTGACACGACGATATTTTTTTCGCGGCAACGATCAATGAAGTCGAACGGAACTTCTTCGGGCGCAACGGTGATAATCTTAATCACGTCGGCAAACTCTTCGACGAGCGCGAAGTCGGCTCCGACGACGTGTCGAGCGTCCTGCGCGCCTTTGAACTTCTTGCTGATGAAAGGGCCTTCGAGGTGTGCGCCGATAACTTTCGCGCCGTGAGAAATTTTTTGCTGTCGACGAATCCTTTCAAGCGCGGCGGAAATTTTTTCGCGGGACATGGTCATTGTCGTGGGCAAGAAACTTGTCACGCCCGACGACGGCAGGAATTCGCGCATTGTCGGCAAGGCGTTTTCGTCGTCGTCCATTGTGTCACCGCCCGCGCAACCGTGAATGTGCACGTTGATAAATCCCGGCGCGACGAAACAGTTTTGCGCGTTGACAACTTCGCCGTCCGCCGCGTCGTCAATCGAAATTATTTTGTCGTCGAAGGTCAACGCCTTGCCCGCGCAGATTTTGAAGTTGCCGCTTGCGTCGGGCAGAATCAGTCGCCCGTTGATTATTGTCGTCATGAGAATCCCTCCGATAAAAGAAAAAGCTCTGGTAATTTCCCAAAGCCGTGCTATAATTAACGCCGTGCAATTTTGCAGTTGTGAAGTTGTGTAACACTTTGCTCGTTGCCAAACGGCAGGCAGTCTAATCAACAGGAGCCCCCGGAAAGGGGGTGCCGCGAATGGTCAAAGTTATCATTCGTATCGTTGTTCTCACGGTGATAATTCTGTGGGCATTAACGAAAACAGCCGCCTAAGCCATCGCACGGCTGACAGCGGCTAAACTCCTAATCGCAACATTTATATATCTTGGGGGCAGACCGTTTATGAGCACCGTCCTGTTCATGCAGGACGATTTTTTTGCGTTGATTATAATCGTCGCGCTTGCCAATGTCAAACGCCGCAGACATTGCGCAAAAAGTTTTTCGCGGTTATAATGTCGCGGTTATGAAAGGAGGCAGATTTTGTTTTGACTAACGACATCATAATTATCAATGCGTTCGTGCTCTACATCGGGCTGATGATGGCGATTGGTGTTTACTACTACCGCCGCACGCAGAACATGAGCGATTATTTTTTGGGCAACCGCAAACTCGGCGCGTGGGTCACGTCACTTTCCGCGGAGGCGTCGGACATGAGCGGCTGGATGCTCATGGGCGTGCCGGGCTTCGCGTACCTTGCGGGCTTGAACGCGGGCTGGATCGCGATCGGCATTGCAATCGGCACGTGGGCGAACTGGCAATTCGTTGCGGCGCGGCTTCGGCAATACACCGAAATTGCGGGCAACGCGTTGACTCTTCCCGAATTCCTGCAGAACCGTTACAAAGACACAAGCAACTTGCTGCGAATCGTGCCGGCCGTGTTCATCTTGATATTTTTCATTCTGTACACGTCAAGCGGCTTCGTGGCGGCGGGCAAGCTGTTCGAGACGGTCTTCGGTCTGCCGTTCCAATTCGCGATATTTCTCGGCGCAGGCTCGGTCGTCTTTTACACGCTGATTGGCGGCTTTCTCGCGGTCAGTCGCACGGACTTTATTCAAGGCGTGATGATGTTTTTCGCGATACTGCTCGTGCCGATATGTGCGGCAATGAGTTTGGGCGGCTTCGGCGACACAATCAGCGCAATTTCCGCGTACAAAGAATCAATGTTCCAACCGCTCACCAAACCCGACGGCTCGTCAATGGGTGTTATCGAGTTAATTTCGTTGCTTGCTTGGGGCTTGGGTTACTTCGGTCAACCGCACATTTTGGTACGCTTCATGGCAATCAAGTCGACGAAAGAAATTCCGCAGGCGACGCACATTGCAATGACGTGGGTCATCTTGAGCTTGGCGGCGGCAGTCGCTGTCGGCATGGTCGGCACGGTTTACTTGTCAACGACGCTTGAAGGCACCAACGCCGAAACGGTCTTCCTGCTCATGACGAATCAGCTGTTCCCGCCGATAGTCGCGGGTCTGGTGTTGAGCGCGGTTTTGGCGGCGATAATGTCGACGGCTTCATCACAACTGCTGGTCGCGGCTTCGGCGTTCGCGCAGGACTTTTACAAAACTTTGCTTCGCAAGGACGCCGATCAATCGGAACTGGTTTGGATTTCGCGGGCGTCGGTTTTGATAATCGCGTCAATCGCGGTGTTCCTCGGCTTCAATCCCGACAGCTTTATCTTGGACATGGTTGCTTACGCGTGGGCGGGCTTCGGCGCGGCATTCGGTCCGGCGATATTGATGAGTTTGTTTTGGCGGCGGACAACGCGCAACGGAATTATCGCGGGCATAATCGTCGGCGGCGTGACCGTGCTTGCGTGGAAACAATTTGAACTTTTCGGGCTGTACGAAATTGTCCCCGGCTTCGTCTTCGCGCTTATTGCAATTTGGCTCGTCAGCAAACTTGATTCGGAACCCGACCGCGACATTTTGGAGACGTTCGACAAAGTCGGCACAAGCAAAATTTGACGCAAAAAAAATTCCCCTGTGCACGTCGCGCAGGGGATTTTTGTTCATCGTCGCTGAACATTTCGTCGATAAATTTATCGGTTGACGATTGTACAACGGCGGATAAATTTCGTTGTGCGCTTCAGCAAAAAAATTTTTCAGCCGAAATATAATCGAGGAGGTGTCACGATGAAGAAATTTTTACTCGCCGCGACGATGTTGCTGTGCGTGACGTGCGCGGGTTGCTTCCAAGGCAATTCGACGCTTGTCGTCACCGACGACGGCAAATTTTTCCTGCGCAATAAATTTATCGGCGTGCCGCTTTTGGCTGAGCAGATCGAGTCGCTCAAAGAAAGTTTCGCGCACAATCCGAACGCGGACATTTCGCCCGTGACCGAAAACAACATGACCGGCTACGAAATTCGCGTGCAGTATCCCGACGTCAAAAGTTTCGCGGCAGAAAAAATTCCGCTGTTCATGGCGCACGAAGGCAAATGCGCGGGCATTCGTCAACGCACGGGCTGGTTCTTCGACGCGTACAACTTCGACTTGCTTTCGTCAGGTGAACAAAGTTTTTCGCCGAGTCAAGCCGCCGCCGTTCAAAGCGTCCTGTCGCAGGTCACCTTCGATTTGACGATTGAACTGCCGTACAAAGCCGACAGCAACAACGCGGACAAAGTTGACGTGTCGCAGAAAGTTTTGACGTGGAACTTGGCTCCGTCGCTTTTGAGCGGCAAAGATAAACACATGCGCGTTGAGTTCAAGTTGTGGCACCGCGACAGAATTTTTTTGACGGCACTTGTTGAACTGTTGCTTCTTGCCGCGACGATATTTTTCACCGTCAAAGCACGCGCCGAAGAATCCGACAGCCTCAAGTCCGACTTGACAAGCAAGCGCAACGTTTTGGCGGGATTGACTGTCGCGTTGGCTTTAATTTCGGCTTACATGCTTTTGACGCCCGTGACGTTCGCGCCGTGAATTTCGCTTGCAATTTGAATTGCGCTGTGATAAACTCCCGTAGCTGTAGAAATGTCAAGGAGGTGACGAACTTGCCGAACATCAAATCTTCCGTCAAGAGCATGAAAATCGACGCGAAACGCCGTGCGCGCAACATTTCCGAAAAAACGCGCATGAAGAAAGCTCAAAAGCTCGTGTTGGCGGCAATCGCGGCGGGCGACGCTGCCAAAGCGCAGGAACTTCTGCCCGCGGCTCACAAAGCCATCGATCAGGCGGCGGCGAACAACACCATTCACAAGAACGCTGCCGCACGCAAAAAATCCAAACTCGCGCTCAAAGTCAACGCGGCTTCAGCTTGAAAAATTTCGGCTCGTCATTAAGGCGGGCTTTTTTCAATGCGTAATTGATTCGGTGCTACGATAACGACGGAGTTGTCGGACGGCTTTGGGTCACACTAACTGTTCCGCCGCTTTTAAAGCGGCCGTCGCGTCGAACATCTATCGCTACGTCGTCAACCACTTTTGAAAAGTTTCGGAGCTTGTCCGCGTGACAGGCTCTTTTAGTTTGCGCACGGAAAAATTTTCGGCGAAGCTTGTAGCTTGTACTTGAACTTGATATAATCCCCGCGATTGCTTCACGAAAAATTCAGTGACGAAATAAATTCTTGGAGGCTTTGTTATGTGCGGGATTGTCGGATACATCGGCGAAAAAAAAGCCGCGCCCATTCTTTTGGACGGCTTGACGAAACTTGAATATCGCGGTTACGATTCGGCGGGCATTGCCGTCGACTGCGGCGACAGTGTTTTTATTGAAAAGGCGGTCGGCAGGCTCGACGCGCTCAAAGACAAACTTAAGACATCGTTGCCCGTCGGCACGGTCGGTATCGGTCACACGCGTTGGGCGACGCACGGTCGGCCTTCGGACAGCAACGCGCATCCGCACACCGATTGCCACGGAAACTTCGTCGTCGTGCACAACGGCATCATCGAAAATTATCTGCCGCTTAAAGAAGACTTAATCGCTCGCGGGCACAAGTTCACCTCCGAAACCGACACCGAAGTCGTCGCGCATTTGTTGGAGGAAGCTTATCGCGGTGACTTCGTCGCGGCGGTTCGCGAAGTCCTCGGCAAAATCGAAGGCTCTTATTCGATTGCGTTCATGGCGAAAGATCATCCCGACGTTTTAATCTGCGCGAAGCAGGACAATCCGCTTGTCATCGGTTTGGGCAACGGTGAAAACTTCATTGCGTCGGACATTCCCGCGATTATCAATCACACACGCGAAGTTTACATCTTGAACGACGGCGAACTTGCGATTGTCCGCAATGATTCCGTGCAGATTTTCAATCGTCGCGGCGAAGTTGTCGACAAGAAAGTTTTCCACGTCACCTGGAACGCCGAGGCTGCCGAAAAGGGCGGCTACGAACACTTCATGCTCAAAGAGATTAACGAGCAACCCAAAGCCGTGCGCGACACAATGAGCAAGCGCATTGCCAAAGACGGCGGCTCAATCGTCCTCGACGAGCTGAACTGGACGAAAGATTTTCTCGACGGCATCGACAAAATTTATATCGTCGCGTGCGGCACGGCTTATCACGCCGGGCTTGTCGGCAAATTTTACATTGAGAAACTTGCGCGCAAGTTGGTTGAAGTTGACCTTGCCAGCGAATACCGTTACCGTGACCCGATTGTCGACGAAAAAACTTTGGTCGTCGTTGTCAGTCAATCGGGCGAAACGTCGGACACACTTGCCGCGCTGAAAGAATCGAAACGTCGCGGCGCGAAAACTTTGGCGATAACGAACGTCGTCGGCTCTTCGATTGCCCGCGAAGCGCACCAAGTAATTCACACGTGGGCGGGACCGGAAATTGCCGTCGCGTCGACCAAAGCTTACACGACGCAGTTGATTTTGATGTTCATGCTTGCTTTGTACATGGCGCAAATTTTGGGCACGCAATCCGCAGAAAAAATTCGCGGCTTGATTGACCTGCTCAAAAAAATTCCCGCGCAGATTTCCGAAACGCTGTCGGACGTGGAGCCGATTAAAACTTTCGCACGGCAATACGGCTTTAACGAAGACGTGTTTTATATCGGGCGCAGTCTCGATTATGACGTCGCGTTGGAAGGCGCGCTCAAGCTCAAGGAAATTTCTTACATTCACGCGGAAGCTTACGCGTCGGGCGAACTCAAACACGGCACACTTGCGCTTATTGTCGAAGGAGTGCCCGTCATTGCGCTGGCGACTCAAAAGAGCGTCTACGAAAAAACTTTGTCGAATATCAAGGAAGTCAAAGCCCGCGACGCGATTGTCATCGGCATTGCGGCTCAAGGTGACACGGAACTTGAAAAATATCTCGATCACGTCATTTTCGTGCCCGAAACGGACGAGCTGTTAATTCCGCTTTTGACCGTCGTGCCGTTGCAGTTGCTTGCTTACTACGCGGCGATAACTCGCGGTTGTGACGTCGACAAGCCGCGCAACCTTGCAAAGTCGGTGACCGTGGAATAATGAACTTGCAGTTCGACGAATCACTTGCCGCCGATTACAAAAGCGCGTCGCAAAAAATTCGCGTGATGAGCGAAAGTTGGTTGACTAAAAATTTGTTTTGTCCCTGTTGCGGCAACGAACATGTCGACAAGATACAGAACAATTCGCCCGTTGCCGACGTTTATTGTTCAAATTGCGGCGAAACGTTTGAGCTTAAAAGCACAAAGAATCGAATCGGCGCGAAAATTCCCGACGGCGCGTATCGCACAATGATTGAACGAATCACGAGCAACGTCAATCCGCAACTTTTCGTTATGCAATATTCGCCGTCGCTGTTCGTGACGAATTTGACGTTTGTGCCGAAATTTTTCTTCACAACGGACATAATCGAACGGCGCAAACCACTGCCGCCGACGGCAAGACGAGCCGGTTGGATTGGATGCAATATCCTGTACGAAAAAATTCCCGCACAAGGCAAGTTGCCGATAATCCGCAACGGACACGAAGTTGAAGTTGCCGAAGTCCTGCGCAGTTACAACAAGATAAAATCGTTGCGGACGGACAATCACAATCTGCGCGGCTGGATTTTGGACGTTTTGAACTGCGTAAATAACATCGGCTCCGAAGTTTTCACTTTGCAGGACGTTTACAAGTTCGCAGACGCACTCAAAGCCAAGCACAATCAAAATCGCAACGTCGACGCGAAAATCCGTCAGCAACTTCAGTTTCTGCGCGACAGGGGCTTTATCGAGTTTGTCGGGCACGGCGTTTATCGAAAGGTGGTTTAATCCATGCGTAAATATCGTGTCGTTATCGAAGAAACCGTTTCGGAGACGTTTGAAATTGAAGCGGCGTCGCAAGAAGATGCCATTTCTGCGGCGATTCAAGAGTATAACGCGGGTAATTTCGTCGTTGATTCCGACAATGTCGAACACAGACAAATTTCGGTGATTGGCGACGACGGCGAGCTTTCGACGGAGTGGGTCGAGTTTTAAAATCTTACCGCGAATCACATCATCAGCAATTTGTATGATTACGTGACAGGCGTCGAAGTCGGGCTTGACTTGTCGGCAATTACTGCGAACAGAACTTCGAGCAAACGCTTTGATTTTGTCGTCAAGACTGCGAATAAAGTTTTCGGTATCGAGACAAATTTTTACACGGGCGGCGGCTCAAAACTCAACGAGACTGCGCGCAGTTACAAAACGATTGCCCTTGAGTCGCGGAACATTGCCGGCTTTGAATTCGTTTGGGTTACCGACGGCAAAGGCTGGCATTCTGCGCGGCGAAACTTGAAGGAAACTTTCCTTGTCCTGCCGACGCTGTACAATATTCGCAATTTGGAGGACGGAATTTTTTTGGAGCTTTTCAATGACTGAACGGCCGCTTTAAAAACGGCGGAACAATTTGGCAAGCCGACAAATTTATTCGGAGTTTTTCACATGAACGAACGTGTAAATATCCTTGGCGTTAAGGTCGACGCGGTGACAATGTCGCAGGCCGTCGAGCGCGTGGCAAATTTAATCGACGCGGGCAAGCCGTCAATCGTGGCGACGGCCAACGCCGAAATGCTTTTGCGTGCCACACACGACGCCGAATTGAAAGACATTTTGAACGCGGCAAGTTTGGTCGTGCCCGACGGCGCGGGAACTGTTTGGGCGGCACGACACCTGGGCAAACACATGCCCGAACGCGTCGCGGGCTTCGATTTGGTTCAACAGCTTATGAAAGTTGCGCCCGTCAAAGGTTGGAAATTTTTTCTGTTCGGTTCCGCGCCGACAATCGCCGACAAAGCAAAGTCCAAAGCCGAACAACTTTACCCCGGCATAAAAATCGTCGGCACGCGCAACGGTTACTTCACTTCAAGCGACGAGCCGGAAATTATTTCGCGGATAAAATCTTCGCGCCCCGACATCTTGCTTGCGGCTCTGGGCGTCCCGAAGCAGGAGAAGTGGCTTGCCAAATTCCGCGACGAACTCAACGTGCCCGTGTCAATCGGCGTGGGCGGCACCTTCGACGTAATGGCGGGTGTCGTCAAGCGTGCACCGCTTTGGATGCAACGTGCACGACTTGAATGGCTTTTCCGCGCAATGTTGCAACCGTCCCGCGCAGGACGTTTGGTCGCCTTGCCGAAATTCGTTTTGAAAGTTCATCAACAGAAAGTCAACGGCTGAAAATTTTGGAGCGTGATAATTTTGAGCATCATCAAGGAAGGCTTTTACTTCGCGGGCGTCGCGCTCCTCGTGGCGATTTTTCTCGGCGTGCTGATTCACCCGTACGCCGCGATTGTGCCCGCCGTGCTCGCGTGTTACTGCATTTATTTTTTCCGCAACCCGAAGCGCACAATTCCCGCCGACGAAAACTTAATCGTGTCGCCCGCCGACGGAACGGTTCAAGACGTGACGGAGGTCGACGACGACGACTTTGTCAACGGGCATTGTCGCAAGGTGATAATTTTTCTGTCGGTGTTCGACGTGCATGTCAACCGCAGTCCCATTGCCGGCGAAATTAAAATTCAAAAGTACGTCTGCGGCAGATTTCGTCCCGCGTACAAAGATTCGGTCGGCTTCGAGAATGAGCGACATTTAATCGGCATCGAAAACGACAGGCTTCGCGTGACGGTCACGCAAGTTGCGGGCATTTTGGCGCGGCGAATCGTCAGTTGGGTCACGCTTGACGACAAACTTGAAAAAGGCGAACTTTACGGCTTGATTCGTTTCGGCTCGTGCACGGAGCTGGTCGTTCCCGACAACGTCGAGATTCTCGTCAAAAAGGGCGACAAAGTCCGCGGCGGCGAATCGATTATCGGGCGGATTCGGTGAGGTGACGGTTATGAAGTGGATTTTGCCGAACGCTTGCACGGCGGCGAATTTATTTTTCGGCATGTGTTCGATTTTGGCGACATACGAAGGCGATTACTTCAACGCGTCGATATTCATATTGATCGCTTTGATTGCCGACGGCATGGACGGTCGAGTTGCCCGCGCACTCAACGCCACGTCGGAGCTTGGCAAGGAAATGGATTCGCTGTGCGACCTCGGCTCGTTCGGCGTGGCACCCGCGTTTTTGGCGTACGCGTTCTGTATGCACAACTTCGGTTTGCTCGGCAAGGCGGCGGCGATAATCTTCGCGCTGTGCGGCATGTGGCGGCTTGCAAGGTTCAACGTCAACACAAGCGTCGTGCACGGCTTCTTCATGGGTTTGGCGATACCTGCGGGCGGCTGCATTGTCGCGACGACGACGCTGTTGTTCCTTGCGCTGGACGTTCGCCCCGAAAACTTCGGGCTCGTCTACCCGATAACCGTGATAATCGTCGCGTACTTGATGGTCAGCCACGTGCATTATCCCGACTTCAAAGGCGGCGGCGAAAAACTTTTCCTCGTCGCAAAAATTTTCGCGGCGGCTCTGTTCGCGGGCATAATTTACATTGCGCGGGAAGTTCCCGTTCAAGGCGTGTTGACGGCGGTGTTCGCAACTTACGCGGTCTTCGGCATCGTCAATTCGCTGATAACGCTCATGACACGCGACAAACTTTGACAACCGAGGCAGGCAAAACAAATGTTTAATTACCCGTTGGATGTTCTCATGGTGCCGCTGCAAGTGGTACTGTTCGTGTTTACGTTTTACCTGTGCTTGATCGGTTTTTTCGGCATGTGGCGACGGCGCGAAGTCAAAATCCAAACTCCGCAAAAAAAATTCGCCGTGATTGTCGCGGCGCACAACGAAAGCGCGGTTATCGAGCCGCTGATTAAAAATCTGAAGTCGCTGGAATATCCCGACGAACTGTACGACATTTTCGTTATCGCGGACAACTGCACGGACAACACCGCCGAAATTGCCGAACGTGCCGGAGCGATTGTTTGTCGCCGCGTCGACGAAAACAAAAAGTCCAAAGGCTTCGCGCTGGAGTGGATGTTCGAGAAACTTTTCGACATGGAGGCTCGCGGGCAAGTTTATGACGCCGTTGCGATTTTCGACGCGGACAATCTGGTTCACCCGAAATTTCTGTTCGAGATGAACAATCGGCTGTGCAAGGGCGACAAAATTATTCAAGGCTTCCTTGACGCGAAAAATCCTTACGACACGTGGGTCAGCGGCACGTTCGCAATTGCCTTTTGGGTTATCGATTACGTGTCACACCTCGCCAAAACGAATATCGGCTTGTCGGCTGTCCTCGGCGGAACGGGCATGTGCATTACCCTTGACGTGCTCAAGAAACACGGCTGGCGGGCGACGTGCTTAACCGAAGATATGGAGTTTACAATGAAGTCGCTTGCCGAAGGCATGAAGACGACGTGGGCGCACGACGCGATTGTTTACGACGAAAAGCCGTTGACGTTCGCGCAGTCGTGGACACAGCGGAAACGTTGGGCGCAAGGTCAATTCGACGTGGCGCACAGATTTATCCCGAAGATGCTTCGCGAAGGTTGGCGGCGAAAAGATATTCGCATGTTCGACGGCTGTTTGTATCTGTTGCAACCGCATTTCCTGATGCTGTCGTCGTTTTTCTTCCTGATGAGTTACATTCAACTGGCGGTCGGCGCGCTGTACACGAACATTTATTCGGTCATGCCGTCGCAGATTTTAATCGTGATCATGATTGCGCAATACGTCCTGCCGATGATTATCCTGCTGAAAGTTCGCGCAAAGCTTAAGTCGTGGTGGTACCTGCTGTTTTATCCGCTGTTTATTTATTCGTGGATACCGATAATCTTCATTGGGTTCATTCACCGCAACGAACACGAGTGGGCGCACACCAAACACACGCGTTCAATGAGTTACGACGATTTTGTCAAGAAACGCACGTATTAAAAAATCCCCGTCGAAGTTGGCGGGGACTTTTTTTTGACCGTCACGCGGGCAAGCGCATGTCGCGTGCCTGTTCGCGCAGGTGAGCGATTCGGTCGTCGGTGTCGGGGTGCGTCGAAAACAAATTCTTCAACGCCTTCTTGGAGTTCTCAAGCGGATTGATTATGAACATGTGCGCCGTGGCAGTTCCCGCCTGAGGCATCGGGTCATAGTTCGCGGCGTAATACTCAATCTTTTCCAGCGCGGAGGCAAGATACAGCGGGTTGCCGCAAATTTCGCCGCCGGTTTTGTCCGCGTCGTATTCGCGTGAACGAGACACGGCAAGCTGAATCAACATGGCGGCAAGCGGCGCGACAATAACCGTCAACAGGAAGCCGACAATCCCGCCGTTGTCTTCGTCGTCGTCACGCGTGCCGAAAATTGCGCCCCATTGCACAATGTCGGCAACCAACGAAATGACGCCCGCCATTGACGCGGCAATCGTCCCAATCAAAATGTCGCGGTGTTTGACGTGCGCCAATTCGTGACCCAACACGCCCGAAATTTCGTTGTAGTCAAGAGCTTTCATTAAGCCCGTCGTCACGGCGACTGCGGCGTTGTCGGGGTTTCTGCCCGTCGCAAAAGCATTCGGCGCGGCACTGTCAATCACGTAAACACGCGGCATGGGCAAGTTCGCGTTGGCGGCGAGTTTCTCGACAATGTCATAAAGTTGCGGCGAGTCTTCGCGGGAAATTTCGCGTGCGTTGTAACTGTTGAGCACAATCGAATCGCTGAACCAGTAAGTTGCAAAGTTCATGCCCAACGAAATTACAAGCATAATCATTGCGCCCGTCGAATTGCCAATCATGCCGCCGATAGCGACCATCAAGCCCGTGAGCATTGCCATTAACACAAACGTCTTGAAAATGTTCATGCGAATTCCTCCTTTTAAAACTTGTACGCACGGATTATAAATTCGTTACGCCCGTTCGACAAGCCCGCAAAAAATTTTTCGTCGGATGTGTAACAAAATCGTTCGTGCGGCGTATAATGAGCAAACGACAACAAAGGAGCGATTCAAAATGACAAAGACGGTAGAAGAAAGATTGGCGGACGTAGATTTTTCGCAGTTCAGCAATGTAAAGGACAGCCTCCTGCTCAAGCTGAAGTTGCGTCGGCAAGCAATCCTCGAAGAGCGCAACGAAGAACTTTCGCTTGAAGAGCTTGACCTTGTGGCGGCGGCGGGCGGACTTAAAAGACCGCGTCCCACAAGCTTCAACGACAAGCAGTAAGAAATTCCCGTTGACTTCGGTCGGCGGGATTTTTTGTTGACGAAAACGTCGCGGGTTACACCAATTGGATGCAACGTCACGTTGCTCCCGTTGACTTCGGTTGACGGGATTTTTTTATGCGTAATTCGTGAGTGCTGTGTTACTTTTCTTTTGGCGCAAAAGACCCGCTTTAAAAGCGGGGGAACAGTTTGGTTGACCGATTCGCTAATCGGAGCAACAACGTTAAATCAAATTGGATGCAACGTCCACGTTACCCAAAAGAAAACAGCCCGCAGGTGATACATCCTGTATCAACTGCGGGCGGCGGCCGTCATCCATGACGGCCTGTTTACCGTTGCGGCTTTACTTTCAATTGCAAGTAACGTATACTGAAAAAAATTTCTTCGGAGGTTGATGTCATGCTTAAGAAAACCAAGATTATTTGCACGCAAGGCCCCGCAACCGACGCGCCGGGCGTCCTCGACGGCCTGATTGAACACGGCATGAACGCGGCTCGTTTCAACTTTTCGCACGGCGACCACGCCGGTCACAAGAAACGCATCGACGCGGTCAAAGCTGCGGCTCAAAAGGCGGGCAAGATTATCGCGCTGATTCTCGACACCAAAGGCCCCGAAATGCGACTCGGCGAATTCAAAGACGGCGCGGTTCAGCTCGTCGAAGGCAACAAGTTCACGCTCGTCAATAAAGACATTCTCGGCGACGAAACTCAAGCAACCGTCAATCACAAATTGCTGTACACCGAAGTTAAAGCGGGCGACAAACTTTTGCTCAACGACGGGCTTGTCGAACTCAAAGTTGACGCGATTGTCGGCAAGGACATTCACACGACGATTCTTAACAGCGGCAAGATGAGCAGTCGCAAACGCGTCGCCGCGCCCGGAGTTTCGTTGGGACTTCCCGCCGTCAGCGAACAGGACGCCAAAGATATTCTCTTCGGCATTGAAAACGACATGGACTTTGTCGCGGCAAGTTTCATTCAGCGCGCCTCGGACGTTGAAGAAATTCGCAAGCTTATCGTCGACAACGGCGGCCACATGGAAATTATTTCCAAAATCGAAAACCTTGAAGGCGTCAAGAACATCGACGCGATTATCGAAGCCAGCGACGGTATCATGGTTGCCCGCGGTGACCTCGGCGTCGAAATTCCCGCCGAAGACGTTCCGATTATCCAGAAGCAAATTATCAAGAAGTGTAACGCCGTCGGCAAGCCCGTCGTCGTCGCGACGCAAATGCTCGAATCAATGACGACCAATCCGCGTCCCACGCGTGCGGAAGTTTCGGACGTCGGCAACGCGATTCTCGACGGCGCGGATGCAATCATGCTCAGCGGCGAAACTGCGGGCGGCAAGTACCCCGTCGAAGCGGCGTCAATGATGAATCAAATCGCCCTGCGTATCGAAGAGTCGCTCGAATACAAAGAGATTTTCCTCGGCAAGGGCATGGAGCACAAACATTCGCACACGGACGCCATTGCGCACGCGACGGTTCAGCTCGGCTACGAACTCAGCGCGGCGGCAATTATCACACCGACTCGTTCGGGTTACACGACGCGTGTCGTCTCGAAGTATCGCCCGAAAGCGCCGATTATCGCCTTCACGCAGACCGATCAAGTGGCGCGGCATTTGAACTTGCGTTGGGGCGTCTTCCCAATTTCCGGCACGCCGTGGCTCGACATCGTGCAGATGATTGAGTATTCGTCGACAAGCGCGCTTGAACACGGTTACGTTCAAAAAGGCGACCTCGTCATTTTAACTGCGGGCATGAAGTACGGCGAAGGCGGCACCAGTTCAATCCGCTTGCATACGATTTAAGGTTTCAGTTGTCAGAGATGAGGCGAATTGCGACGGCTCGCGACCTGTGCAAACTTGCGGCTTACGTCAACGCGGGCAACAACTGCGCGGGCTTTTCGGCTTCGTCGGAAAAAAGTAGCTGGATTCAAAACTGTACGGCGAACGGCACAGTCAACGGCAACGAAACCTGCGGCGGCTTCGTCGGCATCAACAACGGACGCGTTGACTGAAACTGTGCTGAAAAAATTTTTTCCCCGTCGGGCACTCGGCGGGATTTTTTTTGTGTAACATGTTATAATCGCGCACGTATAAAATTTTGCGGAGGGAACACTCGTGGCTCAAACGGTTATCGGCAAACGCTTTCGGTCGGTCTTCGTGGCGTCGCTGGCGTCAATGTCAATTTCTTACGTCCTGATATTGACGGACAACATTGTCGCGGGACAATTCATAGGCGAAGACGCGGTTGCGGCAATGACGCTCGTGTCGCCGATTGTGACGCTCGTGTCTTTCTTGAGTTACATGGTTGCCGACGGGCTGGCGATGATGTTTTCGTACGCCAAAGGTCACAACGACCGCGACAAGGCGAACGATCTTTTCGGCATGGGCACGATTGGCGCGGTTGCGTTGGGCGTCTTGTTGACGATTGTGTTCGTCGCGTTCGACAAGCAGATTTTGTCCGTGTGGAAAATTTCGCCGGAGCTTATGACTTACGCGCTCGACTACTATCACGGGCTTATGTTCCTGTCGCTGCCAATGATGCTCAACATTTACTTCTACACGATTTACATTGCCGAAGGCGAAGAAAATGTTTGCGTCAAAGCGTCGGCGGCGATGTTCGTCGTCAACGTTGTGCTTGACGTCTTGCTCGGTCAACAGTTCGGCGTTATCGGTATCGGCATTGCGACGACAATCGGCAACCTGGTCAGCTTCCTGTGGCACGTGCCGTATCTGTTCTCGAAGAAATGTCAGCTCAAGTTCGTGCGCTACTGGAACAACCGCGAATTCGCGCAAGGAATTTTCTACAGCTGGTATCACTCGATGGACACGCTGTGCTTGACGCTGTTGCCGCTGATTTTCGCGCAGTTCACGCTGTGGCGTTTCGGCGAAAACAACCTGATTGTCGTCACGGTCATAATCAATTTGGTCACGCTGCTGATTACGATTTACACGGGCATTGTCGATTGCCTGCAACCGATGATCTGTCAGTATCACGCGGAGGGCGCGCTTCATTCCGTGGCGAAGACAATGCGGCTTGGAATTTCGTCGACAATCGCCGTGACGCTTGCGATAATCGTGTTCGGCTTCGTATTCGCGGAGTTTTTGCCGGGACTGTTCGGCGTCAACCGCGAACAAGTTCTTTACGCGGACTGTGTGCTTGCCGCAAGAATTTTCCTGCCGTTCACGGTGTTTTTGGGCGTCGTGCTGATGTTCTCGAACTATTACATTTACATTGAACGGCTCAACTTCGGCGCGCTGTTGAAGTTCCTGTTGCTGTTGGTCTTGCCAAGCGCGGGCATGTTCGCGGGCGTGTACGGTCAGTGGCAAATGTGGTTGGGCGTCGGATTGTCGTTCGTCGTCGCGTTGCTTTTGAACAAGCTGTTGACGCGAAACAAATTCGGTTTGCTGTTAATCGACCCGCAGAAGTTGGCTCAACAGTTCTGCTTCGACACACCCGCCGCGAAAGAAAATTTCGGCGCGCTGTCGAAGTCACTGGAAAAATATTTTTCGCGGACGAACTTCCCGCTCGGACGCAAAAACTTTTTGACGGCTTTAATTTCGGAACTGTTTCACGCGTACGCTTTCCGCAACGAAAAACCGTTTCAGCTGGAGATTTCGATTATCCCGGCCGAAAACTCGATGACGATAATTTTCCGCGACAACGGCAAAGCACTCAGCCCGCTCGACGCAAACATTAGCCCGCGCCTGCGACAGATTTTTGACAGCGTGCGCGAAAAGAAGTACATGATTGACGGCGACGAAAACAAGTTCGTTGTTGTCGTTTGACGGCGACACACCGCGACAACGGCAAAGCACTCAGCCCGCTCGACGCAAACATTAGCCCGCGCCTGCGACAGATTTTTGACAGCGTGCGCGAAAAGAAGTACATGATTGACGGCGACGAAAACAAACTCGTCGTTGTCGTTTAAGGAGGTATTTTTTATGGACGGCTTCACCACGAAGAAATTTTACCCGCTGCGCCCGATTCAGCGTTGGCTTGTCGACACGCACTTCAACAAGGCAAAGTCAACGATGATGAATATCGGCGGCCTGTTCAAACTGTCGACGCAGATTGACCTTCAACGCTTCGTCGACGCGGTCAACGAGGTTCTCAACGCGCACGACATCTTCCGTTGCCGCTTCGTCTTTCACCCTGAAACAAGCGACCTGTGTCAGATTTTCGACGGCGACATTGAGCCGGTCAAAATCATTCGCATGAGCGACGCGGACTTTGATTCGCACATGGAAAAACTGCGCGAGCCGTACAGGATTATCAACAAGCCGCTGTGGCGCATGTACGTTATCGAGACGCCGACCGCGAGATATTTTTACGCCGACTTTTATCATGCGATAATGGACGGCGTGGCGAGTTCGATTCTTTGCCTGCGCGAAATCGAAAAGATTTATCGCGGCCGCACGGTCAATCGTCCCGTGCTCAGTTACGCCGAATACGTCGACGAAGAGGCGCACATTCCGCCTGCCGACCTTGCCGACGCGCACGATTATTGGCGAAAGATGCTGGCTCCGTTCGACAAGAGCAAACATCTGCCGCCCATTGACGTCGAAGGTGTCGCCGCGTGGACTCAGGGCAACGTCGAATACACGTTCAAGAACTTCACCGAAGAATTCTTCCGCACGACCGGCCGCAGTGAAAATACTTTCTTCCTTGCCGCGACGATGATGACGTTGGCGAAAATCACCCGCTCGAACGAAGCGATTATGAGCTGGATTCACAACGGCCGCACGAACATGCGCGAACGCCGCTTGATGGGCTTGATGCTCGAACAGTTTCCGTGCGCGTGGAATTTCAGCGAAGACATTACCGTCGGCGATTTCCTCAATCAACTCGAAGGGCAAATTCGTCAGGGCACTCAATACCGCAAAGGCCTCGACATGGTTTACAACGACGGGCTTGAAGACGACTGCGTCAGTTTCATTTTCCAGAAGGGAATAAACAACGACCCGATTTTCTGCGACACGACAATGGAGACGATTTATCTGCCGCCGAACGAAATTTCCGCCGTGGAGAACGCGCTTGACGTTGAAGTTGAAGCGCAGGACGACGGCACTTATGACGTGTTCCTCGATTACGACGCAAGCCGCTATTCCGAAGCGTCGATTGAGAATTTCGCGAAGATCATGAACAAAATTTTGGTTGCAATGCGCGACGTCGACACCCGCGTTTCTGCGATTCTCGCTTGACGTGACGGAAAAAATTTCACGCCGCTCGAAGAAATATTTCGCCGCGAACGTCGCTTTGTTTTTGGGCGGACTGGTCACCTTCGGCGCGGAATATTGCGTGCAACCGATAATCCCGGTGTTCACGGAAAGTTTCGGCGTGGAGCCCGCGTCGGCAAGTTTGGCGGTCTCGTTCGGCACGGCGGGCATGGCGTGTTCGATGATTTTAATCGCGCTGTTCGCCAAAGTTTTGCCGCGAAAAACTGTCATGACGTTTGCATTAATCTTGGCGTCGGTGATTGCGATTTTGATTGCCGTCAGCGACAATTTCGGCGTGATTCTTGCATTGCGTTTCGTGCAGGGCATGTGGCTTGCGGGCTTCCCGTCAATGGCGTTTGCTTACATCAACGAAGAATTCGACGCGAAGATAATCGGCGCGGTCACGGGCATTTACGTCGCGGGCACGGCGGTCGGCGGACTTGTCGGGCGCATGTCGCTGAGCTTTTTGACGGACGTGTTAGACTGGCGGACGGCGTTGACGATTTTGGGCGTGACGTATCTGTTAATCGGTTTGGCGTTCGTGTTCACCTTGCCGCGCCCGAAACATCTTGTCGGTCAACAAGCAAACGCGTCGCTCCCGGACTTCGTCAAACTTTTCCGCAACGAGAACTTGCTTGCGGTCTACGGTGTGGCGGCGGCGATTATGGGCGTGTTCGTCTGCACGTACAATTTCATCAGCTACGTCCTGCTTGCCGAACCTTACGAACTGTCGCAAACGCAGGTCGGGCTGATTTACTTCCTGTTCGTCGCGGGAACTGTCGCGTCGGCGGTCATGGGTCGGCTTGCGGACAAAGTCGGCAACGGGAAAATTTTGCTCGTGTCGCTCCTTGTAATGTTCGCGGGCGTCGGCTTGACTTGTGCGGCTTCGTTGGCGATAAAACTTTTGGGCGTCGGCTTCGTGACATACGGATTCTTCGGCGCACATTCGACGGCGGCGGCGTGGGTCGGCAAGTTGTCGACGGCGGACAAAGCGCGACTGTCGGCGGGCTACATGCTGGTTTACTACGTCGGCGCAAGCGTCGTCGGCACGGCGGGCGGAACATTTCTGTCAACGTTCGGCTGGACGGGCGTCGCGCTTTTCATGACGGCGATATTGTCAATCGCGCTCGTCTTGTACGTGAAACTTTTGCGCTCGACGTAAACTTTTCGGGAGGCGACAATCATGGCGAACAAAAAATTCGACGACGCGGAACTTTTGACGGACGACGAACTTGAACGCGTCGCGGGCGGCTTTGGAATTGCGACCCCGTTCAACTTCAAGCCTTACATTCCGCAGCAAATTCAAGAACTTGTTCGGCAAGCTCAAAAAAATTCTTCGACGAACCAAGTCAACCGCGAACCTCGGCAGTAAAACTTTCAACGGCGCGAACTTCAACGCGTCGTTTTTTGTTGCCGAATTTCACACGGCGCGCAACTTGCTTGACGCGAACTTTTTTAGTACAATGTCGCAAATTTTTTTCGTGAAAGGTTGCTGGGAGATGAAACGGGAACTGATACATTTGGAAAACGTCGCAAAGTCGTTCGGAAGTCTGCGCGTGCTTGACGAGATCGACTTGACGATTTACGAAAGCGAATTCATCACGCTGTTGGGACCTTCGGGTTGCGGCAAAACGACGATGCTTCGGATTATCGGCGGCTTTGAACAACCCGACACGGGGCGCGTCCTCTTCGACGGCAAAGACATCACGCGCCTGCCGCCGAATCGACGACCGGTCAATACGGTTTTCCAAAAGTACTCTCTCTTTTCGCACATGAACGTTGAAGAAAATATTTCCTTCGGGCCGAAAATCGCGGGCAAATCGGCCGATTACATTCGCGACAAAGTCAAGTACGCGCTGAAACTGGTCAACCTCGACGGCTACGAAAAGCACGACGTTACCAAGTTAAGCGGCGGTCAACAGCAGCGAATTGCGATTGCCCGCGCCGTCGTCAACGAACCGAAAGTTCTTTTGCTTGACGAACCGTTGAGCGCGCTGGACTTGAAACTTCGCCGTGCCATGCGCCGCGAACTTGTCCGAATCAACAAGGAGACGGGCATCACTTTTATTTTCGTCACGCACGACCAGGAAGAGGCCTTGTCGATGAGCGACCGCGTTGTCGTCATGAATCAGGGTTACATTCAGCAAGTCGGCACGCCCGAAAACGTTTACAACGAACCCGAAAATGCGTTCGTGGCGGACTTTATCGGCGACAGCAACATAATCGATGGCGTAATGATTCGCGACCGCGTCGTTAAGATTTTTGGCCGCGAATATCCGTGCGTCGACGAAGGTTTTCCCGCGGATTGTCCCGTCGACGTGCAGATTCGTCCCGAAGACATTAAGCTTGCCCCGCCGCAGGAGGACGGCTTTAACGGCGTGGTGACCCGCGTGGTCTTCTGGGGCATGAGTTACGACATTAACGTTGAGGCGGACGGCTTCGAGTGGCTCGTTCAGTCGACGACGGGGCGAACTGTCGGCGAACGCGTAAGTCTGCGCGTGGCTCCCGAAAACATTCAAATCATGAGCAAGCCGCAATCCGAAGACGAGGAGGTTGCTCAAGATGTTTAACAAATTCTCGCGCAACGTGTTGTTGACGCCGTTTCTTATCTGGGCGGGACTGTTCATCTTCGTCCCGCTGATTTTTATTGTCTGGTACGGCGTGACCGACAACGACGGAAACTTTTCGACGGCGAACCTTGCAATGATTTTTCAACGCGGCTTTTGGGACGCGCTTGTCCTGTCGGTTGAATTGGCGTTGGTCAGCACGGTGATATGTTTGCTGTTGGCTTACCCGCTGTGTTTGATTTTGACCGAACGTCAACGCGACAACACGACGATAATTTCACTGCTGTTCATCTTGCCGCTGTGGATGAATTCGCTTTTGTCGACGATGGCTTGGCAAACGATTCTTGAAGGCAACGGCATAATCAATCAGCTGTTGCGGCTTGTGAACCTGCCGACGTTGCAGATGATTAACACGCCCGGCGCAATCGTCCTGGGCATGGTGTACAATTTCCTGCCGTACATGGTCTTGCCGCTGTTTATCTCGCTGTCGAAGATTGACCGCAGTATTTTGGAAGCCGCGCAGGACTTGGGCGCAAACGCGTGGCAGAAATTCTTCCGCGTGATTTTGCCGTTGACGTTGCCCGGAGCGGTGAGCGGAATCACGATGGTTTTCATTCCCGCGTTGACGACGTTTGTAATCAGCGCATTGCTCGGCGGCGGAAAGTTGCTGTTAATCGGCAACATAATCGAACAGGAATTCACGTTCCAATACGATTGGCACCTCGGTTGTGCGTTGTCGGTTATCCTGATGATTTTTATCGTGCTGAACATGCTGTTGACAATGGCGTTCGACCCGATTAAGGAAGAAGGTGACGCCGCGTGAAGTATCTGAAGCAAGTTTATCTCGCGACGATTTTCCTGTTCCTGTACGCGCCGATCGGAGTTTTAATCGCGCAGTCTTTCAACGCAAGCCGATATCGCGGGCACTGGACGGGCGTGACGCTTGATTGGTACACGAAACTTTTTGAAGACGACCGAATCATGAACGCGCTTTCAAACACGTTGACGATTGGAATTTCTTCGGCGGCAATCGCGACGGTTTTGGGCTTGATAACGTGCGTGGCAATGAAAGAACTTTCGCGCAAGTGGCGGGCGACCTTCATGAGCGTGACGAACGTGCCGATACTCAACGCGGACATTGTCACGGGAATTTCGCTGATGTTGCTGTTCATGGGCTTGGGACTTCGTTTGGGTTACGCGTCGATACTTTTGGCGCACATTGTCTTCAACGTGCCGTATGTGATTTTGTGTATCATGCCGCAGTTGATGGCTCTGGACAAAAGTTTTTACGAAGCGGCTTTGGACTTGGGCGCGTCGCCGTTCAAAGCGTTTTGGAGCGTCGTGTTGCCGGAGTTGCGACCGAGCATCTTCGCGGGATTTTTGTTGGCGTTCACCATGTCCGCCGACGACTTCATAATCACGCACTTCACGAAAGGCGCGGGCGTCGACACGTTGACCACGGCAATTTACGCGGAATTGAAAATCGGCATTCACCCCGAAATGTACGCGCTCTCGACGCTGGTATTCGTTTTCGTGTTGATTTTCGTGTTGCTTTTCGCTATAAATCGCCGAAAGCTCAAACATGCCGAAGATGTGTTCTAACGTTACTTTTCTTTTGTTCGCCCAAAAGAAAAGTAACCAAAAGAAAAGGGCGTTGACCCGACGGACGACGCATCACGCGTCGTACGCCGGGCGGTCGCACGTCCTGTGCGACCGTGTTGTCGCTGCGTTTGGCGTGTTCCTTGCCGAACGTTCATTGCCGCTGTCGACACGGCTTGTGCGCGGCCGTCATTCGTGACGGCCGTATTTTTGTCGCGACGTTGACAGAACGCCTGCCGTTAATTATGATTGACGCCGCAAAGGGAGGAATTAACTTGGAAACATTGACAGGCATGGAACGTACGCGCAACTGCGGTGAACTTCGCATTGCGGACGTCGGAACTGAAGTGCAACTTGCCGGCTGGGTCTCTCGTCGACGCGACCACGGCGGCTTGATTTTCGTCGACATGCGCGACAGAAGCGGACTTGTGCAGGTTGTCTTCGACGGCTCGACTGAAGGGCTTGACTTCGCCAAAGCCGAAACGTTGCGCAGTGAATTTGTTATCGGCGTTCGCGGCAAAGTTCGTGCGCGCTCTGAAGATACAATCAATCCGAAAATGGCGACGGGCGAAGTCGAAGTGCTCGCCGTGGAATTGCGCATTCTCAACAAGGCGAAAACTCCGCCGTTTTACATTCAAGACGGTGTTGACGCGGACGAAATGGTTCGCCTGCGGTATCGTTATTTGGACTTGCGCCGACCCGAAATGCAACGCAATTTGATGTTGCGCCACCGCGTGACAAAAATCATGCGCGATTATTTGGATGACAACGGCTTTTTGGAAATTGAAACGCCGATGTTGTGCCGCTCGACGCCCGAAGGTGCCCGCGACTTTTTGGTTCCCAGCCGCGTCAATCCGGGACAGTTTTACGCCCTGCCGCAGTCTCCGCAGATTTTCAAGCAACTGTTGATGGTCAGCGGCTTTGAAAAATATTTCCAGATCGTGCGCTGTTTCCGCGACGAAGACTTACGCGCCGACCGTCAGCCCGAATTCACGCAACTTGATATTGAAACGTCGTTCCTCAACCAAGACCAAATTTTGACGCTCATGGAAGGGCTTATCAAAAATATTTTCGAGTCGACGCTTGACGTGAAAGTTGAAACGCCGTTCCTGCGCATGAGTTGGGATGAGGCAATGACGCGTTTCGGCTCCGACAAGCCCGATATGCGCTTCGGCATGGAACTGCAGGACATCTCCGAATTCGTCAAAGGCTCGGACTTCAAAGTTTTCAACAGCGTCCTTGAAAACGGCGGGCAAGTTAAAGTTATTCGCGTCGACGATTACGCCGACATTCCCCGCCGCGAACTCGACGGGCTTGTCGAATACGTCAAGATTTACGGCGCGAAAGGTCTTGCGTGGATTCAATACACTGCCGACGGCGTCAAGTCTCCGTTCAAGAAATTTTACAGCGACGAAACTTTTGACCGAATCAAGCAGGCGACGGGTTGCAAGACGGGCG
>CAMUZU010000020.1 GCA_947165295.1 uncultured Selenomonadales bacterium | reverse complement strand
TTGTCGAGAGCCGCCGCAAGGTGTTCGCTGTCGACGGATTGAATCACGTCGAAGAGTTTTACCGCCGCTTTGACTTTATTGGTCTGCAGGTGCCCGATTAAGTGGCGCGTGACGGAGCGATCCAGCGCGGGAAACTTTTCGGCCGCCTCCTGCACGCGATTTTCGCCGATGTGACGTGCGCCCGCGTCGATAACTTCGCGCATTAAATCGACGCCGTGAGTCTTCGTCACCGCGACTAAAATTATTTCTTCGTCAAGCGCAACGTGTCTTCGCGTCCGCGCTTGTTTGATTTCGGCAAGCACGTTAAGAAAGTTTTCTGCCGTGCTCAAATGTCGCTCACCTCCGCAAAAATTTTTCACGCGCATATATTAAACGCTTTGGCTTGTCGCGTCAATGAAAACGCCGTGGATAATTTCCCGCACGTGAAGATTTTCGGCGGCGTTTGTGATAAACTTCAATGCAGATTCACGAAAGGATTGGTAACTATGTTTGATAAAATTTTTTCGCGCAGGACATTTGTCAAGTCCGCCGCGTTGACGACTTTGGCTTTCATGGCGACGGATTTTTTCGACGGTGAAGTTCTTGCCGCACCGAAGACTTGCACGGCCGTGACGCGCCACGGAACTTACAACGGCTTTGTCGGCAAGCGCGGCGTGAAGACGTGGCTGGGCATTCCGTATGCAAAACCGCCCGTCGGCAAACTTCGTTGGCGTGCGCCCGAACCTTTGGATGATTCAACCGACGTGTTCGACGCGACGAAATTTGGCTTTACCGCAATGCAAGAGGAAGACAACGTCGAACCCTCGTCGTTGCACCCGCAGAGTGAAGATTGTTTGACGCTCAACATTTGGACACGCGGACGTAAGAACAATTTGCCCGTGATGGTCTGGATTCACGGCGGCGGCTTCGTCGGCGGCGGCACGACCAATCCGATCTACAACTGCGAAACTTTTGCGGCGGCTCAAGACGTCGTCATCGTCACGATAAATTATCGCGTGAACATTTTCGGCTTCATGAACTTTGCGGCGATTGATTCGAGTTTCGAGGACAGCGGCTATCTCGGCTTGAAAGATCAACGGCTTGCGCTTGAGTGGGTGCGCGAAAACATTTTGAGTTTCGGCGGCGACCCGTCAAACATTACGATTTTCGGCGAAAGCGCGGGCGCAAGCTCGGTCATGTTTCAGATGATTTTGCCCGACGCACGAAAACTTTTCCACAAGGCAATCGCTCAATCGGGCACGCTCGCTTACTATCACACCTTCGACGAGTCCGCCGAACTTGCCGAAAAGTTCATGGCATTTGGCGGTTACAAAGACATGCGCGACATTGTCAACATGCCCGCCGCCGAACTCATTAAGACGTATCTGGCACTTATGAATACGCGGCTTATCGAATGGGAGTCCGACTACTTACCGACTGTCGACGGGAAATTTTTGCCGTTGCATCCGTACAAGGCACTCAAAGACGGCGCGGCTCGCGGTATCAAGCTGTTGACGGGCACGACCACCGAAGAGTTCCGCTACTGGTTGCTGTACTTCCCCGACATGATGAAAAATATTCATCAGTTCCACGAAGTATTTATCGCGAACATGTACGAAGGCAAATTTTTGCCCGGCGTCGACGACGGTTATCACAAGTGGCGCGAACTTCACCCCGAACTGAATTCGCTTGACGACGGCGAACGTTATCTGGAGTTCATGAACCAGCTTGATTGGCGCGTTCCGCAGGAGCTTGCGGCGGAATATCAATCGGCGTTCGACGACACGTTTTTTTACTTGTTCAGCCAAAAGTCACCCATCGAAGGTTTGGGCTCGTGTCACTCGATTGACCTGCCGTTTGTCTTCGGGCTTGGCGACAAAACGCTTGACCCGAAGCCGTCCGCGAAGTTGATTAAGCAAGTTCAATCGGCTTGGGCAACGTTTGCGGCGACGGGCAACCCGTCGACTCAACTTGTGCCCGCGTGGAAGAAATATTCCGCCGACGACCGCCAAACCATGGAGATCAACGCGTCGGGCTGGACTTGTCACAAAGACTTGAACGCCGACAACCTTGCTCAACTGCGGCCGTTCTTCGAGGACAACCTGCTGTGAGCGTGTTACTTTTCTTTGACGGCAAAGAAAAGTAACCAAAAGAAACCGCGCTTGCTGTGATACATCCTGTATCACGCGCAAGCGTTGCGGCCGTCATCCATGACGGCCGGAAATTCCATTCGCGGCGGCGATAAAAGTTTTTGACGCTTGAAAAGTTTTCGTCTAAAATGTCACGGAGCGATTTTATTTTAGGAGGGGAAATTTTATGGCTGCACACGTCATCAACGAAGCGCGCCGCTGTCTGCAATGCAAAAAGCCGCTGTGTCGAATCAAAGGCTGCCCGATTCAAACGAACATTCCCGAAATGATTCGGCTGTTCCTCGCGGGACAAACCGAAGAGGCAGGTCGCATGTTGTTTGAAAACAATCCGCTCAGCGTCGTCTGTTCGCTCGTCTGCGATCACGAAAACCAGTGCGAAGGCAACTGCATTCAAGGCAAACGCAAGGAAGGCGCCGCCGTCCAGATTCCGAACATCGAAAACTACATCTCGGATTTCTACTTCGACAAAATCAGCTTGGAACGTGCGCCCGACACAGGTCAACGCGTCGCGATTATCGGCTCGGGGCCTGCGGGTATCACGATTGCGATTAAGCTTGCCGCGCTCGGTTACCGAATCACGATTTTTGAACGCATGGACAAAGTCGGCGGCATGATGCGTTACGGCATTCCCGCGTTCCGCCTGCCGAAAGTAATTCTCGACCGCTATCAAACGAAGTTGCGCGAAATGGGCATTCACTTCCGCCCGAACACGTCCATTGGCGGCGCGTTGCATTTGGATGACTTGTTCAACGACGGCTACGACGCGATTTTTATCGGCACGGGCGTTTGGCGTCCCCGTCGACCGCACGTCAAAGGCGAATCGCTCGGCAACGTTCATTACGCGATTGACTACCTGCAGAACCCCGACGCTTACGACTTGGGCGACACGGTTGCGATTATCGGCGCGGGCAACTCGGCTATCGACGTGGCGCGAACCGTCGTTCGTCAAGGCAGCCGACGCGTCACGCTTTACGCACGCCGTCAAAGAATTGCCGCAAGTCAACGCGAACTCGATTACGCGACGATTGACGGCATTGAACTTCAGCAGGGCATGGCGATTGCCGAATTCACCGAAAAAGGCCCCGTGTTCACGCCGCGCATTTACGACGAAGAAGGCAACCTTGTCCGCGAAGAAGAGCCCGTTTTGATGCCCGCCGACTCGACGATTATCGCGATAAGTCAAGGTCCCAAAGACAAAATCGTCAACACGACGCACGACTTGACCGTCGACAAGAACGGCTTGATTGTCGTCGACGAAACCGGCCGCACGACTCGCGAAGGCGTCTTTGCTTCGGGCGACGTGGTTGCCGGCGCGAAAAACGTTGTGCTCGCCGTCAAATATTCCAAAGCCGTCGCCGTGGCAATGGATGAGTATTTGACCGCCAAACGCAACGCTTCGACCGACGCGCAGTAAGTTCGTCACACACGCAAAAAAAATTTCCCCGCTCTTGTGAACGGGGATTTTTTTATTGCATTAGTTCGCGGTGATACCGTTGGAACGTTGGTAACGACACGTCGCGACAGTTGTTCCGCCACTTTCAAAGTGGCTTTTTTTATTGCAGAGCGTCGACAATGTTGCGGAAGATGAATTCGCTTGCCGACGTGCCGTTGACGCGCCGCCAATTCAACAGCTCGTCGAAAACTTTCCGTCGCTCGTCGCGCTTGAAGTCTTCGCCGTCGACGAAAACTTTTTTTATCAGCTCGGCAATGGCTTGCGTGTCGGAACCGTCGACCAAATACGACGCGTCCAAAATCTTTCGGCCAAGCTCGTTGAACTTTTGCGTGTCGCGGGTCAAAAAGATTGACGGCTTGTGCGTGAACTGATATTCGGCGATAAACGACCCGCCGTCGTGAATCAGCCCGTCGCTCGTGGCGAAGATGTCCAGATAATATCCGCCCGTGACAACCTGCGCGTTCGGAAGTTCATTCCAAGCTTGCAGGTAAGCTTCAAAGTCCGCCGCCGACTTGAACAGACCCGACTTGACCGCGGAGTAAAGCAAATTCGGATGCGGCTTGACGACCCAGCTCGTTTCGGGGTGACTGCGTGCAAACTCGTACATGAACTTGCCGTTGAGGTGAAACGTTGAGTACTTGACGCCTTTGTTAATCGACCAATGCGGCGCGTAAATGATTTTCTTCGCGTCGGGACGTGTCGTCTTCCAGTTGAAGTGAAAATCCGTCCGCCCGTCAAGCAGCGCGTCCAACTTCGGATAACCGCTCAGCAGTCCGCGAGGCATTCCAAGCTTGCTGTGCGCGTCGAAGAGTTTGAGCGAAAAGTTCGACTCGAAGAAAACTTTCCACGCCGTGTGAAAGATCGCGTAATCCGAAATTTCGTAAGTCGTCGCGTTGAAGGCGTACGGGATATAAGCGACAAGTGTTCGCGCCGTCAACTTCGACGGTTGGAACGCGTCGGGCAACACGTTCAGATACGGCGTCAAATAAATCAGCACGTCCTGCGGCTCGACGGGCGAATTCTTTTCGACAAGCGCGACGACGTTTCGCCCGTGTGACTTGAACTGCTCCGCGCCGTGTGCAAAATCTTTGCGGACAAGTTCGTCTTGAGTTTTGTCCGTGCGCAGACAAAGGAAAATCGTCGGCTCGAATCGTTCGTCGCGGGCGAACAAGTCATACAGTTCGTCGCCGCACCACATTGACGAATCATACAGCACGAAGCCGATTTTAAGCTTGTCCTTGCGGCGAAGCGGTTCAACCGACTTGTCGAAAACTTGATTCATCAGCGCGTTGTATTCGTCGCGGGGCAACAGGTTCGACAGCAGGTTGAAGTATTCGTAATTCATGCCGCAGAAATTTTCCGTCGGCAAAAGTTTTTGTTCGTGCAACTTCGCGCCCAACAGTGAACTTGCAATCGCCGCGCCGCGCAGATTTAAATGCGCCATGTTGTAAAAGCAATCGTAGCCGAGCCGCAAGTCGAACAGGTCAACGCAGGTGAAGTCCGTCGTCTCTTCAAGTTCGCGAATCGCAAGCCGAAAGAGCGTCAACAGTTCCGCGCTGTAATTGTCGTGCATTGCGGGCGCGAACGGCAGAACAACGCCGACGGGCTTGGCTCCGTTGTCGCGGCAAAGTTTGATGTACGCTTTGAGGATGCGGAAATTTTCTTCGACGGTCACGGGATAAAGTTTCTTCGTCAAGTTGCGCAACTCCGCCTCCCAGTTGACGACGGCTTTAACGGGCAGTTCGCGGCTGAGATTTTTTTTCGTGCGGCTGAAGTTCAAATCGGCTTGTTCGGCGGTCAACGTCGCGAAATATTTTTTAACGTCGTCGCTCGTCAAAGCCGTCAACAATTCGTCGTGGCGGTTGCGGGCGGGCGCGTCAAGTGCAATCATGTACTGCAGATGTCGCGACGTGACGGCGAAAGCTTTGGCGTTGTCGTAGCGGAACGAATACGGCGCAAGTCCAATCAGCACAAACTTAATCGTGCCGGGCTTGACGCGTTCAAAGATGTGTTTGGCGGTCAAGTAACCCTGCCGCAAGTCCTGATTCGAGCCGGACAAGTTGACGCCGCGTCCGCGCACGTGCGGAATAAAATTCAAGTCCAGCCCGACTTCGGCGTAACTTATGCCCGTCGCAAAAAAATCCGCGCCGTGTCTTTCGACGTAACGCAGATTCGCGAACCACTCGGCGGTAAGCCAGCGTTCAAAGTTGACAATGTTGTCTTCGGGGACGCCGTTTGCCGTCAAAAATTTTTTCATGCTCCACAGGTCGCCCGCGTCGTTCACGTGACCGTTGAGCAGCCAAACGAAATTTTTTCCCGCGTTCAACAGTTGACCAATCGACGCGAAAGAAATCAGCGGGACGCGACGTTTGTCGACGGTCAAGAAATTTCCGTTGCCGCCTTCGACGACGACTGCGACAAGGTTTGCGCGATTGAAGTTGAGCGAACTCAGAGCTTCGCGCAGTTTGTTCGCGTTGAGCAGGACAAGCACGACGTTAATTTTTTCCAACGTGACACCTCCAAATTATTCGGGCAACTCGTCAAGTAGTTTGAGCTTCGAGCCGTCCGCGAAGATTATTTCCGTAACCTCGATGTGAATTTCGCTTTTGCGCAAACCGTGTTTCATTGCGTTGGAGTCGGCGCGCACGAACGGATTTAAAACTTTCGTCACGGTGAACGTTTGCAGACCCTGCGGCTTCTGGTACATGTCGATTACGAACGGCGAATAACTTTCGGTTTCGTCCTTGCCGACGATGATGTTGCCGACGATTTTCGACAGGCGTTCCTTCGAGCGCACGTCCGCTTTAATGGCGATGTTCAGGTTCTGCGAAAAGCCGTACTCGTCGCCGCCCGCGTTCTTGACGGAGAAATCTTTGACGTTAAAAATCTCGTCCATCTGCCTGCCGATTGGCGCGTTGAGCGAATCGAGTTTGCGTTTGAGCGAACGTTGATAGCCCGCCCAATAGCCGTCGAAACCTTTGGCAGCCGTGACGCGCAAAAGATTTTCGTCCGCGTGCGAAAGTTCAAGTTCCAGCTCGAAGCTGAACTTCATGTAATGATTGTACAGCGTGACGGTCGCGGTTTGAACGTCGCCTTCGGAGCGCGGCTTTGTGACGGAGCGAATTTCGCAGGAGTCAACGCCGGACTTCTTCAGGAACTTTTGCGCGGCGGTCAACTCCTGCGGAAAAGTCACCTTGCCCGTCGAAATGAATTCTTCGGCGGCGGCGCGTGCACTTGACACGAAGTCTGCCTTTTGATTTTCGTAGCGGCGATTGACTTCGTCCATTGAGTAAGCCGTCGGGTCAAGCGTCGCGTTAATCTGCGCGGTCAAAATTTCTTTGGCTGCCTCGTCAATCAGCGCGTCCATGTCGACGAATTTTCGGAACTCGTTTATGTCGTGTTTGTCGACGGCGTTTCTTGCACTACGAACGGGATTGGCGGGCACGGACTTGATTTGCTTGTACGCGTAAAAAGTTCCCAGCCCGACGATGCCCGTCAAAATCAACAGCACGCCGATTATCAGCAAAATTGTTTTCGTGTTCATGGCAAGTTGAACGTTACTTTTCTTTGACGGCGCCAAAGAAAAGTAACCAAAAGAAAAGCACTTTGACCCGACGGACGACGCATCACGCGTCGTACGCCGGGCGGCCGCACGTCCTGTGCGGCCGTGTGTTCGCTTCGATTGGCGTTTTCGTAACTCATATCAGCAAGTCGGGTCGTCGTGTGCGCGTCAAAGCAAGCGATTGTTCGTCGCGGCCGCTTTAAAAGCGGCGGAACAATTTTCGCGACGTGACGTTTTCGACGTTCAAACGTGTTCGCCGCGAACTGAAAATTTTCGTAACTCATATCAGCAAGTCGGGTCGTCGTGTGCGCGTCAAAGCAAGCGATTGTTCGTCGCGGCCGCTTTAAAAGCGGCGGAACAATTTTCGCGACGTGACGTTTTCGACGTTCAAACGTGTTCGCCGCGAACTGAAAATTTTCGTAACTCATATCAGCAAGTCGGGTCGTCGTGTGCGCGTCAAAGCAAGCGATTGTTCGTCGCGGCCGCTTTAAAAGCGGCGGAACAATTTTCGCGACGTGACGTTTTCGACGTTCAAACGTGTTCGCCGCGAACTGAAAATTTTCGCAACTCATGTCAGCAAGTCGGGTCGTCGTGTGCGCGTCAAAGCAAGTGATTGTTCGTCGCGCCACTTTTTTATTTCGGCGTGGTTGCCCGACAACAAAACTTCGGGGACGAGTTTGCCCTCGAAGTCTCGCGGCCTGGTGTATTGCGGGAAGCCGAGTCGTCCGTCGAAGAACGAATCAGTTTCAGCAGACTCCGCCGAGCCCAAAACGTCGGGCAACATGCGCGCCACGGCGTCGACGATAACCATTGCGGGAAGTTCGCCGCCCGTCAACACGTAATCGCCGATTGAAATAAGTTCGTCGGCAAGGTCGTAAATTCTCGCGTCGAAGCCTTCGTAATGTCCGCACACGAAAACAATCTGATCGAGCGCGGCAAGTTCTTTGGCCTTTGCTTGCGTGAAAACTTCGCCGCTGGGGTCAGGCAGAATTATTTTGCGCGAAATATTTTCGTCGGAGCGGCTCAGCACGTCGCGCACGGCACGATAAACCGGTTCGGGTTTGAGCACCATGCCCGCGCCGCCGCCGAAAGGCGAATCGTCAACGTGATGATGTTTGTCGAAGGCGAAATCGCGAAGTTGCGTGAAGCGAACGTTCAAAATGTTTTTGTCGACGGCGCGCTTGATTATGCTTTCGCCGAAGACGCCCGCGAACATTTCGGGAAACAGCGTGATGATATCAATTTGCATGTTCGTCGACCAGAATTTTTTTCGCGGCAATGTCAATCGAACGCACGACGGATTTCAGCGCGGGTATCAGAATTTTGCCGTCGACCTCGAACACGTCATTTGAGCCGGTCTTTAAAACGTCGGTAACCGTGCCGATTTTTTTGTCGCCGCCAAAAACTTCGCAACCGATTATGTCGAAGGTGTAAAATTCTCCGTCGGCAAGCGGCGCGGCGTCGGCTCTGTCCACCGTCAAAAATTTGTTCGTCAAAGCGCGTGCGGCTTCGCGGCTGTCCACGCCCGCGAATTTGATGTAAAGTTGCCCGCCGATGTGTTTGACTTGTTCGACGTTGAAAATCTTCCCGCCGACGGAAATTTTTTCAAGCCCGTCGAAACGTCCCGCGAAGTCCGTCAGCTCAATGATTTTGACTGTGCCGTCAAGCCCGCGAGCCGCGCCGATTTTACCGATGATGATTTCATTAACCGCGGATTGCAATGATTTTGTCGTCCTCCACCAGAATTTCAACGTTCATGGCTTCGCGCAGGTTGTCGCCGACTTTCAGCTCAACTTGGCGTTCGGCCGTGCCTTGCATGATTTCGGCACCTGCGGCAAGTTTCTCGAAGGTTTCTTTGCGGTGATGTGCTTCTTCAAGGCGGGCTTGACGCGGAGCCAGTTCGTTGCCGAAAAAGTTTCGGATTTGGTCTTCGTGTTCCGGCGAGCGGTCAAGTTCGCGTTGCATGTCCAGGTTAATCTGCTTGATTTCAAGTTCCATTTGTTCGCCGACTTTGATTGCCTCGTCAATCAAACGGGCGCGAAGTTTTTCGGTCAATTTCGCTTTGACGGTCACGGGCACCGTCATGATGATGCTGTTCAAAGTTGTTACCTCCCAACAAAAAAAGGCGGCAAGCTTTTGACTGCTCACCGCGCCGATTGTTTTACTCGATGTCGACTGTAACTTTTTTCTTTTCGCGTGTTGCGGCGGATTTGACTATGGTACGAATCGCCTTGGCAATTCGCCCCTGTTTGCCAATGACCCGACCCATATCTTCCTGCGCGACGTGCAATTTCAAAACCGTGCGGTCTTCTTCTTCGACCGCCTCAACTTGCACGTCTTCGGGTTTTTCGACAAGTGCTTTTGCCAGCACGGTTACAAGTTCTTGCATGGTCCTCTTCCTCAACTAAATTGTTCGACGTTTACTTCGCAGCTTTGGCCGCCTTGCGCTCTTCGTGGATTTTTTTCATGATGCCTTTCTTGCTGAGGAGCGAGCGAACCGTATCGGTCGGTTGTGCGCCGTTTTTGATCCAGTCGATAATTTTTTCTTCGTCGACGTTGACAATGGCGGGGTTTTTGGTCGGGTCATAATTGCCGACGATTTCGATAAAACGCCCGTCACGCGGCGAACGACTGTCCGCAACGACTATGCGATAGAACGGTTGCCGTTTGGCACCCATTCGATTGAGTCTGATTTTTACCACGATCTCACCACCTTTCGAGTTTGGTTGAAATTTTGACCGACTATTTGCCGAACGGGAACTTCGAGCCCAATGAGCCCAAAAGTCCGCTTAAGTTCGGGAGCGTCGGCATTTTGGCTTTAGTATTCTTGCCCTTTTTGATTTTTCCTTTTTTGCTTTTGGATTTTTTTGACGCCTGCTGTTGTTGGGCTTGAGTTTGCGTGACTTTAAGGCGGCGCATCATCTTGCGCATTTCGTCGAACTGCTTGAGGAGTTTGTTGACGTCGGCGACTTTCGTGCCCGAACCAAGCGCGATTCGTTTGCGGCGTTTGGCGTCGATAATTGACGTGTCGGCGCGTTCCTTCGGCGTCATTGACAGGATAATCGCTTCCATGTGCTTGACTTCTTTGCCGTCAAGGTCTAAGTCGACGCCGCTCAACTTTTTGCGCAAACTGCTTAAACCGGGAACCATGCCGAGCAAATCGTTGAGTGAACCGAGCTTTTTGACTTGCTGAAGTTGTTCAAGGAAGTCCTGCAAGGTGAATTCGTCCGCCTTGATTTTCTTGACCATCTTTTCGGCGGTTTTCGCGTCGATTGTTGATTGCGCTTTTTCAATCAGGCTGAGCACGTCGCCCATGCCGAGAATTCGTGACGCCATGCGGTCGGGGTGGAAAATTTCGAGAGCTTCGAGCTTTTCGCCCATGCCGACAAATTTTATCGGGCAACCCGTCGCCGCCTTAATCGAAAGTGCCGCGCCGCCGCGTGCGTCACCGTCGAGTTTCGTCAAAACAATGCCGTCGACACCCAATGCGCCGTGGAAAGTTTCCGCGACGTTGACTGCTTCTTGACCAATCATCGAGTCGACAACCAACAAAATTTCGTGCGGATTGACGGCGGCTTTAATGTCTTTGAGTTCCTGCATCAAGCGTTCGTCAATCTGCAAGCGTCCTGCCGTGTCGATTATCAAAACGTCGCGGGCATGTTTGTTCGCGAACGTCAACGAGTCTTTGGCAATTTGAACGGCGTCTTTGATGTCTTCGGTGAAAACGGGCACGTCCGCTTGTTGACCGACGACCTGCAACTGTTTTATCGCGGCGGGACGGTAAATGTCTGCCGCAACCAGCGCGGGACGTTTGCCCTGCCGCTTCATGAGCAACGCGAGCTTGCCGGCGGATGTCGTCTTGCCCGAACCTTGAAGTCCGACCATTAAAATTATCGTCGGCGGGTGTGACGAAATGTTGAGCTTTGCCGCCTTGCCGCCCATGAGTTTGGCAAGTTCTTCGTCGACGATTTTTATCACCGACTGCGCGGGCGTCAGGTTGCTCAAAACTTCCGTGCCGACTGCGCGTTCTTTGACGGCTTTCTCGAAGTCGCGAACGATTTTGTAATTCACGTCCGCCGACAGCAAAGCAAGCCGCACGTCTTTTAACGCTTTGGTGATGTCTTCGTCGGTGAGTTTGCCGCGTCCGCGAAGTTTGCGAAACGCTTCCTGGATGTTTTGCGACAGGTCTTCAAACATGGCTTGACCTCTGTAGAAAATAATAGGCACCCCCGCAGTGCAGGCAGTGCCGCAATTTACAAGGTTGGAGGCGACACCCGGAATCGGACCGGGGATAGAGGTTTTGCAGACCTCGGCCTTACCACTTGGCTATGTCGCCGCGTCGACGTGCAAGCCGTCAACACAGCGCATTATAAACGCTAACTTTTTGCAAGTCAAGCATTTCTTACGTGCCGCTAATTTCGTTGCTTATAATCGTTTGGTGTGATAAATTTCCGCTTTGGAGGTGATTGACTTGCCCGAATTAATTTGGGACGGCAAAGGCGTCGAACAACCCGTGCCCGTGCGTGCGCTTGACTTCGACGCGGCTTTGTCTTGCGGCGACGGCGACAACTTAATCGTCCGCGGCGACAACCTTGCGGCGATGACGTCACTGTTGCGCTTTTATCGCGGGCGCGTCAAGTGCATTTACATTGATCCGCCGTACAATACCGGTGCCGCCTTCGAGCACTACAACGACAACTTCGAGCACGACCTGTGGCTGTCGATGATGTCGCAACGGCTCAAGCTCATGAAACAGTTGCTGTCCGACGACGGCTCAATTTGGATTTCCATTGACGACGACGAAGCCCATTACCTGAAAGTCATCTGCGATGAGATTTTCGGCAGGAACAATTTTGTCGGCAACGCTGTCTGGCACAAGAAAGGCACGCGCAGTAACGACGCCCGTTGGTTTTCGGACAATCACGACTTCATTTTGGTGTACGCGCTTGACAAAGAACGTTTCCACATGAATTTGTTGCCGCGCACGGAAGGCAGCTTGAAAAATTATTCCAATCCCGACAACGACCCGCGAGGCGTCTGGCAGTCATTGCCGTTGCAAGCAAAAAGCGGAAGCGCGTCAACTGCAAACTTCGTGCACGTCTTTTCAAACGGTGTGAAGTGGTCACCGCCGCCGGGAAGATTTCCCGCGTTTTCGCATGAATCTTTGGATGCGCTTGAACGTGACAATCGAATCTGGTTCGGCAAGAAAGGCACCAACGTTCCTCGTTACAAAAAATTTCTGTCCGACGTGAAAGACGGCTTTGTTCCGACGACGCTTTGGTTCCGTGACGAAGTCGGCGACAACCAGGAAGCGAAACGCGAAGTCAAAGCTTTGGGCTTGGTTTTCGACACGCCGAAGCCCGAACGTTTGATTGAGCGCGTGTTGACTTTGGCGACGAACGCGGGCGATTTGGTCATGGACTGTTTCCTCGGCAGCGGCACGACGGCGGCGGTTGCGCACAAGCTGAATCGTCGATATATCGGCGTCGAAATCGGCGAACACGCGACGACGCACGTTGTCCCGCGCCTGCGACAAGTTGTCGGCACTCACGGCGGCGGCTTTAAATTTTGTCGGCTCGGCGAAGAAATTTTCGACGCGGCGGGCAACTTCAATCACGCGTTGACGTTCGAGACTTTGGCGCAATTTATTTGGTTCGGCTTGACGGGTCAAGTGCTCGTCGACGAAAACGAATTCCCGATGCTCGGCATTTGCGACGGCGCGGCGGTTTATCTGCTTGACGACCTGTTGACGCGTGAAACATTCGCGAAGTTGCCGACGTATAACGGGCGGAAGATTGTTTACGCGGCGGCTTGTCGGTTGAGCGACCGTTTCTTGCGCGACAACGAAATCGAATTCCGCCACGTGCCGAACGATTTACGGACTTGAGGAGGCGCGACGCATGGACTTAAAAACTTATCAGCAGACGACGCTTGACACGTTGGACAACTTTTTGTCGGCGGCGAAACTTTTGGGCGTGTCGAGAGCGTTTGACAAATTTCGACGCGCCGAAGGTTACGACCCGACATATCGACCGTTGCCGAATCTTGCGGACGCGCCGTATGTTTGTCTGCGACTTCCGACGGGCGGCGGCAAAACTTTAATCGGGACTTTGGCGATACATTCTGCGGCGGAAAATTTTTTGCAGTGCGATTGTCCGTTCGTGCTGTGGCTCGTGCCGTCAAACGAAATTCGTCAACAGACGTTGCGGGTTTTGCGTGACCCGAAAAACTTTTACGGCGGACTTCTGCGCAAGACTTTCAGCCGCGTGAACATCTTTGACGTGTCGGACTTCCGCAACCTGCGCGCCGACGACTTGAGCGGGCTGAACATTTGCGTCGCGACGTTTCAATCAATCAAGCGCGAAGCTCGCGAAGGTTTGAAAGTTTATCAGGCGGTCGAAGAGTTGACGCCGCTGTTCCGCAACATCCCGCACGAAGAATTCTTCCACGTCGACGAACACGGGCGACATGAGTCGTTCGCGAATTTGCTTGCGTATCTGCGGCCGCTGATGATCGTCGACGAAGCGCACAACAATTCGACGCCGCTTGCCCTCGACGTGACGGAACAGTTGCGCCCGTCGGCAGTGATTGAATTGACGGCAACGCCTTCGCTGACGAATTCCAACGTGCTTGTGAAAGTCACCGCGCAGGATTTGCAACGCGAAGAGATGATAAAGTTCCCGCTGATACTCGGCGAAGTGTCGAATTCGCCCGACATGACGCTTGACTTTGCGATACATAAACTTGCCGAACTGGAAAAGCTTGCCGTCGACGAAAAGCCTTGCCTGCGTCCGATTGCGCTTTATCAGGCGGAGAACAAAAATCTCCCGTACAACGTCGAATACATCGAAACTTACCTGCGCGACGTGGCGAAAATTCCCGACGAACAAATTGCGGTTGCGACGGGCACGCGACGTGAACTTGACGGCGTGGACTTGAAGTCGCCCGACTGCCCGATTCGCCACATCATCACGGTTCAGGCGCTCAAGGAAGGTTGGGACTGCCCGTTCGCGTCGGTATTCTGTTCGCTTGCAACGACGCGTTCGCCCAAAGACGCCGAGCAACTTTTGGGTCGAGTTTTGCGCATGCCTTACGCGTCAAAACGTCGTGCGGCGGCACTCAACAAAGCTTATGCTTTCGTGCGCGTGTCGACGTGGGAGGCGGCAGTCAACCAAATTAAAGACAACCTGCGCGGCATGGGCTTCGACAAGCACGAAGTCAATCGCATGGTCGACGACAAGCAACAGCGTTTGCCCGTCGAATTTGTGACGGAGGAACGTCCGAACTTCAACGCGGTGAATTTGACGCTTCAAGCTGAAGTCACGCAGGTCGACGGCGGTTATCGAACGATTATCCGCAACGCAACCGAAGGCGAACTTCACAGACTGGCGGACAACTGCAACGTCGTCTTCGACAAGCCCGAAGACCGCGAAAAATTTTTGCGTGCCGTGCGCGGTGACTTCAAGTCGACGCCCAAAGACAAAACTCCTGCCGAACGCGGCGTTAAGTTTTCCGTGCCGAAACTGTGTCTTGACTTCGGCGACGGCAAGATTGTTCCCGCAGAAGATGCCGACGATTTTTTTCCGCAAGACGGTTGGTCGCTCACCGACACGCACGATTACGACTTGCCGATAAGTCACGCTTCCGACGACGCGCATTTTTACGAGCTGAACTTTCAAGGCGAACGCTTGACGTCTCAGCTTTCGGGCAACGCGCAAGATTTATTCGGCGGCGTGACGACGTGGACTCACGCGGACTTAATCGCCTGCCTGTCGCGCAGTTTTCGTCACAAGCGCATCACGGAGCCGGACTTTGCGGAATTCACGCGGCGTGCGCTTGACAAACTTGAACGCGAGAAAAATTTTTCGCTTGCGGAACTGGTGCGGCTTCGGTACACGCTCGGCAAGTTGCTCAAGGACAAAGTTTCCGCGTTGATTTCGGCGGCCGTCAAGCGCGGTTGGACGAAAAATCTTTTCGGTGACCCGACGATTGCCCGCGTCGACAAAAACATTGCCTTCACGTTCGACAACGAAAATTATCACCCGGCGACGCCTTACACGGGCGATAAAGTCTTCAGCAAACATTTTTATCGCGAAGTCGGCTTCATGAACCCCGAAGAAACCTTCTGCGCGCAATGCATCGACATTAATCCGCACGTCGAAACGTGGATTCGCAACCTTGAACGCGACGCGGAGAATTCTTTTTGGTTGCAGACTTCAAGCGACAAATTTTATCCCGATTTCGTTGTCAAGCTCAAAGACGGGACTTTTGCCGCCGTCGAATACAAAGGCGAAGTTTACAAGACCAACGACGATTCACGCGAAAAAAAGTTGCTCGGCGAACTTTGGGCGAACGAAAGCGGCGGGCTTTGCAAATTCATCATGGCGGTCAAGTGCGACGACTGCGGCCGCGACGTTTCGATACAGCTCAACGAATTTTTTATCGGAGGTTAAAACATGTCTGCTCAAAGCGTTATCAAAAATTTCATGGCGTCGCTTGACTCGACGACCAAACAAGGCACGTCGGCTCTTGACGAGGCTGTCGCGAAAGTCTCAAAGTTCAAAAGCTGGAACGAACTTGTCACGACGATGGCGGCGGACTGCGCGTCTTACGGCACCGACGGCGACGGTTTTTTGAAGGACTGTTGCGGAATAATTCTCGACAACACGGACACGGGCGCGATAACCGGCTTGGACGCGGGCGGCGGATCGACGAAGACTGCCGACTCAATCGTTCCCGAAAACGGCGCGTGGACTTACCCGACGTCGACAAGCTTCACGATTCAAGGCTTGACCGTCAACGTCCCCGAACAAACCAACTTGTCCGACAGCGCGAAATGGATTGTCGGCGCGCTTTACAGCTGGTGGATTGATTCAAGCTTGACGTTGATAAAATCGTCGTTCGGCTACAGCTTCACCGAGGCGGGCACGACCGTCAAGGAGCTGACGGTGAGTTTCTACAACAGCGCGGACGGCAAGATGGCGGCGTCGTTTTACAGCAGCGGGCAAAAGTCTTCGGAACTTCAACTGCGAATCAACCTGAATTATTTCGGCAACATTGACACGACCGACCCCAACGGCGTCACTCCGTCGACATCGGGCGCGCTGAATTATCTTGACCGCACGATTGCGCACGAACTGGTTCATGCCGTCATGAGCGCCAACGTCGACTGGTACGCGAACTTGCCGACGTTTTTCAAAGAAGGCTCTGCGGAACTTGTCCACGGCATTGACGATAAACGTTACGCGACGATAAAAAATTTGTCGACGAATTCATCAACGCTGAAGAATTCGGCAACTTCGGGCAGCGGCGTCAATTCTTACGCGGCGGGTTACATTGCGCTTCGTTACCTGGCGAAACAGGCTTCCGAAGGACGCGACCCGTCGACACCCGTCAAGCCCGTTTCCGACGACACGAGCGACACGTTACCCGCAGACACAGTTCCCGCCGACACGGTTCCTGCCGATACCGTTGCGACTTCAAGCGTGAGCTTCGACGGCATGACGCTGAAAATCACGGGCGCGACGAATTCCGACGTTTGGCTTGACGGCATAAATCCGTTGACGGGCGAAACGAATCCTTACGGTAACGCGGCGGCCGTCGTCCTTGACGCTTCGGAGATGACCGACGCGCATTTTCTTGCGGGCAACGCGCTGGACAACTCAATCGTCGCGGGAACGGCGGGCTCGTCAATGTGGGGCGGCACGGGCGGCAACGACACTTTGCAAGGCGGCGCGGGTTTCGACAACTTCTGGTACACGTTCGGCGGCGGGCAGGACGTTGCGGCGAATTTCACTGCGGCGGGCGACGCGTTGACTTTCCTCGGCGGCGGACTTGCCGTTGTCCTGCGCGACGGAAATTTTGTCACGGCGGTAATGAGCGACGGCGGCTCGTTCACAACCGTTGTCGACGACGCGACGGCTGACGTTGCGATTAATCTGTCAACCGACGGCGCGAACTTCAGCTCGTTCAAAATCGGCAACACGAACGCGGCGAACAATTTCACTTACGTTGGCGACGGCGTCAATTACCTCGGCGGCAACTTGTCCGACACGCTCAACGTCTTCACGGCGGGCGCAACCGTCAACTTGAACAACGCGAACTTCGCAAGCGTCGAAAACATCAACGCGGCTTTTTCGGGCGGCTCAAATGTTTTGTTCGGCGACACTGCTTCAAACGAAATTTACAGCGGCGGCAACGGCTCGCAACTTTGGGGCGGCTCAGGTATTGCGGACGACATTTTGATTGGCGGCAACGGCGTCGACGTTTTCCACTGCGGCGCGGGCGAAGGCAACGACATCATTGTCAACGCGGGCGACGACGACTTAATCAACTTCCACAACGCCACGCTTGCCGATATAACTTTCGCGCAGGAAACCGAAGGCGGCATGTTGATTGGCGTCGGCTCGAACGTTTTGGCGATTGTCGGCACGAACAACACGGCTGTCATGTTCGCGGACGGCTCGTCGCTTCGATACAATCGCACGGCTAAAATCTGGTCGACAACTTGAAACTTCGCGCAATGTTTTCGGCAACAAAAAATCCCTCGACACGAAGTCGGGGGAAATTTTTTTCGAGCACGACAAGGATTTATTCTTGCCAGAAATTATTTTTCTTCGCATCATTCTTGATGGAGTCAACCATTCTCTCGCCGTCCGGAGGAATTTCATTCGGGGCATCTTCGGCAATTATTTCAAGGAAATTCGTCCCAATGGTTTGGTAATAAATCACCAAACCGCCGACAGAAGTCGCTTTTGATTTATCGGGGGTTTTTAAAGCACTGATGATAAATTTCACCATGGCCTTATTTAAATTGTCGGCATCTGCTTTGGAAGTTTTCAACAAGCCTCTGGTGGAAGCAAATATCGCCGATGACATTTCCGCCGTGAGGTCAGACAGTTTGAATTCTTTTCCGGGTTTGGGCACAATCGTGACACCGCAGAGTTGGGACGGATTTACCTCGTTCTTAATGAGTATCACCGCGCAACGTTCCTTGCCGGAATAAAATCGGGGCTGCGTGGTGTCCGCTTGCCTGAATTGTTTGGGATTGTTTAAGTCGAGCTTGCAAGCGTCATAATTTTTGCCGTCTTTTCCGCCGAGTTCGTCGAGAGCATAATTGTACGCCATGACGAATTCTTCTTGTGTGATATTCAAATCCGCGCCGTAAAGTTTGTTGATTTTCGTATTCGCGGCGGGTTCCGAGCCGCAACCAAAGACACTGAACACAATCGCCGCCATGCAACATGTCACAAAAAATTTTTTCAACACGTTTATAAAAAACACTCCTTTCGTTTGCGAATCAATCGGCGTCACGAAACGGGTGTGCCGCATTTGCTGCAGAATTTTTGGTTGGGCGACAGTTCCGCACCGCAGTTGTCGCAAATTTTGTTGCCGCTCATTGTCGAGCCGCATTCGGGGCAGAACTTTTGACCTTTGTCGACCAACGCGCCGCAATTCGGGCATTTGTCCTTGTTGAGGACGTCCATGTTCGTGCCGCAGTTCGGGCAGAATTTTTGACCTTCGGCGACTTCATTGCCGCAATTCGGACACACGTTGACTGTTTTAGCCTCCATGTTCGTGCCGCAGTTCGGACAAAACTTTATGCCGAGAACTACTTCCTTGCCGCAGTTCGGACAGGCGTTTGTCAACTTCTTGCCGCAACCCGAACAAAATTTCGTGCCCTTCAAGTTCACCGCGCCGCAAGCGGGACATTTCATCTGCGACGAATCGAGCCTGTCGAAAGAAACATTTCGGCGAACGGATTGCCCGCCCGACATGATGAACTTTTCGATGCACGCGAAAATTTCCGACGGCAACTTGTTTTGCTTGTACGCGCCGACCGCCGACGTTATCGCAAGCGGGGCAAAAACCAACAATCCGACCGCGCCCGCGCCGACTTTGTCCGCCCACTTGCCTTGGCCGATGTTGACCAAAACTTCCGACGCGCCGCTCGGAATAATTTGCACTTGCAAAGCTTGACCGAGACCCGTGAACTTCTTCCACGTCGACGACTCTTTCGCCTGAACAAGGTAGCCGTCCGAGCTGGCGAAACCTTCGACCGTCAGCTCTTTTTCGTTGCGCAGAAAGTTTTCGACTTCGCGCCCGATGCCTTCGATTGTAACTTCGCCTCTTATGCGAAAAATTTTTGAATCCGCCATGTCTTGTGACCTCCACAATTTTCAACAAATCGTGTCAATACAAGTTGTTGTACTTGGCGTCAAATTCTTCTTGGCTCATGGTGAGATATTTTATCCCTTCAACGAGACCGATAATGCACGGGATACCTGTCCAAACGAACAACAGATAGATGACGCCCTTTGTTGTGTCGCCCAAATAAAATTTGTGTGCACCGATTCCGCCGAGCACAATGCCCAAAATGCCTGCCGTCGTCTTGTCCTTTCGGTTTACGGGACGCGGCGCGTATTGCGGCGGCGGATAACTTTGCGGCGGAGCGTTGTAACGCTGTTGTTGCGGCGGCGGAGCAGTCTGTGGCACGGGAGAAGCCGCCGGTTGTTGACCGCTTTGGGGCGCACCGCACTTGTTGCAGAATTTCACGCCGTCTTGAATCGGTGCCCCGCAGTTGGGACAAACTTTCGGCTCGGAAGTTTCGACGGGAACTTTTTGCCCGCACTTGCCGCAGAACTTCACGCCGTCTTGAATTTGAGCCCCGCAGTTGGAACAAACTTTTGCCAAAATAATCACCCTCCGTCAAATGGTCTTCACCATGGAAAGAATTTTTTGCCTCTCGGTGCCGTCGGTCACGATACGCAAGCTGATATAGTCGACGACGTTATTTTTAATCGCAAAACGCATGACGACAAGCCCCCGCGACGATTCGTAGGGATATTCGTAAAGCCGTGCTCCGTCGTAATCTTGAACCGCACAACGCCGACCGTAAGCCGCAATGACTTCGTTTAGCGACGAGCCTTCGTGCAGGTTGCGTTCGGTTTTGACGGCGGGCGAATAAGAAACCAGACCGGTTATTTCGTTGCTTTTGACGGTGACGACAATGTCGCGATATTCGCAATTCGTGCTGTTCGAAGCGGTTTTCGACGGGGTAACTCTGTCTTCGCGTCCCAAAACCTGATGCATCTTGTCAACCGTGTCACCCATGCGCAGACCGCCCAAACTCAACGATTCGGCGTTGTTGGACGCGGGCGGATTTTGTGCAGGCGGCTGATTTTGTGCCGGCGGTTGTGCGGAAAGATATTGCGTCAAGATGTAGCCGATTGTCCCGTTGTAGTTGACTTTGCTGAATTCGGCGTTGCTCTCTTCGATAAAGCCGACCGTTTGACCGAGCGGAACCTGCGCCAACTCAACTGAAGTCGTCGAAGGCGTGCGCCGCAACGTGACGGACGTTTGACAATTCACGACGTAATAATTCCCGATAACGGTCGTGTTGTCCGACAAATTGTTTTCGTTGGTCGTTTCGGTGACGGCGGGTTTGTTGTCGTTCAAATCGAAATTGTCGTTGGGCGCGTCGCCCGCCTTGAAATGTTGAAACGCGAAAAAACCTCCGCCCGCCAACAAAAGCACACCCGCAATCGCGCCGGCAATTAAAGCTTTGTTCGGACTGTTTGAAGGCGCATTTTCGGACGTTGGTTGATGTGGTGGCGTTGGTTGAGGCGGTGGCGTTGGTTGAGGCGGCGGCGGTTGAGGCGGTTCCTCCTGTCGAAATGTTTCCTGTGATACTCGTGATGAGGCGCGTTGAGGTCGATTGTTAAAATCGTCGACGTTGGAATTTTGCGACGGACTTTCGGCAGACGGTTTGGGCTTTCCGCAAGAGACGCAAAAATCGCCGACGTTTTCTTGTCCGCACGAACAAAGCCAACCGCCCGTTGTCGACGGATTTTCGGCAGACGGTTTGGGCTTTCCGCAGGAGACGCAAAAATCGCCGACGTTTTCTTGTCCGCATGAACAAAGCCAACCGCCCGTTGTCGACGGACTTTCGGCAGACGGTTTGGGCTTTCCGCAAGAGACGCAAAAATCGCCGACGTTTTCTTGTCCGCATGAACAAAGCCAATCGCCCGTTTCCGACGGATTTTCGGCGTCGACATCTTCGACAACGGGTTGTTCTTCGTTCGCAGGAACTTCGTTAGCGGAATCGTCGTCAAAAAAACTCATGTGATTCACCTTCCTTTCCGTGAAAAAATTTTGTCGTGACTCGGCCTGAAACGCCGTCGAGTGGTGATTTAAAGTTTACTTATATCTTCTATTTTAAATCAAGCATATTGGCGTGTCAACAATTTAAAGTGACTTTAAAACACGGATTTATCACGGAAAAATTTCACGCTAAGATTGTCGGCAAGGAGTGATCGAAATGAATGTCACGGCTTGCCGACTGCGCGCCCTTCGCGAAGAAAGCAAAATGTCGCAACAAGAGGTCGCCGATTTTTTGGGAATCACACGCACGGCTTACAACAAATACGAAAGCGGCGTGATTAAGCCCGTCCGAAAGTTGAACGAATTGGCCGCGCTTTTCGGCGTCAGCGCAGATTATATTCTCGGCATAAACGAAAATCTCGACGAACAAAATTCCGTCAATCCGCACGACCACAATCAGGTTAAAAAATATTTGAGCTTGAGCACCGACGGCAAGGACATTGTCGACATAATGCTCAACGCGATTTACGAACGCGAACGCAAATCGCCCAAGGTTGCAACTTTACCCGACAGCGATTGTAGCAAATGACGTTTCAAGTTTGCTGTCCCGCGGGGTAAGACGGCAAAAAAAAACGGCGCATCAAGCACCGTTGTCCGCGACATTGCGGCTTCAAAAGTCCGTCACGTCCGCCAAAATGTGTTCGCGCTCCTCGTTGGCAAGACGCAAGCTGATGTATTCGACGGCGTTATCTTTGACGGCAAAACGCATGACTGCCAAATTCCCGCCCGCCGACACGTAAGGATATTCGTACAGCGTCAGCCCGTCGTATTCGTAAACTGCACCGCAGCGACCGTAAGCGGCAATCACTTCGTCGAGCGGCGTGCCTTCGCGAAGTCCGCGTTCCGTTTGAAGTTCGTTGCCGTTGGACACAATTCCGACGACCGAATTGCCCGCGAACGTAACGACGACGCTTTTGTATTTGCTGTGGCGGTGATTGGGCGTTTCTGCGGGCGCAACTTTTTCTTCGCGGCCGAAAATTTTCTGCACGACTTCGACCGAATCGCCGAGCTTGAGTTCACCGAGCGACAGATTAAATTCGTCGTTGTGCGACAAAATTTCTTCGGCGACGGGCGGCACAATTCCGCTGTCAATTTTCGGCGGCAACACGAACATTGCGGCGACGAGCGAAACGAAAATTCCCGCGCCTTTGAGCTTGTCGGAAAGATTCTTCAGACGAATTGCGCGCTTGAGTTCGCCGACGCTTTGGAAACGATTGTTCGGGTCAAACTGCATGCACACGTCCAAAAATTTTTTCAGCCGCCCGCAGTAACCTTTGCCGAGCAAAACTTTCATCGTGACGCCGAGCAAATAAATGTCGCTGCGTTCGTCGGTTTGTCTGCCGCCGTACTGTTCGGGCGCGGCGTAACCTTCCGTGCCCAAAAGTTTCGTGTCGTTGGTCTTGCCGGGCTTGAAAGTCCGTGCTGCATCGTAATCAATCAGCCGAATTCGTCCGCCCGACAAGATGAGATTCGACGGTTTGATATCGCGGTGAATAATTTTCTGCGCGTGCAATTCGCCCAGTCCGTCGCACAGTTGCAACAGGATTTTTTGTGCTTCGGCTTCGCTCAAAAAATTTTTACGTTTAAGTCGCGCCGACAAATTTTCGCCGCGCAGAAACTCTTCGACGACGACGGTTTCAACTTCGTCCTCCGCGCAGTAAATTGTTTTGGCGGGAAGTTTGAACGCGGAATTTTGCAACTTGACGTAAGGCAGCCCCGTCGCCCGCACGCGCTTGATGATGACGAATTCGTCGCCGTGGCGTTCGCATGCCAGCCAAACTTCGCCGCGAACGGATTGCTTGAGGAGTTTGACTTTTTCGTAACGGAAGTCGAGAAAACTTTCGACGGATTTTTTCACGCGCATCGCCTTGCCTTCAAAAAATTTTTGCGCTATTATCTTATAAAAATTTTGGAGATGACACAATGCCGAACAAAGACACCGCTCAGCTCGAAAACGAATTGCAGGACGCCGACGACGTGAAAGAATTCTTGAAGGCGAATGAGCAAAGTTTTCAAAGCTTCACGCTCGCGGAATATTTCAATCACCTGCTCGACGAAAAAAATTGTCGCGGGCGCAAGTTGTCAAAGATTCCATGGTCGGCGATTACGCGTATCATGTCCTTGCGGGGCGCAAGAAAACTTCGCGGGAAAATGTTTTGTCGATTGCGGCGGCAATGAAGTTGTCGCCCAAAGATGCCAATCGGCTTTTGCATTACGCGGGGCACGGAGCTTTGTACGTGCGCGACCGTTGGGACAGCGTGATTCTTTTCGGGCTGAAAAATCGTTACGGCGTCGCGCAGATTAACGATTTGCTTGAGTCATTGGAAATGTCGCCGCTTTTGGGCAACGTGAATTGAACGCATAAAAAAATCCCCGTCGCTTTGGCGGGGAAATTTTTTTGTCATTTGCGCTTGGAAGTTTTCTTCGTGACGATTGACGTAACTTTGTTCTTCACGTGCCGAACTGCGCGGCCTGCGTTCGTCCTGATAAGGTCGGGCACGGTGTCTTTGACGTCGGCTTGTTTGGAGCGGTTGCAGTGTTTGCACAAGCCCTGCAGGTTAAACAGCGCGTCGGGGCCGCCGTGTTTCTGCGGGATGATGTGATCAACGTCCATGTCCGCCTTGCGAAATTTTTTGCCGCAACGTGCGCAGGTGTACCAGCCGTGATTCGACGGGTTGTTTTCAAACCACGTTTCGCGATACTTCTTGCCCAAAAGGTTCAGCCTCCTTCCGAAAAGTTTTCAATCGCAGTCGAAATGATGTCGCCGTCAAAGCCGCGTCCCGAAAGAAATTGCCACGCTTTGGCGCGAAAGTTTTCGTCGCGGGTCGTGAACTTCTTCGTCAATGCCAATGTCGCCGCTTGCAATTCGTGTTCGTCGCGGTCAACTTGTCGCCGAAAAGTTTTCAATCGCAGTCGAGATGATGTCGCCGTCGAAGCCGCGTCCCGAAAGAAATTGCCACGCTTTGGCGCGAAAGTTTTCGTCGCGGGTCGTGAACTTCTTCGTCAATGCCAATGTCGCCGCTTGCAATTCGTGTTCGTCGCGGTCGGCGGGAATGAGTTCGTCAATAAAGTTTTTGTCGAAGCCGCGCCGAATCAACTTGACGACAATTTGTCGCACGCTGAGCCGTCCGTCCGTCCAAAGGTCGTCGAATTGTTGCCGACAAAGTTCCGCGTCGTCAAGGTAATTGTGTTGCTTGAGCTTGTCAATCGTCGCGTCAACTTCGGCGGGTTCGTAATGTCGCGCCAAAAGTTTCTGCTTGAGTTCGGACTCGCTGTGTTCGCGGTAAGCCAGTAAGTCGGCCGCCTTCATGAGCGCGGATTTTTTAATCTTCATCGCCGTCGAAAGTTTCTTCGTCGTCGAAAGCGTTGGGCTCCGCTTGAATTGGCGTGGTTGACTTCAAGACCGCTTCGCGCAGTTTGCCTTCGATTTCGTCGGCAATGTCCAGATGTTCCTGCAGAAACTTTTTGGCGTTTTCGCGGCCTTGACCGAGCTTGATGTCGTTGTACGAGAAATGCGCGCCGGAACGCGTGACAATGTCGAAGGTGACGCCCATGTCTATAATCGAGCCGAAACGCGAATAACCTTCGCCGTAAATTAGATCGAATTCTGCCGTGCGGAAAGGCGGAGCGACTTTGTTCTTTGCAACTTTGATTTTGACGCGGTTGCCGACAACTTCCGTGCCGAGTTTGAGCGGTTCACCTTTGCGAACTTCCAGACGAATCGACGAGTAAAATTTCAGCGCACGACCGCCCGTCGTCGTTTCGGGGTTGCCGAACATGATGCCGACCTTTTCGCGAATCTGGTTGATAAACACGGCGATAGTTTCGGTTTTGCTTATGACGCCCGCAAGTTTGCGCATTGCCTTGCTCATCATGCGTGCGTGAAGTCCGACGTTGGCATCGCCCATTTCGCCTTCAATTTCGGATTTCGGGACGAGCGCGGCAACCGAGTCGATAACCACAATGTCAATCGCGGCGGAACGAATCAACGCTTCGGCAATGTCAACGCCCTGTTCGCCGGTGTCGGGTTGCGCCAAAAGTAAGTTGTCCACGTCGACGCCGAGACGTTTTGCGTACACGGGGTCAAGCGCGTGTTCGGCGTCAATGAAAGCCGCAGTGCCGCCCTGCTGTTGAACGGAGGCTATCATGTGCAAGCTGACGGTTGTCTTGCCGCCGGCTTCGGGGCCGTAAATTTCGATGATTCGTCCGCGAGGTAAGCCGCCGATACCGAGCGCAACGTCAAGCGGCAGAATGCCCGTCGACACGGCTTTGACGTCCATGCGCGTGGTGTCGTCGCCGAGTCGCATTATCGCGCCCTTGCCGAAATCTTTTTCGATCTGTTTCATAGCCGCTTTCAACGCTTCAAGTTTGTCCATGATGGCTCTCCTTTGCAAATTCGTTTTAGACGCGAATTATATCAGAGAATCGCCCGCATGTAAAACTGCGTCGACGGCAACAAAATAAGGCAGTCCGCGTGAACTGCCCGAAAAAATTTTTGTCGCCGGAACGTCAGCCGAAATGTTTTGTCAATCGAAAAGTTTTCGCCGTGCGCGTTCGGCGTTGTTGCGAAGATAATCGCCCGCCGTGTCACGCAAGCTGTCTTGTTTGGAACGGTTGCAATGTTTGCACAGGCACTGCAAGTTGTCCAAACCGTCGCCGCCGCCGTAACTTTGCGGCAAGATGTGATCGATGTCCGCGTCACCCTTGCGAAGTTTGCGGCCGCATTTGGCGCAGGTGTACCAGCCGTGATTCGACGCATTGTCGTTGAACCAATTATCGCGATAGCCCATGATTGTCACCTCCTTTGCGTGTCAGTCGAAAATTTTTGCAAGCTGATTGTGTTTGCCGACGTGAGTCTACTTCGCCGCTTTGACGAACGATTGACGGGAAATTTTTTGTCGACGACGTGAACTGCCCGAATTACCTCGGACGGTCGACGGTGCTGTTGTCATCAACTCTCGGCCGATTTAATTAATGTTGCGGTCTTTGGCGGCTTTATCGTAGCCGACACGCTTTGCCATGTTGGAACCGCGACGAACACGCCGGAGTTCCTCTTTGAATTCGTCGACATCGGAAATGGACATGGCTTCTTCGTAATACTCGTTGGCCTCTTCGCTCCACTCTTTGGCGCCGTTGAGAACTGCGCTGCCCAAATTGCTGAAAAATCCCATGAAAAATTCCTCCTTATGCGCCGCCCTTGAACTTGCCGACCAAGAAGCAGACTATCAAAATTATCAACGCGACCGCTCCGCCTAAGCCGCCCGTGCCAAAGATAAGCAAAAAAATCAACGCAATACCGACCAACGGAATCAGAAATCTCAAGATAAGCGGAGCCAATGCAACCAAAGCCAACGCGCCCGCTATAAGTGCGATTGTCTGCAACATTGCGAACACCCTAACTTTTGCTGATTTTGATTTTGTTCTTGCCGTATTCGACGACGTAACGTTTGCCGCAAGCGGGACAAGTGCCGCTCGTGCGCTGAACGCTTGAAGTGTCGACGGTGTACGAATTGAGTTTGCGCCCGCAGTGCGGACAGTTCACGCTTTTTGTAATCATGTAAATCACCTCGCTGAAGTTTTGGAAACGCCGCCGCTTGAAAAGATTTTGTCCGCCCGCTCGAACTGTTCAAGCATCTTGTCCATGTCGTCGTTGAGCTGTTTGATTTGCTCGAACGTATCTTTCATGTCGCTCCAAAAACTTTTCAAGTCGGACTTGTACACGCCGTCAATGTCGGTCAAAAGCGCAAGTTCCACGTCCAAGGCACGCGAAATTCTGATGAGCATCGGCAGCGAAATATTTTTGTTGCCCGACGCGGTTTCAATCTGCGACAGATAATTTTTGTTGATGTTGAGCTTGTCGGCAAGTTCTTCCTGCGTCAAATGGCGCAACTTGCGAAAGCCGGCAATGCGCATTCCGATACAGCGCATCTCGTCGCGAAAATCTTCTTTCATGCGGTGACCTCCCGAATGTTCGTTTGACAGTAATTCTATCAGGTAATGTCGCTAATGTCGCCCGGCTGACAGTCGAACTCCATTACAGAATAGGCGTAGTTGACAAAAAAAAAGGCACGACCGAAGTCGAGCCGAAGTTTGCATTAACGCTTGTTGTCAAAAAATTTTTTCGCGGTTTCGTACCAGCCGCTGATGTCTCTGTTTGTCAAAAGTTGCGGGTGCGCGTCGACGTAATGCAGGAACCACGCCGTCAAGCCGTCCCAATCTTCAAGCTTGCCGGGCGGATGAAGTTTCCAGCCGATTTCGTCGAGCGAGGAAGTTGACTTCGCTAAATTTCTTTTCATGGACGTGCAAACCAAATTGTTATCGTCGTTGGTGCCGCCGAAAGCAAGCGAAATAATGTGGTCAATGCTTGGAAACAAATTCCACCAACCTTGATGGCAGTCGGTCATTTTCCAGTTCGTTTGATACGGGAAGACTTCGGGCAACGTCGCCGACAGGACACACAACACGCCGGGATAAAGCAAGCGTTCGCCCGAATATCGGTCAATGAATCCGTCGCGCATGAAAATTTCGATTTGCTTGTTCTTCGTGAAGGATTTTCGTTTCTCAATCGGCGGGCGGTGCGGATACTTCGTGCGAACAATTTCAGCCGCACGGTCGACGTTGTCACCCGACAGAGCCGCGCAGGTTTCGACAAGCGCGTCGACGGCGAATTCATGTTTGACCAACGCAATCGCTCCTTACATGTAATCGATTGAAGACTTCTTTTTCTCCTGGTGCATGAACCCGAACTTCTTCGCGACGTATTCCGTCAAAACGAAAAGCACGGGTATGATAAATACCCCCAGCGTTGTGGCGAAGAGCATTCCGCCGACAACCGCGACGCCCATTGAGTTGCGAGCCGCCGAACCTGCGCCCGTCGCCATTGCAAGCGGCAAGCAACCGATTATGAACGCGAACGAAGTCATGAGGATTGGCCGCAGACGCAAGCCCGCCGCTTCCAACGCCGCCTTAATCGGAGGCATTCCTCGGTCGACGCGAACTTTTGCGAACTCGACAATCAGTATCGCGTTCTTCGCCGCAAGCCCGATGATCATAATGACGCCAATCTGCATATAAACGCTATTTTGAAGACCCGCGTTCGCTTGACCGTTGTGCATTGCCGCCGAAGCCCAAGCAAGGAAGTATTCGGAGAAAATCGCGCCGAAAAGTCCCGTCGGCACGCTCAACAGCACGGCGTAAGGCACAGACCAACTTTCGTACAGCGCGGCGAGCATCAAGAAGACGAACACCAACGCCAACGCCAAGACTTGCGCGGTGGAGCTGGCGGCTTTCTTTTCTTCGCGAGATTGACCCGACCATTCGATATTGAAGCCGACGCCCGCCTCTTCGTTGACGATCTGCTCAATCGCCGCCATTGCTTGACCCGACGAGTAACCTGCGCCCGCGTTGCCTTGAATCGTCACTGCGCGAGCCGCGTTGAAGCGTGAAATTTGCGTGGGACCCGTCGAGTACTTCGGCTTGACCAAAGTGTCGAGCGGAATTCGTTGACCGTCGGCACCTTTGACGAAGACGAAGCGCGCACATTCCGCCTCCGAGCGATAAAGCACGTCCGATTGAAGCATGACTTTATATGTGCGCCCGAACTTGTTGAAGTCGTTGACTTGCATGCCGCCGAAGTTGACTTGCAGAGCACTAAACACGTCGGACAATTTCACGCCGAGGAGTTTGACTTTTTCGCGGTCGATTTCGTATTCAACCGTCGGCGTGGCGATATTAAACGTCGTGCGCACGCCTTGCATTTCGGGACGCTGATTCGCTTTGGCGACAATCCGTTTCGTGATTTCGTCAAGCTCAACGTCCGTGTGACCCGCCATGTCTTGAAGTTGCAGTGACCAGCCGCCGACGTTGCCCAAACCGGGAAGTGCCGGCGGGTTGAACGCGATAACTTGCGCTTCGGGAACCGTCATTGCGCCGAGTCGGAACATCGTCCCGATACACGCGTTGACGGAGGCATTTTCGCCGCGCTTAGTCCAATCTTCCAAGCCGCAGACGATAATGCCCGCGTTTGGTTTGGAGCCGAACGAAAGTATGTCGAAGCCGGTTATCATCATGCAGTTTTTCAAGCCGGGCATGTCCTTCATGACCGCCTTGCCGAGTTTGTCAATCGTCGCGACGGTGTGATTCATGGACGTGCCTTCGGGCAAGCTTATCGACGTGAAGAAATAACCTTGATCTTCTTCGGGCACGAACGTCGACGGGAGCCGCTGATAAATCATCCACGTCAAGCCGCAGACAATCACGAGGAAGACAATCGCCAGCTTCGACCGTTCGATAAATTTCGCGACAATGCCGACGTAAGAATTCTTCGTGCGGTCAAACCAGTTGTTAAAGCCGTCAAAGAACTTGTCGAAGATGCTTTTCTTCGCGTTCGGGTCTTTCGGTTTCAAAATCATTGCGCAAAGTGCGGGCGTCAACGTCAACGCGATAAATGCCGACAAGCCCATTGAAATTGCGATTGTCAACGCGAACTGCCGATACAAAACACCCATCATGCCGCCGAGGAACGCGACGGGCACGAACACAGCCGCCAATACAAACGCGATTGCCACGACGGGGCCTTGAACTTCGTCCATTGCGCGTTCGGTTGCGTCGACGGGCGACAAGCCGCTTTCCATGTGGTGTTCGACGTTTTCGATAACGACAATCGCGTCGTCGACGACCAAGCCGATTGCCAAAACCATTGCAAAAAGCGTCAACGTGTTAATCGAAAAGCCCAGCACGATAAACGCCGCGAACGTCCCGATAAGCGACACGGGCACGGCCAAAAGCGGAATTAACGTCGCACGCCAACTTTGCAGGAACACGAAGATGACGAACACGACAAGTAACAGTGCCTCAACGAACGTGTGCGCAACTTCGTTGATTGACGCACGGATATAATCGGTGCTGTCGAAAATTTCGCTGATGAAAAGTTGCGGCGGCAAGTTCGGGCGTTGGCGTTCGATAATCGCCTGCACGTTGCGAACAGTCGTCATTGCGTTGGCGTCCGAAGTCAACTGAATGCCGAAGCCGACGGAAGGATAACCGTTGAACTTCGCGACGATGTTGTTGGCCTTTTGACCCGATTCGATTCGTGCGACGTCCTTCATGTAAACAAACGTGCCGTCGGTGTTTGCCTTCAAGATGATGTTGCCGAACTCTTCAATTTCGGACAGGCGGCCTTGAACTTTGCCGGTGTACTGTTTCTCTTGACCTTGAGCAAGCGGCATTGAACCGATTGTGCCCGCGGCTGCCTGCAAGTTCTGTTCGTTAATCGCGGCGGAAACTTCGGCAACCGTCAAGTCAAGTTCCGCCAACTTGTCGGGGTTGAGCCAAATGCGCATTGAGTAATCGGAGCCAAAGATTTGAACGTCGCCGACGCCGTCAACGCGCTTGATCTCGTCCATCAAGTAAATATCCGAGTAATTCTTCATGAACGCACGGTCGTAAGTTCCGTCGGGCGAATACATTGCCAGAAACAAAGCCATTTCGTTCGACGCCTTGCGCGTGGTGACGCCTTGACGCTGAACGTCGGCGGGCAAGCTTGAATTTGCAATGGCGACGTTGTTTTGAACTTTGACGGAGTCCATGTCGCCGTCGGTGCCGACTTCAAAGACGACGCTCAAACTGTAACGGCCGGTGTCGTCTGAGTTTGAACTCATGTAATCCATGCCGTCGGTGCCGTTGACCTGTTGCTCGATAACCTGCGCGATAGTCTCGTTGACGACGGAGGCATTTGCGCCCGTGTAAGTTGTGCTGACCGAAATTGTCGGCGGGGAAATTTGCGGATACTGCGCGATTGGCAGTTGCATTCCCGCGAGGATACCGACAAGCGTAATTATCAGCGCGATAACTATTGCGAATATCGGTCGGTGGATAAAAAATTTTGCCATAAGCAACGACTCCTTAGTTTGTAACTAGCTACTGAAATATATTTCTTCGTCGAGCAGGTTTTCGGTGCGAGCCAATGTCAACGTCGCAGTCATGTTGCTCAAGACATTTACGCAGGTACCGAGCCTGTCGCTCAAAGCGTCAATACAAAACACCAACGTCGCAACTTCCATCGGAACACCGAAGTGCGCGGTAATCGTCGTGATTGAAATGAAGTCCGGTGCCCCGAACGAAAACATCATTGCCAAAAAAGCAATCAGCGCGAGGTCGTGCAAGGCAAGCTCAACGTCGTACATCTTCAAAAACATGAAGCTTGTCGCGATTATGCAAATCAGTGAACCCGCCGTGTTGAACGTCACGCTCAGCGGCACGGAGAACGAAGAAATTTTCGGCGCAATGCCAAGCCTTTCGGTGCACAATTCCATCATCGACGGCATGACCGCGCCCGAACTTGCGGTTGCAAAAGCCGTCGGCATAAGTGCGGGAACTTTTTTCAGAAACGGCTTCGGCGATATTTTTCCGACATGCCGAATGAAAATCGGACAAAAGACCGTCACCAACGCCGCAACGATTATTTCCGCGACAAGCAGTTTCGACAGGAGCATTACGGTTTCGGCGGCGGTGTCAAGTGTCAAGCTCACCATTGCGAAGAAAACAATCGGCGGCATGAAGAACATCAGCAACGACAGCATCTTGAAAAAAATTTCGTTCAGGTCGTCGAGCAACGCTTTCAAGTGAATGACTTTGTCGCCGAGCGAATTCAACGCCGTTCCGAAAAATATTGCGATAAACAGAATCTGCAGAACCTTCCCGTCCGCGACGGGGCTGACGAAATCGGCGGGGATTATGTCGACGATGAACTGTATCACGGAAAAAGTTTTTGCGTCGGCGGAAACTTCTGCGGCGTGAAGTGTATGTATCTGCGGCACGTCACCGCCGAAAAAAATCCACGCCACGCAGTACGCCAAGACTACGGCAACTGTCATCAGGCACAACGACCGACACATCCACTTCAGGCCGATTTTGTTCATGCCGGTGCTTGTGCTTATGCCCGTCAAGCCGCTGACGATGCTGAAAAAAATCACGGGCGCGATAAGCAAATTCAGCGCGTTGAGGAACATTGTTTACGTCGGCACGATTAAATCTTTTTTGACGAGCGAAATCGTTTCGGGCGACAAAAATTCTTTCATGAGGACGCCGCAGACAATTCCGCCGACGACACAAGCTGCAATCAAAAATTTTTCGACACCGCTCTTGCCGGGAACGTTAATCGTGACGACGTTGAGATTTTGCTTGCGACGCCAATTCAAACTGTCACGGTGCGCGTTAAGAATCATCATGCTGAAATAATTTTCGTCTTCGTCGTTGTCCTGCCAATCGGAAACTTCGACGAGCGGATTGTAAGACACGCCTTCGGACGACACCCGAACTTGAACTTTGCCGAAAAGACTTTTCGTGACTTGAACGTTGACTTGCGCGGCGTTGCCTTTGTTAATCATGCGCAGAAAAATTTCTTCAAGCAACAACTGCGTGCGCAAAATGTCTTTTTGTTCGACTTTCAACTGCGACAGTTGCGAGCCGAGACATCCGCGCACGTCGGAAAAGTTGTCCGCGTTCATGAAGAATAATTTTGGCATGAGCAACGACTCCTAGTCCGCGAAGTAAATTTTCTCGTCGGTCAAATTTTCCAGGCGCGCCAAAGTTACAGCCGCCGCAACGTCGCCCGTCACGTTGAAGCAAGTAACGATTCTTTCGCAAACGGTTGCGATACAAAACAACAATCCGGCAATGTCATTCGGCACGCCGAAAGTCGAGGTGATTGTCAAAATCCCAATGACGGACGCATTCGGCACGGCAGGACCCGCCACCGACAGCGACAAAGTCATCGTCAAAATTATGATAATCGCGTTGAGGTCGATTTCGACGTCGTACATTTTCAGGAACATAATCACCACAATCGGCAAGTAAAAGCAACCGCCGTTCATGTTTACTGTTGTGCCGATCGGAATTGAAAACGACGAAATTTTTTCCGCGACGCCAAGTTTTTTCGTGCAGAAGTTCATGGTAAACGGCATTGTCACCGCGCTTGAACTCGTCGCAAAAGGTATCGGCCACAGCGACGGAATTTTTTTCAGGAACGGCAGCGGAGAAATTTTCCCGACGAACCGAATCAAAATCGCGTACACGACAAGCATTGCGAAACAACAGATTAACAGCCCGACAACAAGCTTGCCCATCGTCAAAATCATCGTGAAATCCGTATCGCTTGCCAGTGACATCATCGCGAAAAAAGCAATCAGCGGCACGAAGAAAACTATCATGCCGACCAACTTCGTGAAAAATTCGTTACAGACATTCGCGAAGTCTTGAAGCAGTTTGACTTTGTTGCCGAGCGCGTTCAATGCAAGCCCGAAAAACACGGCGATAAAAATCACCTGCAACAAATTTCTGTCGGCAATCGGGTTGACCAGGTTTGAAGGAATTATGTCGACGATAAATTTCGTCATGGAGAATTCGTACGCCTCGGTGTTTTGCGCGACGGAGATTGTCCCGACTTGCGGCACGTCACCGCTGAAAAATTTTTCCGCGATAAACAGCCCGACAATCGCGGCAATCACGCTGGTTGAGCCGTACAATCCAATCAGTTTGGAGCCGGCACGACCGATGCCCGCGCCCGCACCCATGCCGGTCACGCCGCAAAGCACGCTGAAAAAAATCACCGGCGCGATAACCAAATTGAGTGCGTCAAGAAACATCGTGTTCAGCGGAGTTATCAGGCTGTCGTTGAAAAGCTTGATTGTTTCGAGCGACAGAAATTCTTTCATGAAGACGCCGCACAGCAAACCGCCGAACATGCCGCCCAAAGTCAACTTCATCTGAAAATTCGTTTCGCTTTGGACGTTGATTGTGACGACGTTTTGATTTTTTTCGTGAAGCCAGCTCATCTTTTGACGATTGGCTTTAAGAATCAACGTGCGGTAATATTCGTCGTCGTCCTCGTCGAGATCGAAAACTTCGACAAGCGGGTCGTAAGGCGCGCCCGTCGCCGACATTTTAATTTGAACGTTGCCGAAAAAATTTTTGACGATTTGAATTGACGCCTGCTCGACGTCGGCATTGTTGACCATGCGCAGAAAAATTTCTTCAACCAAAAGTTGCGCACGCAAAATGTCTTTGCGTTCGATTTTCAACTGCGACAGCCGCTGCTCAATTTCGGCTTGCGCGTCGGACAGGTTTTCCCGATTCAGCGTAAAAAATTTTGCCACGTTCGTACCTCTTACTTCGGTTGCTCAATGCCCGCATTCAACGCGAAGAAAGTTACTTGCTTCAAGTTGAGCGCGCCTTTCGTCGGGACGAAAACAATGCCGTCGGAATTTTGTTTCGGGTAAAGCCGCGTCGACAAAACCGCCTCGCCGTCGTTGACGAAAATCTCCAGCGACGAACGGTCAATGAAAATCCGCAAATTCATTTCGTCGGCGGGCGCAAGTGTAATTTCGCGTTCGCCCGACAAAGCTTCGCCGGACTTGTCGCGGTTGAGTTTGAGAATTCGCGACGCCTTGTCGAAAGTCAGAACAGTTTTCTCGCTGCCGGAACTGCGAAGTTCAATCGAAAAATTTTCGCTTTGCGTCAAGTCGACGGTCGCCAAAAGTTCGCCGACATTTCCGCGCACGCCGTTGAGTTTGGTCGCCTTCGCAAGCGAAAGCTTGTCATACGAAACTTTGTCGCCGCGCAGAAGTTCAAGTTCACGAACGGGCGTCGAAACAATCTTGCCGTCGCGCAGGTGAAGTTCACGCGGCACGGACATCATGCCCGCCCAACCGTCGGCCTGTTCGGGCATGGGCGTTCCCCACATGTCCAGCCAGCCAATCATAATCGTGCGACCGTCGGGCGTTTCGGTGACTTGCGGCGCGTAAAAATCAAAGCCCGCGTCAAGCATGTCGAATTCGCCGTGCGTGAAAATGCCCGTGTCGTAATTCATTTCGCCGAGCATGTAACCCGACTGTTGCAGGTTGAGAAATTTTTTGCCTTCGGGCTTGATATTCATCGGCGACAGAATTAAAACGTCGCGCCCGTCGACAACGGCGAAATTCGGGCATTCCCACATGTCGCCTTGGTTGCCTTCGGAACGCGCCGCAATGCTTTTGAACTGCCAATCAATCAAGTTGTCGGACTCGAACAGTAAAACTTGCCCGACGGTTTCGGACTTGTTTCGTGAACCGACGACGGCATAAAACTTCCCGCCGTGCGCCCACATCTTCGGGTCGCGGAAGTCGTTGATTGAAATGTCGCCTTCGTCGGCAGGCACGAACAGCACGGGATTTTCGGCAACCTTCGTGAAGTTGATTCCGTCGTCGCTTACGGCAATGTTCTGCGTTTCTATTCGATTCGCGCCGTCTTTGGTCGTGACGGGCAAGTCGACATGACCGGTGTACATCAGATACAACTTGCCGTCGTGTTCAAGTGCGCTGCCCGAAAAACATCCGCCGCTTGCGTCGTAAAGTTTGTCGGGCGCAATGGCAACGGGTTGACGCTGCCAATGAACCAAATCTTTGCTCGTGACGTGACCCCAATGCATCGGACCCCATTTCACGTCGTACGGGTAATGCTGATAGAAAACGTGATAATCGCCGTCGAACACGCAAAAACCGTTCGGGTCGTTTATCCAGCCCGAAGGCGCGGCAATGTGATAACTCGGATACCAACGCGCATTTGTGACGGTCGGCTTGACAAGTTCTTTCGCGTGAACTTGAGTCGCCGAAAAAATCACGAACGACATAATCATCAGGCGAACAAGTTTTGCTCGCAAGTTCATCAACGCCGCCTCCAATCAGTTGCCGCGAAGATTGTCGGGCGCATTGGGATTCGTCGACGGTGCGTTTAAGCCCGCGTCCGCGTTGTAAGTGCTGGTGACGTTGGTGAGCGTGAAGCCCATTTCGCCCGCCGTGACTGTCTTAACGTCAAGCTCGACGCCTTCGCGCAAGTTCGTCAAGCCTTCGACGACAACCGTATCGTCCGTGTTGATGCCGCTTGTGACGACAAAATAACTGCCGACCTGGTCACCAAGCTCAACCGTGCGTGCTTCGGACTTGTTGTCTTTGCCGACAACCATGACGAACGCCTTGCCCAACAGTTGCTGAACGGAACGTTGCGGAACCAAAATTGCACGCGGAATGACTTCGCCGCTCAATTTGATTCGTGCGAACATGCCCGGCATTAAAAGCCCGCTGGGATTCGGGAAAAGTGCTTTCATGATTAATGAACCCGTGGAGTTGCCGAGTTCGCGGTCAACCTCGACGATTCGTCCCTCGAACGGATATTCTTTGCCGTCCGCCAAAGTTATCGAAACCGAAATCGGATTGTGTTCGGACTGCATACCTTGAACCGTCATGAAATGCAGGTAATCTGATTCGCTGATTGAAAATTGCGCAAAGATCGGGTCGGGCGTGCCGACGGTTACAAGATTCGTCTGTCCCGCCGAAACGAACGTACCAATCGCCACGTCGTCGACGCCGAGCTTGCCCGATATCGGCGCGTAAATTTCGGTGTCGGCAAGATTTTCGCGTGCAGTCTTCAACGCCGCTTCACACGCGTAAATCGCCGCGTCGTTTGCCGCGCAGGTCGCCTCGTCCGCACGAACTTTGGCGGCTTGAGTTGCAACGACTTGTTCGGCAATGGCGGCCTCTTTAAACAGTTCTTCGTCGCGGCGCAAATCCGTCAACGAATTGTTGTAAGTCGCCACGGACTGTTCAAGCACGGCTTTGGCCTGAGCAAGGTCTGCCTGCGCACGAAGAACCGCCGATTCGTATTGGCGCGAATCAATCCGATACAACAGCTGACCCGCCTCGACGTATTGACCGCCGCGAACGAACTTTTCGACGACGTTGCCCGAAACTTTCGACTGAACTTTGACTTCCTCCGTGCCGACCAAGTGACCCGCGTATTCGCTGGCAAGCGGTGTGTCGCGCTGAATGACTTTCATGGCTTTGACTTGTGCTTTCGGTGCCTGAGCTTGCTTTTGTTCGTCTTGACCGCCGCAGCCGCTCAAAAGTATCGAAGACGCGACGAAAATTGCCGCCGCCGTCACTTTGGCTCTCGATAAAACCACTTCGACCCCTCCCGTTTCATGTGAATTGTCTAAGAATTTTAAGGTGTGGCAGGTGAAATGTCAATTTGAACTTGCTACGGCAATGCGCTATAATTGCTTGCGGGGGAGTTGAAACTTTTGAAAAAATTTTTTGAACTGCGCGCAGGCAAGACGCTTTCAATCGGCGGCAAAACTTTGGTCATGGGTATCGTCAACGTCACGCCCGATTCGTTCTCCGACGGCGGGAAATTTTTTTCGCCCGAAGCGGCCGTTGCTCACGCGAAAAAACTTGTCGACAACGGCGCAGACATTTTGGACATCGGTGCCGAATCAACGCGCCCCGACGCCGTGCCCGTCACCGCCGAAGAGGAATTCGCTCGTCTTGAAAAGATTTTGCCCGCGCTGAAAGATTTCAACGTGCCAATCTCCGTCGACACGTACAAGCCCGAAGTCGCCGCCAAAGCTTTGGAACTCGGCGCGGACATCATTAACGACGTTCACGGGCTGGAAGATTCGCGCATGATTGACGTTGCCAAAAAGTTCGACGCGCCCGCCGTTGCCGTGCACAACGAAAAATGTTCCGACGGCGACATCATTGTGGACATGCAGAAATTTTTTCGGCGGACAATTTCACACTGCGCGGCTCGCAACTTCGACGCGGCGAAAATTATTTTTGACCCCGGTATCGGCTTCGGCAAGTCGCACGAAGAAAGTTTGACTTTGATTCGCCGGCTTGACGAACTGAAAACTTTGGACGGCCGCGAACTTTCGTTGTTGCTCGGCGTTAGTCGCAAAAGTTTTATCGGTTGGGCGACGGGGCTTGAGCTTGACGACCGCGACGCAGCGACGGGTGCGCTGTGTGTCTTCGCGGCGACAAAAGGCGTCGACATCATGCGCGTTCACAACGTCAAACTGATTCGCCAAATGTGCTTGACGGCGGACAAACTTCGTGGCGATTTTTGACTGCGGCTTGTCGGGCGGTTGCGGGTCACACCAACAGTTCTCCCGCTTTTAAAGCGGGTCGCCAAATGTGCTTGACGGCGGACAAACTT
>CAMUZU010000019.1 GCA_947165295.1 uncultured Selenomonadales bacterium | reverse complement strand
TGTCGCGCAAGCCGTCAAGATTAAATTCACTTCAGCCGCAGTCGCTTTAAAAGCGGCGGAACAGTTGGTGTGACCCGAAACGTTACCGCTGTTCAAACGTTGTCGCGCAAGCCGTCAAGATTAAATTCACTTCAGCCGCAGTCGCTTTAAAAGCGACGGAACAGTTGGTGTCACCCGAAACGTTTCAACAGCCGCAAGCCGTCAAGATTAAATTCACTTCAAGCGCACGACGTTAATCCAGCGGTCAAGGAAGAAACGTTGCTGTTCGGGCGAAAGAGTTTTGCCTCTGTCCAACAGCGAAAGATTTTTTCCCGCGAACGACTTGTAAGCAAGCGTCTGCGGATTCGTCGGCACGAAGTAAAAGCCGTTTGTCTGCAGGTAAAGTTGCGCCTCGTCGCCCAGGAGCCAATCGGAAAATTTCGCGGCGACTTGATGTTTCTTCGCGTCGGATGTCGTAATCGCACAGCCCGTCAAAAGCCAGCTCGTGCCGTCGGCGGGATAAATCACCTTGAGCGGATAACCGTTGTTCAGGTAACGCAAAGTTTCACTCTCGACGGCAACGGAAATGTCGACTTCGCCCATGCCCGCTTGACGGACGGGGTTCGCCAAAAATTTCGCGTACTGAACAACCTTGGGGTGAATGCCCGACAAAATCTCGAAAGTCTTCGCGTCGCCGAAGTTGCCAATCATCTGGCTAAGCAAGTTGACCGAAGCGTCGGCGGCAAGAAAATCCGTGATGCCAACGCGCATGTTCGTCGACTTGGCAAGCTTGTCCCACGTGTCGGGGATGTCAACCGTCGAACGCAGAAAATCTTTGTTCGCGCAGAAAACAATCGGGTCGTACCAAACGCCAACCCAGCGGTCGTGTTCGTCTTTGAATTTGCGGCGGACGGCGTCGTTTGTCTCGGATGTGTACGGCGTGAACAAATCAAGCGCGGCGGCCTGCTCAAGAATTTTGCTGTCGGTCAACACAACGTCAACCGTGCGAACAACCGTCGGGTCGCTTACCGCGTCGTCTTTGATTCGTTGCAGAATTTCTTGCGAACTCATCGGCACGAAATTAACTCGCACGTGATTTTCGCGTTCGTACACTTCCGACAAAACCGCCGCAGTTTCCGCCGGCAAAGTGGTGTAAGCCGTCAACTCAGCCGCAGGCGCGCCGACAACTTTTTTGTCCGCGTCGACGGGAATTGCCGTGCCCGCAACCGCCGCGAGAACTATCATGAACGCCGTTAAGATAAAGTTCGTGTACCGCCGCATTGTCTCCGAGCCTCCGTCAAAAATTCTTTCAGGTATTATACAGAATGCGTTGCCTTATGACAAGGAATTTATTCATCTTGCTTGAAAATCCTGCGCGTGCTAAAATTTTTTGCAAGGAGGTCTGAACATGAAACTTGACACGTCCAAAGACAGAATCCTTGCCGTGCGGAAATTTTATCTGCGCGGCGAAAAGATTGACTCCGACTTTCGCAGTGCAAAGCGCGTGAACTTCGGCGACGTTTTGGGCTTGATTGCGATAATGGAAAAACTCAGCGCGCTTGAAGACATTGTTCGCACGGAAACGATTTTTGAACGAACCGCCGTCGAAATGCTGAACGTGCCCGACGAAACGAACGATACGCGCAATAAATTTGCCGCAACCTTCGCGACGGGCGCGGAAATTTTCTTGAACAGAGTTTTGATTCCTCGCGTCGAAGCGTTGATAAATTTCACCGACAACGACTTCAGCAACAAACGCCTGCTCAAGTTTCAAAAAGATTTGCGCGACGGCATGACTCAACTGCGCGACAAGTACAGAGAAGTTTACAAGATGTAACCGCGACAGTAACCGGCCGTCATGGATGACGGCCGCTCGCCCGCGGTTGAAACAGGATGTTTCACCTGCGGGCTGTTTTCTTTTGGTTACTTTTCTTTTGCGCCAAAAGAAAAGTAACAAACCCCGCACGTTGCACAAAAAATTTTTCGCGGTTATAATCGCGCACAAAGGAGGCTGGTACTTTTGAATAACAGAGTTGTGGTCACGGGTCTCGGCGCAGTCACCCCGCTTGGCATCGGTTGGCAAAACTTTTGGCAGTCTTTAATCGACGGGCGAAACGGCATCGGAAAAATTACGCGCTTCGACCCGACCGAATTCACCGCGCAGATTGCCGGCGAAGTAACCGACTTCGACCCCGTGCAATTCATCGACAAAAAAGAAGTCAAGCGCATGGACAGATACACGCAGTTTGCTTTGGCGGCGACGCGTCTTGCGCTTGAAGACTCAAAGCTCGACCTTGCGACCGTCGACAGTAACCGTGCGGGCGTTTACGTCGGTTCGGGTATCGGCGGCATGGAAACTTTACACAATCAATACGAAAAACTTTTCACCAAAGGACCTTCGCGAATCAGCCCGTTCTTTATCCCGATGATGATTGCGAACATGGCGGCGGGCAACGTCGCGATTGCGTTTAAACTTCACGGCCCAAGCGAATGCATTGTTACGGCGTGCGCGTCGGGCACAAACTCAATCGGCGACGCTTTTCGAGTGATTCAACGCGGCGAGGCTGATTTAATGTTCGCGGGCGGCTCCGAAGCGGCAATTTCTCCCGCAGGCGTGTCCGGTTTCGCGGCAATGAAGGCTTTGTGCTCCGATCACAACGACGACCCCGCTCATGCGTCGCGACCGTTCGATAAAAACCGCAGCGGCTTTATCATGGGCGAAGGCGCGGGAATTATTCTGCTTGAGGAACTCAATCACGCTTTGAATCGCGGCGCACACATTTACGCGGAAATTGTCGGCTACGGAAGCAACAACGACGCTTATCACATCACCACGCCTGCGCCCGGCGGTCACACTCAAGCGGCTTGCATGAAACTTGCACTTGACGACGCGGGTTTGAAGCCTGAAGAAATTGATTACGTAAACGCGCACGGAACTTCGACGCAATTCAACGACCGCGGCGAAACTGAGGCGATTAAAATTCTCTTCGGTGAACACGCGTACAAGTTGGCGGTCTCGTCGACGAAATCAATGACCGGGCACATGCTCGGCGCGGCGGGCGGCGTCGAAGCCATTGCAACCGTCCTGTCGATTGAAACGGGCATTGTCCACCCGACGATTAATTACGAAACGCCCGACGACGGACTCGACTTGAATTACGTTCCGAACAAAAGTCAAACGCTCAATGTCAACGCGGCAATTTCAAATTCGTTCGGCTTCGGCGGACACAATGCTTGCGTCGCCTTCCGAAAGTTCGTCGGATAAAAACTTTTCACGCAAAAAAATTTCCCGTCGCTTCGGCGGGATTTTTTATTGCGACGGTTAATCGCATTCAGATTTTGTAAATCAGCGGGCAAGTGTATTCGGCAATTCGCATGTCGTGCGTGATAAACAACATGCTTTCGACAATCGCCTGACCGAGCATGAGCTTGTCGAACGGATCGCGGTGCGGCGGCGTGTTTTCTTTGCGCGTCAACTTTTTCACTTCGAGGACGTGCGCAACGTCAAGCGGAACTTGAGCGAATCCCAGTTTCTTGCAGTAATTGATGAAGTCTTCGCCGCTCAACGAAAGACGGTCGGGATGTGCCGCGTGTTTGATTTCGACTTCCAAAACGGACAAGATGCTATAATAGATTTCGTTCGCGTCGTCCTCAATCAGCTTGCGTGCTTTGGTCGAAAGTTTCGTGTCGTCGGTGAAGTACCAAACGAGAATGTGCGTGTCGAGCAAAACTTTCATTGTGCCGCCTCCCCGAAAAACATTTTGTCGATGTCGGCGTCCAATGCGTCGAACAGTTCGTCGTCGAAAGTGAATTGACCCTTAGCGATACCGGCGCGGCGAATCGGCTTCGGCTCTTCGACGGGCGACAAGTCTTCGGTGACCGACGTCATTTTAACGACGGGCTTGTCGTTGAAAGTCAAGTAAACTTCCGCGTGCGGGTCGTCATGCAAAAATTCTATCAGGTCGGCAAGGCGTTCTTTGGCGTCGACGATGCTTACGTATTTCATGTGAATCGCTCCTTTGAAGTTTTGCCCGATTATATCACGGCGGCGAAAAAATTTCTTGACATGAATCGCCCGCCGTGCAGTATAATTACGGCGAATTTCATTTACGGGAGGGAATTTCTTATGGCGACAACTCCGAAGAAGATTTGGCAGGACAGCTACCAACTCTACATTGGCGGCAAGTGGCGCGACGCAGAAGGCGGCAAAACTTTCGACGTGTACAATCCCGCGAACGGTGAGTACATGTGCAAAGTCGCCGCCGCAAGCAAAGCCGACGTCGACGAAGCCGTCAAAGCCGCGTGGGAGGCGTTCCCTGCGTGGAAGAAAACTTCGACTGCCGAACGCGCCGCGATTCTCCTGAAAATCGCCGACATCATCGACGCGAACAAAGATCATCTTGCAATGATTGAGACGCTCGACAACGGCAAGCCGATTCGCGAAACGACCGCCGTCGACATCCCGTTGAGTTCCGACCATTTCCGTTATTTCGCGGGCGTCATTCGTGCCGAAGAAGGCGCGGCGTCCATGCTCAGCGATAACGTCATGAGCATCATCCTCAACGAGCCGATTGGCGTCGTCGGGCAAATCGTGCCGTGGAACTTCCCGTTCGCAATGGCGGCGTGGAAGTTGGCTCCGGCTATCGGCGCGGGCGACTGTATCGTCTTCAAGCCGTCGTCAACAACGTCGCTCAGCGTCCTCGAATTAATGAAACTCATCGAAAATGAACTTCCTGCGGGCGTCTTGAACATCGTCACGGGCAGCGGTTCAAAGACGGGTCAATTCGTCCTCGATCACCCCGACATTCGCAAGCTTGCGTTCACGGGCTCGACGGAAGTCGGTTACGCCGTCGCCGAAGCCGCCGCGAAGAAATTAATTCCCGCGACGTTGGAACTCGGCGGCAAGTCCGCGAACATTTACTTCGACGATTGCAACTTCGACAAGGCGATTGACGGCGCGTGCATGGGCATTCTGTTCAATCAAGGTCAAGTCTGTTGCGCGGGTTCGCGAATCTTCGTGCAGGATACCATTTACGACAAATTCCTTGCCGCCGTCAAAGCCAAGTTCGAGTCCGTCAAAGTCGGTTTGCCGTGGGAGCCTGAAACGCAAATGGGTTCGCAGATTGACAACCGTCAGCTTGAAAAGATTTTGAATTACGTCGAAATCGGCAAGTCCGAAGGCGCACAGGTCATTACGGGCGGTCAACGTGCTCAAGTCGAAGGCGGCGAAAAAGGCGCGTTCATGCAACCGACGATTCTTGCCGACGTCAACAACAATATGCGCGTCGCTTGCGAAGAAATTTTCGGCCCCGTCGCGGTCGTCGTCAAATTCCACGACGAAGACGAAGTTGTCAAAATGGCGAACGACAGCGAATACGGTCTCGGCGGCGCGGTCTGGACGAAAGACATCAACCGTGCGTTGCGCGTCGCCCGTGCGATTGAAACCGGCCGCATGTGGATTAACACCTACAACGAATTGCCTGCGGGCGCACCGTTCGGCGGCTACAAAAAATCCGGCATCGGTCGCGAAACTCACAAGCTGATTCTCAATGCTTACACGCAGAAGAAAAACATTTACATCAACATGAGCGAATCGCCGTCGGGTCTGTACTGATTCGACGCGGTCAACGCCGCACACAAAAAAAGTCCCCGTCAACACGGCGGGGATTTTTTCATTGCAACTCGGTTAAAAACTCTTCAAACGGCAAACCGTAATTCCACGGCAGATTGAGTTTTTCGGCGTGCGCGATACATTTACCGACGAAGTGAGCCGCCTTGCGCGTCGCGTCCGACAAACTTTCGCCGTTGAGCCAAGACGCCGCAGTCACCGCAAAGAACGCGTCACCTGTACCCGAACGGTCGCCGCCGATTTTCTTCGACGCAACGAAGTCAACTTGCCCGTGGTCGAAAACAAAGTTCGCAATGTTCGAGCCGTCGTCAAAGTCCGTCGCAACGCCCGTGATTATCACGCGGCCGCCGCGAGTTTTCGCCGCAATGTTCGCCGCCAAAGTCGCAAGCTCCGAATCTGAAATGACGCCGCCTGCAGGATACGCGACGCCCAAAAGTTCACAGGCCTCCGTCAAGTTCGGCGTGACGAGGTCGGCAAACTCCAACAGTCCGCGCATACTTCGGCACATGTCGCGGGTGTATGACTTGTAAATTTTGCCGTGGTCGCCCATGACGGGATCGACAATCACCGTCGCGGGGAACGTCTGCAAATGTCGGCGAACAATTTCAATCTGCGCGGCAGAGCCGAAAAAGCCCGTCGCCAACGCGTCGAAGGTCAAATTGTTTTTGCGCCAACTGTCCAGATAAATTTGCGTGCGGTCGGTGAAGTCGTCCAAGAAATAATTTTCAAAGCCCGTGTGCACGGAAAGTAACGCGGTCGGCAGCGGACACACTTGAATTTTCAGCGCGGAAATTATCGGCAACTCAACCGTCACCGAACAACGCCCGAAGCCCGTTATGTCGTTGATTAGCGCAAGTCGTTTCTGTTTAAGCATGACGTTCAACCAGAATTTTTTTCGCGACGGATTCAAATTCGCCGCGCCCGAAGTTGACGAACGGCACAATCGAAATTCCGCCGCGCACGTTGAAAAGTCCTTCGACTTCGAGATAACGCGGCTCCAACAGCTTAATCAGATCGTCGGCAATCGTGTTGACAACTTCCTCGTGAAACGTGCCGTGGTTGCGAAAACTCGTCAGGTACAGCTTGAGGCTTTTGCTCTCGACAAGTTTGGCGTCGGGCACGTAGCGGATTTTAATCGTCGCGTAGTCGGGCTGATGAGTTATCGGGCACAGGCAAGTGAATTCGTCGCTGGTCAACGTGACGAAATAATCGCGGTGGCTGTTGACGTTGGGTATCGCCTCCAAAAATTCGGGCGAGTAATCGTATTTGTAAGCGGTCGTCTTGCCGAGGCTTTTAAGTTCGGTCATGTGAAGTCTCCTTTAAGCGACGCGGCGTCCGTCGACAACTTGCGCGTCGGAAAGTCTTTGCAGAACGTCCGAAAGTTTATAAATGCCGTTCGCGTCGACGGCTTGAAGTCCGCGAAGTTTCAGAGTGACAATCATGGGCGGGTTGTCGAGGTTAATCATTTCGCGATTGACAATCTGCTTGGAGGACGGGTAAACGTAACTCAATTTGACATATTCGTTGCCGTCGGTGCCGCGAAGTTTTTGGATAACCAGCTTCGACGCAATCGGAACGCGCCATTCAAACGTGCCGGGCAAAGTGTATTCTTCGACGTCAATGGCCGCCAATATGTTGGACAGATTCGAGTCGTGCCCGCAAATGAAACTGAACTTGCGGCCGGGCGTGTTCAGTTCGTCGGAAATGACGGCGAGCAACGGAGCCGCGAAAACTTTTGCGGTGAGCGGGTGGTCGAAGTTGGCATTAATCGTGAACGAAGAAATTCTTGCCACGTCGCGCATTTCGGCTTCGCTGTAAGAAACTTTCCCGTCGTAATAATCCATGAGCAAAGCGTCGGCGGCAAGCCCGATTTTTTTCGCGGAACCTTGCGCGCCCCATTCGACAACGTCGGTGCGGATTTTCATCAAATTAATGTCGGCGGGATTGAACTTTTCGCCCGTGAGCCGTTCGACGGTCGCAAATTCTTTGCGCATGCTGTCGAAAGATTTTTTCCAATCGGCTTCGGCGGTAAGTTGACTTTCAAGCGCGGGATCCGTCGGCGGCAGGAAGACGCGATCTTTCTGACCGAGCGCACGGTGATAATCAATCGGGATGTTCGCTATCGGGAACGCGCCCGCCGAAAAATATTTCGCCGTCGCAATCGTCCGCTGATACGAGTTTGCGTAGAAACGAACTTCGCCGACTGCAGGTTGAGCGTTCTTCGGAAACAGTCCCAGTTGACGGAGCCGCGCCTCGAAATATTGACCCATGAGCGTTTCCATTTCGCCGCCGCGCAAAGTCAACAGTCCGCGGTCGTCGCCGGCACCAAGTCCGTAGCGCAGGTTGTGTCGGCTGAACACAACGACTTGTTCGAGTTGATAATCCATTGCGTGCGCGACGGAAAAGAACGTCACCGCTACGACGAAGACAATCATCAGCGACAGAATTTTTTTCATGTGAAGACCTCCTTACAGTCCGAGATTCGGCACGGCATTTAACGTCGAGTCCGCGAAGTCGCCCGCCAAAGCTTGATAGTAGCCGCGACAGGCAATCATCGCCGCGTTGTCCGTGCAAAGAATTTTCGTCGGGTAAAAGAATTCAAAGCCGCGACGTTGGCAAGCTTCGCGCAACGTTTTTTCGAGTGATGAATTCGCCGCGACGCCGCCCGCCAAAACGATTTTGTGCAGGTGGAATTCGTCCGCCGCCGACAAAGTTTTTTCCGCCAAAATGTCGACAACCGTCCGCTGAAAACTTGCCGCAACGTCCGCCGCGTTCAACGTGTCGCCCTTCATTTGCGCGGTGTTCAGGAAGTTCAAAACCGCCGACTTGAGGCCGCTGAAACTGAAATCGTAGCCGTCAACTTTCGGGTGCGGGAAGTCAATCGCCGTCGCGTCGCCCGTCTTTGCAAGCTTGTCAATTTCGGGGCCTCCGGGATAAGGCAGACCCATGACGCGTGCGATTTTGTCGAAGGCCTCGCCCGCCGCGTCGTCACGACTTTGACCGAGCAGTTCAAATTTGTTGTAGTCGAACATGCGAATCAACGCGGTGTGCCCGCCCGAAACGACCAGCGCAAGAAACGGCGGCTCAAGTTCGGGCTTACTCAAAAAGTTCGCGAAGATGTGACCTTCGAGATGATTGACGGCGACGAGCGGAATGTTCAACGCGTAAGCAAGACTTTTCGCCGCGCTCAAACCGACGAGCAACGCGCCCGCAAGTCCGGGACCGAACGTCACCGCAATTTGATTGATGTCGCTCAAGTTGACGTTCGCTTTCGTCAAGGCTTCGTCGATAACGGGCATGATGTTGACGATGTGCTTGCGCGACGCAATTTCGGGCACGACGCCGCCGAATTTTTGATGCAACGGAATTTGCGTCGAAATGACGTTCGACAAAAGTTCGCGTCCGCCGCGAAGGACAGCCGCCGCAGTTTCGTCGCAGCTTGTTTCAATGCCGAGTGTAAGAATTTTATCCATTGCTGAACCTCGCGACACAGAAGTTAATCGGGACGCCTTGGGCACTGAATTTCGTTTCGTACTCCGTGCGGATGTTGTCGGCAGGCTCCGAGGCGTGCAAGTCGTTGGTCACGTCGCGAACAATCATGCCCGCAGAGGCGAATTGCTCAAGCGAAAAATCGAACAGCCCGCGATTGTCCGTCTTGAAGAAAATTTCCCCGTCGGGCGCAAGAATTTTCCTGTACAGCGCAAGGAAGTTCGCGTGCGTCAAGCGGCGTTTGGCGTGACGTTTTTTCGGCCACGGGTCGCAGAAATTTATGTACAATCTGTCGACGGCGTGCTCCGAAAAAATTTCGGCGATTCGATTCACGTCGACGACGAGCAGGCGAACGTTGCTCAAATTTTTTTCGCGAACTTTTCGAGCGGCGGCAAGTACAACCGTTGCTTCGACTTCCATGCCGACGAAATTTATCTGCGGATTGCGTTCGGCGATTTGCGTAATGAAGTCGCCCTTGCCCGTGCCGACTTCGACGTAAAGTTTTCGCGACGCGTCTTTGACAAGCGGGGCAACTTCGCCGACCGTCACGAAGTCCGCGAAAGCTTGAAGTTTTTCGTCAATGTGAGGCTTCTTCCTCAGGCGCAAAATTATTCCTCCAGTCCGATTAAATGTACTTCAAATCGTCGGGCAAGTCGGTGACAATTTGTTGACTCATTGCCTCGCTCGTAAGGTCGGCACAACACAACCAAAGAGCAGTTCGACAATCTTCGCACCAAAAAGCTCCGAAGCCCGAATTTTCGTTTGCTTTCAGCTTAACACAAGCAAGCTTGAAATTTTGACTGCCGCATTTCGGACAAGTCGCCTCGCGTCCGCCGCAAAAAGCCGCACACGCGTCAATAAATTTCTGCCGTTGACATTTGCCCATGAAGTTTATTCTTCAAGTCCGATTAAGTGTTCGTCGCGCATGAACGCCGCAAGCTTCGTGACGCCGCGCATGACCGTGCGGTAATGTTCGGGTGTCAACGACTGCATTCCGTCCGACAGTGCCCGTGCGGGGTTCGGGTGAACTTCCATCATCAAACCGTCCGCGCCCGCCGCAATCGCCGCAAAAGCCATCGGTTTGACCATGCGCCATTTGCCCGTGCCGTGACTTGGGTCGACGACAATCGGCAAGTGAGACAGGTGTTTGACCGCCGCAACCGCCGACAAGTCCAGCGTGTTGCGCGTGTAAGTTTCGTACGTGCGGATACCGCGTTCGCACAAGACGACGTCGGGGTTGCCCGCGTTCATGATGTATTCCGCCGCGTTGAGCCACTCGTCAATCGTCGCCGCAAGTCCGCGCTTCAACATGACGGGACGCTTGCACTTGCCGACTTCTTTAAGCAGACCGAAATTCTGCATGTTTCGCGCACCGATCTGCAACATGTCCGCGTATTCGGCGACGGCGTCAATGCCTTCGACGGTCGTGACTTCCGTGACGATTTTCAAGCCCGTGGCTTCCCGCGCTTCGGCAAGATATTTCAAACCTTCGACTTCGAGACCTTGGAACGAATACGGCGAAGTTCTCGGCTTGAAGGCACCGCCGCGCAGAAATTGTGCACCGCCGTCCGCGACGATTTTCGCCGCCTTGAGAATTTGCTCGCGACTTTCGACAGCGCACGGCCCCGCCATAACGACGGGTTCACCGCCGCCGATTTTCACGCCGCCCACGTCGATAACGCTTGCTTGCGGGTGAAATTCGCGGCTTGCCAACTTGTAGCTTTTGGAAATGGCAACGCTGCTTTCAACGCCCGGCAACGCGTCAATCGCCACGGAGGCAAGCTTCGTTTTGTCGCCGATGACGCCGACGATTTTTTGTTGCGCGCCTTCCATAATCTTCGCGTCAAGGCCGACGCTTTTTATCGCTTTGATGACCTCGTCGATGTTGCCCGATGTCGCTTCGGGATTCATGATGATAACCACAAAAATTCCTCCAAACATGTACTGCATTAAACCGCGCCATTGTAACGCGAAAGCTCACGTTTGAAAAGCTTCGTCGAAAAATTTTGTGCGACGGCAACCGCAACGTCGCCCGCCGACGATTCGCGCTGTCGAAAAATTTTGTGCGACGGCAACCGCAACGTCGCCCGCCGACGATTCGCGCTGTCGAAAAAATTTTGCGTAACGGCAACCGCAACGTCGCCCGCCGACGATTCGCGCTGTCGAAAAATTTTGCGTGCAGGCGTTTACATGAAGTCGGCTTCAAACTTTATAATCACCGCAAAAAGTTTTGGAGGCTTCGACATGGACATCACGCGCAGAAAATTTTTGCAACTTGCGGGCACGGCAACGCTTGCGCTCTCGTTCGGCAAAGTTCACGCGGCGGCGGGCGAAAAAATTCTCGTCGTCTACTTTTCGCGCACGGGCGAAGAATACGGCGTCGGCAACATCACCAAAGGCAACACGGCAATTGTCGCGGAGATTATCGCGCAGAAAGTCGGCGGCGACTTGTTCGAGATTAAACCCGTGACGCCTTACCCCGACGGCTACGAAGACTGCAAGAAAATTGCTTCCCGCGAAAAGGCGACCAAAGCTCGTCCGCCTTACGTCGACGACGTGGACAATTTCGCCGAATACACGACGGTTTTCGTTGGTTATCCGATATGGTACGGAGATGCGCCGCAGATTGTTTACACGTTCCTGGAAGGCCACGACTTCGGCGGCAAAAAAATCGTTCCGTTCTGCACGCACGGAGGCAGCGGCCTGTCGAGCACCGACCAACAAATTTCGTTGACGTGCCCGACTGCAACCGTCTTGAAAGGTTTTGACGTTCGCGGGGCGACGGCGCAAAACAATCGTTCGCAGGCGGAATCAACCGTCGAAAAACACCTGAAGCGTCTCGGCTTAATTTAGGAACAGTTGACGTGATGATTATAAGGCCGTCATGGATGACGGCCGCAACCGCACGCGCACGATACAGGATGTATCGTAGCGGGCGCAGTTTTCTTTGGTTACTTTCTTTTGCTGCCAAAAGAAAGTAACGTTAAATCGTTCGTTTGGAGGTTTTATCATGGACATCACACGCAGAGATCTTTTCAAACTGGCGGGCGTCGCGGCTGTCGGCGCGGCCGTCGGTCAACTCAACGTCGCACACGCGGCACCGAAAGTTCCCAAGCTCAACGCGGCTCCCGTCGTCGGCTCAAAGAACGTCACGGGCACGAAGTTCACCGGCGCGGCGGCGAAAGTTTTTTTCACGCCGAAAATCGACGCTCCGCACTTGATTAAGCTGTACAACATGGTCAACGGCGAAATCTTCGGGCGCGTCGGAATCAAACTTCACACGGGCGAGCCGCATGGACCCAACATCTTGCCGCGTGAAATGGTTCGTGCCTTTCAAGCGCAAATCCCGAACAGCAACATTATCGAAACGAACACGCTTTACGGCGGCGCACGTTACGAAACGGCCGGTCACCGCGAAACTTTGTTGACGAACGGCTGGGACTTTTGCGACGTTGACATCATGGACGCTGACGGCGGAGTTGACTTCCCCGTCAACGGCGGCAAACATCTGCAAAACGTCACGATGGGCAAAAACCTTGCGAATTATGATTCGGTCGTCGTGTTGACGCACTTCAAAGGTCACGCAATGGGCGGCTTCGGCGGCAGTCTCAAAAACATTGCTATCGGCATGGCAAGCGGACATGTCGGCAAAGTTCAAGTCCACGGCTACAACAAAACCGAAATGCCTCCGCCCGGCCCCACGTGGTTTGACGGTGTGTCGATGCCGCTCAAAGAACACTTCATGGAACGCATGGCTGATTCGGGCAAGGCGACCTGCGACCACTTCGGCAAGCGGATTGTCTTCCTGAACGTCATGCGGCGAATGAGCGTCGACTGTGACTGCGCGGGCACTTCCGCCGCCGAGCCGACTTGTGCGGACATCGGTATCCTTGCGTCGACGGACATCCTTGCGATTGACCAGGCGTGTTGCGATTTCGTTTACACGGCGACCGACACCAAAGACCTGCGCGAGAGAATCGAATCGCGGGCGGGCTTGCACCAGTTGCAGGCAATGGCTGATTTAAAGATGGGCAACACGCAGTACGAATTGATTCCCGTCGACTGAAAAATTTCAGCCGTCGTCGCGAGCCAATAAGTATTCAATCGGCTTGTCGAAAATCTCAACGAGCTTGACCTTGTCTCTGTCCGTGAAACGGAGCTTGCCGCGCATCTTCGCGGAAACAGATTTTCTGCACAAACCCATAAGCTTCGCAAGCGCGTTATATGTGAGTTGACGTGCGTCGAGTTCGCTCAGTAAATTTTTGAACGGACTGTAGCCGCGTTGAGCCGCCGAGCTTTTCGCCCGTGAGTGCCTCCGCGATTTTTTTGCAGGTTTCGGGTCTGTGTTTCCAACCGGCAGTGCCTTCACCGCCGTCTGTGCAGTTGTAACCGTTCGGAACCTTGCAACGGAGCGCAGCGATAAAAAATTTTTCCCACGCGTCGACTTCGGCTTTCGATGCGCAAGTTTTGATGACGCCGTAACGAAATTTTTCTGCACCGTGATGACGAATCACGCTTACAAAGATCGCTTTATTTGACCGACGTAAATCTTGCCGTTGCACGTCGAAGAATTTGAACGCACCGCCGAAGACAACATTTCGTTCGTTTACGACAAGCTCATGGGCAAAAATCTCAGCGACGAAAAAATTCTGTTCACTGCGCTCGGCGGCGACTCGTTGCGGCGGAACTGGACAAGCGGTCGTTCCTTTGGCAAGGCGACGCCGTCAAAGTCAAGCAGCTGTGGGAGTACTTCGCGAAGTATTATTACATGCCGCGCCTGCTCAACGAAAATGTTTTGCTCGACGCAATCAAGCGCGGTGTGTCAAATGAAAGTTTTGCACTTGCCGCAGACGTTAAAAACGGCGAGTATGTCAATCTTCAATTCGGCGACGATTTCGACGGTCAAGTCAAGCCCGAAAACTTTTTGGTCAAAGCCTCCGTCGCGAAAAAACTTCTCGGCATGGACGAAGAGCCGCCCGAAGTCGTCACGGAAGTTGAAGCCGTCGAAGAACCCGCGCCCGTCGAACAAACTGCAAAACCGTCGCCCGAAGCCGAACCGTTGCCGAAAAAATTTCGCATGGACGTGAAACTTGACAACCTGCGCTTGAATAAAAAATTCACTCCGTGCGCACGGGAAGTTTTGCCGCACATTTTGAACTTGCCGAACGTCAAAGCGAACATTCGGCTTGTCGTCGACATTTCAATTCCCGAAGGCGTGCCGGCGGAGACGAAAAAACTTGTAGAAGATCTTTGCGGCGAACACGACATAACCGGCTTTTCCTTCGACGGCTGAACGTCAACTTAATCGAACGCGGCGGACAACCGTCGCATTTTTTTTGCGCATTGACAAGGCGACGACGTTCAGTTACATTGGCTTGCAGTCAAATTTTGGGAGGAGTCACGTTGAAGAAAACAATAATATCCGAACGATTCAAGTCGATTTTATTGGCGGGCACTTTCTCGATGATCATATTGGAGCTTATTCCGTTCGCGTCGTACATAATCGCGGGCCACTTGTTGGGCGAAGAGGCAATCGCGGCAATGTCTTTGACTCACCCGCTGATTCGTTTGATGGAGTTTGGCGGCGAACTTTTGGCGGCGGGCTCACTTGCGTTAATCAGTTACGCGGCGGGGCGCGGCGTTTTCGGTCGCGATGTTTTTGTTCCGCGAGCCGATACTTTCGTTTTGGAAAGTGTCGCCGACTTTGACGGGTTACGCGACGGAATTTTTCGGCGGGCTGATAATCTTGCCGACGTTCGAGTTCCTGTCGATATTTTTGTCGTCGCTGCTTTTGATTCAAGGCGAAGAGTCTTTGGTCGCCAAAGCTTCCGCCGTGCAATTAATCGCGGGCGTAGTCCTGCAGTTCGTGCTGTGCAAAATGTTCGGGCTGAGCGGCTTGAGTGTGGCAATGAGCTTGTCGGTCGTTTTGGTCGTGGCGATTGACGCGACGTATCTTTTCAGCGAACGTTGCCCGCTGAAGTTCGGCTTCTACCTGAGCATCAAAAAGTTGCGCGAAATCTTCGGCTTGAGCTTCTGCGTCGCAATGCCCGAATTGTTCTTGACGATACTGCCCGTGGTCGTCAACACGCACTTAATCGCCATGCATGACGAGGCGTACATAACGGTTTTCGCCGTGCTGAATTCGCTGTTGGGCTTGGCAGTCGCAATGTTCTTCGGCATGGACGACGTGCTTCAATCGTTGGCGTGCACGTACATTGGCGAAAGAAATTTCTGCGGTCTGCAAAAAGTCATGAGCCTGTGCGTGAAGACCGCGTTGCTTGAAGGCGTGCTGGTTGCCGTCGTGTTGCTTGCCGGCGCAAACTTCGTGCCGCAGATTTTCGCAATCGACGCACCGAATCTGTTTCAGCCGGCGGTGGATGCCGTGCGAATTTACGCGGTGTTCTTGGGCGCGATTTTCTTCACGCTGACTTACGCGTTCTATTACATGTACGTCGAACGAAAGTTGCTGTCGATATTTTTGCAGAGCCTGCTGTTGTTTTTACTGCCGGTTGCGTGCGTGAACATCTTCGGCGACATGTTCGGGCTTAACGGCGTGTGGTTCGGTCTCGGACTTGGAATCGCGCTGGAGTTCCCGATAAACGTTTTGCTCGTCAAGCTGATTGACATGCGCAGCGACGGCAAGCTGTCGGGGCTGTTGATGATTGACCACGAAGTCACTGCGCGACAAGTTTCCTACGACATCATGTCGACGCAGGACGAAGTTTTGTCGCTTGTTCATAATCTGCAAACCGACCTTGCTTCGTGGCAACTGCCCGAACGCAAACTTCGTCTGCTGGAGTTGTTCGTCGAAGAAATCGGCATGGACGCCGTCGACCGCGCCAAACAGAGCGGCGAAAACTTCCACGTCGAAATCACAATCACCAACGGCGCGCAGGTTGAATTGATTGTTCGCGACAACGGCGAGATTGTCGACGTGACCGACACGAACGTCGCGCCCGACTCCTTCCGCAGATACGTCGTGTCGCAAGTCGCCGAACACATGCCGTTCCGCAGTTACATTTTGATTGGCGGCGAGAATCGCACCGTCGTCAAGATTTGATGCTTCGCAAAAAAATTTCCCCGACATGCGCGGGGATTTTTTCTTGACTTGAAGTCAACGCAAGTGTTTATATTTGTCGCAAAGATTTTCGGGAGGTTTCAACCATGAACATCACGCGCAGAAAATTCGTCAAGCTTGCCGGCATTGCAAGTCTCGTCGGTTTGACGGGCGGTTTAACGGGTTGCGGAAATAAATCCGCCGCCGTCGAGAAAACCGCTTCCGCCGCCGCCGAAAAGTCAACGGTCTACTTCACCAAGACAATCGACGCGGAACACTTAATCGCGCTGTACAACAAAATCAACTCAACCGTCACGGGCAACGTTGCAATCAAACTTCACACGGGCGAACCGCACGGTCCCAACATTTTGCCGCGGGACATGGTCAAGGCGTTTCAGGCGCAAGTTCCGAACTCAACGATTATCGAGGCGAATGTCGCTTACGGCGGAGCACGTTCTTCGACGGAGCGTCACCGCAAAACTTTGGAAACGAACGGCTGGACGTTTTGCCCCGTCGACATTATCGACGCGGACGGCGACGTCAACTTTCCCGTCAACGGCGGCTTGCATCTCAAGGAAGTTGCCATGGGCGTGCACTTGACGAACTATGATTCGCTGATTGTGTTGACGCACTTCAAAGGCCACGCAATGGGCGGCTTCGGCGGCAGTCTCAAAAATATTGCGATTGGTTGCGCGTCGGGCAAAGTCGGCAAGCTTCAAGTTCACGGCGTGCAAGACTACGGCAAATGGGTCACGGGCGAATTGCTCATGGAACTCATGGCGGACAGCGGCAAGGCGATTTGTGACCACTTCGGCAAGCAGATTGTCTTTTTGAACGTCATGCGGCGAATGAGCGTCGACTGCGACTGCGCGGGCACTTCAGCGAAAGAACCGACGTGCGCGGACATCGGTATCCTTGCGTCGACGGACATCCTTGCGATTGATCAAGCGTCGGTTGACTTGGTTTACGCCGCCGCCGACACCAAAGACTTGCGCGAGCGAATTGAATCGCGTCAAGGTCTGCGACAACTCACGGCAATGGCTCAGCTCAACATGGGCAACAAAGCTTACGAACTTGTCGAAGTCGGTTAAAATTTTTCGGGAGGTTTTCACATGAAAGACGTTGTTGTACTTGTCGGCACCGGCTCAATCGGGCAGGCAATCGCTCGGCGTGTCGGCGCGGGCAAGAAAGTTGTCCTCGGCGACTTGAAACTTGACACGGCTCAATCGGCGGCGAAAATTTTTGACGACGCGGGCTTTGACACTTCGGCAATCGCTGTCGACATTTCAAGCCGTGAATCGATTTTGAAACTCGTCGAACACGCACAAACTTTCGGCGCGGTGAAGAATTTAATCTGCGCGGCGGGCGTGTCACCAAGTCAAGCACCCGTCGAAAAAATTTTGCGCGTCGACTTGTACGGCACGGCTGTCCTGCTTGAAGAGTTCGGCAAAATTATCGCGGACGGCGGTTCAGGCGTTGTCATTTCGTCGCAATCGGGTCACAGGCTCGACGCGCTCACGGAGGAACAAAACTTTCAGCTTGCGACGACACCGACCGAAGAGTTGCTCAAGTTGCCGTTCCTGCAGACGATAACCGACACGCTCAAAGCTTACCAGTACTCGAAACGTTGCAATGTCCTGCGCGTGGCTGGTCAAGCGACACCGTGGGGCAAACGCGGCGCGACCGTCAACTCAATCAGCCCCGGCATAATCATCACGCCTTTGGCGGCGGACGAACTTAAAGGTGTTCGCGGCGACGGTTACCGCAAGATGTTGCAAGCGTCTCCTGCGGGACGTGCGGGCACTCCCGACGAAGTGGGCGACCTTGCCGAATTTCTCATGAGCAGTCGCGGACGTTTCATTAGCGGCGCGGACTTCCTGATTGACGGCGGGACGACTGCGTCTTATTGGTTCGGCGACCTGCAATATCTCAAAGCAACACACTGAGGTACTTTTGACAAAAAAATTTGACCCGCAACCTCGTTTGTGTTACAGTTTGCTTGTTCAGTAAACCAACACGTCGAAGCGGCGAGTCAAACCTTTTCAGTTCGTCAATCTTAATCGTTTCGGCGTGTTTTGTCAAACACAAAGGAGCGATTATTATGCGAGACGAAGCAACCGTGTCGATACTCTTGTCGCTGTTGAAGGAACAGGCGACAACCGAAATCGAAGTTGCGCTCATCGACGAATTCACTCAACAGCTCGAAAAAACTCTCGGCGAAGTTTGGCGCGACATTGAAGGGCACGAAGGAAACTACCAAATCAGCAATTACGGGCGCGTCAAAAGCTTCAAAGGCAGAAAGCCGCGAATCCTCAGCACTTGCAAGGACTCGAAAGGTTACCCCAAAGCTACTTTCACCGAAAATGGCAAACTGAAGACTTATCTGATTCATGTTCTTGTTGCACGGGCGTTTATTCCGAATCCCGATAATCTGCCCGTCGTTCACCACAAGGACGGCAACACAAAAAACAATCGAGTCGATAATCTCCAGTGGGTGACGTACAAGCAAAATTTGCAATACGCTTACGATTTGGGAAGAAAAAGACCTCCGTACGGTCGAAAGAAAAATTCTTGACGGACTTGCGATTGTCGGCAAAGATTGTCAAGACTCGCCCGACGAAGTTCAAAAGCAAGTTGACGCGTGGCTGAAGACTTTGGGCTACTGAATTGCAAAATTTATCGAAAGGACTTGATACTTGTGAACGCATTTGAAAAACTTCGCAGCGGGCAACACTGCCACGTTTTCGACGACGCCGATTATGTGCGCGACGCTCACGGCGAATTTGCTCGTTGCGGGCACCTTTGCTGGCTCATCAATCAAACCGACCCGAACGACCGTCAAAAAATTTGGGAGCTGGAGCGCGAACTGTTCAACGGCAATTTCGACGCGACGAACTTCCTGATTCCGCCGTTCCAAATTGACGCCGCGTGCAGAGTTTTCCTCGGCAAAAATATTTTGGCGAACCACGGCTTGACGGTTATGTCCGTCGGCACAATCACGATTGAAGATGGCGTAATGATGGGACCGGAAGTCGCGCTGTTGACCGTCAACCATGAGCCGAAAAATATTCGCGTCATTTACACGAAAGAAATTCACATCAAGCGCAACGCGTGGATTGGCGCACGAGTCAGCATCTTGCCCGGCGTGACGATTGGCGAAAACGCGATTGTCGGCACGGGCTCAATCGTCACCAAAGACGTGCCCGACAACGCCGTCGCCGTCGGCAACCCCGCACGGGTCATCAAGTTCATCGACTGAAAAAGTCATGCGCCGTTTCTGAAAAAATTGTGGCGACACGAATCAGTTTGTGATATACTTCCTGCAAGATTTTCGCAAGGGAGTAATTTTTTTGGCTCAAGACAAACCAAAGCCGCGGCGTTCGTTCCGCGTGATATTCAAGATAATCAAGCTCGGTTTCGCGTTGACGGCAACGTTTCTGATTTCGTTTGCGGTGACACTCACGTCGAAGGCCGAACATCCCGCCGATTATTTCGGTGCCGTCTCGAACGAAATTTTCGCCGACGAAGTCAAACCCAAAAGTAGCGGCGCGCCCGAAATTAAAACGCTCTTCGACGACAGAAACAACAAGCCGTTCGACCCGACGAAAATTGCCGACGCCAAAGTTTCCGACCGCGACGAACGAAAGCCCGTCGAAGAAATTGTTCGCAAAGACAAACCGACTTCAACGCAAACCGACGACATGGGCTTTTTCGACTCGATTGGGCGCATGACTTCGGTCAAGCCCGCCGTCGACGCGAAGATAAAGACAATCCCGCATTACGTCACGCTCGACAAGATGCCGTTCCTTTTGCGTCAAGCCGTCGTCGCCGTCGAAGACCAACGCTTTTACACGCACAAAGGCTTCGACCTGTTCGGAATTGCCCGTGCGGTTTTGGTCAACGTGGAGGCGGGCGAAATTCAGGAAGGTGCCTCGACCATAACTCAGCAGACCGTCAAGAATTTGTTCCTCACCAGCGAACAAACTTTCACGCGCAAAGCCGAAGAACTCGTGCTGTCGATGAACATGGAGCGCGACTTCAAGAAAGACAAAATCCTTGAGATTTATCTGAACGTGATTTACTTCGGCTCGAACTTCTACGGCATTTACGACGCGTCGCACGGCTACTTCGGCAAGGAGCCCGCCGACTTGACAATTGCCGAATGCGCAATGCTTGCGGGACTTCCGAACGCGCCAAGTCTCTATTCGCCGTATGTCGACTTCCGACTTGCCAAGAAACGTCAGCTTGTCGTCATTGACGCGATGGAAAAAATGGGCGTTATCAGCTCGACCGAGGCCGAAAGTGCCCGCATTGAAGAAATCGTCCTTGCGCAATAAAAAATTCCCGTCGTTGGTGACGGGTTTTTTTGTTGACGCAATTACAAACGTAAATCCGGCCGTCACGGATGACGGCCACACCGCTTGCGCGTGATACAGGATGTATCACAGCAAGCGCGGCTTTCTTTGATACTTTCTTTCGCTGCGCGAATGTACAATCCAAGTGCAACAGATGAAAAACTCACAGTATCCTGCTAAAAAATTTGTAACCTCTTACAAAGGCAGGAGATACCGTGAGTTACAAACATCTTAGCATAACAGAGCGCGAAATGCTAATGTTCTATCGGGCACAAGGCATGTCCGGCTACCAAATCGCCAAACTCCTCGGCAGGAACAAGTCCACCATTTCCCGCGAACTCAAGCGTAACGCAACAGATTATTCACCGAGCAAAGCGCAAGCATGTTACCAACGCCGTCGCAAAAAATCTTGTCCGCACAAAAAGCTTGCACAGCCCGAATTGTTCAACCTCGTCAAGATACTTTTCCTTGATAACCGTTGGTCGCCCGAACAAATTGCGCAGCGATTGAAGCTTGAAAATTATCCGATTCGGGTAAGTTACAAGACGATTTATCGGGCGATTTACGCAGGCATGTTCGACACGCCCGAGCAGAAACGTTCGACAGGTAATCGCGGTGCGATAAGAAGACTGCGCCACCGTGGCAAACCGCGCCGCCCGAAAGGTTATGTGTCCAATCGCGGGAAAATTCCAATCACGAACGAATTGTCAGCGCGTCCCGTCGAAGCAAATGAACGCAGTCGGCTTGGCGATTTCGAGGCGGATACCGTTTTAGGCAAGTTTGGAAAAGCCGCATTGTTGACTTTGGTCGACAGAAAAAGTCGCTTTCTCTTTGCCACAAAAATATCAAAACTTGACGATAAAGAAGTAGAGCAAGCAATGATAAAACTTTTGGTTAGAGAACCGCTACATTCGATAACGCCGGATAGAGGAAGAGAATTTCGTCGACATGGCAACGTTACCAAAGAATTAGGAGTAGAGTTCTACTTTCCTAAACCCCGACACCCATGGGAGCGCGGAAGCAATGAGAACACGAACGGGTTGCTTCGGGAATATTTTCCTAAAGGCTTTGACTTCAACGAGCTGAGCGAGGAAACTTTACAAGCGGTGGTTGAGCAGTTGAACAAGCGACCACGAAAATGTTTGGGTTACAAAAGTCCGTGGGAAGTGTGGTTTTCAACCCCGTTGCACTTCGTTTGACAATTCGCGCGCCGAAAGAAAGTAGATTCACACAAAACTTGAATTGCGACAACGCCGCTGCCATCAACAAAAAACCCCGTCGAACAATCGGCGGGAGTTTTTTATACGGCTTCGGGATTGACGCCCCAAACGTTGGACTTGTCGACAGTGCCCGACAGAATGTCTTTCACTGCCTCAAACGCGGTGCACATGGAGTGATCGATATTGTTGTAACGGTGCTGACCGTTGCGCCCGATACAAAAAAGATTCGCGCTCTCGTCCAGAAAATTTCGCAACTCGTCAATCCGTTCGTAAGTGTCAAAGTACGCGGGATAAGCTTTTCGCACGCGTTCGACGTGAAAATCTTTGACTTCGTCGGCGGCGGTGATTAAATTTTTCTTGAGCAGTTCACTCGTCGCAAGCGCGGCAAGTTTGTCGTCGGAGCTTGTCCAAAGTTCGTCGCCTTCGCGGCAAAAATATTCCAAGCCAATCCAAAAAGTTTTCTCGTCGTTGAGCATGGCGCTTGACCAATTGTTGAAGACGACAAACCTGCCCATTTTCACGTCGGAGCCTTGAACGTAAACCCAATGGTCGGGCACGTTCAAATTCAGCTTGTCGACCGCCACGCCGACGATAATGTAATTGCGGTACGGCAGACCTTCGGCAATGGCTTGAATTTCGACGGGGACGCCGTTCATGCCCGCAACCAAATCTTTCAGAGGCATTGACGACAACAGCACGTCGCAGGGCACGAAAAATTTTTCGCCGTCGCGCAGGCAAGTGACGCCTTCGATCGTGCCATCGGCTTTGCGGTGAATTTGCGTGACCTTCGAGTTCAAAAGAATTTGTGCGCCGTTGCGTGCGGACTCTCGTGCGGTGACTTCCCACATTTGACCCGAACCGAATTTCGGGTAATAGAAAGTATCGGCAAGTGCTGTTTCGACTTTTCGCGGCGTGCGGTGAAAAAATTTGTCGAACATGTTTTTGAGCACGGCGACGCCCGACAGACCTTTGACGCGTTGCGCGCCCCACTCAGGCGAAATTTTTTTCGGGTGACGTCCCCAAACTTTTTCGGTGTAACTCTCGAAGAACATCGAATAAAGTTTCCGACCGAAGCGGTTGACGAAGAAATCTTCCAGCGAATTTTCGTCGCGCTTGAAAAGCAAACTCTTGAAGTAACTGCCGCCGACCTTGAGCGTTTCAAGCAAGCCGAGATTTTCAAACGTCGCGGCGTTGAGCTTGACGGGGTAATCGAAAAATTTTCCGCGAAACAAAATCCGCGTGAAACGATTCTTCTTGAGCAGAACTCGTTCGCCGTCGGAATTTTCGTCGGGCAACATACGTTTCCACCAAGCGTTGACTTCCTCAAATTTCGAGTAAAAACGATGCGGACCAATGTCCATGCGGTTGCCGTTGTGGACGACGGTTTTTGAAATGCCGCCGACGGAGTCGCTCTATTCGTGATGATAATCGCACGTTGCATGTCATCGCTTCTTCAACCGATAAAGTTTCATCGTGTAACCTCGCGTAAACTCGTCGACCAAAACGTAATCCGCGTCCAAAATTTTTTCGACGTCGGAATTTCGTTGTCGACGGAAATTGCGCTTGAAGAAATTCATCTCGTTGCCCGAAAATTCTTCGGACAGCGCGTTGTAAAGAATCCACTTCGGGCGCAAACGTCGGGCAGTTTCAAGCCACTCGTCGATAACGGCGGGATCGTTCTTGCCAAAAAAACAAGTCACGTTGCCGAAAAATCGACAGCGCGGCACAATGTCCGACTCCAAGATAAAAATGCCTATTGACCGACTTTCGCCCCAAATCATGACGGAATTTTTTTCGTCGGCGGGAATGTGCGCCTGCAAGTCGTGAATCATTTGCCGTTCTTCGCGAACAAGAGCTTTCGTTTCCGCGTTCGCGAAATTTGAAAACGTCCTGTACATATACGAGGCTTGCAAGCCCGCGCAAGTCAACAAACTTACGAACAGCACGGAGTAAATCACCCGACGCAAAAAAATTTTTGGCATCAACAACTTTGCCCGCAACTCGACGAACACGGCGAACATCAGCGGCAAAAGCGCGGCGATTAATTCGGGGTAACCGTAAAACGGCCGACTTTTCATCAGTATGAACAGCAATGCCGCGCCCGTGAAAAGTCCGCTCCACGCCAATTTACTGCGACGATTGAAGGCGACGGCAACAAAACTTGCGACGACGAACCATATCAGCAAGTTCAATCGCAAGATAAAATACGGCACCATGAAGTCCCAAAAATCTGCGCGGCTCGGATTGAAACTCGTTGCGTGGCTGACGTTGAGCAGAATCGTCCCGTAAAGCATTTCGTACAGCGCACCGTTTGCGGCGAAGTAAATCACGAACGGCAGGCAAATTGTCGCGAAGCCCGTCCAAAAGCTCAGGAAGTTTTGAGCAATGTTTTTGAACGCGCCCGCCCGAATCAACATGAATGTCGTCAACAACACGTAACAGCAAATCGGCAGGCCGTTGGTCGTGCGCAACAGTACACACGCGCCGAAGCCCAGCCCGTATGCGAAACCGACCGTCGGCGGAAGAAAATTTTTCCCGTCGCGCAGCCAACGCAGGAAAAAATACGTCCCCGCCAACAGAAACGGCATCGAATATTCTTCCGTGCGGTTGCCCTCGTAAAAAATCGCCGCCCGCCAAAGAATCATCAGCAGCCAAACCGCCAAAACTTTTCGTTGCGAACAGTACAGCTCGACCGCCCGCCACGTGAACAACATCGACAGGTACATGAACGGTATCTGCAACAAAAAAATTCCGACACGCGGACAAAGCAGGTAACCCAACGCGTCGACGGAGAACAGGAGCGCGCCTTTGTTCTCGAACGTGCCGACGTAAGGCAACGCGCCGAGTGTCCAACATTTGCCGACGGCTTGGAAGATTGCCGAATCGTCGCCGAAACTTTCACAGCGCGGGCTTGTCGAAACCGAAAACATGTACAGGAACGCGACTGCGGCAAAAAAAATCGCGGCGTGGAAAATGGCGACTTTGCGGTTGAAAACTTTTTCCGTGCCGAAGAATATTTCGTGTAAGTTCATGAGTTCGCCTCGATCAAAATTAATCGCCGCCGATTGTAGCACCGTGAAAAATTTTTGACAAGCCGACAGCGCAACGTTACAATGCTTGCGTCGACAGACAAAAATCTTTTGGAGGCTCACAACATGAAAGACAAAGTCAAGAAAGTTGCACTCGCTTACAGCGGCGGTTTGGACACCTCGGTTATCATTCCGTGGCTCAAAGAAAATTACGGCTGCGAAGTCATTGCGGTTTGCGCGGACGTCGGGCAGGGCGACGAACTCAACGTCGTGCACGACAAAGCGCTCAAGTCCGGCGCGTCGAAAGTTTTCATCGCCGACCTCACCCGCGACTTCATCGAACAGTACATCTTCCCGACGCTCAAAGCCGGCGCGACTTACGAAGAAAAATATCTGCTCGGAACGTCGTTCGCCCGCCCGATTATCGCCAAACAGCTCGTGCAGGTTGCGCTTGACGAAGGTTGCGACGCGGTTGCTCACGGCGCGACGGGCAAAGGTAACGACCAAGTCCGTTTCGAGTTGACGGTCAAGGCTCTTGCGCCCGAATTGAAGATTATCGCTCCGTGGCGCGAATGGGAACTTGACAGCCGCGAAGCCGAAATCGCTTACGCCAAAGCGCACAACATCCCAATCGCCGCCGCGAACAAAACTTACAGCATGGACAGAAACATCTGGCACCTGTCGCACGAAGGCTCCGACCTTGAAGACCCGTGGAACGCTCCGCAGAACAAAATGTTCCTCATCAGCTGTGCGCCCGAAGACGCGCCCGACAAGCCCGAAGAAATTTCCGTCGACTTTTTCTGCGGCGTGCCCGTTGCGGTCAACGGCGAAAAACTCGGCGCGGTTGAACTCGTCACGAAGCTTAACGAAATCGGCGCACGTAACGGCGTCGGCATTGTCGACATCTGCGAAAACCGTCTTGTCGGCATGAAATCTCGCGGCGTCTACGAAAATCCCGCAGGCTCGATTTTGTATTACGCGCACCGCGAATTGGAATATCTCTGCCTCGACCGTGCGACTTTCCACTTCAAGCAACACGTCGCGGTTAAATACGGCGAACTCGTTTACGACGGCATGTGGTTCAGCCCGTTGCGTGAAGCTTTGGCGGCGTTCGTCGACGAAACTCAAAAGACCGTCACGGGTACCGTCAAACTCAAGCTCTACAAAGGCAACATCATTTCCGCCGGCGCGAAGTCCGACCACTCACTTTACAGCAAAGAATTCGTGACGTTTGAACACGACGACGTTTACAATCAAGCCGACGCGACGGGATTCATTAACTTGTTCGGGCTGCCGCTGAAAGTTCGCGCACTGGTCAACAAGAAATGAGCGACAAACTTTGGGGCGGACGCTTCGACAAGTCCACCGACGAAATGATTAACGACTTTCAAGCGTCGATTGACTTCGACAAGCGCATGTACCGCGAAGACATCGAAGGTTCCATTGCTCACGCGAAAATGTTGGCGGCGCAGAAAATCATTTCCGACGACGACGCGGCAAAAATCTGCGCGGGCTTGCAGACGATTCTCGAACAGATTGACGCGGGCGAATTCGACTTCAGCGTTGCGCTCGAAGATATTCACATGAACGTTGAGGCGGCGTTAACAAAGTTAATCGGCGAGGCGGGCGGACGACTTCACACGGCGCGCAGTCGCAACGACCAAGTCGCGCTCGACACACATCTTTACATGCGCCGACAGGTTCGCGAAGTTCAGCGACTGATTGTCGACTTGCAAACGGAACTCGTCAAAGCCGCCGAAAAAAATCGCGACGTGATTGTCCCCGGTTACACGCACCTGCAACGCGCTCAGCCGATTTTGTTCGCGCATCACCTGCTTGCTTACTTCGCAATGTTGCAACGGGATTTCGCACGCTTCGACGGAGTTTATCAACGCGCAGATTTAATGCCGCTCGGAGCGGGCGCGTTGGCGGGCACGACCTTTCCGATTGACCGCGAATTTGTTGCACGGGAACTGGATTTCGGCGCGCTGTACTTGAACAGTTTGGACGCCGTGAGTGACCGCGATTATTTGCTGGAATTTCTGTCCGCCGCGTCGATTTTGATGGTTCACCTGTCGCGCCTCAGCGAAGAAATTATCCTGTGGTGCAGCCGCGAATTCAGCTTTGTTGAACTCGACGACGCGCATTGCACGGGTTCTTCGATGATGCCGCAGAAAAAAAATCCCGACGTGCCCGAACTCGTGCGCGGAAAAACGGGACGTGTCGTCGGACATTTGACGGCGTTGCTTATGACGGTCAAAGCTCTGCCGCTCGCTTACAACAAAGACCTGCAGGAAGACAAGCAAGGCGTTTTCGACGCGCTCGACACGGTGAAGTTTTCGCTTGCAGTCTTCGCGCAGATTGTCGCGGGCATGAAGGTTCGTCGCGAAAACATGCGCCGCGCCGTCGAAGAAGACTTCAGCAACGCAACCGACGTGGCGGATTATCTCGTCAAGAAAAATCTGCCGTTCCGACAAGCGCACGCCGTCGCGGGCAAATTGGTTCACGCTTGCATTGAACGCGGAATTTATCTCAAGGACTTGACGCTTGCCGAATTCAAAAACTTTTCGCCGCTATTCGACGCCGACATCTTCGACGCGATAAAGCCCGAAACTTGCGTTGCGGCTCGAAACTCTTTGGGCGGCACGTCTTATGCTCAAGTCGACGCGCAAATTTCTGCGGCAAAAGCTTGGTTGACGAATCATGGAAACGACAATTAACGAAATGGTTTTCGAGTGGGACGACGAAAAAGCCGCCATCAACAAGCAAAAGCACGGTATCAGTTTTAACACGGCCGCCATGGTTTTTGCTGATGAAAATTGAATCGAACGCCGCGACGATAAGCATTCACAAGACGAAGACCGTTGGCAGGTTATCGGCATGGTCGAAGATATTTTGTTCGTCGTCTACACCGAACGCGAAGAAGCGACAAGATTAATCATGGCGCGTGAAGCGTCACCGAAAGAGAGGAGTGAATACCTTGATTATTCGACGAGTTATCTATGAAGGTCAAAAGCCGACGCCCGAACAGATCGAAGAAATTCGCAAGCTTAAAGCTGAAAACCGCCCGATTGTCTACGACGACGAATTCCCCGAACTGACCGACGAAGAGCTGAAACAATTCCGCCGCGTCAATCCCCGTCGCCCGAAAGAACAGGCGGCAAGTTAATCGGAGGTCATCGCATGAGCGAAATAAAAAATCCCGGCGCGTTTGACGTCGGAAATCCGTTGCCCGAACAGTTCAGCAAATATTTCATCGGGCAAGCTTACTTGAATCCGTTGACGAAAACCGGCGGCGCAATTGCCAACGTGACTTTCTCGCCCGGCTGCCGCAACAACTGGCACATCCACCACAAAGGCGGACAAATTCTGCTCGTGACGGGCGGCCGCGGCTGGTATCAAGAGTGGGGCAAAGCTCCGCAAGCACTCAAGGCCGGCGACGTGGTCAACATTGCGCCCGAAGTCAAACATTGGCACGGTGCCGCCGCCGACAGTTGGTTTTCGCATTTGGCGGTTGAAATTCCCGCGGAAAATTCTTCCAACGAATGGCTCGAACCCGTCGACGGCGAACACTACCCGAAATAATTTGGAGGCGATAGTTTGAGATCAGAGTTTCTCAAGATGGTTGCCGACTGCAGCGAACGCAGATTTTTGCGAACGCTTCAACGACTGGTTGCCGACAAAGTCCCCTGCGGAATTTTTTTCGCGCCCGCCGTCCCGACAAATGCCCGACAAATCGTCGACATGTTCAAAAACGGTGGACTCAATATGAATTGCGTTTGCGTCCTGTCGAAAGAGCACAAGAAATTTTTTCAGCCCGCCGAAGGCGAAACGCTCGTTGCCGCAGAAGAATTCCCGAACTTGCCCGAAAAGCCGAAATTCATTTTCGTCCTGGAGCGATATTTCGGTACGGCGTTCATTGATTATTTCAAACGTTACGGGACGGACATGTTCTTTTTGCCGAATGTTGCCGACGCGGAGGCTCAGTACAATCTTTACATGAAACACTTGCCCGAACTGAGCGACGTGCATGACATGCTTGCCGACGACAAGAGCAAAAAAATTTTCCGTGCGGCGATAACGGGGCGCATTACCCGAATCATGCAGGATTTCATTTTCACGACCGAACACGAATATTTCTTGAACGGCTTTTTGCCCGGTGACGGCGACATTGCCATTGACGGCGGGGCTTACGACGGCGACACTGCTTCGGATTTCGTGCGACAGGGCGCGAAAGTTTACGCCTTCGAGATGGACACCGACAATTACCAAAAATGTATCAAGCCCGCAGAAGAATTCGGCTTCACGATTGAGAACCTCGGCTTGAACGACAAAGTCAGCGAGGCTTTTTATTCGCAATCCGGTGTTGGCAGTCACAAACTTTCCAATCAAACGGGGGGGGGTGTCGTCGGACACTTCATCGACCTTGACACTTACGTCGAAGAAAAAAATTTGCCCCGTGTCGATTACCTCAAGCTCGACATCGAAGGTTCGGAGTTGGAAGCTCTGCGCGGCTCGGCCAAAACAATCGTTCGTTGGAAACCGAAGATGGCCATTTGCGTTTACCACAAGCCCGAAGATCTGTGGACTTTGCCGACGTACATAAAATCGTTGCGGGCGGATTACGAATTCCAATTTCGTCACCACACGTGCAACCGCGCCAAAGAAGTCGGCGATCCCGCGAATCCGTATTCTGTGCTGAAATATTTCGATTTGAGTTTCCGCACGCCGAGCGAATACGACATGATTTTGTATTGCAAATAAAAAATCGCCGAATTTCCTCGACGAATCAAGTTTCAAATCTTGACGTAAGACGCGCTCAGCTCCAGAATTTTTAAGCCGACAAGTTCAAGCAGTTGAGCAAAGTCGGCGGCAGTTCCGTCGAAGTCAACATCAAGTTCAAGGCTCGCGCTCAGCTTGCGGGCAAAGGCGTCGTTCACGCCCGAAATATTTTTGATGCGTTCGCGCACAGCGGTCAACGTGCCGCCGAGTTGCTCGAACGTATTTTTTGTTATCAGCAACGTGACATGACGTTCAATCGTCGCGGCAGATTTCAGCGCGGCAGTTGACAGTTCACCTGCAACGCGACGGCTTGCAAGTTTAAGCGCGTCTTCGGCCGAAAGAAAATCTCCGCCGCCTGAAGACGTGCCCGCAAAAATAATTTCGCCCGTGTTCAGCTCGATTAAGCGGCTGGAAATGTTGACTGCGCCCGCCGAAACTTTCACGTCCGCAACAACGAGACAATCCGCGTGAAAATCGTTCGCCAACGTCTTGCAAAGTTCGTCGTCTTCGGAAGCGGAAACAATTCGTTGTGCGACGGCGCGATTGACTTGCGCAAGGTCAACCGTTCGCGTGAAGCCCTGACGTTGGAGCGCGGTGACAATTTCGTTTTCGACTGTCGCGTAACGTTTACCGCTTGAATCAAACGCAACGACCGCAATTCGCGGATTGTCGGCGTTCACGTCAACGAGAGCTTTCTTTTCGACTTCGGTTAACGCGGAAAGTTTTTTGTCGTCAAGTTCGGCGACAAGTTCGACGACGCAAAGCCCGTTGACGACGCGGCTTGAAACAATTTTGTAACGCGTGACGAAACCCGCGCTGTCAACCGAAATGTCGTCGGAGGCAAGCGTTGAATTTGCGACGCGGGTTTTTGAGTTGACGGCGGCACCGAATTTCTGTTCGACCGCCAAACGTAAAGCGTTGTGAATTGCGTTTCGTTCGGTTGCGCCGCGTCCCGTGACGTGAACAGTTTCGGCCGCGCACGTCCCGAAGTTAATCAGCGTCAACAACATCAACGCCGCGAAAAATTTTTTCATGACGACACCTCACGCACCGACGACAGAAAATCCGGCCGACATGGACGTCGGCCGCACCGCTTGCGCGTGATACAGGACGTATCACAGCAAGCGCAGTTTCTTTGGTTACTTTCTTTGCTGCCAAAGAAAGTAACGTTCACCTCACGGGCTGAAATAAACTTTGACCGCCGTGCCTTTGTCGACGATTTCGCCTGCGGGAACGCTTTGGTCAACCGCGAAGCCCGAACCTTCCGCCTCGAAGGCAAGACCCGCCTCGTTTGCAAGGCGCGCACTTTCGCGGATACTCTTACCGTTGAAACTCGGCACGCGTGCGGCTTCGGGCGCAAGAGTTTCTTTGGGCGGCTCTTCAACTTTCGGCTCAATCTCTTTGGGCGTCGGCTCTCTGTGCTGTTGAATGTTTTGAATCGCCGCGTCACCCGTGCCGACATCGTCGCTGATTTCGTCGGCGTCAAGACCAAGCGGCGCGTCGGACGGCTCAATCCTCATGTAACGAAAGACCTGCGAAAAAATTCTTCCCGCAACGGGCGCGGCAATTTGTCCGCCGTAAAAAGTTCCGTAAGGCTCGTCAATCATGACCAGCAGAACAATTTGCGGATTTTCGACGGGCGCGAAGCCGCAGAACGATGCAATGTATTTGCCTTCGCTGTAGCCCGTGCCGTATTCGCTGACTTTCTGCGCGGTACCGGTTTTGCCCGCGATACGGTAGCCGCGAACGGACGCTTTGCCGCCGCCGCCTGAAGCAACGACCTGTTCAAGCAGGCCGACCAAAGTTTTATCGGTGGCTGAATCAATCGTGCGTCGAACTTCTTCAACGTGCGTTTCGCTGTAAATCGAACCGTTTGCGTTGCGAATCTGTTTGACGATGTGCGGCTTGAGTAAAATTCCGTCATTGGCAATGGCGCAAAAAGCCGTTATCAACTGGAGCGGCGTGACGGCGATACTTTGACCGATTGCCATTGTCGCAATGTCGGAGTCAACCATCTCATAAGGCTCGTAAAGAAGTCCCGCCTCTTCGCCGGGAAGTTCAATGCCCGTCAATTCGCCGAAGCCGAAAAGTTTCGCGTAACTGATGAGTTTGTCCGCGCCCAAGTCCAAGCCGACAAGCGCAAAGCCCGTGTTGAGCGACTGTTTAACCACGTCGGCGAAAGTGACCGTGCCGAAGCTCAGACCGTTCCAGTTTTGAATTCGCTTGCCCGAAACCATGACATAACCGGGGTCGACGAAAGTTTGATTCGGCGCAACAAGACCTTCCTGCAACGCGGCACCCGCGACGACAGCTTTAAACGTGGAGCCGGGCTCGTAAATGTAAGACACGGCGCGATTTTTCCAAATTTCGGGCTCGTAGTCCCAAAAGCGATTGGGATTGTACGACGGGCGGTTTGCCATTGCGAGAATTTCGCCCGTATGCGGATCCATTGCAATGCAGGTTATCGACAGCGGGCTGTTCTCCGCCATTGCGCGATCGAGTTCCTGCTCAACGATAAATTGAATCGCGCTGTCAATCGTCAGCTGAATCGTCTTGCACCTGTCGCCTTGATAACCGTGCGGCGTGAAGATTGATTCGAGTATCGGGCGTTCCTGCGTGTCGGCGTAAATGAACGACTCGGTGACTTCGCCCTTGATGTACTTGTCAAGCGCCTGTTCAATGCCGTCGAGACCTTTGTCGTCCGTGCCGACGAAGCCCAAAATATTCGCGGCAAGCACGTCGTTGGGATAATAACGTTTCGCCTCGTCGCGGAAGCCAAGACACACCGCGTAACCTTTATCGCGAATCAGCGTGCGAATCGCCTCGTATTCGGATTGCTCAAGCCTTCGTTTGACCCACGAAAAACCGCCGCCGACCGCAATGTCGTCCAAAATTTCTTGCTCGGTTTTGTCGACAAGCGGAGCCAAGTCTTTGGCAAGTTCGGCGGGATTTTCAACGTGATTGGGGTCAACGAACAGCGACTTCGTCATTGTGCTCACGGCAAGTTCGCGGCCGTTCCTGTCGACGATTGCGCCACGCGGCGACTGAACCGAATAATCGTGCCCGACCTGCCAACGCATACGCTCGGAAAGCTCGCTGCCTTGAACCAGTTGCAACCAGCCGTAACGCAGGACAATGACGACGATTAATATCAACAGGAACAGAACCAGCCGCGTGATTCGCCACTGAACGAAGGCTCTGTCTTTTTTCATTTGCTCACCGTCCACAACGCAAGGACAATCGTCACCCCCGCGCAGATTTTGGAGTTCCACACCGCGTCAACGAATTTGATAAACACGTCGACGGAAGTTTCCGTGTCGCCTTCGATTACTTGAACCGCATCTGAAAACATGTCGAGTGCGTCCGCGCCCAAAATGATTATCCAAAACACCGCGATAAACAGCGCGACGATTTTCACGCCCGTCAACGTGGAAAATTTTTCCGCCGCCGAACAGGCAAGCATGAAAGACACCGTCGCCGTTGCGAAAGTTATCAACCGTGACCACTCCTGCGGCGCAACGAAGACATGTTGAAACAACATCAGCAAGAAAAACATTACCGTGACGTAAACCAAAATTCCTGCGGGTAAGCCTGACGTTTCACGCATTAACGAATCGCCGTCCTTAGTGATTAATTGTCGTCGAAGTCAAACCGTCGCAACTGCGAAGTCAAACTGTCAATGAGCCGTGGCGTTTTTCAACAGCGCGTCTTTCAAGCGGCCTTCAATGGCGACAAGTTCTTTTTCGGCGGCTTGACGTTTCTGGCGTCCTTCGCGCTGAATGCGCAATGTTTCTTCAATCGTTGAGATCAAGTCTTCGTTGACTTTCTTGACGGTTTCAACGTCGACAATGCCGCGTTCGTTCGCCGTCGCCGTGTCGATTGAATTTTGCTTGAGCATTTCGGCGTTGCGGCGAAGCAAGTCGTTCGTCGCGTCGGCAACCGTGCGTTGAAGTTCGATAACTTCTTTTTGACGACCGAGCCCGAGCGCAATGACGAGTTGATTTTTCCACAGCGGGATTGTGTGGAATATCGCCGACTGCACGCGGTCAATCAAGACGCGGTCGTTGTTTTGAATCAGGCGAATTTGCGGCGCGGTTTGTATCGCCAACGTCTTGCTGATTTTCAGGTCGTGAAGTTTTTTCTCGAAGCGGTCAACGCTCTGTTCAAAGTCGCTGACAACTTGAACGGCCATCGGGTCGCCCGAAGCCGCCGCCTGTTCGCGGAGTTTGGGCAGCGTCGACGTGCGCATTTCGTCAAGTTTCTCTTCGCCCGCACGAATGTAAAGTTGCAAGTCTTTGAAGTACGCGAGATTTTTTTTGTACAGCGTGTCGAACATGACGACATCTTCCATCATCTTGACTTTCGCGCTTTCAAGGCCGGCTTGAATCTTTTCAACCTGCGTGGAAAGTTTGTCGTAACTTTGCATCATGTCTTCGGCTTTGTTCATGAGCGAACCGATAATCGGCAGGTTGCTTAAAAAGCTGTCGTTCTTTTTGGACACGTCGAAGCCTTTGACTTTGCTGACGAGGTCATTTAAAAGCGTGCCGACTTCGCCCGAATCTTTCGTGCGGACTTTGGCGAGAATGCTGTCGGAAAACTGCGCGATTTCCTTTTGAGCGGGCGCACCAAAAGTGAGCGACGTGCTCGAATCGGTCAAGTCAATGCCGTCTTTGATTGATTGAACTTTGGCAAGTTCGGCGGGCGACAACGTTTCGACTTGTTGCGTGACGGTCGCGATTTCTTTTTCCGGCTCGACGGGCGCGACGGCTTGAGTTTGCGTTTCGGATTTTTTCTTCGCCAACAAAGCGTCAAGGTTTATTTCGGCCATGGTTATCTCCTCCAAAAATTTATCTGCGCCGACCGTGATTGTCGGGACGCGGGTCTTTTTTAATGTATTGGTCGTAAAAATCTTCGACGGGCATGAACAGGTAGCGGATGCCTTCGACGAGACTGACCCACATTGGAAGTGTCGTCCAGCTCAACAGGAAGTACAGCACGCCTTGAATTGTTTTGCCTTGATAGAATTTGTGCGCGCCGAACGATCCGAGGAAAATTGCCAGCGCGGATTGAATCAATTTCGTTTGCACAATTTGCGGGCGGTCTTCTTCGGGGAACGGCGCAAGTTCCTGCGAATTGTCGTCGCGGCGGCGAGGGCGTCTTTGCATTGTTTGCGCGGGAATGAACTTTCGCGGCGGCTCAATTTCAATCGGGCGGTCAAGTAAATCCGTGTCAATGCGAACGTTGCCGAATTCGTCTTTCGCGCCGACGTCAATCGGCTTCGTCTCGATTCCTTCGGCGTTGAGCTGCTGTTGCATGACGGTAAGCTCCGCGTCGACGGAAATAATTTGGTCGTTGAGGACGTGCTCGAATTGGTCTTGATACGCGTCGTCCAACGAGGCAAGCATCTGTTTCATGCGGTCTTTCAAGTCTTGAACTTTGTCCGTCGAAAGTTGCGTGTCTTCCAATTCGCGGTACTGCTTGACGATTTTGACGGCGCGGTCTTGATAATAATCAATGAACTTCGACGCCAGCGCGATTCGTTCGGGGTGCTTCTCCAGGTGCGCCAAAAGATTTTTCGCCGTGCGTTGCAGTTGATTCAGTTGCGCGGACAATTCGCGGTCGGAAAGTTCTTTGCGCATGTCTTCAAGAAAGTTGAAATCGGTCGTCGCCTTGTCGAAGTTCTCTTGCAAAAACTGCGCACGTTCGGCCTCAAGCTCTTTCAAATCAAGTTGCGGCACGCGATTTTTGCGCCAATCCCAAAAAGCTTTGCCGCCGAAAATCACGCCCGCCGTCATCAATATAACTATCAAGTAGTTCAAAATGTTTTCCACAGCCGCCACCTCCAAAGTCGTTTGCCGTGCGCATTGTACCATAAAATTTTCAGACGTGCACACTTTTCGCCGCGTTGACAAAAATATTTGCTCGGCTACAATGTTTGCAAACTTTGAACGGAGGCGAAACGTTTTGCTTGATATACACAATCTGCGCGTCAACGTCGGCGGCCGCTTTAAAAGCGGCGGAACAGTTTTCGCGACGCAAGTATTCGACATTCAAACGTTATCGCCGCGTTCAAGTGCAATCATCAAACACCGCAAAGGAGGCAATCGGTTTGCTTGAGATAAAAAATCTGCGCGTCAATGTCGGCGACAAAGAAATTCTTCACGGGCTGAACTTGCACGTCGGGCGCGGCGAAATTCACGTTATCCTTGGCGCGAACGGAGCGGGCAAGTCAACGCTAATGAACGTCATACTCGGTCACCCGAAGTACGAAATCACGGGCGGCAAAATTTTCTTCGACGGCGAAGACTTAACGACGCTGAAAACTTTCGAGCGGGCGCGGCGCGGAATTTTCCTGTCGTTTCAGTCGCCCGAAGAAATTCCCGGCATCACCGTCGAAAACATGTTGCGCACGGCGAAACAGGCGGTCACGGGCGACAAAATCAAAATCCTGCAGTTCCGCAAAGAGTTGCGCGCTTTGATGTCCGAACTGCAAATTGACCCCGCGTATGCAAGCCGCTACATGAACGTCGGCTTCAGCGGCGGCGAAAAGAAACGCAACGAAATTTTACAGCTGCTCGTGCTCAATCCGAAACTTGCGCTGCTTGACGAAACCGACAGCGGGCTTGACGTTGACGCGGTCGAAATCGTGTCAAGCGGCGTCGCCAAATTCCACAACGAAAACAATTCCTGCATAATCATCACGCACAACGCGCAGATTCTCAAACACCTGCCCGTTACTCGCGCACACGTCTTTTTGAACGGGCGAATCGTCACAAGCGGCGGCTCCGAACTCGTCGACGAAGTCACTTCGGGCGGTTACGCTCAATTCGAGGTCGCGTCATGAAAACTTACATTGCAGACATTGAACGGGCACTTTACGACGTTCGCGACGCCGACAAGTCGATTTACAAATCCGACGCGGGCTTGACGGAGGAAGTTGTTCGAGACATTTCCGCACGCAAAAAAGACCCGCCGTGGATGTTGGACTTTCGCTTGAAGTCGCTGGAAACTTATCGCCGAATTGACTTGCCGACGTGGGGCGCGGATATTTCCGAACTCAACATGGACGAAATTGTCACTTACGTCAAGCCCAACGCCAAGCAGGTCGACGATTGGTCGCAGGTGCCCGACGAAATCAAGCGCACGTTCGACAGGCTCGGCATTCCCGACGCCGAAAAAAAATCGCTCGCGGGTGTCGGCGCGCAATACGATTCGGAGGTCGTCTATCACAGCATACAGAAACGTTTGACCGATCAAGGCGTCGTGTACACGGACATGGAGACCGCGCTCGTCGAACACGAAGACATTGTGCGCGAATATTTTATGACGCTCGTTCCGCCGAAAGATCACAAATTCGCCGCCTTGCACGGAGCTGTTTGGTCGGGCGGAAGTTTCGTTTACGTGCCTGCGGGCGTCGACGTGAAAATTCCCCTGCAGTCTTACTTCCGATTGAACGCGGCGGGCGCGGGTCAATTTGAACACACGCTGATTATCGTCGAACCGGGCGCGAAGTTGCACTTCATTGAAGGCTGTTCGGCTCCGCGATACAACGTCACAAACTTGCACGCGGGTTGCGTTGAGTTGTTCGTCAAGGAAGGCGCAAGGCTCCGTTACTCGACGATTGAAAACTGGTCGCGCAACATGATGAACTTAAACACGAAGCGCGCTTTGGTCGAACGCGACGGCTTGATTGAGTGGGTCAGCGGAAGTTTCGGCTCGCACGTGTCGATGCTTTATCCCTGCAGTGTTTTGCACGGCGAAGGCGCACGCGCCGAATTCACGGGCGTTACCTTTGCGGGTCGCGGACAAAATCTCGACACGGGCGCGATTGTCGTTCACGCGGCTCCGCACACGTCGGCGAACATTAACACACGAACAATTTCAAAATCGGGCGGCGCGGCAACTTATCGTTCGGCGGTCAAAGTCACCAAGAACGCTCCTTTTGCGAAGTGCTCCGTCAACTGCGAATCGCTCATGCTCGACGACGAATCGCGCTCCGACACGTTGCCCGTCATGGACATTGAAGGCGACGAAGCGGACATTGGTCACGAGGCGAAAATCGGACGCATTTCCGAAGACGCGGTTTTTTACCTGATGACACGCGGCATTTCCGAAGCCGAAGCGCGGGCGATGATTGTTCGCGGTTTCGTCGAACCGATTGCCAAAGAGTTGCCGCTTGAGTACGCCGTCGAAATGAACAACTTGATTAACCTTGAACTCGAAGGTCAGCTGTAAATCAATGCGTAATGCGTAATGAACTTGTCCCATGTCCCTTACCACTTGTCCCTAAAAAAAAAATCGCGGCTCGTTCAAACGAACGGGTCGCTTTTAATTTGCGGTGACGGTTATCGATTGCGTCGCTTGCGTTCAAAACGAAGTTCGCGGCGTTCCTCCACGCTCAACGGTCGCGGCGGCGGTGCGGCGGGCTTTTTGTTGAGCAGGTAAATCGCGCCGATTAACACGACGTCCAGCACGCCAAGGACAATCATTGCAGTGTTGCTGTCGGCGTCGGCTTTGAGTTTGTCTTCGTACGTGATTTCAAAGCGTTTCGTGTTGCCGGTGTACTTTGCCCAAAAACTTTCCAGCTGCCCGACGCCCGTGCGTTGCGAGTGACCCGCGTCGTAACTTGAGCTTATCGTCATGTTCGAGTGAATTCGGTAAATCGCGTAAACGTTCACCACAATCAACACTGCCAACAGGATTCGGGAGATGTTTTGCTTTGTCATTTAGGGTTTCCTTTCAGATATCCGGGATTTGCCAGTCGATCGGAGTTTCGCCGACCGATTCGAGAAACTTGTTGACGCGGGAGAACGGCCGACTTCCGAAAAATCCGCCGCTTGCCGAAAGCGGGCTCGGGTGCGCCGACTCAACGATAAAATGTCGCGGGTTGGTTATCATGGATTTTTTGCTTCGCGCAGGTCGTCCCCACAAGATGAATGCAATCGGGCGTTCGTGTTCGTTGAGCAGGCGAATGATTTTGTCGGTGAAAATTTCCCAGCCGTGCCCGCGATGTGAATTCGCCGCGTGTGCGCGAACCGTCAAAACCGTGTTCAAAAGCAGGACGCCTTGCTGTGCCCACGGCTTGAGGCAACCGTTATTCGGAATGAAACAGCCAACGTCGTCGCGCAGTTCCTTGAAGATGTTCATAAGCGACGGCGGCGGCGGCACGTTCGGCAAAACCGAAAAACTCAGCCCGTGCGCCTGTCCCGGTTCGTGATACGGGTCTTGCCCAAGTATGACAACCTTCGTCGACGCGTAAGGCGTGAAGTGCAGCGCGTTGAAGATGTCGTACATGTTTGGGAAAATTTCCCGCGTGCGATATTCGCCGATTAAAAACTGTCGCAGTGCCAGATAATACGGCTCGTCAAGTTCGGCGTCCAAAAGCTCTGCCCAATCGTTACGAAAAATTTTCTTCATCGCGTGTACCTCCTGAATTCAAAGCCGCCGAAAGTTTCAACGTCGCGCAGAATGAATTCGTCAACGTTCGGAAAGAAAACGTCCGCTTGAACTTCCGCGTCGACGACAGTCAAAAAAATTTCCGCCGCGTAAGGAATGAGTTCGTCATAAACCTGCGCGCCGCCGACAACGAAACTTTCTTCGCTCGCGTCAAGCACGTTGAAAAGTTCTTCAACACTGCGGACGACTTCGACGCCCGAAAGTTCTTCGACACTGCGGCTGAGCAAAATGTTTCGCCGACGTTCAAGCGGCCGTTGATTCGGGAACGTCGCCAAAGTCTTTCGCCCGAAAACAATCGTGCGGTCAAGCGTCAACTTGCGGAAACGTTTCAAGTCTTCGGGGATTCGGAACAGCAATCGCCCGTTTATGCCGAGGCCGAAATTTTTTTCGACACACGCGACAAGTTTAAGCTTGAAGTCGACGGGCGAACCTTCGACGCGTGAAACTTTGTCGCCGTGAAGTTTGACGTTCAGCGACGGACAAATTTCTTTCAGCGGCACAAGCGCGAAGTCACGTTCAAACAACAGCGGATGCGGCACGGTCAACCGCTCGCAGGAAATTTCGCGTTCGGCAAGCAGGATGTCAAGGTCAAGCGTTCGCGCCGCCCAACGTTCAAGCCGCACACGCCCGAAGTCCGCCTCGATTCGCTGAAGTTCATCAAGCAGGGCAAGCGGCTCAAGTTCCGACGAAATTTTTATCGCGGCGTTGATAAAGTTCGGCTGATTCGTGACGCCCCACGGCTCCGACTCGTAAAACGACGACACGCGCAGAAGTTTGACGTTCGGCAGATTTTTGACGCGCTCAATTGCTCGACGCAACGTCAATTCGCGTTCGCCAAGGTTGCCGCCCAGTCCGACGTAATAAATCATTACGTGTCCAAACGACTGCGCACGATTTGAACTGTCGCGCCCGCGAAGGCGTTTTCAACCGGCGGGTCAACTTTGGTCAAGACGATTTTCACGCCGTTCAAGCGGAAATATTTGCGCAAGAGCGTTTCGGCAATTTCCTGCGCGACGGCCTCCATAAGGTTGCGCGGAACGCCGCCGACGATTTTTTTGATGTCGTCGACAACCCGCGTGTAATCGATCGTGTCGTCAAGGTCGTCGCTTTTGCCCGCCCGCGACAAGTCAAGGTACAGCTCCGCGTCGACGACAAAGAGCTGTTCGGTTTGACGTTCGGCCGCCGTGCAACCGTGTCGCCCCATGACCTCAATGTCCGTCAAGATAATTTTGTCCGTCATAAATCTGCCTCCTCAAAAAGTTTGTTCAACGCCGCAACGCTGACCGGCCGTCATGGATGACGGCCGCTGTCGCCTGTCGCATGACGCAGGATGCGTCATAGCAGGCGCGGCTTTCTTTGGTTACTTTCTTTCGCCGCCGAAAGAAAGTAACGTTAAGCGCAAAGTTTGTCCGCCGTCAAGCACATTTGGCGACCCGCTTTAAAAGCGGGAGAACTGTTGGTGTGACCCGCAACCGCCCGACAAGCCGCAGTCAAAAATCGCCACGAAGTTTGTCCGCCGTCAAGCACATTTGGCGA
>CAMUZU010000018.1 GCA_947165295.1 uncultured Selenomonadales bacterium | reverse complement strand
CGCAACAAAAAAGGACGGCCGTTGTCGACCGCCCGATACCGATTTACCGCGCATGACGCATGGAGTTGACCGGGATATTTGCGACGAGCGCAACCGAGTCCGAATCGTTTTCCAGCGCAATCTCCATGTCGGCGCGATTAATGTTCATGTACTTTGACAGGACGCTGATAATTTCTTCTTTGATTTTCTCCATAATCTCCGGCGAAATGCTGGCGCGATCGTGAATCAGGACAACTTGCAGGCGTTCTTTGGCGACCGCGCCGGATTTTTTTTCGGACATGCCGAAGACTCGTTTCAGGACATCAAGCATTGGCGAACCTCCTTACAGCAAGCCGAAAAGTTTTTTCAGTCGGGCGAAGAAGCCTTCCTTTTGCGGCTTGAGGAAGGGCACGTTTTCGCCGCAGATGCGCGCAACGACATTTTTGTACGCTTGTCCCGCCGTCGAATCGCTCATTGTAATGACCGGCTCACCGCGGTTTGTCGCGACAACAACATTTTCGTCGTCGGGAACCTGCCCGATACACACGACGGACAAAATTTCGTCAATGTCGCCCATGTCGAGCATGTCGCCTTTTTCGACCATCTGCGGACGAATGCGGTTGACAATCAGCTTGACGTTTTCTTTATCCGCACGACCCAGTTCGCCGATGATTTTGTCGGCGTCGCGCACGGCGGAAATTTCGGGCATTGTGACGACGATTGCGGTATCTGCGGCGGCGATTGCGGTTTTGAAGCCCTGCTCAATGCCGGCGGGGCAGTCAATGATTATGAAGTCGAATTCCTTCTTCATTTCGTCGCAGAGCTTAACGAGTTGTTCGGGATTGACGGCGGACTTGTCTTTGACTTGCGACGTCGGCAGCAGATAAAGATTTTCGTACTTCTTGTGGCGCACGAGAGCTTTTTTGTATTGGACGCGGCCGCTTGTCACGTCAATCAAGTCGTACAAAATTCGATTTTCCAGACCGAGCAACAAGTCAAGGTTGCGTAAGCCCGTGTCCGTGTCGATAAGCGCGACTTTGTTGCCGCGCATGGCAAGCCCGACGCCGATATTCGCGGTGGTTGTCGTTTTGCCGACGCCGCCCTTGCCGGAAGTGATGACAATAATTTGGCTCATGAAACGTTTCCTTTCGTCGAAAAGATTTTAGCGTGCGACGGGCTCGAAGATGATTCGGTTGTCTTTAATCATGGCGCGTTCTGCCTGCGAAACTTTTTCGGGTTCGTCGGGCGAACGGGCAATGATATCGGCAATGCGAATTTGCACGGGCATCAACCTGTCCGCCACGACGCAAGCCGTCTTGTCGCCGAAAGCACCCGCGTGCACGAAACCGCGACACGTCCCGCGAATGTCGATTGAGCCGCCCGCGATAACCTGCGCACCGGGGTTGACGTTGCCGCAAATCAACACGGAGCAGTTCGCCTTGACTTCCTGGCCGCCGCGCACGGTGTGGTTGATGACCATCATCTTTTGCGCTTCTTCGACGGCCTCGCGGAGTTTCTGCGACGGAGCTTTGGTCGTCGTGTCGCGTGACGGCGGGGCAAGATTCGGGCGTTTGAGTTCCGTGCTGAAAAGCATCCCGTGCCGGTGGAACATGCGCCGCAACGCTTCGTTTTGCTCTTCGGCGAAGTAACCTTTCGGCACGAAAACCGTCGTCCCGCGAATGAAAAAACCGTTGCCCGTTTCGAGCTTGTTGAGCAGGTTCGCTTGTACAGCCTCGAACGTCGCGCCTTTGTCGAAGGTGAGCTGAAGGCCGTACTTGAGACCCTTAATCGTAACTATGTCACTCATTCTGATCACCGCCTGTGAAATAAAAATGATTCCGCGTGCATTATACATAATCGCGTTCGACTTGCCAACATTTTTTACAGTTTTTTTTCAGTGACCGTCGGCTTGATAAAAATTTTCGCGATCGATATAATTTTTTTCGGAGGTGAAAACGATGGTAAAGTTCTTTCCCGAACGGGCGGATATTTCGCTTATGAAACCGCCGCCGACCGAAGGCGAACAATTTCTGTTGGACTTCTTGGCAGAATATCTCGGCAAGCTTGACGGCGAATTTGAAGTTTTCTTTCAAGCGCACTGGGACGGCAGCTTTCCCGATGTCGTCGTCATGCGAAAGAATCACGGCATCTTGATTATCGAAGTCAAAGATTGGAATTTGTCTTCGTACAAGCTTGAAGACGCAAACACGTGGATTGTCAACAGCAGCGGTCAAAGAATTAAATCGCCGATTGCGCAGGTAAAGTACTACAAAGATTTGTTTTACGACACTTACAGCCGCACGCTCGCCGAAGAAAATTTGCGCGACAGCAAAGCGTATTCGCTCGTTCAAGCGGCGGTTTTCTTTTACGGCGCGACAACTGAGCAAGTCAAAAATTTTTTCGGCATTCTCGGAGCCGACAAACATTCGCTGAAGTACAATTACATTCTCTTGCTGACGCGTGACCAACTTGAACGCGACGCCTTGAGAAATTTTAATGAGCTGAATTTTTTGCTCGGCGCCGGGGAGTCAAAGTATTTCAAAGACGACGTTTACGACGAACTTTGCCGCGTGTTGAAGCCGTCGGATCACAGCTTAACGAAAATTTTCTTCCCGGAAAGTCTCAGTCCCGCGCAAAAACGTTTGGCGCAATGTGCCGCAGGTTCGGGCAAGAAATATATCCGACAACTTCGCGCACCCGCCGGCAGCGGCAAAACGACGGTGTTAGCTTTTCGGGCGGTCGACGCTTACCGCAAGACGAACGCGCCCGTGTTGATTTTGACATTTAACATCACGCTTTGCAATTACATTCGCGACTGCCTCAGTCAAGCGTTGAACTCACTGCCGAACATTCAAGGCCGCAAAAGTTTCATCATGAAGAATTATTTCAGCGTCGTGCACTTTCACAAATGTATTCGTGACTATCGGGCAATAACTCATCAATTCGACATAGTCAAGACTGACGAAACCGGCAAAGAAATCGACACTTACGAATTGACCGCGACGCCGCAAAAATTTCAAACGATTTTCGTCGACGAAACGCAAGATTTTGAACGCTACTGGATGGAAACAATCGTGTCGCTTTTGACACCGACGGGCGAGCTTGTTTTTTTCGGCGACTGGGATCAAGACATTTACGAAGTTCGCCAAAAAGACGCCGTCCCCACGGGCAGAGCCGGTGTTTTGCGGCTCAACGACGGGAGTTATCGTCTGCGTTCAAAGATTTTTAACTTGGCGCATGAGTTTCAAGCAAAGTTCCTTCCGAACAGCGACAACAAACTTACCGCCGCGAAAACTCGTTCAAAGCCCGCGACGTTGTTTGCCGACGACGTGGGCGACGAAACGACCGTGCAATATCATTACTTCGATTCGTTTGACGCGGAGGCAATTGTCGACATCTTCGCCGACGCGCTGAAAAAATTCGCGCCGCCAAACGACGACATTTGCATTTTGTCGCAGGTGATAAAGAACGTTCGCCCCGTCGACAAAATTCTGCGCGACAAAGGTCACAAGACGATAACCACATTCGAGCATGAAGAAGATTGGCAAGATTATCACGACACCGCCAACGCGTGGAAAATCGACAAAATACGACAAGCCGCCAAATACAATTTCCGCATGGAGAGCGGCAAGTTCAAACTCGCGACGATTCACAGCTACAAAGGCTGGGGCATTCACACGGCGATTTTGATTATCGGCAACGACAATTCCGTCAACGCCGAGAAAAAATTTCTCAACGCCGAAATGGTTTACACGGGCATCACGCGGGCGAAGAAAAATCTTATCGTCATCAACATCGGCGACAGCGATTACGACGAATTCTTCCACATGGCGACGGAGGACAAAGTTACGCTGTCGAAACAAAAAATCGACGAGGCGTTTGAACTTTTCAAGCAGCGCGATTTCGACGGCGCGATTGAACTTGCCGACGAAGCGATTCAACTCAATCCGAATTATGCGGCGGCGTACAACAGTCGCGGCGGCTTTTACTACTTCTTGAAGCAATACGAGCGCACGATTCAAGATTCCGACAAGGCGATTGCGCTCAACCCGAAACTTGCCGGAGCGTATTACAATCGCGGTGCCGCTTACAAGAATTTGGGCGAATATCACAAGGCGATTGCCGACTTTCAAAAATACGCCGAACTCAATCCGAACGACGCCGCCACAGCTTACAAAAAGCTCGGCGAATGTTATCAGATGCTTGCCACTCGGTAAAGTCCCGCAACGAAAAATCCCCATCGATTGTCGACGGGGAAATTTTTTTTGTGAAGTTCACGCGTTCAAGGCAAGTCGTTCAGTTCAGCTTGCAGTTGCCGAATCAAATTCGACAGGCGGCGACGTTCCGATTCGTCGTCAAGCGCGCCGATGACTTCCGCGAAATTGTTCTGCAACACCTCAGCCTGCGTGAGTATTTCCGACTTGTGCGGGTCGTTCGGCGACGTGCGGAACAGGTTTGCGACGGCTTCGCGATAATTTTGCAACTGCGCAAGCGCGATTCGTGCCGCAGTGTTGTCGCCGATTTTCGTTTGCAGGTGACCGGCTTTGACGTAACGCACCAGCTCGACGAGGAAATTTTTCGCCGCACGGTCTGCCAAATGCAACTGCTTCAAAAACTCTGCACGGAAGTCGAATTTCAGCTCGAACGCCGCGCACGCTTCACGCACGAAGTCTGCTTGCAGTTCAAAGAATTCAACTTTCAGCAGGACGCCGCGAACTTTTTCGGTGAGCGTTTCGACGACGACTTCAAACGGCGGGCGAACTTGATCGTGCAGTTCCGCCAACCGCCGCAAGCTCGCCGTCCGTATCAACGCGTCCTCCAAACTCAGCGCGTCGTCGCGGAAACTGTCCAGTTCCTTGCGCACAAGTTTGACGTCGGGCACAAGTTCATTCGGCGGCGAAAGTCTTTGCAGTTCGGTCAACGCGTCGGCTTTGTCGGCGGTGTACTCGTCGAATTTCGCAAGCAGATGTTCCGTGAAATTTTTCAGCGACGCGGCGTAACGCACGGGCGACTTGTCCGCGCCAAGGTCAAATTTCGTTTTCAGCGCAAGCCAATCGAGTTTCGGCGAAAGCAATTCAACTTCGTTGAGCCGCTCAATCTGTTGCTGAATCTCCGTCAGTTGTCGCTGAACTTCGGGCTTGACGATGTAAATTTGTCGGAACAGCTCGGTTATCGTCGCGTCGGAAAAAATCGGCTCCAGCCCGTTCGTCGTGAAGACGTTGAGTGTCATCAAAATTTTTTCTTTGTCGCTGTAGACTTTGTTCGCGGGCGAAACGTTTTGCTCGTAATCTTTCGGCGCGACGGCACTGCTGCACGGAATGACAAAGCAATTGCCTCTGTTCAAAATGCCGTTCGTTGCGCCGCTGATGTCCAGGTCTTTGCGTCTGAAGTTGCCTTTGTACGTGACGCACCAAAAATCCCGATCTTGTATCCGCCGATTTATGCCCGACTGAAACGGAAAAGTTCCGTCCGCAATCATCGTCCAAAGTTTAAAGTTCGTCGGCACGCGCCAATTCTTGAAACTGTCAATGCCGCGTGAGTTCGTCGACTCCATCAGCCGTAAAATTTCGTCGGGCGAATAGTAGTCGTTGTTGTCGTTCTTGCCGTACGGGAAGTATTTCAAGTTCGCCCAAAGGAGCGCGGTGTCGCGGTCGAACAAAACTTTCGGCTTGTTTTTGAAAAAAAACCAGCGTTGTCTCTTAATCGCGTTCAAAATCTTGTCGACGCCCGACTCGTCAATTCGCGACAGCTGAGAGGCAAGCGTCTCCTTTTGGCGGAGCAGGTCGTTAAGTTCGCTCATGAAATCACCTCCGTTAAATGATTATGACGTCGGGCGTTGACTTCGGCCGGGAAACTTTTTCGGGCTTGTGAATCTGCGCGGGCAAAACTGTTTCCTGCACGGCGTCGACGGCGTCAATCACCGACTTGAAAATTTCTTCGGGCGACGCGTCACGCCACTTGACCGACTTGCACTCCACGAAGATTTTCAGCGCGGGCAACGAAAGCGGTTCGCCGTCCGCAAGCCGAAGCATTAACGCCACGTCCGCGGGCGACGGATTTTCTTTGTGTTGAAGCCGCGACAAAATTGCGCGGAAGATTGTCGGGTGAAACGTCGTCCCGCCGCGAACGGCCTGCGGCACGTGCAACAAGTTCAGCCGGCTTGAGCGCGTGAATTCGTTGTACAAATTTTCCGCGTTGATGTCGGGCAACTTGACAATTCCCGCCTTGAAGCGACCGAAGTCCGCGCCGTCGGAAGTTTCGTCGAGCGGTTTGACTTCGAGCGAAATTTTTTCGTTGATGACGCCTTCGGTTGCCGTGCGTTGCGGCGTGCCCAAAACTAAGCGATAACGTTTGCCTTCGTCGCAGCCGTCAATGAGCGTCGACAAATTCATTTCGTCCGCGAGGAAAAATTTTTCGCCGAGCTTGACGACGCCCGCCGTCAGAAAAATTTCGTCGTTGCGTGTGACGAAGTCGAGCCCGCTTAAAATCCCGTCGCCAAAGTCCGCGAAGGTCAGCCGCAGAAATTCACGCGGGAACTTTTCAATTGCACGCAGTTGCGCCGCCGTCAAAATCGAGCGACGTTCAAAGCGCAGTTCGTTTCTGTTGAACATAAAATCACCGTCACTTGTCGCCGTTGAAGAAAGTCTGCAAGTTTTCGTCTTCGTAGCTCTCGAAGCGGCGTTTCTTCGGCAACCAGAACTTCACCGCGCCGCCGTCGTTCGTCGCCCAAATTTGATAAATGTTGAAGCCGTAGCCGCTTGTCGAGTCGAGCGCGACGAAACACAAAATGCTTTGCTTGTCGGTCAAGTCGATGTCCTGAAGTTTTTCGCCGATTTCGCGTTCGATAACGTCGCGGCTGTGCGTGGACTCTTTGGCCATGATGTCAAGCAGTTCGCGGATTGTGCAACGTTCGGCGTCGCTCTTGTCGAAGTGATAAAGAAACTTTCGTTCGACGTGGCCGGTCTCACTGCGCACGAGAAATTCTGCGGTGATTGTCGTCTTGCCGGGGAACTTCTTCAAGCCCAAATTTTCGCCGCGTCCGAGCAAAAGCGTTTCGTCGTTGTCGAGCGCGATTTTGACTTCGTAAATGCGTCGGTTGATGTTGGGCATGATTTTGGCGGTGTACTTGCCGCGAGCCTTCACGTCGTAAACGTATTCGATACTGCCGAGAATGCAATACTTCTTGAGTTCGACGCTGTCGACGGCGTGACGCTTCGTGACTTCGCCGCGTGCGTGCGGAATGCGCATGTGCTTGCCGGGGATAAATTCTTTGAACAGGTCGCGGAACTTGTTAATCTTGCACGACTGCCCGCTGAGCCGATATTTGTACTGCAAAAGTTCGTTGTCGCCGTAATGCGCAAGCAACGTCTTCAACAGCGCGTATAGGTCGGGCAACAGAATGCGGCTGATTTCGCGAATGGTGACTTCGACGCCGTCCATCGGGTCGGTCTGCGGTTGAAGTTTGCCGTCGCGCCGCACGCTCAAGAAATATTCTTCGGGACTGCGCACGAAAATTTTCTTGTCCTTCTCGAAGTCGACGTTGACCAGGTTTGACTTGAAGAATTCAATCTTAATCGCTTCGGCAAGCTGCCACAGGTAATAGAAATTGCGCTTGACTTTGAGCCGCTCGTTCTTCATGGTAAAGTTCGCAAACTTCGTCGGGATAATGTCTTCGACGCGCTGATACTTCTGCTCGAACGCCGCATAAATCTCGTTGCGGTTGGCAATGTCGAAGTCAATCTGACTTAAAATGTCGTCGTCCTCGTCGGGAATCAAGTCGTGCATCGGAAGGTTTTCGTTGCGTTCAATGTTCGCGGCGATTTTCATCTTGAGCATCTGCAGAATTCTGTACGTGATGTTGTTGCCGCCGAAGTTTGAGTCGCCGCTCTCGAAGTCGGTCTGCAAGGTGACGTTCGCCCAGTCGCTGCCCTGCGTCACGGAATAATCACAGCTTGCAAGGTCGGTGGTGCCGCCGCCGCAGTCCAAAACCAAAATCTTGCCCGAAATGTCGCCCGCGTCCTTGATTCGTTCGGCAATGTAATGGTAAACCGTCGCAAGTCCTTCGTCCAAGCTGTCTTTGTCGACGACATAACCGTCGCGCTTGAAGACGGGCAACGCGAAAATTTTTTCCATCTCGTCAAGGAACTTGCGTTTGAGCTTGACGGGCGACGTCATGTGGAACGTTTTGAACTTGAGTCTGAAATGTTCTTCGGCGGCCTTGATGACGAAGCGCAGGTAATCGGCAAGAATTTCGCGGCGAGTGACGCGTGCGGTCTCGTTGCCGTCGGTGACCTCTTCGACTTCGTCAAGCGAATTGATCCAGCGTTTAATTTCGTAGAAAACTGTCGCCTTCGTGTTGTAGCCCGCCTCGATAATTTTGCGTTTCGCCTCGTAGCCGTGCTTGAAAGTGACTCGGCCGTCAATGCAACTGTCGACGTAAACAATCGTCGGCAAAACTTCGCTGAAGGCAACTTCGTCTTTCGTCACGTCGCGGAAGGTGACTTGTTCGGGCGCGCCGCTCTCCGCGTTGAACGTGCCGGCGGTCGTGTTGGAAGTGCCGAAGTCAATGCAAAGCGGCCTGTCGGTGACTGCAAGCGGACGATAAACAACGTCGAAGTCCAGCGTCCACAGTTCGCCTTGAAAACTTTCCGCCATTGCCTGCGACATCGGTCGTGCGAAAAAGTCTTGAGCTTCACGCGGCACAAGTACGGCTTTGAAGTTTTTGCGGTTGATGAACTTGTCGGGGTCAATCTTGTCCCAATCGAAAATCATGTGCGGGAACTTTCCGCCGTGCTCGTCGACAACGTTGTCTTCAATGCGTCCGACTGCGGCAATCTTTCCGTCAAGCGTGGCGAGAGCCGCCAGCCCGTAAAAAATTTGTCGGTCGTCGGGAATGCTCAGATAAAGCTTGGCCTTGACGGTGACGGAATTGTTCTCGAAGATTTCCAGCGTGTCGGAAATGTCGAAGTCCGCGTCGTCCACGGGAACTTTGTCGGCGGCGTCGAAAATCGCCTGCACTTGCCCGAACGTCAAATCCAAAATTTCTTGCGGCTCACTTGACGGTTGACTCGGCGCGAAAGTTTTGCCCGTGAAGTTAATCGCGTGGAAGAACAGCGGCAGATATTTTTCGCGGCTGACGGATTTAAGTTTGACGTCGTCGAAGTCAACGCCCGCCGTTTCAAGCACGCGTTTGACGAAGTCGCGCACGATTGTTCCCTGCGGAATTTTTTCGGCGGTCAAGGCTTGTTCGAGTTCGTCCGTTGACTTGACGTTTCGGAATTGCGGCGGCAAAAATTTCGCGGCGGCCGAAACTTCCACGTCAACTGCTGTCGTGAAGTCCGGGAAAATTTCCGCGAACAGTTCGGCGTCAATGTCGGGCTGCGACGGCGTGTCGGTTTGCGTGCCGGGATGCGACGGAATTGCTTCGGGGTACACCGCGAACACGTGGAAGAACAACGCCAATATCCGCGACTTGTTGAACTTGTCCAACAGCTCCGCGTTGCACGTGACGCCGAAACTTTCGACGCAAGCTTTAAATGCCGAACGCAAATTCTGTCCCGAAAGCGATTTCAGTTCGTTGAAAACGTCTTCGTCCGTCGACATGTCGAGCGTCATGTCGAGCTTGTCGCGAAGAATTTTTTGTATCTTGCCGACTTCGAGCCGCCGTTTGTCTTTGGACAGCGCGGGCACGATTCTTTGTGCGTCGCCGTCAACGTTGGCGGTCATCAGCTTGTCTTTGAATGAATTGCTCACGAAAGGTCACCTCCGAATTCAGCGCGTGATTTTGTCGACAACTTCGGCGAACGTCGTCGCAAGTTCGCTCATGCTGTTAATCGTAAAAGAATTGTCCGTGCCGACCATGTCGTTCAAAAAGTTTTTGTCGAAGCCTTTGCCGACGCCGATTGCGAAAATCTCCACGCCCTGCTTGCGAATCTTTTGTGCGCGGGAAATTGTGCCTTCGCGGCTGTCTGTCGGGTAGCCGTCGGTGACGAAGATGGCGACTTTCTTGCGCGACGAAGTTTCCAATTCGCCGTAAGCCATGCTGAGTGCTTTAATCATCTCCGTGCAACCGCCGAGCCTGATTTGCGCAAGGCCGTTGAGTAAAGCTTGTCGGTCGTTGGTCAAGTGACAGAACATGCGCGAATTGTCGTCAAAACTCATCAACGCCATGCGGTGAACGCTCAAGTCGAACATTTCGGTTATCAGCTTGCGGCAGGCGTCTTTGGCTTGATTCATTTGATCTGACATGCTGCCCGACGAGTCAAGCATTAAGACGACGTCGAGCGGCTCCGTTGCGGACTTGGGCGACGCTTTGGTTTCCTTGTTGAACACGGCGGAGTTTGAATGCCCGTGCTTGTCGGTGACGGTGACTTTAAGCTGTTGCCCGTCGGTGTAATCGAACGTGACGGAAACGGTCTCTTTGCCTTTGGGCGCGGGCGGCACTTCCAAATTCAACGAGCCGCGGAAACGGTGTGCGCTCAAGTCGCGGGCGTCTTCGTCTTTGCCGGCTTCGTAAACGTTAATCGCAATTTGCGTCTGGTTGTCGCGGGTCGTCTTGTAAACCTGCGTGGACTTGCCCGCAGAGTAAAGCGTGTTCTTCTCAAGAATTTTGTCGAAGACGACTTGCCCGCGTGTGTCTTCAATTTCAATGCCGAGCGAATGCGCAAGGATACTTTGCAGGTTTACGGCGGATTCGGTGTCGCCGCTTTCGACGCCGCCGATTGATTGTGCAACGCGAGCCGCGCCGCTGACGACAAGTTGACTTAACTGTAAATCGTCGTCGGGTCGAATGCCGAGGTCGTTTTCAATGCGCTCTTTGATGTACGGGATAAAGCACGTGCCGCCCGCTAAAATTATGTGACCGATGTCCGCGAGCGTGAACTTGTCGTTGTCGGTGACAAAGTCGTTAATCTGGTTAAATATGCGGTCGAACAGCGGCTTGCAAACGTCAAGCATTGCCTTGCGCGTGAAGACGAAATCCAAATCGTACGGTTGCCCGCCGAGCGTCGTCAAGTTCGGTAAAGTAACGTCGCACTCCAACACGCCGTCGCCGCTCAATTCTTCTTTGGCACGGCGCGCCTCGACGAGCAGGCGGTTCATCAAGATGTTGTAGTCGCTTTCGTCCAAGCCGGCACTTTTGGCGTCGGTCAACTTAATGCCGGTGTCGTCTTCAATGTGGCGAACAAATTCAAGTTGAATTGCCTTGTCGAAGTCGTCGCCGCCGAGTCTGTCGTCGCCGTCAATCGCAATTGCCGTGTAAAGGTGCTTGTCGTGGTCGGCTTCCAAAACGCTCAGGTCGAAGGTTCCGCCGCCGATGTCCACGACGAAAACTTTCTTGTCAAGTTGACGTTCGTGCACGGCTTCGACGGCAGCCGCCATTGGTTCTTCAAGAATCCACAGCACTTTGAAACCCGCAGCAATGCCCGCCTTGCGCGTTTCGTCGCGTTGGTTGTCGTTGAAGTAAGCCGGGACGGTGATGACTGCGCCGATCTCTTCGCTGTCGTCAAGGTGCATGTTTCGCACAAGACGCTTGCGAACTTCCTTGAGGACTTCGGTCGCCACGTCGGTGGGCGTGTACTTGCGGTTGCCGCACGTCCAGGTTTTGTTCAGCTCGAAGTTGCCGATATAAGTTTTCGCTGAACGAATCATGCGTTCCGGTTTGACAATGCCGCGTGATTGCGCCGCCTGCCCGACAATAACGTTGTTGTCTTCGTCCGTGAAAATGACGCTGGGCAACATTGTCGCGCCGCCCGCGAACTTCAAAAGCTTCTTGCGCCCGTTGACGAAATAACAGGCAAGCGTGTTGGTCGTGCCCAAGTCAATTCCGACTACCATAAAAATTCCTCCTTCGGTCGTTCAATCAATACGGTCGCGACGACGTGTCGGGTTCCTGCGACGGTGTCGGCTCGTCGTGCTTGATGTCGGTGTTTGTTGAAGTTGACGGCGTGTCGGTTTGCGTGGCGACGCTTGAAACGTTCGCGCCGAAAAAGTTCTTGATGAACTGTTTATTTTCGCGCAAGTCGTCTTTGAGTTGCCCAATCAGTTCGTCGCGCAGTTTGTCAAGCTTTTTTTGGAGGTTGCGCACTTCGTCCGAAAGAGTTTTCAGTTCGCGGCGAAGTTCGTCGTTTTGCTTGCGAAGTTCGGCATTGGTCGCCTTAAGCGAAATGTTTTCGTTCTGCCACGCGTTGCCGATGTCCTGAATCGCCGACAAAACTTCGCGCAGGTCTTCAAAATTATCCACGCGAATCACCCCGCCAAAAATTTTATCTGCGAAAGTTTAATGCTCAGGTTGTTGTTTTCACGCTGTGTCCGCGACAGTTCCGACTGCATTGCTTCCAAAGCCGCCACGAGTTTTGTGTTGTTTGAGGTCAGTTTGGCAACTTGTTCGCGCAAATTGTTTCGTTCTTCTTCAAGGTGGCGGCGTGCTTCCTGAGACTTCGCCAGATCCGCCGAAAGATTTCTGTTGGTGTCGCGCAAGTTTTGCAAGTCGTCAAGCGCACCGTGCAAGTCGTCACGCGTCGAGTTCAGCTTGCCTTCAATGTCGCCGATGATTTTGTTCGCCACATTGTACAGTTCGCTGAAAATCGCCTGCTGTTGGTTGTCGTCCATGTTCAATCCTCCAATCGCACAAAAAGTTCTTCGACGAGCACCGAATCAAATTCGCCGTCGTCGAGCGTTCGTTGTTCGCTGACACGCAGTCTTAACCGCCCGTCGCGCATCATCTTGAGCCGAATTTGCGGCGGCTTTTTGCGTTCGTACAGCGCGGGATTGAGCGCAACCGTTTCAAGATACGCGGCGTCCGAAAAGTTCGCGTCGTCGCGGAAACTTTGATACAGCTCAATCTTCCAGCCCGACGAATCAAGCGCGGACAAGTCAAGATTTTTCGCCAACGTTTCAAAACCTGCGGGCGAATTCTTCGGCAGACAGGGCTGAAAAGTTTCGCCGAGCTTGTAACAGACGCGGTAAGGAATTGCGTTAATCGCGGTGACTTCGTTGCGCCGCTTGAGGAAGTTTGCCGCGCCGCCCGCCACGACGAGATACTTGTCCTCCAAACCGTCAATGAAGTCCGCGATGTCCTCGAAGTCGTAATCTTCCGCGCTGAAAAGTTCGCCGCCGAAATATTTTTCAAGCAGCGTGCGAAAGTACGGGATGTGCAACGAGCCGCCGACAGCCCAAATCTTCGTGACGTCCGCCGCAGTGAAACAATCTTCCTGTTCGGCAAGCTGATCGAAAAGTTCATCAAGCAGGGCGCGAATCTTGTCGCCGTAACCTTCGCGTTCAAGCAGTTCGTCGACTTCTGCGCGGGCGAGAATGATTTTGTCGAAGTCCTGCTTGCCGGTGATGTCTTCGCCGCAAACTTCGTCGTCGGCGTCCTCAACGTAAAGCGATTCCTTCATTTCGCGCACGAAAGCCGTTTGGAAATCGTCCTTGTTAATGCCGCCCCAAGCCGCGTCCAAAATATCGGCGAACTTCGGGCGAAGAATCTTTTCGAGGATGTCGCGGTCAATGTCCAATCCGCCGAGCCGAATGCCCGTCGCCGCAAGTTCATGAACTTCGTTGCCCGTGATTTTGATAACGCTCACGTCCAACGTCGAGCCGCCGAAGTCAAACACGACGTTAAGCGAATCGTCCAAAGCCGCCGCGCTGAATATTGTCGCGAACGCCTCATTGACAACGCCGTCGACTTTGAAACCCGCACGTTCGGCGGCAGAGGCGATTAACTTGCGCTGACTTTTCGTGAAGATGACGGGCACGGTCACTGCGGCACAAGCAACGTCACCTTCGCGCAGGTTCCGTGTCGCCGCGTCGAAAATCTTTTTGAAGATGTCCGCGACGACTTCGGCGGCGTCAGCTTCGCGATTGAGCGCGGGCAAAAATTGTCGCCAAGAATTTTCTTCGAGCTTGCGTTTGAGCCCGACAATCAAATTTTCAGGCTCCATCGCGCCGCGATTCAAAGCCCGTTGTCCGAGAATTTTTTGGATGTCGCCGTCTTCGGTATTGTCGTAAAAAATCGCGTTGGGCATGTGAAACGAGCCGTTGTCTGTCGTGTCCAATCGCACGGGCGAAAATTTCTTCGCGCCGACACGAACGCATTTGATGTTGCACGCGCCGAAGTCCACGCCGTAAAAAACGTCCGCCATGTCACACCGCCTTGTAAACGTTCATGATGCCCGCGTACTGGAAAAATTTTTGTTCGCCAAATTCGTCGCGGTAATTGATTCGATACGGCAGGCGTTCAATCGAGTCAATCATGCCCGCCAAAGTTTCGTCGGCGGTCTTGATAACCTGCGGCGTCATGTTTTCGTAATCGTGAGAATCGGCTTTGCGGCCTTTGGTGACGTTGAGCGAATAAATCCCGCAACGCATCAAGTATTGATTGAGCAGCGCGAGGAACTCCGAATAAAACGCGTTTGCGCTCTTGTCGGAAGCTTTGAAGCCGCGGCGAATCGCGATTAACAGGTTGTCGAAAATCGTCCGCTGAAACAGTTTGAAATATTTCGCGGTGACGGTTTCGCTTAACTCTTCGTCGTCGAGGTCGTTGAGTTTGAGCTTGTCGACAAATTTCTTGACTTCTTTGGCGTGATTGTTGAGTATCTTTTGAAACTGCGTGCTTGTCGTCGAAGGATGTTCGGTCAAGAACTGTTCAAGTTCGCGCATGTCCAAAGCCGCTTTGATTTTCGCGGGAATTTGTCTGCGGTCGGCGGGCAAGTACTCTTCGCTTTGAACGAGCAAGAAAAATTTGTCGCCGTCGTCAGGCGGTGCAATTGCGGCTTTGAGCTTGTCGACGTCGGCTTTGAGCGCGTCGTTTTCGGCGGACAGGTCGGCAACTTTCTTTGTCACCACGGCGAAATTCTGATCGTGCTGAGCAAGTTGCTTTTTGAGCGCGTCGACTTCTGCCTTGAGCGAAAGAATCTGCGCGTCGCGTTGCTGAAGGAGCCCGCCGAAATTTTTCTGTATGTCGTTGAGTGCCTTTGTCACCACGGCGAAATTTTGATCGTGCTGAGCAAGTTGCTTTTTGAGCGCGTCGTTTTCGGCGGACAGGTCGGCAACTTTCTTTGTCACCACGGCGAAATTCTGATCGTGCTGAGCAAGTTGCTTTTTGAGCGCGTCGACGTCGACGGTCGGTTGAGCGGACGGCGGTGCCTGCAACTTGTCGACTTTGGCGGTGAGTGCTTTGACTTCCTGCGCGGTCGCGTCGGCGGAATTTTTCAGCCTGTCGAAGTCGTCGGCAACGAAGGTGTTGAAAGCTTTGCGCACGGCGTCGACTTTGTCCGTGACCCAGATTTTGTTTTCGACGTCGTATTGTGCCAGTTGCTGATTGGTGATGAAGTTGCTTTGTTGGTTGCGGATTTGAGTTTGAATCTCTTCGCGCAGTTCTTCGCGAACTTTGTCGTCGGCAGTCTTCAACCAGCCGCGAATTTCGCGCCGGTCTGGTTCACCATAAAATACTCCGTACACGTGTCAAACCTCCTTGAACTTATAAACTTTGCACAGGCCGCCGAAAGTCATTTGGTCAACGTCGCCGTTTTCGTTGCGGTAACGAATCTCGTGCGGCTGAACTTCTATCGCGGCGATTGTCGAATCTTTGTCGCGGTCGCGTGTGGCAATCAGCTCCAAAGATGCTTCCATGCCCAAATTCGCCCAATCGGTGTAATCGTCGCCGACATGAAAAACTTTCTTCGTGACGCCGATGTTCGCAAGGTAATCTTCAACCAGAGCTGTAAGTTCAATTCGCGTGCGTTCGTCGAGAGCACCGGAAGACTTCGCGTCGCGGAAAATGTTCAGCATGTGCTTGCTTATGTCGCGAACTTTTTTGGCAAGCTTGAAGTTAAAATCTTCGTCGAAGTCGGGCGGCGTGTCTAACTTGCGCAACTCTTTGTTGACTCTGTCCAAATGTGTGCTCAACCAATTCAGCGACGGCATCGAATAAAACCGTTCAAAGGCGGACAAGTCTTTAAGCTTGCTCACGTAACGTTTAAGTGCCTCCGCGTCGTTGATGTCAAGCACGAAGTCTTCGGGCGGCGGCGGCTCAATCGGCGTTTGATACGGCGGTTGCTGTGACGGCTGTGACGTTTGCGGTGACGTTTGAACTTGTCGCCCGTGACGTTGCAAAACTTCACGCGGAGAACGTTTAGAGTGACCGAGCAGACGTTCAATGAGTTTCACAATTCGACGGAACAAATCATCAAGTAAATCCAAGTCGTTCGCCTCCTTCAGAACGCGTCGGAAACTTTGTTGACTTTGATTCTGTCGCCGCCGATAACTTGCCCGTCGCTCGACAAGACCTGCGCGGACAGCTCAAGACTCGAATCTTTTTGCACGGCGAAGGTGACTTTAACGACGGTGTCGGACTTGCGCAAACCGGCGGGCAGTTCAACTTCCAGCGCGTCAACCTGCGTAATGCCGTCGTCGTCAATGCGCGTGGCGTTCGGGAAGTTCTTAACGTCGCGTTCGTAATAGAAAATCTTCAGGCGGCGTTGACCGTCCTCCATCAGCTTGAAGTTGCAGGAATTCTCGCACGGCAAGGTAACTCCCGCGTCGATTATCGGTTGGAAGATGCCGAAGCCGACGCCTTCAGTTGACGAAATGCCAAGCTCGACGGTTGTTTTCTGCGAAACAACTTTGTCAAGCGTTTCGATGTCTTTGGCAAGCAAGGCGGCTCCGCGACTTATCAGCGTCGACACGTCTTCGGAACGGTTAATCGGCACGTTGCCCAATCTTTCGGCAAGCACGTCGCGAATCATGGGGATTTGTCCCGAACCGCCCGCGATAATGATTTTGTCGATGCCGCCGACGGATTTTGCCTCCGCGCTGTCGACGACGCGTTGAGTAATCTTCGCCGTGTGGTCAATGCGTTCGCCGATCAAACGCTCGAATTCCTTGCGGCTCACGTTGACGATGTAGTTTTCGCTGTCGGTGTCGCTTGTCCAAAACGGAAAGGTAACGTCGATGTCCGAATCGTCGCTTAAAGCAATTTTCGCGTAATCGGCTTCGCGAAGAATCGCGGCACGGTTGGCACGGTATTTGTCTTCGCTTATGCCGTGAACGTCTTCGTCGAAGTCGTCTTTGTCCCAGGGAAAATTCGTGCCGTATTCGTCGTTTGCGCCCGTCAACAGATACTGCGCAAGGATGTCGGTCAACAGGTTGCCGCCGCATTTCGGGTCGCCGTCGGTGATAATCTGCTTGAAAACTCCGCCGTCCTTTTGAATCAGCGACACGTCGAAGGTGCCGCCGCCGAAGTCGTAAATCAAAAGCCGCGACGCGTCGTCTTCGTCGTCCTGCTGAGCCGCAATCGCCGCCGCCGTCGGTTCGTAGACAAGTTTTATCTGCCCGACGCCAAGTTGCATTGCAGACGCCGCCGCCGTCTTAATCGCGCCGTTCGCTCTGTCGCTGAACTTTGTCGGCACGGTGATGACTGCGCGGTCAATCGTCGGGTCAATGTCCTTGCGCTTGAACAGGTGTTCCTGCACGTCGCCAAGCAGTTTGTTGAGAAAAAGTTTGACGACAAGTCGCGGGAAAATTTTAAACGTTGAGCCGTCTTCAAGCTTCACGACACACGGCGTGTCGTCTTCGTTGAGTTTGGTTTTGAAACCGTCAATCGCGCCGTCGTCGTTCTTCGCACGCATTGCGACGGCCTTTTGACCGATGACGTAATCATCACGCGTCTTGAAGTAAATCACGCTCGGAATCAGCGGCGAACCGCCCGGCTTGTACGTGCGCGGCTTTTTATTCGGCTCCACGTAAGTGACGACGGAATTTGTCGTGCCGAAGTCCAGTCCAATGGCAATGCCCATGTGAAAACCTCCGTTCAATACAAAATTATTTCGTCAAGGCGCATCGTCTGCGGCGTGCCGAAAACTCCGACATGTCGGGCGAAGTAAACTTCAAGCCGTGAGTTGCCCGCGTCCATGAACAAATTTTTTATCAGCACGACTTTGCTTAACGCGGCGGGTGATTCGTCGTCCGGCAGGCACAGCAGGAACTTGCCTTCGTAAAAGTACACGTCGCCGACGGGGAACAGTGCTTGCAATGCCGCACGGAAGTACAGCCGCCGACCGTCGCTGAGTTCTTGAAGTTTCAGCACGCGCAGGATTGACGTTTGTTCTTCGGGCGACAGCGCACGAAAACTTTCCGCAACGTCCGCGCCGCACAGCCCGCGTGTGAGTTCGTCGCGCAGTTGGTCAACGTCAATCATCTCGTTCACCCGCCCAGTTGAATTCGGGATAACGCGTCGTCAAGAAGTGCAACACGAAGTTTGCGTAATCGGTCAAGAAAAGTTCCGCGCCCGAAAACTTGACCGTGCACGTCGGCAAAATTTTTTTCGCACGCAAAAGTTCTTCGTCCGCCGCAGAAAAATATTCGTGACCTTCGACGTAGCGGGTGATGTTCTCGTTGCCATTGAAGCCGCCGAACCGACAAGAATAGCCGTCGCGTGCCAAGCCGCTCAAGACAAACTCGAAATCGCCGCGTGTGCGAAGCCGTTGCTTGCGCAGAATTCGTGGGTCAAGTTTGTTTTCCGTCGGCAACAGTTTGACTTGCTCGTAACGCGTCGGGAACTCCCGCGTCGTCCGAAAAATAATTTGTCCGCCGTCGCGCCGAACGTCAAGCTCGTCGTCGAAAGCCGAATCAGTCAGCGGCAGTGCGAAAGTTAATTCGTCGTCCGCAGTGCAACGATACTCGAAAGTTTTGCCGATCTCCTCGAACGAATCCCACGTCCGCAAAGAAAGTTCCGCGTTGATGTAAAAATTTTTGTCTGCGACGAATTTGCCCGACAAACCGTTGTCCGCCGCCTTGAAGTCATTGAAGTCAAGCTTGCCGACTTCGCCGACAATTCGGATGTCGACCGCCCGTCGTGCCCACGGCGAATAAATTTCAAGCGGCACGTCGTACAGTTGCGCGACACGGAAAAATTTCTCTTCCGCCTCGACAAGTTGCCGATTTGGTTTGAATTGATACGTGAAGCCCGCGCCGCGAAAATCTTTGCTCAACAGCGACAAGAATTCTTCGTAAGGCGCGCACAAAAAAAACGGCCCGTAAGGCAGCGTCCGTGTTTCGCCCGAATCGAATTCGTTCGCGAAGAAAACGCAATCGCTCACTTCGACGGGCAAAAGATTTTCGGCCGCCTCGACGTCCGTCACAACTTCAAAAAAATGTTCCGACTTCCGCAGAGCCATGTAAAGACCTCCTCTAACCAAGCTCGACCTTGCGACCTTTGACAGCCGCAACGCCGCTTGCAGTCACCTCGACTTTACTGCCGGTAAGCGCGACATTGCCCGACGCGTCGACGCCGAACTTGCCGCCGAACTTCGCCGAAAGATCTTTGCCAACGTCGACCGACAACGCGCCGTTCGTCTGCAAAGTTATGCCGCGTTCGTCCAAAATGATTTTGTTAGCCGCGACGCTCAGGACAATTTGCTTGTCGTCCATGAAAATTGAACTGTCCGCCGACTTGAGCTCAAGCGAACGTTCGCGCAGGAAAATTCGTTGCGTGCGGTTGACAAGATATTTATCGGCGACGTTGTGAAACTGCGCGTCAAGAGCCTTCGTGCGCAAAGTCGTCGCGACGTAACATTGACCGTCCGCGAAAAAAACTTCGACGGTGTCGCCGACTTCGGGCAAAAAAATTATCCCGTCGTGCGGCGGGCGAAAGTCAATCCACGCTTTGTCGGCGTCAACGTCTTCAATCTCGAACTGCACGCGAAGTCGCCCGAAATGTTTTGCGTCGTTCACGTCGACGACACGCGCTTTAAGTTTGACGGGCGGCTCGGCTTGCAAACGCGCAGGTTCAGCGTCGGCGAACTCTTCCAGCTCGTAACGAATTCTGTCAACGCCGCGTTCCAAAAAAACTTCAAGCCCGACAATCAAAAACTTTTCGGGGACGGTGCCGACAGTCACGACGCGCCCAAGTTCAACGTATTTCCTCGCGACAAGCTCGGCCGTGCGAAGTTTGCCGCGTCGCCCGACCTTCAAGCGGATGATGTCGACGTTTGAAATTTTTTCGGGCGCGTCGTCGGCGCGTGCGGAAACTTTCAGCGTGCATTTGCCCTGCCACGTGTCGCGAATCCACACGCGTTGACCAAGCCGCGCCGCCAAACGTTTGACGAACTCGAAAGCGGTCTCGTTGTCCTGCAAGATGACTTCGGGGCACGGGCTTGCCGAAATTTTTCCGTCAAGTTCAATCGAACAGTCAACGTGCAGGCGTTTGGCATTCAGCACGTCGCCGAAAGTTTTTGTCGGGCTTTGAAAAATTCGCGTCGCGGCAACTTCGTCGACCTTCAGCGAAGACGAAACCGCCGTGACTTCGACGCGCCCGCCGCTGAAAGTTTGATCGATTAAAACTTCGGTCACTTCGCCGAAAAAAATTTTCCGCCCGCCGTCAAGCGCAACGCCAATCGTTTTGCCGACGGAATTTTGATAAGCGGAAAGTTTTTCGTCGTCAAGCCGTTGTGTGAACTTGCACACACTGTGACGACCGGCCGCCTTGCTCACCGAAAATTCGTCGAAAAAATTTTCGTCGCCCAAGCCGCGAACTTTCATGCCCGTCACCTCGAATCAGTACGTGTTGAAATCCTTGAGCCGATTTTCGCGCTGCGTGAGTTTCAGCTCGAAGGAAGATTCGTCGTCGTCGTCGGGCGCGCCGTAAGATTCGTTATAATCGCAAACGAACATGGCGGGCACTTCATACGTGCGAAGAATTTTTCCGGCGGCGTCTTTCTTTATCGTCAAAGTAACTTTGCGGTAAGTCGTCGAGTCGTTCAAGTCGCGTGCCCACTCGGAAATTTTCAGCAGGCTGTCGTTGATTGACTCGTCGATTTTTCCCTTGACGACCATGCGCGTCAAAATGGCGTTGGATTTTTTTTGCGTGTCGTTGTTTATCGTGTCGAAGGAAACCTGCGCAAAAAAAATCATGCTCTCTTTGGTAATCCCGATTGTGTCTTCGTCGGATTCGATTTTCAGTTCGTAATAAATCACGTGCAAAACTCCTTTCAGTCAACGATCTCGACGTCAAGAAAATCATCGCCGCCAAGCAGGTCAACTTTTACGCTGCTGCCGTCGCGGGTGATGTCTTCGCCTTCGCGCAACAAAAGGTTAATCGGCACGAAGCGTTTGTACTTTTTGGGTTGCTGTTTCCATTCCGCGACAACTTTATTGAGGAAGTCGTTAAGTTGCGAAGCGTTGAGCTTGAAGCCGCGTGAGCTGTACGACTTGAGATAAGCGCGAACGAAATCTTTCATGAGCACAAGGGCAATCGGCTTGTATTCGTCGTTCTTGCGGCTGAGCGTGCGGGCGTTGAGGATGTACGTATTTTTGACGTCGGAACCGATTCGTTCGTCATAACGCTTATCGCCGTCGAAAGCAAAGCCGAAATGTTTTTTGCTCAGCGCGTTGACAAGTTCGGCATTCCACGGGGTTGAACGTTCGCGGTTGAACTTCGTCAAGAAAACGGGCGTGATTCGGTCGGACTCCAAGTCAATTCGCACACAGGCGTTGTCGGCAATGAAAGTTTCGTTGTTCTTGAAGCCGCGACTTGTCCAATAATCGCGCTGTTGAGCGGCAATGAGCATTCCCGCCGCCACATAAGCCGCGTCGACATACACTGCGGGCACGTTGATTTTCGGCGCGTTGACTTCGTCGCTGAGCGGAACAAAGCCGCTGCGCATGATTGTAAAGTTCGGCAGGGCATAAACCGCATGTTCAAGGTTGAGCGGCTCCAGCTTATCTTGCAGTTTGTCGACGGTTTTGACGTTGAGCGCGGCAAAAGTCGTTTTGAGCCTCGGCGCAAAGTTAAAGAACGTCATAATCTTGCACTCGTCCATGATTTTAAGAACGGACTTCGCCGCAGCAAAACTTGTGCCGTCGTCTTGTGCGTAATATTCTTCTTCGTCGTCGTAGTAGTCGTAGTCAAAGTCGTCGTCGTCTTTGAGCACGTGCGGAAGAATCGCAAACCAAAGTTTGTTTTCGTCGCTGACGGTAAGCCCCAAGTGGCGCATCATCGACTCGAATTCTTTTTTGACTTTGTCGTCGATAAGCTTATCCGCCCGACAGTTGGCAACAATCAAGCCGGCTTTGGGAAGTCGTGCGTTGTCGCCGCCTTTAACCGTCGCGTGGTCGAAGAAAATCTTCACGCACAAAAGTTTCTGCACGTTCTTGGACAAGACGCGGATGAATTCTTCTTTGGCCTGCTTGAAGATGCTTTCGTACTTTTGTTTGTTTTGAACGAGTTCGTCGCGATATTCGGTCAAAGCGGCGACGTCCATGTCCTCCAACGGGTGGGCAAGGTCAATGCCGGTGTTCGTCGAAACGATAAGCTGTTTGGTGAATGGAGTTTCGTCGGTCGCGTCCAGTTTATCTTTGATTTCCAGCGCGAATTTATTCATGTTGTCGCCGTCGGGGTCGCTCGGTGAGTCGGTGTTTTCCGGGGTGTCGGGCGCGCTTGACTTTGCGGGAATCAACACAACTCTGCCGTCATCGCCGAAACCGAAGCGTCCGAAGAGCAACTTTGGAGCCTCGCCGCCGTCGGGAGTCGGTGCTTTCAACTGCAGAATTTTTTTGTCGATCTCCGTGATTTTATTTTTGGCGTCTTCCAAACCGATTGTTATAATAATCATGGAATTTTTACGTTGATCGACGATGTCGTCCTTGATTCGTTCAAGTTTCTTGTCGTAAGTCTCGGTGTTTTCGTTGCGCTTGACAGCCTTGTCGCGTTTTTCAAGGAGCCGCGGAATTCTTTTGCGCATGTCGCAAATAGCCTCGAATTCGCGTTTGGGCGTGAGAATTTCGCGGAGCTTGGCGTCGTTGAAGTCCATGTTCGCAACGCCGCTGTCGCCCTTTTGGCTGTACATGTTCACCAGCATTTCGTAGTAGTTGTGCGACGTTATCTCAATTTCGCGGGCTTCAATGCGCTTTGCCTCTATCGGGTTGGTCGTGTAATTGAAAATCAAACGACCGTCCGTCGTGCCCGTGACGTATTCATAAACTCTCGGGCGGAACTTTTCAAGGAACTCTCTGAAACTGCGAACTTCAAGTTTCGTCGAAATGTCGCGGTACATTTCTTCGCTGCTCATGTCGGGGTCGTCGTACAAGCTCAAGATGTTGTACAAGTCGCCCTTCGTGTTGTCGCGCTCGCTTGTAAATTGCTCGAACAAAATCGCGCGATGTGTCTGCGGAATTCTGTCCCACGTGCTTGCCATAAAACCACCTCCAAAGAATTAAACCGTCTGAAAACCTTGTGCATTGGCCGCACGAACTTTAATCATGCCGCCAATCGGACACGTGCAAAAAGAATTCGCCGTCAACAAGTTATTGCCGTTCGCCGAAGACTTCATGTCGAAGAGAGCCCACGGCGTTTGCTTAAACTTGCACGGTTGCGGAGTACCTTGAGCCGCCGCCGTCAAAATCGGACAGATTCCGCTTGCCGAAAGTTTCGCGCCCGTCGTCAAGACTTTGTCGCCTTTGTGCGTGACGCTGCTTGAACCCGCCGAAGAAACCGCGAAGTTGACCGCAGTGCCCGTCGTGCAGAAAAACTTCGTGCGCGTCGTCAAAAAGTCCGACATGCCATCACCTCAATCCAAAGTCAAAACCGTGCCTTCAACTTCGACGGGCGGCTCGCCTTTGCTCACGGCGTAACAGATTTTGTTCGACTCGACGGGGCGAATGTAAACGTCGGCATCTGCGTCCGCGTCGAAGCGAATCGTCAGGCGTTTGGCGATTGACGCGGGTGCGTCGTTTGTCGCGGCGGTCGCGCTGTCGGTGTACAGCAGATCGAATGCGCCCAGTTTCGCGCCGATAAATTTCTTCCACGTGCCGAGCTTTGTCGCCTTGTCGATAACGATTTTGAACTTGCCGTGTTGCCGTCGACCGAGATAGAAGCGGAACGGAACTTGCTTTTTATCGACGCCTTCGGAGCTGATGTCGACGACGCGAATTGCCGAACCTTCGCGGCATTTAAGCAGTCCGAACGCGACACCGGTCTTGCCCGTCGGTCGTGCGAAGTCGTCTTTGTCGACGGTCACGCCTCGCGCAGCTTGCAACTTGTCGGCGGCGTCGGTGCCCAGCGGCGGATAAATCGTGAAGCGCGGCATTTCCTGCGTCTTGCCGAAACCGAGAAGTTCGCGTGCCCTGCCCGTATCAATGTCAGTATAATCGTCGAAGAGTTTTTTGACAAGCGCGGCTTTGGTTGAATTTCCTGCCAAGAAAATCGAAATTTCGTGCACGTCGCTCAACTGTGCAACGCCGTTGTCTTCGCCGCCGCTCACCTTGTCGAAGGCGTCGCGCAGTGACAGAAAGAAACTGTCGATGCCGCAGCTGATTCGGTCGCTCAAAATCTTTCGCAGGTCGACGGTCGGCGCGGGCGTTGACTTCGGCGGCTCAACTTTCGGCTCAACGTCGGCGGGCTTGCGAAGACGTTTCAAAATTTCGTCGGCTTGACTGTAACCGGCGTCGCTCATGCGTTCGAGTTCGCGCAGTGATTGTTGATGACCCATGCTTGCCCACGCTTCGAGTTGATTGAATGCTGATTGGTCGCCTCTGCTACTTGCGGCGTTGAGGATTTTGTTGAACTTCTTCGCGGTAACTTCAATGGTCGTCGGCTTGCTGAGGCGTTCCAAAACTTCGTCGGCTTGCGTGTAACCGGCAGTAGCCATGCGATCGAGTTCGCGCAGTGATTGTTGGTGACCCGCCGCCGCCCAAGCTTCGAGTTGATTGAACGCTGATGAGTCGGCTTTATTCCACGCCTTGACGACAACGTCGTTGAATTTGTCTTCGGCAACGTCGGCGGTCGGCTGAACTTTCGGCGACGATTGAACGTCGGCAACGTCGTCGAAGAATTTCTGCGCGCCAATCTTCAGCGACAGGCTCGTTATGTCTTTGCCCGTGTCGTCAAAGAGCGTCGGCGAAACCGTGCCCGAATTCAAAATCGTTTTCGCGGCGTCGGAGTCGGGTGCCTCCCAAATCGGGCGCAAAACTTCCATCAAGTTGTGCATGTTCAGGTTTGCTTCCTGCGACGAACGAATCAGCCCTTCGGAGCCGGCGAATTCCATTTTGTCCGCCGCCCAAGTGAACGGGATTTTCACGGACGGATTGTCTTCACGCGGCTTGAGAAGTTTGTCGCTGTTCGCCTTGAAGACGTGGAACGCCATCAGTCGCAGAAGATTTTCGCCGCCGAGAGTCCTGTCGCCGTGCGCGCCGAAATGCGTCAAAACATAATCGTAATAGTCCGCGTCGTCGCCGTCCGCCAACTTGAGCACGCCGAAATCGAAATCGGTCGTGCCGCCGCCGAAGTCGAACACCGCGTAATAATCGCCGTCGGTCTCGTCGCCGTTCAAAAAGCCGTAGCCGTCAAGCGCGGTGACTGCATACGCGGCGGGTTCGCTCGTGCCTTCGACGACTTGAAAATTCTTCATGGCGTCTTCATTGGCAAGCAGAGCCGTCGGCAACGACTTCAACAAACCTACGCGGAAACTTTTCAACATGCGTTCACGAATATTGCGCTCGTAAGTGACGGGGAAACTCAAAATGTATTTCATGAAGATGTGATTCGGCCGCAACATGTGATTGATGTACGCGCCCAAGTAGTAAGCGTAAAACTCCAGCGGATTGAATTCGTCCTTGATGATGTCGACGAACGGCGGCAAGTCTTCCTCGGTACCGTCGTGGTCGCGAATCTTCGTCGTGTATTGGATGTTGCCGCACCATTGCTTGATGTTCTCGAAGAATGACGCGAACAAGCTGCTGTCGGTGGTGTTGCGCAAATTCTCCTGCGCGGTGTGCGAAACAGTCACGTCGTCCCAAGAAGTCTTCGGGCGTCCGTCGCGGTCTGTGTACGCGGCAAGAAAGTTTTCGATGTGTCGGAACTCGATAATCGTCGGGTTCTCGTAGTTGCTCGCCTTGACGCCTTTGGAATAATCGCCCTTGCCGACTTGCAACGGAATGATTTCGCCGCGCTCGTTCTCGTAGACGACGACGGTTGATTTCGTGCCAAAGTCAATCGCGACGATACCTGCGGCGTTCACGTCGGCGACGGGGTTTCGCGCATAAATCGGTTCGCTGAGCTTGATACCGTGTTCGTCGGCTTCGGGCATATCCCACAAGTCCCAATGTCCTTGATTCGGGTCGGTCAAAATTTTTTCGGGATAACGGTCAAGTCCCACGCGGCGATTGTCGCAGGTCAACAGCTCGTCGTGCAAAGCAATTTCAAACTCGCGGCCGTCGACGGTCTTTGCGTTGAGGAAGTCGACGTTGATAAAGTCAAACTTCGTGCCCGACTTCACCGCGTCGAAAACTTTTTTCTCGTCGAAGATGAGTTTGTCGCTCTTGAGCTTGAGATAACCCGCCGCGTAAAGTTTCTTCAGCGCGTCGAAAAGTTTCTTCGTGTCGGTTGACTTGAAATTCGTCGGCGTCAAGTCGAATTCAAGCCACGTCCAAAGAACTTTTTGCGGCGACGGATTTGTCATGCCGAAACGATAAATCGGAATGACCCAAAAGTACAGCTGTTGATTGCCGTCGTAGCTGTAAACCTTGTACTTGTAATCGTTGCGCGTCCACATGTAGCTTTTGCCGTTGTTGACGGTGATGCCGCACTGTTCGGAGCCGCGAACTTTGATGTTGCCGTTCGACGCACGGAAATAGCTGATGTTGTCGTTGAAAAGTTCGTTCGCCTCGGCCTCCGTCGGAATGACGCCTTGAAAGCCCGCGAACACAAGCCGCGACGGACTCAAGATGTTTGCGTCGTTGTAATTTATCGGGCGGTAAGCATACGCGTAATTGCAACTGTGAACGTCCAAGTCGGGGAACAAGCCCGCGATGTCGTGCACGTAATAAACGCCTTCGCTTTGACCGGTACGCGACAACTTGACCCACTCTTTCGCGGCGAACGTTTGATTGAAAGCCTCGAACAGCGGCGCGAAACTTTCGGCTTGTTGTGCACAGGCGGCATTGACGACGCGGCGGAGTTTGATGTCTTGTCGGTCGGCGAAAGTTTTTGCGTCGACGGGCATGACTGAAATTTTTTTCGTGTCCAAGGTGTGACCTCCTCAAGCAAGCTCGACAACGCTTTGACGCACGACGTTGCCGGAAGAATAACGATAGCCGCGCAAAAGCACGCGATTGACTCTGCCGCTTTGACGACTTCGGGACGTGCGGCGCATGGTCTCATCGTCGAAATAAGCTCCGCGCTCGACGTTCAGGCGAATGTACGGCGGCTCACGGAAACCGCGATTGACCGCCGCGAAACAGAAATCGAACAGTTTGGCAAGGCGCATGTCGTCGACGTGGCGGCTGACGTAATCCCAAAACTGCGGCAGATGACTTTCCTGCACCGCTCCGCTGAAGAAACCCGCCGCCGTGTCGCCCGCACCGAAAATGCCCGCCAAGTCAAAGCGCGTGGTCTCGTCCAGCGACGAATAAATTTTGTACGCCGCGTCCAGTTCGCCGTAAGTCTCGCGGTAAAAGTCGGCTTCGCGTTTGGCGGCACGTTCGGCCTTGCGCACTTCGTCAAGCTCATTGCACACGTTGGACATTTCGCGGTCGAATTCCTCTTTGTGCTCGCGCATTTCCTGCAGAAATTTATCGCGTTGGTCGGCAAGCTGTTGACGTGCGGTCGCCTTCGCCTCGGCAAGTTGTTTGTCGAAGTCCGCCTGCTTGTCTTTGAGCTGTTGACGGAAAGAATCCTTCGCCTCGGAAAGTTCACTGCACACGGCGGCAAACTCCCAATCGAATTTCGCCTGCTGTTCGTTGAGTTGACGTTGGCAGTCGTCGCGTGTGTCGTTGAGTTGTTTTTGCGCGTCGGCAAGCTTGCGGTCGAAGTCGCCGTGCGCGTCGGTGAACTCTTTAACTTGCTCCTGCAGTGACGAAATTTCTTCGCGGAGTTTGTCGCGTTCGGCGGTCAACGTCGCGTTCGTCGTCTCAAGTTCGGACAGTTTCTGTTGAAGCGGGGCGATCTGTTTGCGCGCCTTCAAGCCGTCAAGAACGCCTTCAAGCAAAGTTTCAACGTCGTCAATATTCATGGTGTGTCCTCCGTTCAAGTTGCGTCGATTGTATCACAAAAAGTTTTCGGGCGCGTTTACCCCGTAGCTAAATTTTCGTACCGTCAGAAGTCTTTAAGCTTTATTTCAACGCGGGCGGTCTTGCCCGTGCGTTCGTCGACGGCTTTAAGGTTCATGAGTCCGCTGCGGTCAATCGTCACGGTTAAAATCGTCGCGTCGTCCTTGCGGCTGCCTTTGAGTCCGCGAATTTCAATTTCGCCGATGTGCGTGCCGTCTTCGGGCAAGTAAATTTTCTTCGTGCACTCGGATTCGTAAATCTCGATGTGAGTGTCCGCGCCGTCGTCAACGCTGTACGAAGTTGATTCGCCGCTGGCGGGCAGTTCGTCGCCCTTGTAGATGATGTTGAAAATTCGCAGACGGTCGGGGTCGCGGTACCTGTTGAAGTTTTGAATGTACTTCGCGCCGTAAGAAAACTTGCAGATGTCGTGCAGATAATTTTCTTCGGTGACGTGTTCGGAATAAATCGCCGCGCCGAATGCAATTGCCTTTTCCGGCTCGAACAGACGAATTTCAATGTCGGGATAATTTTTCTCGAAGGCGGCGCGCACCTGCGGCATGTTTGAACTTCCGCCGACGCAAACGACGTAATCAATCTTCGTGCGGCAACGGCTCTTGAGCTTGTCAACCATGCGCATGGTTTCCTGAAGAAGTTCGCGGGTTATCCGCTCGAATTCGGCGCGTGTCACCTCGACTTCAAAATACTCGTCATCAAGTTCAAGTTCGGCGAAAGCTTTATCCAGCCGCGAAAGTGTATGTTTGACGCCAATCGCGACGTCCAGAATTTTGCTCTGCGCCTTCAAGTCAAATTCAATGTCGGGCACCTGTTCGCGACATTTGCGCTTGATGAGTTCGCCAAGCAGTTTGTCCCAATCGCGGCCGCCGATACGCAACATGTCCGAATCGATGACCTTGTACCACTCGTCGGAATTTTTGTCGGAACGGACAATCGCAACGTCGCACGTGCCGCCGCCAAGGTCGTAAACCAGAATCGTCTTGTCGTCTTCGCCCGCGGGCGCGTTGAAGTAAGCGATAGCCGCCGCCACGGGTTCGCGAATGAAGCCGAAAACTTTCAGTCCCGCAACGTCCTGAGCCGCCTCGCGAATCAAGTTCAGTTCGCGCAGGTTGAACGCGGCGGGCACGGAAATTATCGCGCCGTCAATTTCCTGCGACACAAGTTGCCGATGTTCAATGCCGATAAGCGCAACCTGTTTGACTTCGCCAAGGATGTGCCCGACGATTTGTTTCTTGTCGAAGGTTTTGCCGTCAAGCGTGAACGTCTTTTGATTCGGGTTGCTGATTTCCATCTTGACGTTGCGCACGACGTTTCGGGGAAATTTTTCGCCGCGTGCTTGAGCCGCCTCGCCGATTAAAATATTTCGTCGCCTGTCGAAGTAAAAGACCGAAGGCACGCCGTATTGACCGCCGGGCAGAAGCGTCGCGGGCGTCCCGTTAATCAGCGCGGCAGGCAACGAAAAACTCGTGCCAAAGTCAATGCCAACTTTCATGACGCGTCACCTCCGTCGACGAATTCAACTTGTGCGCGACGGATAACTTGACCTTTGTAAACGAAGCCTGCGCGCAAAATTTTCGACACGGTTGCACGGTCGGTCGGTCGCGAATCGGGCGGCGTCTCGTGCAAGTTCAAGTTGACGGGCACATTGACTTCGCTGACGAATTGAGCGCCAAGCATTGCAAGTGACTGCTTGACGTAACGCAGAAGACTTTGACAGCGTCGGACAAGTTCGCCGTAACCTTTTTGCGTGTCGGGCAGCGGGTGACGTTGCGAAATTTCGTTGAGCTTGTCGAACAGTTCAATCAGCTGACGAATCGGCTCGCGTTGTGCGGCAAAGTCCAGCCCGTCGCGAATCTGCGCGATTGTCCGCAATTCGTCCTGCAACGACAGCTGAAGCGATTTAATCTCGGTGATGATTTTTTCGTCGGAAGCGTGACGCTCGTCCGCCAAAGTTTTCAGCACGTGCGAATCGTCGGCGGTGAACTTCGCAAGCCCGTTGTCCAAAGCCGACAAGCAGAAGTCGCACATCTCCGGCAGTGCCTCCGTCGGAAACTGTTTGCCCGCGTGTTCGTCGAAAACTTTGCAAACCGAAGAAAGGTTCTCCTCTGCGGCGACGTTGAGCCCGTAAAGTAACAGAAACAAGTCCACGCTCGTTGGAACTGCGAAGTCCGCTTGCAACGGTTCAAGTCGGAAGTTTTTCGGCGCGAAGTTTATTTGATTCACGTGACACAGCGCGGACAACAGCGGCGAATTCTTTTGCGTGACCAGCTCGTAAAAAATCGTCGTCACCAACTGCACGTAACGGGTCTTCGGGTCGGTCGGCTCAGTCGACGCGTAAAGTGTCAAGCTGTTCATTGGCGCGGCTCCTTTCGGTCGATTTTCGCGGGAATGACGGTCGGCGGCAAATCCGTTATGTTCTGCGCTTTGAGGACGGGCGAAACTTTCGGCGGCGGCTTGACCATCGGCGAAGTCAGCTTTTGCGTCGGTTGAACTTGCGGTTCGATGGTCGATTGAGCTTGTGAGGCGACGGTCGATTGAGCTTGCGGCGTGAATGTCGATTGAGCTTGCGGCGCGACTGTCGATTGAGTTTGCGGCGCGACGGTCGATTGAGTTTGCGGTTCGATGGTCGATTGAACTTGCGGTTCGATGACGGTTTGAATTTGCGGCGTGACGGTCGATTGAGTTTGCGGCACGTTGACGGATTGAGTTTGCGGCACGTTGACGGTCGATTGAGTTTGCGGCTCGACGGGCGATTGAACTTGCGGCTCGTTGACTGTCGCCTTGAGTAAGTCCAAATCCTCCGCCACCAGCCACGCAAGCGAAATGTCGTCGTTACTGCCGCGCTCAGTCATGTACGGCAAGATGTCTTCGCGCAGGCCTGCCGCCGTCGCGTCGAAGCCGTCGTCAAGCAAGCCGTTGATAACCGTTTCGCGATAAAACTTGAACAGATGCTTTTCGTTGTCGAAGAGCGGATAACAATCGTCAAGGCCGTCGCTGCTCAAGAAAATCGCAACGGGCGAATTTCCGTCGCAGTTCAAAACGATGTGACGGAACTTCTCGAAGGCGTCCTCGTCACAAAGCGAAGTCGTCACGTTGGCGAAGTTTGCTTTGTCGGGCGGCACGGGAACTTCCCAATCACCGTCGCGGCGCAGGACAACGCAACTGCCGTCGCCAATCTGCACGATTAAAACTTGCGTGCCGATTGACACCGCGCAGATCAAAGTTGTGCCGTAAGCGACGGGGATATAATGCTTGCGAATATTTTCGTCGTCGGAGGTGAAACGCGCTTTGTACTTGTCGCTGACGGTTTGCCAACGAACTTCGTTGTCGCGGCTGTCCAAACGTTGATACCAGTCCGCCAAAACTTTTTCGCGCCAACCTTCGACGATACTCAGTTCAAAGTTGCGAATGCCGCGGTCGTCAAAAATTTTTTCGACGTTGCCGACGTCGTTGTAAATCTGTTCCAACAGCTCGAAGGCGGTTTCGACGGCAAGTTGTGCGCCCGTGTCGCTGCGGAAATAATCTTTGCCGCCGTGACCGTCCGCAACTGCAATCGCCTGCACGTCGCCGAATTCCAACGTCGCGGCAAAATCTTGGCAGGGCAGTCCGCGTTCGCGATATTTCTTGCCGTGCACGAATTCGGCAAACAAGTTGAACTTCATGACAAAGGCTCCTTTCGTGTGAACTTAGAAAAATCCCCTGAAAACGTGTTTCAAGGGATTTGCGGTTATTCGTGTGTAGCCGGAAGTTCAGAAGTCGTCTTCCGGATCAAGCTTGGCGTTGAGGTTGCCGCCTTGATTTTGAAGCGCGTTGGCAACGGTTTGCGTGTTGTCGTCGGGATTGGCGTTCGGGTCGTCGGGCGAAACGGAGCTGCCTTGACTTGCCACACGCGACGAAGTGACCGCCACGAATCGAATGGTGTTTTTAAGCTCGTCGGTGTCGTTGGTGTGCAAAACAGTTCCTTCGTTGCCCGTGAATTCGCGCAGAATGTCATAGTTCGCCTCACCGTAACCGACAGCCACGCGCACGGCGATTTTGTACCAGTTGTTCTGCTGAAGAATTTGCAAGCCGGCTTTGTAATCGTCGGTCGGTTCGCCGTCGGAGAGCAGGAACAGCACGGGAGCCACGGAGCCCGAAGCGCGTTGCATGAAGCCGTGCGAAACCGAAAGTTTGTCGTTGAGCGCACGGAACGCCGCACCCATTGACGTGTACCCCGTGGCTTTAAGGTCGCGCCAAGACTTGCTGACATCATCGGGCGACAGCAATTCAGTTTCGCCGACAATCCATTTCGCGTCGTAATCGAAAGTCATCACGGCAACTTTAATTTCGTTGTCGGGGTTGTCGTTGTTCATCGAGATAAGTTCAGGCAAAACATTTTCTATCGCACGATTGACCGCACCGAGCGGCGCGCCGTCCATGCTGCCCGACGTGTCAAGCAGGAAAATCACGGGGCACATCTTGCGCGGAATTTCGGGACGTTTCATTACCATGAGAAAGCCTCCTTCAGTTGTTGACGATAACTTGAGCCGAACTGCCGTTGCCGAAATCGATTTTGCAGTCGGCGACGAGCACTTGAGTTTCGCCCGGTTGACGCGTGAAAGTTCTGCCGTCGGGCGTGGTGACAATCCACTTCGACCGCGAATTGTTCTTCAGGCCGAACTTGCCGGGCTTTTCCAAGACGACGGCCGCCGCAGTCAAGAAGTCCTTCGACGAAGAATCCATGTGATAATCGTACAGCACGGCGTCTCTGAAAATTGGCGCGGTGACCTCTTGACTTGCGCGACTTTTGAACTTCAGATAACCCGCCGCTTTAATTGACCGCTTGCAGTTGTAACACGTCGTCGGCGCGTCGCTCTCCAAGAAAATTTCTTCGCCGCAGAAAGGACAGCGCACGATTGAACTTTTCAGCCGAACAAGCACGTTGAACCAGTCCTGTCCAAGCGGGCGGTTGCGACCTTCAAGCAAGCTTTCTTGACTGAACGCCCGTTGAAAAGTTTTGCGCACGAAACTCGGCAAGTTATTCCACATTGCGGGCGCGTACTTGTGAAGCGTTTCGTGCGGCGCGTTTGACTTGTCTTGTTCGTCGAAGATGAACAGCGGATTCTCGCCGTAAATGCGTTTCTCGTACTTCGTCGTCAGCACGGGAAAATTCGTGCGCTTGCCTTCGAGCGGGTGATAGCCGACGAACAGCATGAACAGCACGACCGCCAGCGAAAATTCGTCCGTGTGCGTGTCGGGCTTCTTGTCGCCGCGAACGACTTCGGGAGCCATGTAGCGCGCCTTGCCCAAAATGCCCGACTCTTCGCCGTAAGGGACGACGTTGTCATTGTCGCAGATTAAAACTTTGCCGTTCGTCGGATTGATTGAAAAGTTGCCGTCGTTCAAGTCCTGGTAGTTGTAACCTTTGTTGTGCAAACTTTTGAACGCGTCGACAATGTTAAGCGCGGCGTTGACCCAAGCGGCATTGCTTTGAGGTTGAACTTTGGCAAGCAGGAACTTCGCGAAACTCTCGTAACCTTGCGGGTAAAGTTTCATGACGTAGCCGAACGGTTCGCCTGCGACGTATTTGGTCAACTGCTCCGGCCACAAGAAAGCGTCCGAAGGCGCGCCGTCGTCGATGTTCTTCTGCAAGCGACTGTAAAACTTTTGCGGGTCTTTCAAGTAGCCGATAAAAAACCACTTGAGCGCACGCTCCTCGCACGTGTCGAAGCGCACGCGATAGACGATGCCTTGACCGCCTTCGCCCAACTTGTCGGTGACGGTGACCGTGCGTCCGTCGGCCAGCTCAACGTGCTGATTCTTTGTCAGGCGAAAGAAGTTTGCCACATAAACCACCTCCGTGAAAATTATTGTCGACATTATAATTCGGCAACTGTCCAAAAAGCAACACGCGGAAATTTTTTGCGCGCCGTGTTATAATCGTCGAAAACTTTTGGGAGGTCTCAACGTGAACTTGCAAAAATCTGCCGCCGCGTTTGCCGAAGCGAAACGTTTCATGCCCGGTGGCGTCAACAGCCCCGTGCGCTCGTACTCAAGCGTCGACGCAAACCCGCCGTTCATTGCCCGCGGTAAAGGCAGTCACATCTTCGACATTGACGGCAACGAATACATTGACTTCGTCGGCTCGTGGGGGCCTTTGATTCTCGGTCACGCGCACGAAAAAGTTGTTGCCGCATTGAAAGCCGCCGTCGAACACGGGACAAGTTACGGCGCACCGACCGAACTTGAAACGAAGCTTGCCAAGCTCGTCAATAAAATTTTTCCGTCGATGCAAGTCATGCGCATGGTCAACAGCGGCACCGAAGCCACGATGAGCGCTCTTCGTGTCGCACGCGGATTCACTCGTCGCGAAAAGATTGTTAAATTCGTCGGCTGTTATCACGGGCACAGCGATTCGCTTTTGGTCAACGCGGGAAGCGGCGCGGCGACCTTTGGCGAACCGTCAAGCCCCGGCGTCACCGTCGGCACGGCTCGCGACACGATTGCTTTGCCGTACAACGATTTATCTGCCGTCGAAAAAATTTTCGGTCAATGCGGCGAAGAAATTGCGGCGGTTATCGTCGAACCTGTCGCGGGCAACATGGGTCTCGTTCTGCCGAAAGAAAATTTCCTGCGCGGTCTTCGCGACGTGACAAAACGATTCGGCGCGCTGTTGATTTTCGATGAAGTCATGTGCGGCTTTCGAGTTGCTCTCGGCGGCGCACAAGAGAAGTTCAACGTCACGCCCGACTTGACTTGTCTCGGAAAAATTATCGGCGGCGGACTGCCCTGCGCGGCTTACGGCGGACGCGAAGACATCATGCGCAACGTGTCGCCCGACGGCAGAATTTATCAGGCGGGAACTTTGAGCGGCAACCCGTTGGCAATGACCGCCGGCATTGAAACGTTGACGATTTTGCTTGACGGCGACTTGACCGCGAAAATTTCTGCGCGAACGTCAAAGCTCGTCGACGGATTGAAACTTGCGGCGAAGTCTGCTAACGTCGCGATTCAAACTCCGCAGGCAGGCTCAATGTTCGGGATATTCTTCAGCGAACGACCCGTAACGAACTTCGACGAAGCCGCCGCCGCCAATCAAACGCAATTCAAGAAGTTTTTCGCGTCAATGTTGGAACGCGGGATTTATCTTGCGCCGTCGCAATTTGAAACGCTGTTCATGTCCGCCGCGCACACCGACGAAGACATTTCGCGGACACTTGACGCGGCAAAACTTTCGTTCGAGGTTTGCAAATGATTGAGCGGCTGAAAACTTTCGTCGCGGACGGAATTGACGCGTGCAAGATTCTTGTCGTCGGCGACGTGATGCTTGACAAATATTATTTCGGCGAAGTCACGCGCATTTCGCCCGAAGCACCCGTGCCGATTGCCCGCGTCACCGATGTTCGCGAAACTCTCGGCGGGGCGGCAAACGTCGTGCACAACTTGGCGTTGCTCGGCTGTCAAACGTCGATAATCGGACAAGTCGGGCGCGACAATCACGGCGAAATTTTCTTGAGCAAGCTTGACGCTCTCGGCGTGAACTTTTCGGGCGTAATTGAAACTTCCAAACCGACGACGACGAAAATCCGCGTGATCAGTGGTCATCAACAGATGATTCGTCTTGACTTCGAGGACGCAAGCGAACTTGACACTTTGGCGACGGACGAACTGCTGAAGAATTTTTCCGCACAACTGCCGAACGTCGACGCGGTGATTGTTTCCGATTACGGCAAGGGCGTCTGCACGAAGAAAGTTTGCCGCGAGATTATCGGCGCGTGTCGTGCGGCGAAAAAATTTGTCGTCGTCGACCCGAAAGGCGACAACTGGCAGAAGTACTTCGACGCAAGCTTTATCACGCCGAACCTTAAGGAGTTCAACGCCGTGTTGCCGACGAAAATTCCCAACGTCGACACGCTTATCGAAGAGTCGGCACGCAAAGTTATCGACGAATTCAATCTGCGCGGACTTGTCGTCACTCGTTCGGCGGAAGGTTTGACGCTTGTCGACGGCGAAAAGATTTCCCACGTCAAAGCTCGTGCGCAGGAAGTTTTCGACGTTTCGGGCGCGGGCGACACGGTCATTGCGGTTTTCGCGTTGGCATTGGCGGGCGGACTTGATTCTTCGACGGCGGCTTACCTTGCAAACGTCGCGGCGGGCGTCGTCGTCGCAAAAGTCGGCACGTATGCTGTCAATCGCGACGAACTTTTGAACGCGCTGTAAAGTTTGGAGGTTGCTGAAATGAAGTCGAGAATTCTTGAAACTCGCGGCGTTTACTGCGGCGAACTTGGTTTTGATTCCCGCTCACACATTCGGAAAGGAGACTGATTCCATGAGCATTCACATTTCGGCCGAAGTCGGCGAAGTTGCCGACAAAATTTTGTTGCCCGGCGACCCCGTCCGCGCAAAGATTATCGCCGAAAACTTTTTGACCGACGTGCACCAATACACCGCCGTCAGAAATATTTTCGGCTTCACCGGCAAGTACAAGGGCGAACGCGTTTCAGTTCAGGCGACGGGCATGGGCATTCCGTCGATTTCGATTTACCTGCACGAACTGATTGAGGTTTACGGCGCGAAGAAACTTATTCGCGTCGGCACGTGCGGCGGCATGAACGAAGACATTCACCTGCGCGACGTGTTGATTGCTCAGGGCTCGTCGACCGATTCGTCAATCGTCAATCAAGTTTTCGGCGGCGGCGTGAACTTTTCGTTGCTTGCGGACTTCGACTTGCTCAGGACGGCGGTCAACGTCGCGGAGAGTTTGAAACTGCCCGTCAAAGTCGGCAACGTCATCTGCACGGATTTGTTTTACAACGACTACGACGACCCCAACGGCACGTTCGGCGACGGCAAGCGCACCTTCAACGACAAGTTGCGCAAGCACGGAATTTTGGCGGTTGAAATGGAGAGCGCGGCACTTTACCTGCACGCGGCGGCGGCTCACGTTCAAGCTTTGGCGATTTTCACCGTCAGCGACGACCTGTGGCGCAACGAACATTGCACCGCCGAAGAGCGGCAGTCTTCGTTCAACGACATGATTAAAATTGCGCTGGAGACGATTATCCGATGAAAAATTTAGTTCTCGGCGCGGCGAAAGGTTATGGCTGGGACATCCTTGAGCCGTTTGTCACGTCGTGCAAAATGAATTGCCCCGACGCGCAGATTGTTCTTTTCATCGGTGACAACAGCGACTTCACCCGCGACAAGTTGACTCGTGCGGGCATTCGACTTGAAAAATTTTCGACGGACATCAAAGGCATTCCGAACAACACGCGCTGGAAAATTATTCGGGACTTTTTGGAGCGCTGCGGCGACGAATACGAAACGATTTTCGTAACCGACACCCGCGACGTGATTTTTCAGGGCGACATCTTTGCCGCCTTCGACGACTGCACAAACTGGCTCGGCTTCGCGACGGAGATTGACGACCTCGGCGGCACCTTGACGGGCAATCGCATAAATTACAACTGGCTTGTCGACTGCTTCGGTAAAGCGGAGACCGACAAGCTTGCCGACCAAAAGATTATCTGCAGCGGAACGATTATCGGCTCGTCGCATGAATTGAAAACCTTCTGCCGCGAACTGTGGCGGATTCTTGAGCTGAAAGTTGCGGAAGGCATCTTCGACCAGGCGGCGACGAATTGGCTGGTTTACAACGGGCGCATTCCCGTCGAAAACATCTTCGAGCTTGGCGTCGAACACGGCGAAATTTTCACGAACGCGCTGCTCAAGGACAACAAAATTCGCGCAGGCAAAATTCTTCGCGGCGACGGCGGAGTCCCCGAAGTCGTTCACCAATACGACCGACACGAAAATTTGATTCGGCTTGTCGACGAAACTTATCGCGACAAAAACATTTCCTTCGACGAACGCTTCACCGACCCGCGCAGCACGTTGGAGCAAGTCGCCTGCCTGTTGTACGCCGACAAAGTTTCCGAGGCGACGCGCCACTTCGTGAAAACGTTTCTGTCGACGGAGAAATTGGGCGGTTATGTCGATCTGCTCATGGAGATTTGGGAACTTGCCTTGCGCAAAGACTTTTCGCCGACGGTTGAGATGCTTGAAGTTGCCGCGCAGAATTCGTTGCTCGGTGCGCCGAAGTTTTCCGACTACCACATCAAAGAGATTCACAAGCTGTTCGTGCGCACGGCGAAGAGCGGGCACACCTGCGACCCCGAATTTAAAAATCACTTCGCAAGCCGACTTCGCAACGCCGCCGAATATCACTTCAACGCGGGCAACGTCGAGGCAGCTTCGACCTGCAAACGTTTGCTTGACGAACTTGACGCGAGGAGCTGAATCACTCTGTCCAAGAAAACAAAAAAAACCAACGCCGCCCGAATTCTTGACGGGCTGGGCATCGGTTACGAGATTAAAACTTACGCCGTCGACGAGGACGACTTGTCCGCCGTGCACGTCGCCGAAACTGCGGGCTTGAACATCGAAATGATTTTCAAGACGCTTGTCGCACGCGGCGACAAAACGGGCATCATCATGGCGGTTATCGGCGGCGGCGACGAACTTGACCTGAAAGCTTTGGCGCGGGCGAGCGGCAACAAGTCCGTCGAGATGATTGCGCTTAAAGAACTGCTGCCGTTGACCGGTTACGTGCGCGGCGGCTGTTCACCTTTGGGCGCGAAGAAAAATTATCCCGTGTTCGTCGACGGCAGAGCTTTGACGCAAGAAAAAATTTCCGTCAGCGCGGGGCAACGCGGCATGCAACTTGTCTTGAGCCCGCAAGACTTGATTCGAGCCGCAAACGCAACCGTCGCCGACTTGACCGCAAAGTAAATCGAAAGCCGAAGTGTTCGCGCTTCGGCTGTTTTATCGTCTGCACAGCTTGACGAAGATTCGTTCGAGCAATTCGACGCCGCCGCGACCGGTTTTAAGTTTGTAGTCCGCCTCCGCAATGTCGACGAGAACTTCTTCCAAAAGTTTCGTCGGGTAAGTTTCGGCTGCCGCGCCGACTCTTTGCGCAATGAACGGATTCATTTCGAGCGGTTCGCCGAGCTTGCGACCTTTGATTCCGCGTGCCATGAAAAATCTTGCGCGAATCAGCCGCCGCACGTGACTTGCAAGCAAAGCCGTAACCGAAAGGATGTTCGCCGCGAAACGTTCCTGAATTCTCAGCAGGTAAAGTGCCTTCGTCAACTTGCGGTCGTCGATTGCGTCGGTCAACGCGAAGTTCGACACTTCCGCCGGGGCAAGCAAGTTTCTGCGCAGGTCGTCGGCGGTGATTTGTCTGCCCGCGACGTTGAGCGCAACTTTGTCGAGTTCGTTGTCCAAGTCCCACAGCGAAATTTTCGGCAGGATACCGAGCCGTTCGTTGAAGTGCTGGTACGCGTCGCGAGTCATGCTTTTGCCGAGCGATTTAAGTTTCGCGTTGAGCCAGTCGTTGACTTCCCACGGTCGCAAAGGTTCCGCGTCCAAAACCGCGCCGTGTTGCGAAACGAGCTTGTAAAACTTGCGACGCTTGTCGACGGCTTTGGCGGTGAAGACGACGAAATTTTTCGGTTGCATGTCGCGCAGGACGCTTTCGAGCCGCGAAGACTTCGTGTCGCCGCCGAAAATTTTATCCGCGTTCTTGACGAGCACGACGTTTCTGTTGCCGAAAAAAGGCGTCGAGTCAATCGCGTTGATAATCGTCGAGAGCGCGGGTTTTGCGTCGCCGTCAAAAGTCATCAGTTCGCTTTTGGCGTCGATGTCAAGCCGCGCAAAAATTTCTTCGCGTGCCTTGTCGACGAAATAATTTTCTTCGCCGCACAACAAGTACGCGTGTTTAAGCCCGCCGTCAAGCGCGCTGATAAATTCGTTGAACTTCATGTTGTCACCTCGAAAGGAGTTTTTGAAATGATTCTTCGCGACGTTTACGCCGAAATTGACCTTGGCGCGATTCGCCACAACTTGACCGAGATTCGCCGCCGTGTGAAGTCAAAACTTTGCGCCGTCGTCAAGGCGAACGCTTACGGGCACGGAGCAGTTCAAGTCGCACGCGTCGCCGTCGAATGCGGGGCGGATTTTCTTGCCGTCGCCACAGTTGACGAAGGTTTGGAACTTCGCCGCGCAGGTTTCGTCGAGCCGATTTTGATTCTGGGCTTGATTCCGTTGACTGCCGCTCAAGTCGTTGTCGAAAACAATTTGACGCAAACCGTCGCCGACATGTCGCTTGCCGAAAAACTTTCCGCCGCCGCAGTTGAGCTGAACAAAGTCGCCCGCGTGCATTTGAAAATCGAAACGGGCATGGGACGCATCGGAGCCGACCCGAAAGTTGCCGTCGACCTTGCGAAGAAAATTTCCGCGTTGCCGAACGTCGAGCTTGAAGGTTTGTTTTCGCATTTCGCGGACGCCGATTCGCCCGACAGAACTTTTACGCGTCGACAAATTGAACTGTTCGCGGACACGGCGGAAAAAATTCGTGCGTCGGGCGTCGCGATAAAAATTCGTCACCTTGCCGAATCAGCCGCGATTTTGGACATTCCCGAAGCGCATTTCGACATGTGCCGTGCGGGAATTATCACTTACGGCTTGTATCCGTCGGACGACGTTCGCCGCACGATTGAACTTCGCCCCGCAATGAAACTTGTTGCCCGCGTCGCCTGGCTGAAAAAAATTCCTGCGGGCACGTCGATTGGTTACGGCCGCGAATTCGTTGCGCAACGTGATTCGGTTATCGCAACTTTGCCGATTGGTTACGCGGACGGTTACATTCGCGCTTACAAAAATTTCCGCGTCGACATTGGCGGACAACTTGCGCCCGTCGCGGGACGTGTCTGCATGGATCAAACGATGATTGACGTGACGGGGCTTGACGTTCATGTCGGCGACGAAGTGATTCTTTTCGGCTCGGACGCAATTTCTATTGACGACGCGGCGCGTCACCTGAACACGATTAATTACGAAGTGACCTGCCTTGTGGCTGAACGTGTCCCGCGAATTTTCAAAGCGTGAGGTGTAATTGACTTGTTCGACAAACTTCAAAGCGTCGGCAAAGCGTTGATGTTGCCCGTGGCGGTACTTCCTGCGGCGGCGATTTTGTTGCGGTTCGGCGCGAACGACTTGCTTGACATTGACGTCCTTGAACGGGCGGGCGGCGCGATATTCGACAACCTGCCGATAATTTTTGCAATCGGTATCGCGTTCGGTTTGGCGCGTGACACCGACAACAACGGCGCGGCGGGACTTGCGGGCTTCGTGTGTTACGCGGTGTTGACTGCGTCGCTCAAAAGTCTCAATCCCGAAGTCAACCCCGGCATCTTCGCGGGCATTGTCGGCGGCTTGACTGCGGGCGCGCTTTACAATCGCTTTTACAAAATTCGTCTGCCGGAGTTCGTCGGATTTTTCGGCGGACGACGGTTCGTCCCGATTGTCACGTCGTTTGCGGCGATTGGTCTTGCGCTGATGTTTTCAATCGTGTGGCCTCCCGTGCAAAGCGCGATTGATTCAGTCGGCAACGCGATTGTCACGTCGGGCGGCGGCGGCACATTCGTTTACGGCGTGTTAAATCGCCTGCTGATACCGCTGGGACTGCACCACATTTTGAACAACCTGATGTGGTTCGTGTTCGGCACGTTCACGACGGCGACGGGCGAAATTGTTCACGGAGACTTGACGAGATTTTTTGCGGGCGACGCGACGGCGGGCAGTTTCATGGCGGGCTTTTTCCCGGTGATGATGTTCGGGCTTCCTGCGGCGGTCTTGGCAATGTATCGGACTGCGCGACCCGTCAATCGGCCGAAAATCGCGGGCGCGCTGGCGTCAATGGCGTTGACTTCGTTCTTGACGGGAATCACCGAGCCGATAGAGTTTTCGTTCATGTTCCTCGCGCCGCAGCTGTACGTTTTACACGCGCTGTTGACGGGGCTGTCAATGTTCGTGTGTCACGCGGCGGGAATTTTAATCGGCTTCGGATTTTCGGCGGGCTTGATTGACTTCGTGCTGAATTGGAAGTTGGCGACGCGACCCGAACTGATTTTGCCAATCGGTTTGATTTTCGGCGCGGTGTATTACGTCGTGTTCAGCTTCGCAATCGTCAAGTTCAAGTTGCCGACAATCGGGCGCGTTGACGACGAAACTTCTTCAAGCGACGACTTCGCGGGCAAAATTGTCGACGGTTTGGGCGGCCGTGAAAATTTGGTTGACGTGGGCAACTGTGCGACGCGGCTTCGCGTGACGGTCAAAGACGCTTCCAAAGTCGACGAAAAACTTTTGAAGTCTGCCGGCGCGAAAGGCGTCTTCGTCAAAGGCAACGCGATTCAAGTCGTTATCGGCACGCAGGTTGAATTCGTCGCAGATGAAATTAATTCCGTCCGCAAACGTTAAAACAAGTTCCGCAACTTCGCGAAGAACGACGCTTTGAACAGGCGAAACTTGAATTCCGTCAGCCCGAAACGCGGCTTGCGAATGTTCACGCGATAAAGTTTGTACGGATTAGTTTCAAGCGTGTTTAAGCCCGCGTTGCCCGTGACTGCCGTCAAATATTGTTCGCGCTTTAGCAGTTCGATTATTTCGTCGTCGAAGGCGCCGTTCGGGTACGACAGACTGTAAATCGTCGACAGGCCGCTCCACTCCAAAAATCTTTTCGACGCCTGTATCTGGTAAAGTCGTTCGTCGGGCGACATTGCGGTCAACGCAAGATGATCGGCGGTGTGCGACCCGATTTCGATTCCGCGCCGTTGCATGTCTTTGACTTGTTCAAGCGTCATGTAACCCGCGTGTCCCAGTTCGTTTGTGATGACGTAAACGACCGCCGTCATTTTGCGCGACTCAAGCAGCGGCAACATCGTCGTGTAATTGTCCGCGTAACCGTCGTCGAAGGTCAGCACAATCGGCTTTTCGGGCAACGTCGCCTTCCCGTGAACTGCGCGCATGAAGTCCTGCAAAGTTATCGTCGTGTAACCTTCCGCCTGCAAATAATCAAGTTGCGCGGCGAAGTCGGCGGGCGGCACGTTGTACACCTCGAAGACCGGGTCAAGCACTTCGTCGGTCACCTGATGATATTCCAAAATCGGGAAGCCTTCGGGTTCGGGCGACATACAAATTCCTGCGACAAAAATTATCGCCGTCAACACAACCGCGCAGATTTTTCGCAAAGTCAATCACCTCCGCATAAGCCGCACGAAAATTAACGTCGCGTCGACCACGGCGGCAATGAGCACGATTAAAACTTCCGCGTCCATGTCCACGCCCGACGAGCTGATTGGCGACGGGTGAAGCGAAAAATACATGCGCGGCAACACGAACACCAAAAACGGCACGGTCAACACGCTCAACAGCGAATAAACCGCCGAGACTTTCGCACGAACTTTTTCGTCGACGACCGCCGCACGCAACGTCAAATACGCGCCGTAAATCAGAATCAGCACGAAGATTGTTGTTTGACGCGGATCCCAATTCCAATACGCGCCCCAAGTCAACTTGCTGAAAATCGCGCCGCTTATCGTCGACAGCAACACGAATACGAAGCCGAGCTTTGCCGCCCGTGCACTTAACGCGTCGAATTTGAAATCGTTCGTGCGCAGGAACTTCGCCGCGAAAAACGCACTCGAAAAGAATGCGACGACCGAAACCCACGCAGTCGGCACGTGGAAGAAAATTATTTTCGCCAGTTCGCCGAGACCTTTTATCGGCGGGACAAAAAAAATAATTGCCGCGACGACGCCCGCCGTCAGCAAAAGAATAATCTTGTTCATGCAACCTCACAAATAATCGTACAGTATCGACGCCGCCAAAATTAATATCGCATCGAACGCCGACATTGCCGCGAGCAAACTCGAATCGACGGGCGCGACGGTCAATGCAATTTCCGTCAGCCGAATCGCGGGCAGGAACACCGGCAACGTCACGGGGAAAAGCAGTATCGGGAACAAGCCGCCTTTGACAGCCGCCGAAGTCGTCAACGCCGCAGTCAACGTGCCCGCCGCCGCAAGTCCGACAATTCCGAGTGCGACCGTCGCGACGAGCAGGAAAATTTTTTCGACGCGGACATCGAACAGCACGCAGAATATCGGCAGGATAAACGTCGTCAACGCAACCAGCGACAGCAATGCGCCCGACATTTTGCCGAACAAAATTGCCTGCGCGTCGCCGTAAAGTTTGAGCGTTTGCAAAGTACCCGCCTGCGCTTCGTCGTCGAAGGTGCCCGACAAGCCCGCACTTGCCGCAAAAAATATCACGACCCATAAAAGTGCCGCCAAAAATTTTTCGTCGACAATCGCGCCGCCCGTCGACAAACTTAAACTTGCGACCGTCGTCAACGCGAACATCATCATTGCCGCGAACGTCGCACGCCGCCGCAAGTTCAGCAG
>CAMUZU010000017.1 GCA_947165295.1 uncultured Selenomonadales bacterium | reverse complement strand
AAATGCCCGTCGCGCTTCGGAAATCGGGAATGCCCGACTCGGTGGACATGCCCGCCCCGCCGAAGAAAACCGCGCTTGTGCTGTGCGATAAAATTTCGCCAAGCTTTTCAACGTCCGTCATGATGTTCGCCTCCGTGAAGTGCAATCAGCGCAGAAGTGAATAGATAACCGCAATCGCAATGCCGATTGTCGAGATGTTTGCAATTTGTCCGTGGTTTGTCGAAGTGTTCATGTCGCGGCGCAAACCGTCGATTTTCTCGGCAAGCTTGTCAATTCGCTCGTCGAGTTTATCAATGCGTGCATCGAGTTTGTCAATGCGTGCGTCGATTTTGTCCATGCGGTTTTCGAGCCGATCCATGCGCTTGCCCAAGTCTTTAACCTGCGTGTAAATCAAATCGCTTATGGTGATTTTGACTTCCTGCTGAACGTTTTCTTGCTGAGCCATAATAAACGCCTCCCGTCGTCGAAGTTAAACGAATTTTATCAAGCGAACTTTGGCGCGTCAACGTCGGCGGCGTCGGCAAAGTTTCGTTGCAAAAATTTTTGCGTCTGATATAATCGCGGCGAATTTAATCACAAGGAGGCACCTTCCATGAAAGGAAAACTTTTTGCCGCGTTGACGTTGGCGGCGACACTTCTGCTCACGGGTTGCGGCGGCTCAGGCGGCGGCGACAAACCTGCGGACAAACCTGCCGCGACTGCCGAGTCGACGTTGAAAATCGGCGCGACGCCCGCTCCGCACGCTGAAATTCTTGAACAGATTAAGCCCGACCTCAAAGCTCAAGGCGTCAATCTGGAAATTGTCGAGTTCAACGACTACGTTCAGCCGAACATTGCGCTCAACGACAAAGAACTTGACGCGAACTTTTTCCAGCACGAGCCGTACTTGAACGACTTCGTCAAAGAGCACAAAGAGATGAAGCTCAAGAACGCGGGCGGCATTCACGTCGAACCGATGGGCATTTATTCGCGCAAGGTTAAAGACTTGACCGAGCTGACCGAAGGCGCAACCGTTTCAATTCCCAACGACCCGACAAACGGCGGCCGCGCTCTGTTGCTCATGCAAAAGGCCGGACTGATTCAGCTCAAAGAAGGCACGGGCGCAGAAGCGACGCTCCAAGACATCACGAACAATCCGCGCAACTTGACGATTCGCGAAGTTGAAGCCGCGCAACTGCCCCGCACGCTTGACGACGTGGACATCTCAATTATTAATACGAACTTCGCGCTCAATGCCAACCTCAACCCGATGAAAGACGCGCTCTTTATCGAAGACAAAGATTCGCCGTACGTCAACATTGTCACCGTGCGCGACGGCGACGAAAACCGCGACGACATCAAAAAACTTTTGGCGGCTCTCAAATCCGACAAAGTCAAGAAATTCATTCTCGACAAGTACACGGGCGCAATCGTTCCCGCGTTCTGAACAACGAAAACTTTTTCGGCAGACTCTTCGCTTGCGGCGGGGAGTTTGCTTTTTTATTTGGCCGCGTGTAAAATCGTTTCAAACGAGGTGAGCTTATGGACGAAAAACTTTTGGGCGAAATTCCCTTGCGCTCGTGGCGGTGGCTCGGCGTCAACGAACTGAAAACCTGCGCGCAGATTGACGAAACTTCAATCGACGTGGCGGACGGCGAAACGAAAATTTTTTCCGACGTGAACTTGAGCGACGACGACATTGCGCGGCGAATAAAAATTTCCGTCGGCAACGGCGCACGTGTCGAATTCACGGCGGCGGACGCGGGTCGCGGCAACTTTTCTGCGGACGTGGAAATTGACTTGCACGGCGACGACTCTTCGGCAGAACTTGACGCAGTTTATTTCGGCGACGGCAACCGACGGCTCGATTTTAATTACGTGATTCGTCAGCGCGGTAAAAATACTTCGGCGTCAATGAACGTGCGCGGTGCTTTGGTCGACAAGTGCGACAAAATCTTTCGCGGGACGTTGGACTTCAAACGCGGATCGAAAGGCTCCGTCGGTCGCGAAGTCGAAGAAGTTATTATTCTGTCGCCGGGGACGCGTAATCGTTCCGTGCCGCTCATGCTTGCCGAAGAGGACGAAGTCGACGGACACCACGCGGTTTCAATCGGGCGGCTTGACGAAGAGAAAATTTTTTACCTGATGAGTCGCGGGCTTGACGAGGCGCAGTCGCAACGATTGATTGTCGAAGCGGCGTTCAATCCCGTCGTCGAAAAAATTCCCGACGAAAATTTACGCGCTCAACTTTTGGACACGTTGCAAAGGAGGCTTGACCGTGAGTAAAAATTTTATTGACGACTTCCCGATTTTGCGCACGCAGATGAACGGGCACGCGCTTGCTTACCTAGACAACGGCGCGACAACTCAAAAGCCCGACTGCGTCGTTCGCTCAATCTGCGGCTACTACGGTGGTTGCAACGCCAATCCACACCGCGGAGTTTACGAGCTCAGTGCCAAGGCGACGAAGATTTACGAGGACGCCCGACGCAAGGTCGCCAAATTCATCAACGCGAAATCTGCGCGGGAAATCATCTTCACGAAGAACGCAACCGAGTCGCTTAACCTTGTCGCGTACTGTTACGGCTTGACGAACCTTCACGCAGGCGACGAAATTTTAATTACGGTCGCCGAACATCACTCGAATCTTGTTCCGTGGCAGATGGTTGCCAGAGCGATGGGCGCGAGGTTGAATTACATTTACTTGACGGCGGACGGAAACTTGTCGGCGGCGGACATTGACGCGAAGTTGACGCGGCGCACGAAAATTTTGGCGGTCACGCAAATTTCAAACGTGCTCGGTCTTGTCAACGACGTGAAGACTTTGGCGGCACGTGCTCACGAAGTAGGCGCAATCGTTGTCGTCGACGGCGCGCAATCCGTCCCGCACATTCCCGTTGACGTTCGTGACTTGGACGCGGACTTTCTGGCGTTTTCGGGTCACAAAATGCTGTCGCCAATGGGTATCGGCGTCCTTTACGGCAAGCGCGAACTTTTGGACGAAATGCCACCGTTTCTGCGCGGCGGCGACATGATCGAATACGTCACCGAACAGGAAACGACTTTCGCCGAACTGCCGCAGAAATTCGAGGCGGGCACGCAAAACGTCGAAGGCGCGGCGGGTTTAAGCGCGGCGATTGATTATCTGCAAACCGTCGGCTTCGACGAAATTGCGCGCATTGAACACAACTTGACGACCTTTGCAATCGACGAGCTGAAGAAACTTCCTTACGTCGAGCTGTACGGTTGCGACGCGGCGAACAAAGTCGGTATCGTCACGTTCAATGTCCGCGACGTGCACCCGCATGACGTGGCGACGATTCTTGACGCGCAAGGCGTGGCGATTCGTGCCGGTCACCACTGCGCTCAACCGCTGATGAAATTTCTTGGCGTCAACGCGACATGTCGGGCAAGTTTTTACTTTTACAACACGCGCCGCGATGTCGAACGACTGATTGACGCCGTCAAAACTGTCCGAGGAGTAATGCACCTTGCCTGACCCGCGACAACGAAGGTAATCGGCCGTCATGGATGACGGCCGCAGCCGACGTGTTTGCGTGACGCAAACTCCGTCGGCCTGAGTACTCTCGACTTTCGACAACGTGCGGGTACGCGACACTGTGCTCCACGCAGTGGCGAGTTTCTTTGCTACTTTCTTTGCTCGGTCAAAGAAAGTAGATGCTACAACGCAAGACTTACGAACGAGTTCAATCGAAGCGACGAACCTTAAGGAGTGAAACTTTTGCTTGAGAACATTTACACGGAACTCATTGCCGAACACAGTCAATCACGCGACAATCGGCGGACGTTGCCGAACGCAACGATAACCGAACGCGGACACAATCCCACCTGCGGCGACGAGATAACTTTGTCCCTGGAAGTTACCGACGGATTGATTCGCGACGCGGCTTTTTCGGGCGACGGTTGCGCAATTTCGCAGGCGTCAACCGACATGATGATTGAACTTCTGCGCGGCAAAACCGTCGACGAAGCGAAAAAACTTGCCGAACTTTTTATCGACATGATTCACGGCGACATTACCGACGACGACGAACTCGAACCGCTTGACGAAGCCGCCGCGCTCAAAAACATTTCTACAATGCCCGCCCGCGTCAAATGCGCGACGCTTGCTTGGCACACGTTCGACACGGCGATTAAACGTTCGGAAGCGCAAAGGTGAACGCATGTTAGACAAACTTCAAGCGGTCGAAGAACATTTCGCGGAGGTTGAAGCGCGTTTGGGTGACCCGTCTACAGTGGCGGACGTGACGAAGTTCACCGCACTCACCCGCGAACTTGCCGCACTCGAACCGCTGGTGAACAAAATTCGCGAATACAAAAAAATCCTCGCGCAGATTGACGAGGATAAATTTTTGCTCGAAACGTCGGCGGACGAAGACTTGAAACTTTTGGCGGCGGAAGAACTTGCCGAACTCAAAAAATCCAAAGCCGTGCTCGACGACGAATTACCGCTGTTACTTTTGCCCAAAGACCCCGACGACGACAAGAACGTTGTCATGGAAATTCGCGGCGGAGTCGGCGGCGACGAAGCGGCTCTCTTCGCGGGCGAAATGTTCCGCATGTACACGCGCTTTGCCGAACGTCACGGTTGGCGCGTCGATGTCGTCGACATGAACGCAACTTCAATCGGCGGCATCAAAGAAATTTCGTTTACCGTTGACGGCGCGGGCGCGGCGGGCAAACTCAAATACGAAAGCGGCACTCACCGAGTCCAACGCGTGCCCGTCACCGAAAGCGGCGGACGAATTCACACAAGCGCGGTCACCGTCGCCGTCATGCCCGAAGCCGCCGAAGTCGACGTGACGATTAATCCCGCCGACTTGCGAATCGACACTTACTGCGCGTCGGGTGCCGGCGGTCAATACGTCAACCGAACCGAAACCGCAATCCGAATCACGCACATTCCGACGGGTATCGTCGTTCAATGTCAGGACGAAAAATCTCAGCTCAAGAACAAAGAGAAAGCTTTGCGTGTCCTGCGTGCCCGCGTGAAAGATCTTGCCGTGCGCGAACAGAACGAAGCCATTGCCGCAGACCGAAAATCGCAAGTCGGCACGGGCGACCGCAGCGAACGAATCCGCACGTACAACTTTCCGCAAGGCCGCGTAACCGACCACCGAATCGGTTTGACGCTCCACAAACTCGACGCGATTTTGAATGGCGAACTTGACGAAATAATCAACGCGCTGATAACCGCCGACCGTACGAAGAAATTAGCCGCACAAAAATAAAAGCCTCGACAGTCTTCCGACCGTCGGGGACTTTTTTTATTTGGAATTTTTCAGCGCGGCAAGTTCGCGTTGCAACTTCATAACCTTCAGGCGATAAACGTTCGCCGTGTTGAACAGGAACGCGGCCAACGCGGCGTCGTCGGGGTGAAAAGTTTTCTTGACGAACTCGTACAGTCGAAACGCCGGTGCCTGCACGTAATAACCCTGCGTTACCATGAAGCGATGCGCGGCAAACCACTCAAGCACGGCGTAACGATAATCGGGACGGTTGCGGAAAAAACTTATCTCGTCGAAGATGCGCTCAAATTCGTTGCAACCGTCGTTGAACGCGTCAAGCCGCTTGCGCAGGTACGAAATCCCGTCAATGGTCTCATGGTCACGCGAAACGGAGCCGTCACGCGGGCGGATAATGTACGTGGTGTTCGGCGCGTTCAGAAACTTTTTCGCCAGGCACAGTGCCTTGAACGAAAACGGCGCGTCTTCGCACGTGCGCATCTTCGAGAAGAAAATCTGATTCGCAATCAGGAAGTCGCGTCGATAAAAAGTCAGGCACGTCGCCCAAAAAGCATTCGGCGTCGACGAAACCCAACGTCGCACGCGTTCGGCAATGTCGTTCGGCTCAAGCGTCGCCTCGGAAATTTTTTCTTTGCGATATGTGTGCACGGTGAAATTCTTCGGGTCGGTCAACTGCGCGAAGTTCGTCATTGCGGGGTCGTCGACGGATTTTTTTTCGCCCTGCCACAAGTCGAACGTGCTATTGAGTCGCACGCCGTCGGCTTGAAACTTTTCGGCAAGCGTCGACAGCTCTTCAAGCGCGGTCTTCGTATAAAGGTCGTCGCAGTCGAGAAACGAAATATATTTACCGCGAGCAAGTTGAATGCCGACGTTTCGCGGAAGGCCGGGCGTGCCCGTGTTCTTCGGCAACTTAACAAGTTGCAGTCGCCCGTTGAAACGTTCGCGAAAACTTTCGACGACTTCGATTGAATTGTCGGTTGAGCAATCGTCGACAATGACGACTTCAAAATCCGTCATCGTCTGGTAAAGCAAACTCTCCAGCGTCTGCGTGACGAACTTTGCCGCGTTGAACATTGGCACGACGACCGACACGAGCGGAATTTTTTCCGCGACGAGCGACGTGACTTGCGGCGGCGATTCGCGACGACGATTTTTATTTCGCAACTTGTTCGCCTCCGACCTGCGCTTTGAGCTGTTTGATTTGCTTGTCGTAATTAACAAGCCGCTTGCGGTAAGTGTGAATTGCGCCGTACAGGTACGCGAAGAACGGCACGAAGTCACCGCAATATTTTTTCAGCTCACGGCGAACAAGCGCGTCGAGTTGCGCGGTCGTGTACTTTTCATAGAAACGTTGCGTCCAAATCAAATGCTGCTGAATGATGTAATCGATCGGCAGTTGACGAAGTTGCGGATTCTTGACGAACAGTTCAAAGCCGCTCATGAAGTCATCCAAAACTTTCGAGCCTTCAATCATCAAATGCGTCAACACGTGCAAACTTTCTTCGACGGAAACCATCTTGCGCGTAATCGAGTTCGGGTTGTGACGGTAGATGTAAATGATGTTCGGCACGCGCACGATTCGCGGCGCAGTACACAGCACGCGGAAGTAAAAAATTATGTCTTCGCTTGTCAACAGCTTGTCGAAGCGGATGTTTTTCTCCATGAGCAAATCGCGGCGATAAAGCTTGTTGTGCACCCAGCCGAAGAAGCGTCCCTTGTAAAACATTTGCACGCGTTTGGCAAGGTCGTCTGTTTCGAGCATCGGTTCTTTGCAAAAGCCGCCGAGTTCCTTGCTAAAGGTCGTGAACTTCGTTTCGGGCGTCACGTCAATCGTCTGGTTTTCGGGGAAGTAAACCTGCTCCGTGTGGACAACGTCGGCGTTCCACTTTTCGGCGACGGAAACGAGTTCGGCAAGCGCGGTCGGCGTGTACATGTCGTCGCTGTCAAGGAAGGCGATATATTTCCCTCGGCTGATTCGCAATCCGGTGTTTCGCGGTTCCGAAGCTCCGCCGGAATTTTTCGGCAAGCGCACGATTCGGATTCGGCCGTCGGATTTTGCAAGCTCCGCGACGATATTAACCGTGTCGTCGGTTGAGCAGTCGTCCACGCAAATCAACTCGAACAGCCCGAAGGTTTGATTCAAGACGCTTTTGACGCACGAGGTAATATATCGCGAAGCGTTGTACATCGGCAGAATCACGCTCACGGCGGGCAGGCGCGGCACCTGTTGAACTTGTTGAACTTGCGGCGCGGCAGGCTCTTGAGCTTTATGAGGTTTTTTGAACTTTGACATTAATCGACTCTCCATGTTGAAAAATTTTGCGCGGAAACTATAACACACACGTTGATGACTTGCAAAAGATTTTTGTCGGACGCCGTTTGTCGGGCTTTCCTGAAACGAACATGAAATATAAAAATGTTCCGAATATTTATTGACAGTGAAAAATATTTGGTGTAACATTACACGCAGATTAAAGATTCACCCACACGAGTTTTTCAAAGTATAGGGAGGTATTTTTAAATGGCTGTTAAAGTTGCTATCAATGGTTTCGGTCGTATCGGTCGCCTCGCGTTCCGTCAGATGTTCGACGCCGAGGGCTACGAAGTCGTCGCAATCAACGACCTGACCAGCCCGAAGATGCTCGCACACCTCTTGAAGTACGACACCGCGCAGGGCGGTTTCTGCGGCAAGATCGGCGAAGGCAAACACACGGTTGAAGCGAAAGAAAACTCCATCGTCGTCGACGGCAAAGAGATCATCATCTACGCCATCAAAGACGCGAAAGAAATCCCCTGGGGCAAACACGGAGTCGACGTCGTCCTCGAATGCACGGGCTTCTACACCAGCAAAGAAAAAGCTTCGGCTCACCTTGAAGCGGGCGCGAAGAAAGTTGTCATCTCGGCTCCTGCCGGCAATGACCTCCCGACAATCGTTTACAACGTCAACCACAAGACTTTGACCCCGGACGTGAAAGTTCTTTCGGCGGCGTCCTGCACGACCAACTGCTTGGCTCCCATGACGGCGGCTCTGCACAAACTCGCTCCGATTCAAAGCGGCATCATGGCGACGATTCACGCGTACACCGGCGACCAAATGATTCTCGACGGTCCGCAACGCAAAGGCGACCTCCGTCGTAGCCGTGCAGGCGCATGCAACATCGTTCCGAACTCCACGGGCGCGGCGAAAGCTATCGGCTTGGTTATCCCCGAATTGAAGGGCAAACTCATCGGTGCGGCGCAACGCGTCCCGACTCCGACCGGCTCGACCACGCTCTTGTTCGCGGTTGTTAAAGGCGAAGTCACCGTTGACCAAATCAACGAAGCCATGAAAGCGGCGTCCAACGAATCCTTCGGCTATTGCGACGAACAAATCGTTTCCAGCGACATCATCGGCATGCGCTTCGGCTCGCTGTTCGACGCGACCCAAACCATGGTCAGCCCCATTGGCGACGGCAACACCCTCGTTCAAGTCGTTTCCTGGTACGACAACGAAAACAGCTACACCAGCCAAATGGTTCGCACGATTAAGTACTTCGCTGAATTGAAGTAATTTCTCGCGGCGACAACTGCACACGTTTGACCTTTGTGACGGCTCGGCTCTTCGTCATTGTTGAGCCGGGTCGTTTTCAATTAACGCATTGATTTTTTGGGGAGGTTTTCTGATGAACAAGAAAAACATTCGCGACATCGATCTGAAGGGCAAAAAAGTTTTCCTGCGCGTCGACTACAACGTCCCGATGGACGAAAACCAGAACATCACCAACACCAAGCGCATTGACGCGACGCTCCCGACGCTCAACTATCTGCTCGAACAGGGCGCGGCCATCATCATCGGTTGCCATCTCGGACGTCCTACCGAAGCTCGCGAACCGAAATTCTCCACGAAACCCATAGCGAAGAAACTCGCCGAAATCCTCGGCAAACCCGTCAAATGGGCGGAAGACTGCATCGGCGAACCCGCGGAAAAAGCCGCCGCCGAACTTCAGCCGGGCGAAATTCTTTTGCTTGAGAACCTTCGCTATCACAAAGAAGAAAAGAAAAACAATCCCAAATTCGCCAAACAACTCGCCGCGCTTGCAGACATCGCCGTCAATGACGCGTTCGGCATGGCTCACCGCGCACACGCCTCGAACGTCGGCATTACGCATTTCCTCGAAACCGCGTCGGGCTTCCTCATGGAAAAAGAAATCAACTACATCGGCAAGACGCTTCAAGCTCCGCAACGTCCGTTCGTCGGCATTATCGGCGGCGCGAAAGTCTCCGACAAAATCGGCGTTATCAGCAACATGATTGACAAAGTCGACACGATTATTATCGGCGGCGGCATGGCTCACACCTTCGACAAGGCGAAAGGCTACGAAGTCGGCACGTCGCTCCTTGAAGCGGACAAAATCGAACTTGCCAAACAGCTCCTCGAAAAAGCGGCTGCCAAAGGCGTCAAAGTCGTCCTGCCCGTTGACCTCGTTGTTGCCAACAAATTCGCTGCCGATGCCGAATTCAAAACCGTGCCCGTTGACCAGTGCCCGGCTGACTGGATGGGTCTCGACAGTGGCGAAAAAACTTCTCAAGAATACGTCAAAGCTCTCGAAGGCGCGAAGACGATTATTTGGAACGGACCCATGGGCGTCTTTGAATTTGACAACTTCGCGAAAGGCACGCTCGCCGTTGCAAAGGCTGTTGCGGACGCGACCGACAAAGGCGCAATTTCAATCGTCGGCGGCGGCGACTCCATTGCGGCGCTGAAGAAAACCGGTCTCGACAAGAAAATTTCGCACATCTCCACCGGCGGCGGCGCGACCCTCGAATACCTCGAAGGCAAAGTTCTGCCCGGCATTGACGCGATTGACGGCGTCGGACGCACACCGATTATCGCGGGCAACTGGAAGATGAACAACACGATTAAACAAGGCGTCGCGCTCGTCGAAGAGCTTATCCCGCTCGTCAAAGACGCCGAATGCCGCGTTGTCGTCGCTCCGACCGCGACGGCATTGGCCGCCGTTGCCAAAGCCGCGAAATCCACCAACATTCACGTCGCCGCGCAAAACGTGCACTGGGAACCCAAAGGCGCGTACACGGGCGAAATTTCCACGGGCATGCTCAACGAAATCAACGTTGACTATGTTATCCTCGGTCACAGCGAACGCCGCGACTACTTCGGCGAAACCGACGAAGGCGTCAACAAACGTGCGAAGGCCGCTTTCAACGCGGGTATCACTCCGATTATCTGCTGCGGCGAATCGCTCGAAATCCGCGAGTCGGGCAAATACATTGAGCACGTCGTCAACCAGATTAACGCCGCGCTCGAAGGTTTTGCGCCTGCGGAAGTCAAGAAACTCGTCATTGCTTACGAACCGATTTGGGCTATCGGCACGGGCAAAACCGCGACGTTTGAACAGGCGGAAGAAGTCTGCAAGGCCATTCGCGAAGCCGTTGCCGCGAAATTCGGTCAAGATGCGGCGGACGCGATTCGCATTCAATACGGCGGCTCCGTCAAACCCGCGACGATTAAAGACCTCATGAAACAACCGAACGTCGACGGTGCTTTGGTCGGCGGCGCAAGCCTCAAGTCCAAAGACTTCAGCGAGATCGTCAACTTCTGAACAAAAAATTCTCTGCTTGACTAAGCGAACGTAAGTTGAGCCGCCAATGTTTCGACAGAGGCGGCTTTTCTTGACATGCGGGTGATTCACATGCGACAGATTTTTTTCGCGGCGACGTTTGCCGTAACGTTGATTGTCGCCCAAACCTGCGCGGCTCAAGATATTTGGGTTGCGCATTGGAACGCGGAGAACGTCGACATTTACGCAATGGACGACACAATCACAAGCGGCACGTCGGACACGGGCAGATATTTCAAAGTCACAACCAAGTTCGTGCGCGGCGGTCAACTGCTCGAAGTCGTGAACTGGTCGTTCAGCAAATTTCGCGACGACATGTGGCGTTACGAAACAAGCACAATGGACGGCACGCACACGGCGGTTGTTATCCCGCGCAGCCCGCTGTTTGAATTCTGCATGGGCAAGCTCGGTTGGTCATACAAAGTCGTTGATATGTGGTATTACTGATTCGCAGGAGATTCGTCATGGATTATTGGCTCCACAGAGTTTTCGCGCAGGAACCCGAATTGTCCGTGCCGTTGCTCGAACGCGGCATTTTGACAATCGGCTTTAATGAAGTCGCGCAACAAAGCACGATTGACGCAGCAAATTTCGACGCGCTTAAAGTTATCTTGAAGAATCATTACGGCTGGACGGACGTCAAGCTCGGTGTAAATGCCGGCGTCCTGTGGCGATTTCTTCACGAATTCAAGATCGGCGATTTTGTTGTCGTGCCGACAGTCAAAGCCGCGGCGTTTGGGATTTTTGAAATTCTGGAAACGGCGAAACCGATTGACCGTTTGCCGCCCGACAAGCTGAACTTTTTGAACGCAACCATAGTTTCGGGTCAAGGCATCGTTCGCAACGGCAACGCGGCGGAATTGGGATTTTTCGTCAAAGTTCGCGCCGTGACGAATTACGATTCTTCGCCTTTCGTGCCGAGTGACGACAAATTTTTGGGCAAGATTTTGAGCAGCAAGGGTATGCTCACCAACATCAGTTTGAACGATTTGTAATTCAAAGGAGAGTGTTACGATGGCAACAATTAAACACGCGCCGATTTGCTTGATTATCATGGACGGCTGGGGTATCGGCAACGAAACCGACAAGTTCAACGCAATTCAAGTCGGCAACACGCCCGTGCTCGACGAACTGACGAAAAAATTCCCACACGCACAACTTCAAGCTTCGGGCGAATTCGTCGGTCTGCCTGATGGACAAATGGGCAACTCCGAAGTCGGACACATGAACATTGGCGCGGGTCGAATCATTTATCAGCCGCTGACGAAAATCACCAAGGCGATTCGTGACGGCGACTTTTTCGAGAATAAAGCTCTCGTCGGTGTCGTCGACAAAGTCAAAGCTTCGGGCGGCGCGCTTCACCTGTTCGGACTTGTTTCGCCCGGCGGCGTTCACAGTCACACCGAACATCTTTACGGCTTGCTCAAATTTGCCAAAGACAAAGGCTTGACGAAAGTTTACGTTCACTGCTTCCTTGACGGCCGCGACGTGCCGCCCAGCTCCGCCGCCGAATATCTTGCCGAACTCGAAGACAAAATCAAAGAGATTGGCATCGGTCAAATCGCCGTGATTTCCGGCCGCTATTACGCAATGGATCGCGACAAACGTTGGGATCGCGTGCAGAAGGCTTACGACGCCATTGCCAAAGCCGACGCGCCCAAGAGAGCTTCCAGTGCCGAGGCGATTCAAGCTTCCTACGACGCAAAAATCACCGACGAATTTGTTGACCCCGTCGTTATCGGCGATTACGCGGGCATCACGAAGGACGACGGAATTATTTTCTTCAACTTCCGCCCCGACCGTGCTCGCGAATTGACGCACGCTTTCACGGACAAAAAATTTGACGGCTTTGAACGCGTCGAAGAAATTGTCGGCATTCCGTTCGCGACAATGACGCAATACGAGGAAGGCCTCAATGTCGACGTCGCTTATCCGCCCGAAAGTGTCACCAACGGTTTGGGCGAAACAATCAGCAAGGCGGGCTTGACGCAACTTCGCATTGCCGAAACCGAAAAGTACGCGCATGTCACGTTCTTTTTCAACGGCGGTGTCGAGGAACCGTACGCGGGCGAAGACAGAATTCTTGTCCCGTCGCCGAAAGTTGCAACTTACGACCTCAAACCCGAAATGAGCGCGCCGACAGTCACGTTGAAAGTTGCCGAAGCGATTCTCTCCGAAAAGTACGACTTCATTATCTTGAACTTTGCGAACGGCGACATGGTTGGTCACACGGGCGTTATGAAAGCCGCTGTGCAAGCCGTCGAAACCGTTGACGTTTGTGTCGGCATTTTCGTCGAGTGCATGAAAAAAGTTGGCGGCGAAGTCGTCATTATCGCCGACCACGGCAACGCAGATCAAATGTTCGATTACAAACTCAAAGAGCCGTTCACCGCGCACACGACCAATCCCGTGCCGATTATCGTCGTTTCCGACCGCGTGGCCGAAGTCAAAGACGGCGCGCTGTGCGACGTGGCTCCGACGTTGCTCACAATGGCGGGCATGGAAATTCCTGCCGAAATGACGGGCAAGCCTCTTGTCACGATGAAATAAACTTCTGCGTCTGAAAGATTTTTCGGCGGCGATTCGTTGCGGTTGAGTCGTCGCCAATTTTTTTGGAGGCGATATTTTGACCGACACGAATTGGGACGAACACTACATCAAGCGCGGCGACCCGACAAAGCCGACGTATTATATAATCCGCCGCAAAAGTGAAACCAACGGACTTTTCGCCCGATATGTCATTTTTGCCGGACATATTCGCCGTGCGCTGTCAAACGGCTGGTTGCCCGTCGTCGACATGCAAAATTATGCCAACATATACCTTGCGCCCGAAAAGTTCGGCAAAGAAAATTCGTGGGAATACTATTTCGAGCAACCGCTTCGTATCGGGCTTGAACAGGCTTACGGCGGCGAAAACGTCATCTTGTCCAAGGGCGACATTGTTGCTCCGTGCCCGAATGACGGCGTATCTTTCTACGAAAACCGAAATAACGAATTGACGCAATGGCGAATGCTTGTTAAACTCGGTTTGCTGAAAATCAAGCCCGCGCTTCACGAAGAAATTTTGTCGACGCGTGCAAAGTTGTTCGCCCAAAATGACCGCGTGCTCGGCGTGTTACTTCGAGGGACGGATTACGTGACGGAGCGGCCGCACAATCATCCGATACCCCCCCCCGTCGAATTCGCGGCAAGCGTCGTCGTTGCCAAACTTCAGGAGTGGAAGTGCAACAAAATTTTCCTGGCGACGGAAGACAAGTCAATCGTGCAGGCGTTCAAGCAAGTGTTTGACGATTTGTGCGTGACGTTTGATCGCGAATACGTCGACTTTAAGGCGGGGCAACTAATCGGTCTTGTTCACATTGACAGGCCGAACGACCATTACATTCAGGGCAAAGACTACTTGACGCAGATGGTTTTGCTGTCGACGTGCAACTCGTTCGTGGCGGCGCGGTGCAGCGGTTCCGTCGGCGTGATGATGTTGACGGACAAATTCGAGCACACGTATTTTTTCAACCTGGGACGTTTCGGCGTCATTTCACTTGATTAACGGAGATGTTCACATGAGAAAAATTTTTGTGGCGTTGCCCGTTCTGCTGTGTCTGTTGACTTCGACGGCTTTGGCAAAGTCTGCGGACGAACAGCGCACGGAAATTAACGCGCTCCACGACAAAGCACTCAAAAACCTTTACAACAAATTTCCCAACGCTAACCGCGTTATCAGCAAATGTTACGCTTACGCCACGCTGTCGAACACGGGCATAAAGCTCGGCATTTTCGGTGACGCACACGGGCGCGGCGTCGCGATTAACAACGACACGGGCGAACGCGTTTACCTGAAGACGGCGGAACAGTCGGCGGGTATCGGCCTCGGCGTCAAGGAATACGATTTGATTTTCGTAATCAACAGCCGCGAAGCCTGGGACGGTTTTCTCGCGGGCAAGATTCGTTTCGCGGCGAACGCGGACGCTACGGCAACCGACGGCGCGAAGGGCGGCTCGGTTGAAGGCGCGGCTTACGTTGCCCCCGGCGTTTGGGTTTACCAGCTGTCGACCAAAGGCGTTGCGGCTGAAATGACGCTCAAAGGCATGAAAATTTGGCGCGACAAGAAACTCAGCCCAATTTAAGCAGGTGACATCATGAAAAAATTTTTCGCTGTGACTGCGACGCTCGTTTGTCTGTTGACTGCGACGGCTTTTGCCGAAAACAACGTTGTCGCGACTTACATCGTCGTCAACTGCAGGGAGTCAATCACACTTCGTGCGACCCCGTCGGTTTACGCGGACGAACTCGCGCAAATTCCGCTCGGTCAGGCAGTCGGCTTTATCGACGACATCGGCAACGGCTTTTACAAAATCAATTACGACGGACTTGTCGGCTTCGCGTTGGCGGAATATCTGTCGCCGCAAAAATCTGCGCGCACGGCGACCGTCGTCAACTGCAGGGAGTCAATCACCTTGCGCGAAACTCCGTCGGTAAGCGGCTATGAATTGATGCAAATTCCGCTCGGCGCACGCGTGAGATTCTTGGGCGGCGAAACGAACGAATTCTATCAGATTGAATATCGCGGCGTCACAGGTTACGCGCTCAAAGCTTACCTGCGACTCGAATGAAAACTTTTCGGCAACTCGTCCCCGTCAAGTCGGCGGGGATTTTTTTTGTTGACAGCGCAAGTGCAACACCGGCCGACAGGACGTCGGCCGCCCCCGCTTGCGCATGATACAGGATGTATCATAGCAAGCGCAGTTTTCTTTGGTTACTTTCTTTTGCTGCCAAAAGAAAGTAACATAACACCATACGCGACGGGGAGTTTTGCGTTGAAAAAGTTTCGTGCGTGTGATAAACTCGACGAAAATTTTTTCGGGAGTGTCGACGGTGGACGAACTCAAAGACAAGCTCGCCGAATGGTTTCGTCGCGACCTCGACGAACTCAAGCAAAACAAAGTTCGCGTAATTGCGCTGGGAGTTTGTTTCGTAATGGCGGTTGCGTTTTGGTTGACCGACGACGGCTCCGACGTTGAAGAAATTGACGTTGACGCGCCGCCCGTCACGAAAGATCTGCCCGTGCAAAAGTTGCCCGACAAAACCGCGCAAGTGCCCGAAGCACCCGACGGCGTCAAAATCGTCTTGGGCGCAAACTCCGACACGCTTTATGTCGGTGACCCGTTCGCCGCGCCGCCGAAGCCAAAGCCTCAACCGCCGCCGAAAGTCACTCTGCCGCCGATACCGCCGTCGCAACCGATTCAACCGCCTCAACCTCAGCCGACCGCCCCGACAGAACGAATCATCTTGACCGGCACGGCAATAAGCGGCACGAACAAAACCGCAATGTTCCTGCGCGGCAAGGAAACCGTGTTCCTGTCCGTCGGCGACGAAATCGGCGGGCGAATCATCTCCGACGTCGCGCCCGACTTTGTCACGTTCGCGGACGGCAAGCGTCTTTACCTGCAAAAGGAGCTGAACTGATTGAAGCTGAAAAAATTTCTGCCGCTGCTGGTCTCGGCAACTTTTTTTTTGCCCGCGCAACTTCACGCCGCACCAATGACGCTCAGCGTGCACGAAGCGGATTTGCGCTCGACGATTATGCTCGTCGCCAAAGCCGGCGGCCTCAACGTCTCGATTGACGATTCGGTCAAGGGCACAATCTCCGTTTCCGTCACCGACGTCGAACCGACCAAAGTCCTCGAAATCATCACGAAGACGAAAAATCTTCAGCTCGTCGAAGAAGCGGGCGTTTTCATCGTCACGGGCGAACATTACGATTCACTAATGCAAACGTATGTTTTCCCGATTCGTTACGGCAACGCAGAAGAGTTGCGCAAAGCAGTTGTCATGTCGCTGGATAACATTCAAAGGCGTGAAGACAAAAATTCAGCTAACAACGACGACCGCGATAACAACGACAAAAAAAATGACCGCGATGACAATTCGTCACGGTTTAAAGTTTCGTTTAGTAGTCGTGAAACAATCACCTTTTCACGTCCTATGGAGAAAACACGCAGTGACAGGCTCAAGCGCGAAGACAGAGTTTACGTCAACCCCGAAGTGAACGCGATTGTGCTGTTCGGGACGCCCGCCGAATATGAACGCGTCAAAAATCTTTTGGCGACTCTTGACGTTGAACTTAAGCAAGTTTCCGTTGAAGCGCGTATTGTTGCCATTGACAAGGACGCGACAAAAAATCTCGGCGTCGAGTGGATGTGGTCAACTTTGCCGCAATACCCCGACCGTGACGTAGAATATACGGCACCAACATACAATTCCAACGGCACTCTGCGCACTCCCGGTTACTACAAAGAAACTTATACTCGCAACGCCAACGACACGACAGGTTACGGCATTATTCAATTCGGCAGAGGTCCTTTGGGGACACCGTTTGAATTTTATTACGGCGCAAGACTTAACGCCCTTGTCACCGACGGCAAGGCGAAAATTCTTTCTCGCCCGAACGTCACCACAATTCAAGGGCGCGAAGCCGTGATTAACGTCGGAAGTTCCGTGCCCATTCAGCAGACGCAAACGACCAATTCGACCGTGACGACTTCGGTTGTGTATCGCGACGCGGGAATTATTTTGCGTTACACGCCGCGAATCAACGCCGACGGCACGATAACCGCCACGATTCACACGGAGGTTAGCACGCCGCAATACGTTTCGGACTTGAAGGCTTATCGATTTAACACGCGTTCGGCCGACACGACCGTCACCGTGCGCAACGGCGAACCGATGGTTATCGGCGGGCTTATCGGCGCGGAGGAAGCCAAATCCGTCAGCAAAATTCCGTTCCTGGGCGACCTGCCGATTTTGGGCGCGCTGTTCAAGAATCACCGCAACAGCAAGACCGAATCCGAACTGATAATTTTTTTGACGGCGCACGTTATCGGAGGCGAAGTCAATCAACCGTTCGAGAGGCGCGACGATGAATTTTTACCCGATAAACCTTGACGTCGACGGAAAAGCTTGCGTCGTTGTCGGCGGCGGGAAAGTTGCCCTGCGTAAAATTCGCGGCTTGCTTGAGGCGGGCGCACAAGTCACGGTCATTGCTCCCGAAATCTGCGCGGAAGTCGACGAACTCATTCAACGCGGCGAAATTCTTTGGACGCGTGAAAATTTTTCGCCTGAACTTTTGGGCGACGAACTTATTTTAATCGCGGCGACGAATTCGGCTGAAGTCAATCGGCAAGCTTGCGAGGCGGCTCAAGCTCGAAAAATTTTGGTCAACAGCGTGGACGCGGGCGGCAACTTCAACGTCCCGTCACGAATCCGACGCGGCGAATTTTTATTAACAATCTCGACGGGCGCAACTTCCCCGGCGTTCGCAAAATTCGTGCGGCTCATGTTGGAAGCTGAACTCGGCGAAAACTTCGGCGCGGCTCTCGAAATAATTTCGCGTGCACGGCGGGAAGTCAAGCGTCGGTTGCCGAATCAATCTGCGCGAGAAAAATTTTGGCGGGAAATCTTGACGCCCGAACTTTGGCAACTGTTGAAGTCGGGCGACGTCAACGCGCTCGAAAAATTTTTTGACGAGGCAATTAACTCATTACTTAACGACAACATTTGACACGCGGCGATAAAGTTGCGGCAATCGAAACGTCGCGGCGCGCCAACTGTTTGTCCACTTTTTAAAAGTGGCTGGAGGAACTCATTAACGATGCACTTAAAAATTCTGGGGCTCAATCACCGCACGACGCCGATTGAAGTCCGCGAAAAATTTTCCGTCGGGCGGGAAGCACTGCGTCGCGGGCTTGAAAATCTCGACGGCTACGACGGCTTGAACGAAGCAGTTGTTCTGTCGACGTGCAACCGAAGCGAAATTTACGCGGTCACCGCCGAAGACTGCGACTCAAGCGTTCGGCAATTCCTGAACGATTTAATCGGTACGGTCGTCGACGAAAAGTTTCTGTACGAATTCACGGGCGAAGCTTGCGTTCGACATCTGTTCGCGGTGTCGGCGGGGCTTGACTCGTTGATTCTCGGCGAAGGTCAAATTCTGTCGCAGGTCAAGGAAGCTTACGCGACGGCGAAATCTGCGGCGGCGACGGGCACGATTTTGAACACGCTGTTTCACCGGGCGATAGCGGCGGGCAAAGCTGTTCGCACGGAAACTCGAATCGCGTACAATTCGGTTTCGGTCAGCTCGGCGGCGGTTGACTTGGCGGAAAAAGTTTTGGGCGGTCTCGGCGAACGAAGCGCGTTAATCTTCGGCGCGGGCAAGATGGCTCAACTTACTGCGCGACATCTGCTTGACCACGGCTTGAAAAAAATTTTCGTCGCGAATCGTCACATTGAACGTGCGGTTGACATGGCGTCGAAAATCGGCGGGCAGGCCGTTCCGTGGGAAGACGCTTTCACAAGTGCCGCCGACGTTGACATAATCATCACGTCGACCGGTGCCCCGCATTACGTCGTTAAGCCTTGGCAAACGCAACAACTCATGACGCGGCGCGACGGACGCGGGATTGTTTTCGTGGACATTGCCGTTCCCCGCGACGTCGACCCCGAAGTCGGCAACATCAAGGGCGTCACGCTTTACAACATTGACGACCTTGAATCCGTCGTGGAAAAAAATTTGCAAGCTCGTCAACGCGAAGCCGAAGTTGCCAAGACGATTGTCGCCGAACATGTTGCCGCCGTCATGGAGCGTTTCAAGTACCTGAAGTTTCGGCCGCTCATGGCGAACTTGTCCGAACGTGCGGAAAAAATTCGCGGGCGTGAACTTCGTCGCGTGGCGAGTAAACTTCCGAACTTGACCGACGACGAACGCAAGATTGTCGACCGAATGACGCGGCGAATCGTGCGCAAACTTCTGCGGATGCCGATGATGAAGCTCAACGCGTCGGCGGGCACGGACGTCGAAAATTTTTACGCGCAGGCAATGCGGGCGCTTTTCACCGAGGAGGCTACCGGCAATGCATAACGAAAAAACTTGTCCCGTGTCCCGTGTCCCGTGTCCCTTAATCAAAATCGGCACGCGGGCAAGTCGCTTGGCACTGTGGCAGGCCGAATTCGTCGCGGCTCAGCTGAAAAAATTTTTCCCCGCGCTCGACGTGGAATTAATTCACGTGCACACGACGGGCGACAAAATTCTTGACGCACCGCTTGCGAAAATCGGCGGCAAAGGTCTGTTCACCAAAGAACTCGAACTCCAACTTGCACGCGGCGAAATCGACTTGGCGGTTCACAGCTTAAAAGACGTGCCGACCGACTTGCCCGAAGGTTTCAAAATCGCGGCGGTCACTCAACGTGCTCAACCGTTCGACGCGTTTGTCAGCGAAAAATTTTCGTCGCTCGCCGAACTGCCCGAAGGCTCAATCGTCGGGACGTCAAGCTTGCGGCGTTCGGCTCAGCTGTTGAAGTTGCGCCCCGACCTGCGAATCAAAAACCTGCGCGGCAACGTCGACACACGGCTGAAGAAGTTGGACGCGGGCGAATTCGACGCGATCATTCTTGCAGCGGCGGGACTTGAACGTCTCGGACATGCGACGCGGATTCGGCAACTGTTGCCCGAAATAATTCCTGCGGCGGGTCAAGGCGCACTTGCAATTGAAGTTCGCGACGACGACGAAATTTCCAAACTCGTGCAACCGCTCAACGACGACGAAACTTTTTTGGCGACGAAGCTTGAACGCGAATTCCTGCGCGAAGTCGGCGGCAGTTGTCAAGTTCCCGTCGGCGTCTTCGCTCAAGTCGACGGCGGGCGATTGACTGTTCGTGCGCTCATCTCGTCGCTTGACGGCAAAAAGTTCGTCGCCGAAACGCTCGAAGTGCCCGTGAGCGAAATTGACGGTCTCGGCAAAAATTTGGCTCGGACTTTGCTTGACGACGGCGGCAGAAAAATTCTTGACGAACTTGGAGGTTGACTTATGCGCAAAAATTTTTCGGATTATCCCGCGCCGCAAGTTTATCGCGTCGAAAATCAAGCCGCGTACTTTGACCCCGTGCGCAAGAAATTTGTTTTCGTCACGCCCGAAGAAACCGTTCGCCAACGTTTGATTCCGTGGCTGCTCGAAGAAATTGGCGTGCCCGAAAATTTTTTGCGCGTCGAAGGCAAGTTCACCCGTTACGGTCTCAACGTCAAAACCCGCGCAGATTTTATCGTCGAAGCCCGCGACGCCAAAGAAAATTCCGTGTACCCTGTCGCCGTGATTGTGTGCAAGTCGCCCGAAGTTTCGCTTGACGACGCCGCGTTTCGACAGATGTTCAATTATGCCGCCGACTTGGGCTGTGAATTTTGCGCGCTTACCAACGGCGAAGAATTCTTCAGCTTTTATTTCGACGGCGAACGCGACGTTCAACTTGACGAACTGCCGACGTACAGCCGCATGACCAAAAGCTATTGCACAGCGCGGCGGAATTGTTTATAATCCCCGCGTGCCAAAATTCTTGAAAGGAGTTTATCACATGGCAAAAACTGCAAAAGTATTCGTCTTCTTCAACTGCGACGCCGACAAAAGCGAAGCGTCGATGAATATTTTTTACAACCGCGCAATCTACAAGGACACCAAAACTTCGCGCAAAAATCTCTGGAAAAAAATCCGCGAGGAGTACGGCGCGGAACGAATTCAAATTGCGGCGGAAAATCTCCCCGTCGTCGAAAAAGCGATTCTCGAAGGCGACCCCGTCGAAGCCGGCAACTTCATGCAATTCGGCGCGATTCGTGCTTTTGACTGTTACTGACAACTTCGAGGTTCCCCAATGGCAGACAAGAAAATCGCGCTGTTTATCGACGCCGACAACGTTTCGGCTAAGTTCGGCAAGCAAATTATCGACGCGCTGACTGCCCGCGGCGAAATTTTTATTCGGAGGATTTACGGCAACTGGGAAAAAAATACTCTTCACGGCTGGAACGAATGCATCCTGAATTTTTCGTTGCGCGCCGTGCAACAAACCGACTTTTGCGCGGGCAAGAACGCAACCGACATGTCGTTGACGATTGACGCAATGGACGTGCTTTACGGTCGACAGGCGGACATTTTCGCGCTTGTGTCAAACGACAGCGACTTCACGCCGCTTGCGATTCGTCTTCGCGAAGGCGGAATGACCGTCATCGGCTTGGGCAACGGGCAAGCCGCCAACGCTTTCCGCATGGCGTGCAGTGAGTTTATCGACTTGGACGCGCCCGCCGTCGAAAAAATTCAACTCGTCGGGCTTAAGACGTCGGAAAAAATTTCCACGCCGAAAGTTGCCGCAACCGTCGCAAAAGTTCAGCCCGTCGCGAAAATTGCGCCCGTCGTCGCAAAGCCCAAAGTCGTCCCGATTAGCGAACGTCAACTGCAAAGCGAACGCGACAAACGAATTCAACGCGTGCACGAACTTTTGAGCGAAGTTGCCAAAACGCACGGCGACGCCAAAGGTTTCGCGCCTCTTTGTTGGGCGGGACAAACCTTGCGCACAAAAAATTTCGGCTTCGGCATAAAGCAGACCGGTTACAGTTCGTTTCAAGCGTTCGTCAAGGCGTTTCCGAAACTTTACGAATTGATTCACCGCACGAACGGAGAAAATTACTGCTTCCGTTGTCGCACGCAAACTCCCGCCGACAAAACTTCGCCGCAGGACAAAGCCGTCAGTCAATTTCATGACGCTCTGCGCGAGGCGACCAAAGTTTACGGCGACACTTCCGGCTTTGCGGATCTGTGCTTCGTCGGCAGTTTCATCAGAAAAAAAAAGCTCAAGCTCAAGCTCAAGGACACCGGTCACGCTACGTTACAAAAATTCATTGCGGCGTTCCCCGACCTGTACGAATTGCGACGGAGCAACGACAAAGCTTTTATTCGCTGTCGAACGAACGCGCCGAAAACTTCCGCCGATTTAAACGGTCAACTGCATGACATCTTGCGCGAAGAGGCCAAAGTTCATGCGGACGCGACGGGCTTTGCGGATTTAAGTTACGCGGGCGACGTTATCGGCAAAAAAAATCTCGACGTAAAAACTTTGGGTTACGGCACGCTGGGAAATTTCGTTTCGGCGTCCCCGAAACTTTACGAAATTCGCAAGGTCGACAACAAGCTTTATTACCGTTGCCGCGAAAATTCCGACGGTCGGCTCCGTCAACCGCATGAAGTTTTGTGCGAGGCGGTCAAACTTCACGGCGACGAAACGGGCTTCGTGGATTTATGTCGGGCAAGTGCTTTACTCAAAGAAAATCATCTCGACGTTAAAACTTTCGGCTTCGACGCGTTGCAACCTTTGCTTGAGGCGTTTCCGAAACTTTACGAAATTCGCAAGGTCGACAACAAGCTTTATTACCGTTGCCGCACGGACGACGCCGGACTCGTTCAACTGCATGACATCTTGCGCGAGGCGTGGAAAGTTCACGCGGACGGCGACGGCTTTGCGGCACTCAATTACGCGGGCGAGGCGATTAAAAACAAAAATCTCGGCTTCGGCGTGAAAGATTTCGGCTATTCGTCCGTGCGCAAATTCATTGAGGCGTTCCCCGACGTGTACGAAGTTCGCGACGACGGTCAAGGCTTCCGCTGTCGGCAGCACTGAAAATTTTGCTTGCACAATCGTAGACAAAGCTTGCCGCGTCGTGTATAATTTTGAAAATTGTTTTACAAGAGGAGGAGGCTCGTTGACTGGGCGTCCTCCTTTTGCAAGCGGAGCAGGTTTAATCCCGACTCCAAAAACAAATATACACGGAAGGAGTTTAGTTCGCTCGGAAAGTTTTTTGTTCTGGTAAGGAGGTTTTATCATGAGTGACGGAGGCGGCTCGGCATTTGCCGTAGCGCAACAGATCGGTAAGTCACTGTTCCTGCCGATTGCCGTATTGCCGTTCGCGGGCGTCCTGTTGGGTATCGGCGCGTCGTTCTCGAACCCGACGACAATCGCGGCTTACGGCCTGGAAAGTGTACTTCATCCCGGCGGCGGACTGTTCAGCTTCATGCTGATTTTGTCAAACGTCGGCGGCGCGATCTTCGGCAACTTGCCGTTGATTTTCGCGTTGGCGGTTGCTTTGGGCATGGCGAAAAAAGAAAAAGGTATCGCCGTCCTTGGCGCAGCAATTTTTTATCTTGTCATGTTGACGACGATTCACGTCTTCTTGGGACTTGACGGCTCGATTCACGCCGACGGCTCGATTGATGAGAGCGTCAAGGAAGGTGCGATAACGTCCGTGCTTGGTATCACCACGTTGCAAATGGGCGTTTTCGCGGGTATCGTTACGGGTTTGGTCGCGGCTGAACTTTGTAACCGTTACTACAAAATGCAATTGCCGGCGGCGTTCTCGTTCTTCGGCGGCACGCGCTTTGTCCCGATTGTTTGTATGATTTTCGGCATCGTGACGGGCGTTATCATGTACTTCGTTTGGCCGTTCATTCAAAACGGTATCTTCGCGCTCGGCGGCGTCGTTCAAGCGGCGGGCTACTTCGGAACATTCTTCTTCGGTTGCTGTGAACGTGCGCTTATTCCGTTCGGCTTGCACCACATCTTCTATCTGCCGTTCTGGCAGACGGGTCTCGGCGGCACGGCGGTTATCGACGGACAAACCGTCATGGGCGCACAGAATATTTTCTTCGCGGAACTTGCTTCGCCGAACACGGAGCATTTCTCGGTTGACGCGTGCCGTTTCTTGATGGGCAAATTCCCGTTCATGATGGCGGGTCTTCCTGCGGCGGCGCTCGCAATGTATACCTGCGCACGTCCCGAAAAGAAAAAAGCGGCCGGCTCGCTGCTGTTCTCGGTCGGCTTGACTTCGTTCCTGACGGGTATCACCGAACCTATCGAATTCACGTTCCTGTTCCTCGCGAAAGAATTGTTCGCGATTCACGTTTTCTACGCGGGTTGCTGTTTCGCGGCGTGCCACATTATGGGCATTGCAATGGGTACCACGTTCTCCGACGGCTTGATTGACTTCATTCTGTACGGCGTGTTGCCCGGCAACGACAAATCGCACTGGATGTTGATGTTGCCGCTGTTCGCCGTTGTCGCGGTGATTTACTTCATCACGTTTAAGTTCTTCATTCTCAAGTGGGATTTGAAAACTCCGGGTCGTGAAGCTGACGACGAAGAAATCAAGATGATGTCCAAAGCCGATTATCAGAAAGCTACGGGCGTCGGTGTTGCAGGCGGCGGCGCAGGCTCGGCGGCTCTTGCAAGTCTCACTCCCGACCAGCAGAAATCCGCGACGATTTTGAGCGGTGTCGGCGGCGTCGACAACGTCACCGAAATTGACTGCTGTGCAACTCGTTTGCGCTTGACTTTGGTTGACAGCACGAAAGTCAACGAAGGTATCCTCAAGTCCACGGGCGCGGGCGGCGTCGTTATCAAAGGCAACGCAATTCAAGTCATTTACGGTCCCAGCGTCACGATTGTCAAGGCGAACTTTGAAGAATTCGTTGAAGACATTCGCGCAGGCAAGATTGACCGTTCGATTCTCGAAGGCGCGTCGGGCGGCGGCGGAGCTGCTTCCGCTGAACCCGAAAAACCGAAGATGAAAGACGCTGTCTTCGGCGCACACTTGACGGGTCGCATGATGCTCATGAACGAAGTTCCCGACGACGGCTTTGCTTCCCGCGCAATGGGCGACGGCGTTGCTGTTGAACCGACGGAAGGCAAACTCGTTGCGCCGGCCGACGGTACAATCAGCCTCGTGTTCCCGACGAAACACGCTGTCGGCATGGTCACGCCCGACGGTGCGGAACTTCTCATGCACATCGGCATTGACACGGTTAAACTCGACGGTCAACACTTTGAAACCCATGTCAGCGAAGGTCAGGAAGTCAAACGCGGCGACGTGCTTGTCACCTTCGACATCGACGCGATTCACAAGGCGGGCTATCCCGTCACCACGCCGCTTATCGTCACCAACTCCGGCTCGTACGGCACTGTTCGCCCGCTCAAGACCGGTGACGTCAAAGCCGGCACCGACGACTTGCTCGAAGTTCTCGGCTGAGTCGTCAACGTTCCACAATCCGAGTGAATAACATTCTTCCTTAACTTCAACCCGTCGATAACTTCGGCGGGCAATTTTTTTGGAGGTGTCAGCTTGAGTTACATAAAGACCGCCGCAATGATAACGCTGTGCATTTTCCTGCCGCCGCTGGGCTGGTTTGTCATGTACAAATATTCGCCGTTCGACAAGCGGACAAACTTCGTGCTTGCCGCCGCGTGTTTGGCTTTCTTCGTGTACGCGAACATGTCTGCGGGCAACATCGCGCTTTTCGGCGGGAACAAAAGTTTTGAACTGCGCACGACGCCCGAAGTCTTCCGCGACAAATTCAATGCCGCCGCACGCAAACTCGCGCCGAATCTGAACTTGACGATTGAAGAGCCGTTGACCGTCGACAACGAAAATTTCAGTCACGAATTCGCGCCCAAATTGAAACTTGTCGGCAATGTCGGCAACGACGGCTTGATTGACGAGCTGAAAATTTTTGCCGCGCCCGAAAATCAAGACGAATCGTTTCAGACGATCAACGTTTTGGGATTGTTAATCGCGACGTTGAATCCCGAACTTGACGCCGAAAACCGCGGCGAAGTCCTGCGCGATTTGCGTATGCTCAAGGAAGTTTCGACCGAAGGCAGCTACGATTGGACGACCGAACGCGGCGGAGTCACTTATTCCGTGCACGCCGACAAGGGCAACTCGACGTTCACTGCCGCGCTCAAGTAAATTTTCCGCACGAAAAAAATCCCGACGGTCACGAAGACTGCCGGGATTTTTTGTTGACATCAACCGCGAAGGACGAACGCAAGCATCGTTATATCGTCGGATTGTTGCGCGTCGCCGACGAAACTTTTCACTGCCGCGTTGACATCCGAAAGAATTTTTTCGGCGGCTTCTTCGTCGGACAATTTGTCAAGCACGACTTGCAAACGTTCTTCGCCGAAAAGTTCGCGCTTGTCGTCCATTGCCTCGGTCACGCCGTCGGTGTACAGAAAAATCGCGTCGCCGTCATGAAGTTGAATTTTTTTCGACGGGAACTTTAAGCCGGGCAACGTGCCGAAAATCGGGCTTTGCGCCACGCCCAACGAAGAAAACTTTTTGTTGCGGCGAACGAACGGCGGATTGTGTCCCGCGTTGACGAAAGTCATTTCGCCCGTCGACAGTTCGATTATCGCGGTAAACAGCGTGACGAACATGTCGGCTTCGTTGTTGTCGCAAAGTTCGTTGTTCGTGTCGCGCATGACGTCGGAAATGTTTTCGGGCTTGCCGCTCGTCAAAATGTTGTCTTTGAGCAAAGTTTTCGCCATGACCATGAACAGCGCGGCGGGCACGCCTTTATCCGAAACGTCGGCAATCGTTATGACGAAGTGATCTTTGTCAAGAAAGTAAAAGTCGTAGAAGTCGCCGCCGACGGCCTTTGCGGGTGTCATTGAGGCATAAAGATTGAATTCGTCGCGCACGGGAAAATTTGTCGGCAACATGCCTTCCTGAATTTTCGTCGCAACGGCAAGTTCGGTCTTCGTGCGTTCGGCGGCAGCGGTCTTTGCGGCAAGATTTTTCATCAGCGCGGAAAGTTCGCCCGTCATGTGATTGAAGTTGTCGGCAAGCAATTCAATTTCGTCGCCCGTGTGAATTTCGATTTTCTTGTCGAGGTTGCCGCCCGCAACTTCCTGTACGCCGTCAATCAAGCTGTGAATCGGTTCGACGAAGCCCGCCGAATCACGGAGACTGCGACGGAACAGCACGGCGAAGATAATCGCCACGATAAACAGCGACGCCGCCGAAACTTTGAACAGGAAGCTCTCCAGAAAGTTCGAGTAACCGCTAACGTATTCGCCGACATCTTCCTTGACTTGTTCGCCGACCAAGTGAACTTTGCTTTGGTCAATGAGCGTGCCGAAACTCCAACCGATTGACTTCAGCGGCGCGAAGGCAAGAAAATATTTATTGCCGTCAATGTCGACTTCCGCAATGTCCTGTTCGCCGTCAACCATGCGTCGAGCCGCCTGCGCCAAAGTTACATCGTCGTCGTTGCGAAGATCGCGGTCAAGAATATACGGCGTCAAGTCTTCGTCTTTGCTTGTGGAGAAAAGCACTTCGCCGTTCTTGCCGAGGACAAAAATTGTGTCGCGCCCTTCAAGCGACGAAGCGTTGACTTGTTTGTAAATGTCATTCGGGCTGACGTCCAGACCGATTACGCCCGCAATGCCGTCGTTGTCGTAGTACGGCATCAAAATCGAAACGCAAGGTTCGCCGGTCGTCGAGGAGCTGTACAGGTCGGTGAAAATCGGCGCGGAAACTTTTTCGCCCTGCAGGTACCAATTGCGTTTGCGCGAGTCGTAGGAACTTTTCAGCGGCTCATTGCACAGCGGCACGAGTGAATTTTCGTCGGGCAATTTGTCAATGCGGATAACGTAGCCGTTCTTCGACGCGACGACAATGCAGTCGTATTGGTTGCTCATTGTCAAAAGCAAATCTTCACAGGCGGAAGCAACGCCGATTTCGCGGGAAATATTTTCGTCGACGCCGCGTGCGACAAGTTCCGGGCTGAAGAAAATGTACGGCGTGCCCGAATAAACGTCTTCATAAAGCGCGTTTGGCAACGTGTGCGGCATGTGCTGTTCGGGATGTTTCAAGTTCATTGAAACGAAGTCGCTGAGCCACTGAACGTCTTTTACGGCGTTTTCAAGTTCAAGGTTAATAAGATACGACCGCATCTGCGTCGTTTCGGTCATGCGCAGTTTGACTTGCTCGTTCATCTCGTCTTCAATGTACGCAAAGACCGTGTCACTCAACTCGATTGTCTGTTCGCGCAACGTGCCGTTGATTGTGAAGATGGCGTAAACGTAAAGCCCGCTCATTACCGCGAACGTCAACAAGCTGCCCAGAAGTGCCAGCCGCAGGACGCGTTGATAAATGTTGAGTTTCCGTCGGCCGAGAAGACCTTCGATAAGCGTTTTAAATTCGTTCATGACTTTGACGCCCGTTCAGTCTGCAAAATACTGTTCTTTGTTGACGAGGTTGAGCGAATTTGCCACGATAAGCGTCGAAGTAATGTTCGTGCTTGCGTTGCAAATGGCGTTAAACATTGTGGCTATCGGGTCAATGCACAGAATCAAAGTCACGGCTTCAGCCGGTACTCCGACCGTCAAAAACAGATAGCTCAAGCAAATTATCCCGCCGCAAGGAATTGACGGTTTTGCCATCGACATTATCACCAGCGAAAAGTACAGCGTTATCAGCAGGTTTGTCGTCACTTCGATTTGGTAGACGCTCATCAACATGACGGTCACCAGCGAAAAGTAAACGCCTTGCCCCGCCTTGTTGAGCTGTATGCCGACGGGAATCAAAAACGAAACAATCTTCGGATCAATGCCCAACTTGTCCGTGCAGAATTGCAAGTCGAACGGCAGGCGCGGCCCCGAACTCGAAATGGTGAACGGCATCGGCGCATACGCGACAAGTTTTTTTACAATCTTAATCGGCGAAATTTTTCCAATCAACAGCGTGGCAAGCCCGTTGACGAGCCAAACGAAAATTACCCCGACCGCCAACCCGACGAACAGCCGACTGAACGTCAAAATCGAATCAATACCCGTGTTCGCAAGAAGTGACGCCATTGACAGGAAAACAATCAGCGGAATTGCCTTGACGATTATTTTCAGCACGCCGACGGTGAACTTAAACAGGAAGTCCAAAGTTTCCGTTGCGCCGCGAGCTTTTTCGCCCATGCGGTTGAGGACGATGCCGAAGAAAATTGCCAGGAACAAGACCTGCAGAATTTTTTTGCCTTTGAGCGGGTCAACCAGATTGTCCGGCACGATGTCGAAAATCATGTCTTTAAGCGAGCCGTATTGCGACGCGGTTTGTTCGCCGCCCGTTTGAATTGCCGACTGCAGGTAAGACAAATCGCCGCTGAAGACGAGGAAGCTGACTCCCAAACTGCAAAGCGTCACGAGCGCGACCATTAAAACCGACGTGAACACCAACTTTGAGCCGACTTTGCCGATGTCGACGGCGTCGGACATGTTGGTTATTCCCGAAATGATCGCCAGGAACGTCACGGGCGCAACCATCATTTGCAAGGCGTTCAAAAAGACACGGCGCACGGGACTGATAAACTCCGTGTTGAGCATATTGATTGTTTCGGCGTCCAAACCGAATTGCATTGCAAAACCGACAACAATTCCGAGGAAAAGCGCGGCGATTGTATAAATCATTTGCTTTTGCGCCGAGCTTGTTTCGTGAACGGTGATTGTCACGATGTTTTCGCCGTTCTTGCGCACGAAACTCATCTTGTCGCGGAACGCCTTGAGGATAACCAAGCGGTAAACGTTTTCGTCGTCGGTGCTCTGTTCGGTGAGCGTGACAATCGGGTCGTATTCTTCGCCGCGAGCAACCATGCGCAGATTAACTTCGCCGAACCTGACCTTCAAGTAAACTTTCACAGAAAAATCCGGCAGGTTGCCCATGCCGGTTTTCAGTCTGATGAATGTTTCTTCCAGAAGCAACTTTGCGCGTGCAATTTCTTTTTCGGTGGCTTTGGTCTTTTGCAGTTCAGCAGTCAAAAGTTGTCTGGTGTCGGACAGGTTGTGCATGGTCAATTCGACCATGTTGAAACCTCCTTAAACTTTGGCAAAATATTCGTCGAGACGAGCTGCCTCGGCAAGTGCCCAATCAATGCGCGGGAAAAGATTCTTGCGCGTTTCTTCGACGTGGAAAGCCTTCAATTCGGGCGCAATTTGACGGTGTTTCATTGGGAACAGCGCGCCGCGAAGCAGTCCGAAAGCGTCGCACATTTCTTTGACTTTGGCAAGTGTTTCGTCGTCTTTGATGTTGAAGTAGGTCGTCAACAGCTTGTCCCAGAAGCGCAACATGTTTTCCTGCGTCATGCCGTGAACTTTTTGGCGCGTCGCCGAACCGCTGTATCTTGCGTGGAAAGCATTGCCCGCCAAGTCGAAAATCGGGTGACCGTAGCCGATGTCCGCCATGTCAATGACGACGATTTGACCTTCCTGATACATGACGTTGCCCGCGTGAAAGTCGCAGTGAACCATTGTCGAGCGTTCGGGGATAACGTCAATCATCTTGTGAAGCAAAGCCGTTTCGTCCGCCGTGAAAGCCGTCGACATGCCGTCCGCCCATTTGTGCCAAGTTTCTTTGAGCGATTGGAAGCCGCCGAATTCTTTTATGTCGGTCGAGTGAATGATTTTGTACGTCGCAACGAATTTTTCCGTAATCTCGTCGAATTGGTCGGGGTGCGCGGTGATTGTGCGACCGACAGTGTCTGCGTGAGCAATCATTTCAAAGACAACGCCGTAAACGTCGCCGCAACGCACGAGGTCATACGAAATCGCCGTGGGAATTCCGACGACGAAAGCTTTTTTCGCAAGGTCAATTTCCTGTTCGATTTTTTCGAGCGGAACGCCGTCGGTGTAAAGCTTGACGATCGTTTCGGGGTCTGTGCGGTAAACGGAACTGCTGCGGCCTTTGCCGATGACTTCGCAACCGTCGATGCTTATTTCACGCAATTTTTTTTTTACGGTCATGAGGTCGACGAAACGCGTAAGTTCAAGCACGTCGTACACGTCGCGGGAAACATTTTGGATGACAACTTCCTTGCCTTTGGCGGCACGAACGAATTTGAGCAAGACGCGAAGTCCCGCGCTGGAAATGTAACGAAGATTTTCCGCGTCGAACAAAATGTTGTCGCCGGGGTGAGCTTTTTGCGCCGCCTCAATTTCTGCTTGAACCGAACTTGCGTTTTGTGCGTCCAGATCGCCTTCCAAGTAGACGGTCAAGACGCTGTTGCTGCTTTCAAACTTCAAGATAAAACGCCTCCTTTGTCGCGGGCAACTTTAACAAATTTCATGACGCGTTGCAAGATTTTTGCGTTCGCCGACGAAAACTTTTTGACACGGCCGCGAATTTGCCGTAAGCTTGCCGAAGAATTTTTACAAGGTCGTGATTGAATGCTCCGCGCACTCGTTGCAATTTGGTTAATCTGGGGCTTGAACTGGGTCGTCATGAAAACCGCGAACACTTACTTCCCGCCGATTTTGTTCGTGACGTGGCGTTTCGCCTCGGGCGCGCTGATTTTGCTTGCCGTCGCACTGTGGCGAAAAATTCCGTTGCCCGACGCGAAATTTCTGCCGTGGATAATTTTGACGGGCGTCCTGCAGTTGACGATTAACAACGTCGCCGCGCAGGTCGGCATGATGTCAATCGGCGCGGGCATGGCGGCTGTGCTGAATTACACGGCACCGCTTTGGACGGCGATTCTTGCACACTTCGCGCTTGACGAAAAGTTGACGCGTCGAAAGGTCGTCGGATTAATCGTCGCGGTCGTCGGGCTGTACGTGTTGATGGGCTTGCAGGGCGTCGAAGATTTGACTGCGGCGTTCGTGATACTTGCGGGCGCGGTCGCGTTGGCGTTCTCGAACATCTTCGTCAAGTTGCGGCTGAGCAAATGCGACATGATTCAGCTGACGACGTGGCAAATGGTCTTCGGCGCGGTGGCACTGGTGATTTATTCGTCGCTGTTCCCGCAAGGCGAAATCAACTGGTGTTTACCCGCGATTTTGTGCATCATCTACAACGGCGCGTTGGCGTCGGCGTTGGCGTTCTTGCTGTGGAACGTCGTCTTGACTCACCTGCAGGCGGGCACGGCGTCGGTCGCAACTTTGGTCGCACCGGCAGTCGGCGTCCTCGGCGGCGTGATATTTTTGGGCGAACCGTTCACCGCGCACATCGTCTTGGGAATTGCGTTAATCTTCGCGGGAATAATTTTGGTCGCGAACATGAAACGTCGCTGATTGGAGGCGAAAATTTTGACGGAAGAATTTTTCATGCGTGAAGCGTTGCGAATCGCTCGACACGCCAAAGGTTGCACGTCGCCGAATCCGCTGGTCGGAGCCGTAGTCGTGCGTGACGGAAAAATCGTCGCACAAGGTTGGCATCGACGGGCGGGCACGCCTCACGCCGAAATTCACGCGCTGAACATGGCGGGCGAACTTTCACGGGGCTCAACTCTTTACGTGACGCTCGAACCGTGTTCGCATTTCGGTCGGACGCCGCCTTGTGCGCTTGCGATTGTCGACGCGGGCATAAAAAAAGTCGTCGCCGCAATGAGTGACCCGAATCCGAAAGTCGCGGGTCGCGGCTTTGAAATTTTGCGTTCGGCGGGCATTGAAGTCGAAGTCGGTTTGCTTGAAGACGAAGCGCGCAGGCTCAACGAAGCGTTCATCAAGTGGGTCACGCGAAAGTTGCCGTTCGTCACGCTGAAATTCGCCTGTTCGCTTGACGGGAAAATCGCGACGGTCGGCGGTCAATCGCAGTGGATTTCCTGCGAAGAGTCACGGAAGTTTTCACACGGACTGCGCGACATCAACGACGCAATTTTAGTCGGTATCGGCACGGTACTTGCGGACAACCCACGCTTGACGACGCGGCTTGTCGACGGCAAAAATCCCGTGCGCGTCATTGTCGACAGCAACGCCAGAATTCCGCTGGACGCTCAAGTTGTCACGGATAAATCTGCGCGAACGATTGTTGCGGTCACGTCGAATGCTCCGCCCGAAAAAGTTTCCGCGCTTGAAAGTCTCGGCGTCGAAATTGTCACGGCGGGCGACGGAGAGCGCGTTGACTTGCGAACTTTAATGAGCGAACTTGCCGCACGCGAAATTACTTCGGTCTTGGTCGAAGGCGGCGCAACAATTCATTTCGCAATGCTTGAAGCCGGGCTCGTCGACAAAGTTCTTGCGTTCGTCGCGCCAAAAATTCTCGGCGGCTCGCAAGCGTTGACTGCCGTCGCGGGCGCAGGTTTCGTCAACTTGTCGGACGCCGTCGAACTTGAAAATTTCACCGTGCAACAACTCGGCGCGGACTTTCTGTTGAGCGGTTACGTTCGAGGTGTGTCACCGTGAAAAAATTTCTCGTGACGGTTTGCGCTCTGCTGATAATTTGTGCGAACGTCGAAGCCGTATATTTCCCCGTGACGTCGCCTTTCGGTTGGCGAATTCATCCGATTTCGGGTGAATGGAAATTTCATGCGGGCGTTGATCTCGGCTACGAATACGGCTCGTATGTCGGCGCGCTGTTCGACGGCGTGGTTGTCGCGGCGGGCGATTTCGGCGACGGCTACGGCAACCAGGTTTTGCTGTACCACGCGGCGATTGACGCTTACACGCGCTACGCTCACTGCAGTGTTTTGCACGTCGCGGCGGGACAAAGCGTCGCTCGCGGGCAAGTCATCGCTCAAGTCGGCTCAACGGGCTACTCGACGGGGCCGCACCTGCATTTGGAATACATCGTGCGCGTCGGGCAAGGTTATCAATACGTCGACCCGCTGACGCTGTACCAATAAAAAATTCCCCGACGGTCACGAAGACTGCCGGGGATTTTTGTTTGCGAAAATGTTATGCGGTAATTGCGCCCGCCGTGTAACCCGCCCGATTAATCGCGTCACGTAAAACGTCGTCGGGAACATTCGACTTCATGCCGACTTGCGCGGATTGTTTTTCAAGACTTGCCGCCGCAATCGTCACGCCGTCGACTTTCTCAAGTGCGCGAATCACGTTGACGATACATTTTTCGCAAGTCATGCCGTCAACGTCAATCGTGCGGTGAATCGGAAACTTTTCGATCTTCTCGACGCGGGCACGATAACTTTGGTCAAGCGCGTTTTTCATTGCGCAGGAGCCGCCGCAACTTGAACAGCCGTCTTCGGAACAGCAGGCCGCCTCGCCTTTGAAGAAACTTTTGTAAGCCGTGCGCACGCCGAAAACGAACGCCGCCGCAATCACCACGCCCAGAACGATTGTCGCTGTCAATTAAATCATCTCCAAATTTTTTCTGTAATCGGTCGGTGTCGTCTTGAACACGTCCCGAAAAGATTTTGCGAAATAACTCATGTCAAGGAAGCCGCAACCTGCCGCGACATCCGAAATACTCTGTTGCGTCGAACGCAATCTTTCCGCCGCCAAAAGAATTCGGTACTTAATCAAAAATTGTTTCGGAGGCAAGCCCGTCGTCCGTTTGAAGCAACGATTAGCCTCAATTCCACTGATAAACGCCGCCGCCGCGATTTGCTCAAGCTTTATGTCTTCGGCGTAATTTTTTTCGATGAACGTTATCATCAGCTTGACGCGTTCGGTGTCGCGCAGTTGTGCGGGTGTCGGCGAATAAATTTTCCCGCGACCGCCCGACGAAATTTCGCGCACGACCTGCGACAAAAAATTTCGCACGTCGAATTCAAAGCCGCGCAATTCTTCCGCCTGAGCCGCCCACGCCGCCGCCGTCTGCGAAACAATTTGCGAATCCCGTTGCGCGTCGAAGAAAATAAATTCCTTGCGCTTGTCGTCAATCAGCGGCCGAAGAAATTTTATCCAAAAGATGTCTTCGCGTGTGCCGATGAAGCGCGGGTGAAAAACAATCGACTTGAGGACGCCCGCCCGACTCTTGACTTGCCGCACGTCATGCAGGACATTCGCGTTAATGAAGCAAGCGTCGCCCGCGTGCAAAATTTTTTCGGTCTGTCCCGCGCCGACGAGAACTTCGCCTTGCGTCACGAAAATCAATTCAAGTTCCGCGTGCCAATGCGAAATGATTTTTGCGCGGCTCATGTCGTCAAAATAACAGGCGACGGGGTAAGCGAACGTCCCGTGCACTCGAATTTCTTGCCCGTCGTCGTCCGTGTTCACGTTCAAAATAGATTGATACATCATACTATCCCCTGTTGATAAATTTACTTCGACGCACGAAACAATTTTCGTAACGCCCGAAAAATCTTTGCGGTATTATCCTATCAAAAGGAAACACCTTCAACAAGTAAATCAGGAGGGCGATTTAAATGAACATTGAGCACGTGGCAATCTACGTTAACGATTTGGAGGCCGAAAAAAATTTCTTCGTGAAATATTTCGGCGCAACGGCAGGCTCCAAGTACAGCAATTTCCGCAACGACTTCAGCAACTACTTCCTCAAATTCGACAGCGGCTCGCGCCTTGAGATTATGTCGCGCACAAGCATGGTCGACGCCGAAAAGCCCAAATATCGCTCCGGCTATCATCACATTGCGCTTGAAGTCGGCGACCGCAAAGACGTTGACGACATGACGAAGAAAATGGCGGCCGACGGCGTTATCGTCGTGAGCGGCGCAAGGACGACGGGCGACGGCTATTACGAGAGCGTCGTACTCGACCCCGAAGGCAACGAGATTGAACTTATCGCGGGCAACCCCGGACAACGCGACTAAAACTTTCGCAAAAATTTTTAATCCCCGACAGTCGGCAGACCATCGGGGATTTTTTTTATCGGTAAGACTTATTCGAAGCCCAAAAGTTTGCCGACTTGATAAACGACCAGCGAAATCACCCACGCGACGGCCGTCGTGTACAGGAAGACGAACGCCATCCACTTAAGGCCTTGCGCTTCTTTTTTGACGGTGCCGAGTGCGGTCATGCACGGCGAATACAGCAGGCTGAACACCATGAACGCCAACGCCGTCAGCGGAGTGAACGCCGCGCCCATGCCCGTTGCCATCATCGTTTCGGCGGATTCGGCAACGTCTTCGTCTTCGGTGGAAAGTTCGTCGTCCACGCCGTACAAAATGCCCATCGTCGAAACGACGGCTTCTTTCGCAAGGATACCCGTGACGGCAGCCGCGCCCGCTTGCCACGTGTCGAAACCTTGCGGGGCGAAGATAACGCACGTCGCCGAACCGATACTTGCAAGGTAACTTTCGTTCATGTCTTCGGTCATGCCGTCGGAATTGAAACTGCTGAGGAACCAAATCAGCACGGACATTGCGAAAATAATCGTGCCGGCTTTAATGAGGTAACCTTTGCCTTTGTCCCACGCTTCAAGCAGAACGGTTTTCGGGTCGGGCAGGCGATACGGCGGCAATTCAAGCAGGAACGTCGATTGTTGCTCTTTGAACATCGTCGAGCTTAAAACTTTCGCCATGACAATCGCCGTGACAATGCCGACGAAATACATTGCGAAGACGACGTTTGCGACGTTGTCTGGGAAGAACATCGCCGCGAACAGCGCGATAATCGGAACTTTCGCGTTGCAGGTGATAAACGGCGTCACGAAGATTGAAATCATTCTGTCCTTGTGCGTGTCGAGTGCGCGATTCGCCATAATCGCGGGCACGGCGCAACCGAAGCCCATCATCAGCGGCATGATTGATTTGCCCGACAAACCTGCGCGACGCATAATCGGATCCATTATGAACGCGACGCGAGCCATGTAACCCGTGCCGTCGAGGAAACTCAAAATGATAAACAGCGTGAAAATCAGCGGCACGAAGTTGACGACCGCGCCGACGCCCGCGATTATGCCGTCCGAAACAAGCGACCGCATCCAGTCCGCCACGCCCGCATTTGCCATTGCCTCCGCCGCCCACGGCACAAGCGTTTCGTCGAAGAATTCGCCGACAATGTCCGCCAGCGGTTGACCAATCCAGTTGAACGAAATCTGAAACATCAGGTAGAACGCGACGACCATAATCACCAGCGACGACACGCCGTTTGCAAGGAACGAGTCAAGCTTGTCCGTCAAGGTCTTGCCCGCCGCGCTCACGGTGACCGCCTGCGACATGATTTTATCGATGAGATCGTAACGTGCGGCGATAATTTCTTCGTCGATTTTTTCGGGCGAAAGTCCGCTGCGTTCAATGTTGTGCACGCGTTCAATGTGTTCGTTGATAAGTTCGCTCGGCTTGTAATTCGTCATAACCGCGTTGGTGAACACGTCCAACAGCTTGCGAACGCTTTTGTTGCTGCGTCCGACGGTATTTGTCACGGGCATTCCGAAGGCGTCTTCCAACTTTTTCATGTCGATTTTGATGCCGTGACGTTGCGCTTCGTCCATCATGTTCAGGTTCAGAATCAGCGGAATTCCGTTTTCCATGAGCTGAACGGTCAAAAACAAATTGCGCGCAATGTTCGACGCGTCGATTATGTTGACGACAATGTCGGGCTTGTTGGTCTTGAAATAATCGCTTACGACTTGCTCTTCCTGCGAACGAGCGTTAATCGAGTAAGTGCCCGGCAGGTCAACGACGGAAATTTTCCGCCCGTTGTGTTCGATGATGCCGACTTTTTTGTCGACGGTGACGCCCGGCCAGTTGCCGATTTTTTGACGTGCGCCCGTCAGTTCGTTGAAGATTGTCGACTTGCCGGTATTCGGGTTGCCCGTCAAGGCGACGGATAACGTTGACATAAAACTCACCTCGCTTAAATTTCTGTGACTTGGATTGACGCGGCGTCGGCCTTGCGCATTGCCAAATTGTACGAACGCAATCTGAGCGCAATCGGGTCGCCCATCGGTGCCGAGTTCAAAATTTCCACACGCGTGCCGGGGATTAAGCCCATGGTCATGAGCCGCTGTTTGAGTGCCGATTCTCCGAGCGAATCAATGCGCACGGTCATGCCGGTTTTCGTTTCGTCGAGTGTCAAGTCGTTCACTCCCTTGAAAAAATTTTTCATTTGACTTGCGCGCAGTGTACCACGTTTGAAAACAAGTATCAACCTGCGCTGAAAAAAATTTTCGGTTGCAACGTGTGTTGAACGTTACTTTTCTTTGGCGGCAAAGAAAAGTAACCAAAAGAAACCGCGCTTGCTGTGATACATCCTGTATCACGCGCAAGCGTTGCGGCCGTCATCCATGACGGCCGGTTTACGTTTGGCTTCTGCGCAAAAAAAAAATCCCCGCCAAGGTGACGGGACAAGTTTATTCGTCGGTATGTAAATTTCTGTCGGCAAGCAAGTTCATCGTCGCGACAACTTCGGCGCGTTGTGACAAGTTTATTTCGGCGGAAAGAATTTGTTCGCCCGTGTCGACTTCGGCCGTGACTTCGCCGAGCGGGTCAATGACTTCCGAAATGCCCGCGCTGTTTGCGAAGGCGACGAACATTTGATTTTCAATCGCCCGCGCTTTCGTCAAGATTCGTCGCGGCGTCAAACGTTTCAAGCTCCACGCGGCGGGCACGAACAGAATTTCCGCGCCGTTGACTGCAAGCTTGCGAACGAATTCGGGGAAGCGCAGGTCGTAGCAAATTGCAAGCCCGCACGTCACGCCGTCAAGCTCAACCGTCGAAAGTTTGTCGCCCGCCGTGAAAATTTTTTCTTCGCCCGCGAAGCTGAACAGGTGCGCCTTGTCGTAAGCTGCGACAATTTCCCCGCGACGATTGGCGACGTGACAGCGATTGAAAAGGTTGCCGCCGTCGTTGACGAGTGTCGAGCCGCCGATTATGTTTACGGAAAATTTTTTCGCCAGCGTGCTCAAAAAAGTTTTCGTGCGTTGCCCATCAATGTCAGCGAAATTTTCGGCGGGCGTCGGGTAATATCCCGTCGACCAAAGTTCGGGCAAAAGTATCGCGTCGGAATTTCGCGCCGCTTCGATTAATCTTTCTGCCGTGGAAAAGTTTTCGTCAAGCGCGCCGAGTTTCGACTTGAATTGTGCGATTGAAATTTTCATAACTCAAACTGCGCGGCGACGTAACCCGACAAAAACTCCGCGCCGAGTTTGGCGACGTGCTCCGTGTGGTACGGGTGATTCAAGTAAACATCGAACGCCGACTTCGTCGCAAGGTCAACGGTCATTGCAACGGAATTTTCGCCGCCGACCCAGCCCGTGCAAAAATCGGCGTGCAAGTCGACAATGTCGGGAATTTTTTCGCGCATCGCCCGCATGTCGGCAAGCACGCGATTTTTCGTCGCGACGTCAACGTCGGCTTTGAACGTGCCGATAAAAATATGTCTGAACATGAAATCGCCTCCGATTTACAAATGCGCCTTCAAGCGAATGATTCTGCGGACAGATTCGTTGATTCGCTCTTCGGAAATTTCGCCGCGTTTGACCGCCTCAAGAATGCCGTTGTAAACGACTTGCTGACTTTCGTAATTGTGGCAAACAAGCGCGACGTCGCCGCCCGCAAGAACCATCTTGACGCCCAGCGTCGCCAAGTCGACATGATTTTTAATCGCGCCCATTTCCAAATCGTCGGTAATCACCACGCCTTGAAAGCCCAGTTCGTTGCGCAAAAGTCCCGTCATGACGGCGGGCGACAAACTTGCGGAGTTGACGGGGTCAAGCGCGTCGTACTTCAAATGCCCGACCATAATCATGAAGTTCGAGTGATCGTGTCCGCGAAGAATTTGCTTGAACGGCGGCAGGTCTTCGGCGTCGAGCGTGGCTTTGTCAACTTCGACGGACGAAACTTCCTTGTGCGGGTCAATTTTGCTCTTGCCGATACCGGGGAAGTGTTTGAGCGTGTACAAAAAGTTTTCGGACTCGTAACCGTTGGCGGCAGCGTCGACGAAATTTGCGACGGTCTGCGCGTTGTCGCCGAATGAACGCGTGTCGCGGCTTCCGACGTCTGCCACGGGCGCAAGATTAATGTTCATGCCGATACTGCGAAGAATCGTCGCGTTATGGCGCGCCCAATACTTTGCAAGTTCGGGGTCACCGCTCAAACCGATTTCTTCCTGCGACGGGGCAACTTCCAAAAAAGCCCGACCGCGAGCGACGCGTCCGCCTTCCTCGTCAATCGCAAACAACAGCGGGAGTTTTTGATTCGCCGCCGCAGAAATGTCGTTCGCCAACTTTTTGGACTGCGCGACGTTTTCGAGGTTCCTGTCGAAGAAAATTATTCCGCCGAAGTGAAACGCGTTGAGCGAATAAATCACATCGTCGTTAATTTCCGTGCCATAAAAGCCGACCATCATCATTTGACCGACTTTCTCTTCGAGCGTCATTGTGCGCAGAATGTTTTCGACCGGGTCAACGGGCGCGACGTCCGCTTGAACTTCTTTGACGGTGTTGCAACCCGCCGCAAACAGCACAAGCACAATGAGCAACGTAAAAAATTTTTTCATGTCAGTTTCTCTCCAAATTCACGACGCCCGCATCTTTGAGCCGCCAGCCCGTCGCCGGCTCGTAAGCAAAAATCGCGGGCAACTTGACGAAGTACTTGCGATAAACGCCGTCTTGATAATTGAGCGCGTAAGTTTCCTTCATGCCGCCGTGTTCGTGAAAATCTTCGTCGCACGGGTGCATCGGATTGGGCACAACGGCAAACTCGTCCGACGAACATTTGAACGCCCAGTATCGGCTGTCCTTGACGTCAATGGCGGGACGAAAAGTCATCGCGCCGCCGTAAGTCAACACGCGCAGTTTGAATTCGTAAACAAACTTCTCGCACTTTTTGAGTTGACCGGGCTTCGACATCAGTTCGGCAAGTTCGTTGTACTTTTCGACGAAGTCAAGCCACGGCTTCTGCGGGGCAAGCGTCCCGACCTTCGACGGCTCCGAAAAATCCAAACCGAACGGCTCAATCTGCGGCACGGTGTCGACGACTTTGGGCTGACGAATTTGGCTAATTCGTTCGTCAAGTCGATTTAAGTCGCGGCGGGCACGAACAACTTCCGCTTGAAGGTTGCGTATCTCGTCGGATTTTCTGGAGTTTGCCAACCACAGGTAAGCTGCGACGAACAAAAGCAGTATGCTCAAGCCCAAATCCAAATAGCGCACAATCGAATCCACTTGCGGCGAAATTAATGTTGTTGCCGCTTCTTCCATAAGCGAACACCTCCGCGTGAATCGAAAAAGCCCGCGCCGACATTTCGACGCAGGCTTGAATTTTCTTCGGTGGCAGGGGTAGCTGGACTCGAACCAACGCATACCGGATTCAGAGTCCGGTGCCTTACCAACTTGGCTATACCCCTTCGATAAAACCGTTGTCATTTATACCACACGGCGTCGGCTTTGTCAACGTTATTTCTTGTCTTTGTCTTTCTTGTCTTTTTTGTCCTTCTTGTCTTTCTTGTCCTTGTCTTTCTTGGACTTTTTGGACTTCTTGTCGCTGTTGTCGACAAAGGAGGCGACGGAGCCGCGGTAAGTGTCCACGAAGTTTTTGTTCATGTCGACGCTGACAAGTTGAATGCTGATGCAACGACCCTGCGGCGTGCGGAAGTAAGTGTAAACGTCCTGTCTGTCGGCAATCAGTTCGCCTTCGACTTCGCCCGTTTCGGGATTGGTGACTTCGATTCGTTCGGCCGTGACTGCGCACACGCCTTTGTTGGTCTTGCTGATGTTGACCAGATTGGCAACCGCGAAACCGCCGGTTGTTCTGAGCGCCTTAAGGTATTCGCCGATAGCCGGAACGGAGCCTTTGTTGAAGTCGGGAATGCTCTCGTCTTCCGGATCCCACTCGTTGACGCAAATGTAATACGCGTAACGAACGTTAAAGCCGTCCGCGTCGAAGACAAGCATCTCGCCGCGTCTGGCGGGGTCTTGCCACGGATTTTGCACGACGGCCAACGGCTTCATCGGACAAGTTATCGTGTACTTGAAATCTTCGCTCGTGTGAACGTAAATTTCGTCGGGCTGGTCAAAATCTTGTTTGCCGAAAACATCTTCGGTAAGTTGCTCAAGGTTTTGTTGTCCGGTCGACGGTTCGGTTGATTGTTCGGTCGGTTCCTCCGCAAACGCCGTCGCCGTCAAAAGCATAAGGAGCAAGGTTACCGACAAAAAAATTCTGCGCAATTCAAAACACCTCTCAAAGAATTTGGTTCAACGACTTGACAATTTCGGTCAAGCATTTTCGGAATGCACTGCGGCGTTCACGCGGATTGTCCATGTCTTCGGAAGCCGTGAAAGTCTCCTGCACGCCGTCGCTTGTGCAAAGGTACGCGTCCACCTTCAGGGAAGTTTTGTCGCCGTCGACAGCGTTTGAATTCACCAGGAACAAAACTTTCGTGCAACCGCTGAGCCGCGTGAATTCGATCATCTCGTCGCGGGTAAGTTCGTGGCTTTCAACTTCGTTGCTTTCCGCCTTGCCGAATCCGATAAGATATTTTTGGTACTGAAACTGCATGTCCTTGCCGACGAAAAACCTTGCGCGGCTTTTGGGATTGAGCAGTCCTTCGACGGTGTTGAAGTAGTTGTTGAGCTTCGTCTCCGCAGAGTCGACGATTATCACGCCGACGGGTCGATAACTGCGCTTGGCAAAGGTCGTGCCCGTCAACGCCGTCAACGCGATTAACATTGCAACTGCGACGAAAAAAGTTTTGCGCAAAAAAAATTCCTCCTCTCAAGCTTTGTGCAAGGTGACTTCGTCCAAAAGTTCGCCGCTTGCCAAAAAACATTTCGCCGACAAAGTTTGCGCGTCAACGTCGAGCGTCAAGAAATTGTCCGTTTCGGGTTGCGGAGCCGTGACGATGTCAAGCGCATGATCAATCCACAAGCCGTCGTAGCGAACGTTGCCGCTTAAGCCCGTCAAAATGTACAGCGCACCCGTTTCGTCGGGACGAAAATTTTTCAGCCGCCCGCGATTTCGGTACGTGTGCAGGTGACCCGTAAAAACCGCGTCGACATTAAGCGCGTCGAATTCCGGCATGAAGACTTCGCCCACGTCCGAAAAACCTTCGCGACGTTCGGGTCGCCCGTTGATTCGGTACTGCAGAACGTCTTTGTGCACGAAGACAATTTTCCACGGCTTGACGGTCGACGACAAATCTTGACGGAGCCACGACTTCTGCGCGTCAATCAAATTCGGCGTGAACTCGTCCAACTCGTCCCATTGGCTGTCGAGAATCGCGAAATGTGCCGCGCCGCAGTCGAACGAATAAAACCGTCGCGCAAAGTTTTCGACGCCGTTGTCGGGCGGAGCGAAGTACTTCAGATACGCTTCGGGCAGGCGAACTTTCCAATTACGCGTGTAAGTTTCGTGGTTGCCCAAAATCGGCGCAAGCGGCATTGTCGGCAGGAAGTTTTCAATCTGCGCGAACCAATCTTGCCACTGAGCGGAGTCTTCGCCGTTGTCGACAAGATCGCCGACGTTGACGAAAAAATCCGCGTCGAGGTTTCGCTCGAAGGCAAGTCGCGCCACGTTGCCCCACGTGTCGTAGCCGTTGCCGCATTGCGAATCGGGGAAAATCAACGCTTTGAACTTGTCGCCCGAAACTTTCTTGAGCGCGTGCCAATCGGTTGCGGCGTCCCCGTCGACAACGCGATACTCGTAAGCTTCGGCGGGCGAAAGATTTTCGACGTGCGCGCTGTACTGGAAAATTTTTTGACCGTCGTCGGTAAAGCTTGCGTCAACGGCGGGGAACATCTGCGTCGCCTCGGCACCCGTCACGCGAACTTCCACGGCGGGATTTTTCAACGGCGCGTCAACTTCAACCGTCACCAGCCGCGAAGTTGAAATATCTTTCGTGACGGTTTGTCGCAGAAATTTTATCGGCAACTCTTCGGGCGACGAATTTTCGGGTTTGCAACTCGTGAACGCCGTCGCCAAACCGACCGCCGAAATTTTGACGAATTCACGCCGCGTAAGTTTCTTCACGTCAAATGCTCCGTCAAAAGTTTCAAAGCAGCGTCAACCGCCAGAGCTTTAATCTGCGTCCGACTGCCCGCGAAATGAAATTCCCGCACGTCCGAAAAGTTGTCCGCGTCGACGGCGACAAAGACCGTGCCGACGGGTTTTCCTTCGACGGAAGAGCCCGCCACGCCCGTTGTCGATATGCCGATTGACGCCGAAAAAATTTTGCGAACGTTGGATGCCATCTCCCGCGCAGTCTGCGAACTCACCGCGCCGAAAGTCTGTAAAGTCACCGCGTCGACGTGCAGGACGGAATTTTTAATCGCGTTCGAGTAAGCGACAACGCCGCCTTTGACGTAAGCCGAAGAACCGTCAACGTCCGTCAACGCGCTCGCCAAAAGTCCGCCCGTGCAACTTTCCGCCGTCGCGACAGTCAAATTCTTCGACGTGAGCAACGCGCCAATCATTTAGTCAATCCTCTCGGCGGCAAGGTCGTAAACGAAGCCCGCAAGAACTTTGACGCGGACAATGTCGCCTGCTTGACTGCGACCGTCGTTTTCAATGTAAACAAGCCCGTCGACTTCGGGCGCGTCGCGATAAGAACGTCCCGCCACAACCTGCGGAACTTCTTCGTCGCGATTCTCAATCAGCACGTCAAGTTCGCGGCCTTCAAGCGACTCGTTAATCTCCTGCGAAATCAAAGACTGCGTGCTCATCAAGTCATGATAGCGTTCCTGCATGACTTCTTCGGGCACCTGTTCGGGCATGTCGTAAGCGGGCGTGTCTTCTTCGCGGGAATAAGTGAAGATGCCGACCTTGTCAAGCCGCTGCGTCTGCAGGAAAGTTTTCAGCTCGTTGAAGTCGTCTTCGGTCTCGCCGGGGAAGCCGACAATAAACGTCGACCGAATTGTCGCGTCGGGAATTTTCGTGCGAATTTTCGTCAACAGAGCCTCGATTGATTCGCGGGTGTCGGGACGATTCATCGAACGCAAAATTTTGTTGCTCGCGTGTTGAAGCGGCAAATCGAAGTAATTGCAAACTTTCGGCTCGGCGGCAATGAAGTCAATCAGCTCGTCGGTGAACCTGCGCGGGTAAGCGTAAAGAATTCTAATCCAGCGCACGTCGTCGACCGTTGTCAACGCACGCAAAAGTTCGACAAGTTTCGGTTGACCGTAAATGTCTGTGCCGTAAGCCGTGGTGTCCTGCGCGATTAAATTAATTTCCTTGACGCCTTGACTTGCAAGTTGTTCGACTTCGGCGCGGATGTCTTCAATCGTGCGGGAAATTTGCTTGCCGCGAATCAAAGGTATCGTACAGAACGCGCAGCGATTGTTGCAACCGTCGGCGATTTTCACGTAAGCGGAATAATCGGGCGTCGTGCGGATTCGCGGCGTCTTCGCGTCGTAAATAATTTCTTTGTCGCCAATCAAAACAACGCGCCGACCCGAAAGAGTTTCCTCAATCGCCTCGACAATTCGGTTCCATGCGCCCGTACCGATAATTGCGTCGACTTCGGGCATTTCGTCCAAAAGTTCGCGCTTGTAAAGTTGACCCAAACAGCCCGCCACAATCAGCGACTTGCAACGACCGTTCGACTTGTATTCGGCCAAATTCAAAATCGTGGTGATTGATTCTTCCTTCGCCGAAAGAATGAACGCGCAGGTGTTGACAATCAAAATATCGGCGTCGGCGGGGTTGGCCGTCAACTCGATGCCGTGCGCCTGCATAAGGCCGAGCATGACTTCGGTGTCGACCAGATTTTTTGCACAGCCCAAACTCACAAAGCCTGCTTTCAAGTTTGTTACCTCCGAAAAGTTTTGTTCACGAATATTTTACTGCCGACCGTTAAGCGTCGGTAAGTCAAGATTAAATTCACTTCAGCCGCAGTCGCTTTAAAAGCGGCGGAACAGTTGG
>CAMUZU010000016.1 GCA_947165295.1 uncultured Selenomonadales bacterium | reverse complement strand
AACTTGTGCATTTCGGCGGCAAATGGCATGACGATTGTATTCTTGCCCGGATTGCCGAGCCGCCAAACGCCGCTATTTTTGAATTCCTTATCGCGTTGATAAGCAAGCCACTGTTCGCGTGACGGCATGAAACGAATGTGGTTGCCGAAAAGATAAGCAAATTGTTCGGCGCGTCCCGTGTCGTCATTGAGTTGTGCGAGTAAATATTCGGCTTGCGCAGGGTCTTTGAGCTTGTACGCGTCACCGATTGCGGCTTTGTCGGCTTCACGTGCGGCTTTTTGTCGTGCCTGACGTTCGGCGCGTTCGTATTTTTCTTTGAAGTCGGCGACGAAATTTTTATGCGCTTTGCGAATGGCGGTCACGCGTGTTTTAATGCTTGATTCGAGTTTGTACTTGCGCAGTTTGGAAATTTCGACGACTTCATCTGACGGCTTTTCGACCATGCCTGTTTTTGCTTCGGCAATTTGATTCGCTGCGTTTTCTGCGGCTGACTCCAACGCGGTGAAAAATTTATTGAGATTTGCCGACATGAAGTCATAGAATGTCACCAGCGCAAGATTTTGTAAGGTAACGGACGAGTTGACGAATTCGGGCGTGATTTTTTCGGGCGTCACTTCCGCGAAAAATTTTTCGGCGGATTGCAACGCGTTAATCATATTCGGTTCGATGACGCCGCCGTTGACGTTCAGCCACTCGGCAACTTTGTCTTCGGATGCGGTCACAAATGTCGGAATTTCAACTTTCGCGGGTTGCTCTTCAGCTTTCGGTGACGTCATTTCAAAAATTTTCGGGTCGTATTTAACGCCGAATTCGTCGGCAACGGCGCGTAACGTCTCGAAAAAATCTTTGCCGTACGTGTTCAACTTGCGAACTGTGGTGATGAGTTTGAAGAACGAGCCGCCTTCGCCGCAAGAGTGGCAGAAAAAACCGTTGCCGTCGTAAATTTGCAACGCGCCTGTGCCGTGCGTGCGGTTGCCGCTTTCGCAAAACGGACAGCAGTAATATTGTCTTTTGGACTTGACGATAATATTTTTCGCTTCAAGGTCGCCCGCAGTAAGGTCGGAATTGATTTTATCGAGCAACGCTTGAATTTCGGGACGTTTGTTGCCCGAATGTTCGCCGTTTCGTTGTGATTTAATGGTTGTCAGCGCAAGGTCAAAGTTGGTCGCGTCATTTGACGGTTCGGGCATTGCGGCGTATTCTTCGGCAATGCGTTCGAGTTCGCCCGATACGTCGACGATAATTTTCATGACGAGATTACACAAATAATTTTTGCCGAGTGTTTGCATAATCGCGTTGGCGTCAACTTTGCCGCCGACTTTGGCAACGTCTTCGGGCGTCATGTACTGTTCAAAGTAGCGTGACACGGCGGCGACGCGTATGTTGGCAAGTTTTTTCAAGCCGCGTTGTGCGTTGACTTGTCCCGCGTTGATTTCCTTGTCTTTGTCGTTGTCGTTAATAATGAGAATGTACGGTCTCTGCTCCATGTTTTGAAGGCGATTGATCAAGTCACCGTACAAACCTGCACCGCCGAGCGCACAAGCGGGAATTGTGCCGTTCGACGAATACATAACGGCAAGCGCGTCGAATTCGCCTTCAAACAACGGAACAACAATGCGCGGGTCGTTAAGTGCCGACGGATTGAATACCAACTTCGCGCCTGCTGTCAAACATTTTTCCGACCATTTCGGCGGGTTGTTTCCTTCGCGCAAAGTTTTGTACCGTTGGCGGTCTTCGTGCGTCATGATTGCGTTGTACGAAATATGATTGTCTTTGTCACCGAGCGGCATAACAAAACGTTTCGTCGAACGCGAATTCGGCATTTTCGGATGCGTCCACTTGAGGTCAACGCCGATTTTAAAACTTTCGAGGAAGGCAATTCCGTCGTCACCGTCGAAGCCGCGAAGTTCGCTTTTGGGCAGGTTGCGGAGTGTACCTTGCACGGCGGCAATTTTGTCGCGGGCAAGTTGTGCAATTTCGTCGTCGCTCAGATCGATTGACGGCGCGGGTTTCGGTGACGATTGACGCTGAATATTGTCGACCGAAATTTTTTCGGTGACACGGCGATAAATTTCGTCACGGTCTCTGGACACGTCGAGGTTGAAAATTTTCGCGAAAATGTCGGCGTTGGTTTTCGTTTGACCGTTGAAACAATCGCATTTCCATTTGGTGATGCCGCCGTTTTCGTAGAACGCCAATTCGTGTGAGCCGCAAAACGGGCATTGAAAACGCGACGGCATCATACGATTTTTGTTGCTGAACTTCGTTACCTTAAGCCAGCTGTAACTTGCGAAGTTCGCCGCGTCAATTTTGTTGATTTTCAGGAACTGCTCAAGGTCGACGGTTGGCGGTGTGACTTTTTGACAATCCGTAAAGTCACTTTTTTCTGTTGTTGTCGGTGACGGCTCGTAGCCGCCGCGCATCCATTTCGGGTGATAAACCGATTTCAGCTGTTCGACGCGTTCAACGGTGTAAAGATACCTGCCGTCATGCGCCCGCTTGTCCGCTGTGAATAAATTTTTCTTGTGCCAGTCAATAACAGCGGGTTTCGACACTCCGATAATCTTTGCGACATCTTCTGCGCCGTAATATTCGACGCCTTCATACGTGCGGGGGGTGTAAAGTTGCCGTAAAGTCTTACTGGGGGTGGGGGGTGTAAAGTCGGGTATAGGCGAGGTATAAGGCGGAGGGGTAGTATTGACCATTTGCACCCCGTTTGTAACCTGCCCCGTTAGAAATGGGGTGTGAACGCTTTTTTCGTCGGACATAAAATCACTCCTTTTAATTGACAAAGTTGCCGCAAGGTGTTACAGTTTGGTAGCTTAAAACGAAAAGGGCACGCAAGTGCTTGAATATAAAAACCTGAAAGCTCCTCCGCGGTTATGGAATTAGTTTAGCGACGTAACTGTAACACATGCGGCGGAGTTTTTCAATTACTTTTTTCGACGGGGTAGCCCTTGAATTCGCGCCAAGCGTACCAAGCCCAACCGCGCTGATAACCGACGACTTCGGCGATGTGAACGAAATCGTTGTAGGTTTTGGCGAACGGCTTTGATTGTTCGGCAATCCAATAGTTGGAGCGATTTTCCGCTTCAGCAATGGCTTTGAAGTATTCGGGCGAATTCTTTGCCGGCTCGGTGAAAGTGTTGCTTGCGTCAATTTCGGTCAACCTGCCTTCCTGTTCGTCGAAAAATTCTTCGTCGCGCTTTTCAACTTGCCACTCGTAGCCGCAATTCGGGCAGATGTGCTTATGGCGCGGCACGACGACATTGCAACGAGGACATTTACGCGGTTTTCTCGGCGGCGGCAATTCCGTTTCGTCGAGCGACCAATCACGAACAGAATTCGGCAAGCCGTGCCGCATGTAGTTTTGAACGTGGTCGATGATGACGGCAACTTTATTCGGATCTGACGGGTCGGGACGCATAGCCCGCATTGACTGCTGAATATAAAGCGTTAGTGACTTAGTCGGTCGGGCAAGAATCACGCATTGACAATTCGGCACGTCGAAGCCTTCACCGAAAAGTTCAGCGTTACATAAAACTTTGACACGTCCGTTGCGGAACATTTCAACAATCCGCCGACGGATTTTTTTGTCGGTGACGCCGTCGATATGCGCGGCGGCAATTCCGGCAGCTTGAAACGCTTTGGTGACGGATTCCGAGTGGCGGACGTTGACGCAGTAGCAAATTGCCTGCTTACCGTTCGCAAGTTTGCGATAATTGTCGACGATGCCGCCGATAATTTTTGAATTGCTCATAACGTTACTGATGTCGTCGGTGACGTATTCGCCGAATTTTGAGCGGACGCCGTCGAGATTAACGCCGATTTCGGGCGCGTAATATTTGAACGGCGTCAAGTTTTTATTGGCAATGAGTTCGTCGACGGTGAGACTTTTAACCATTGAGACGAACACGTCACCGAGATTGATTCCGCCCATGCGCTGAGGAGTCGCTGTCAATCCGAGCAGTCTTGCATTTGGGAAGGCGTCAATAATCTTGCGGTAAGTATTTGCTAAAATGTGATGGCATTCGTCGCAGATGATGAAGTCGGGCGCATTGACTTTGTCCAACCTGCGCGAAAGCGTTTGCACGGAGGCGATTTGTACGGGAATATCGGTGCGCATTTCGGTACCGGCGGCGATAACTCCGAATTCAATCCCGAATTTGGCGAACGTGTGAGCGGTCTGCGCAATTAATTCGTCACGGTGCACGAGAAAAACGACGCGGTTGCCTTTGCTGACGGCTCCGCGAACCATGTACGCCGCCATAACGGTTTTGCCTGAACCGCAGGGCGCGACGCCGACAACGCGCTTGTGCCGATGTACGAATTCATTGCGCACGTTGCCGACGAAGTCTTTCTGATACGGTCGCAGAACAATTTCGGACATGTTGATCACTCCTTTAAAACAGCGATTGAAGTTTTAGATTTTCGGCGTCATCTATCCGTTTTTGCGCGACGTTGAAAAATCGCTCGTCAATTTCAAAGCCGACAAAGTTTCGGTTGGTGTTGACGCACGCGACGCCTGTCGTGCCACTGCCCGCGAAACAATCAAGAACGGTGTCGCCTTCGCGTGACGAATTGCGAATCATTTTTTCGCACAGCTCAACGGGCTTTTCGGCGGGGTGTCGACGTTTCTGTTGCTGACGGTTAATAACGCAACGGATTCGCCAAATGTCGGTCTCCGACGGGCTGAAAGTTCGTGTTATTTCGCCGTTCGAGGCGAAAATTATCAGCTCGTGCGTGTAGCGATAAAAGTTGCCGGCTTTGAGCCACATTAAATCCCACACGATTAAGTTGCGCGGCACGAAAAATTTCTGCAGTATCGGATACAAAAACGGATACGTGCGCCAGTCGGTGTTGACGTAAATTTGTGCGCCGTCTTTAAGCACGCGACGCCACTCGGTCAAGCACAGTTCCCAAAACGGACGCAACAAGTTCAAGTCTTCATACGTGCCGCGAATTCCGTTCGACGTTAAACCGACGGCAAAAGGCGGGTCGGTGACAATCAAGTCGACAGATTTGTCCGCAAGCCGTTTCATACCTTCGAGGCAGTCTTCGTTGTAAATTGCAAAACTCACGGCGTCGCCTCCTTAAAACAGCGGAAGTTGTCGGTTTGCCCATTGACGCATGATTTTCAAACTGTCGCCGCAGATGAAATTTTCGTTGACGACAGCTGTCGCCTCGTCAAGTCGCGTGAAGTCGTTGCCCGTGAAAAATTTGTACGCGTCGACAAGTGCCGCCAACATATGACGGCGCGTAATTTCAACGCTTTTGGGCTGAATGTCGATACCGTACAAACTTTTCAGAGCACGGAGAGCGACGTTTTCGTCGAGCCGTCCGATTTGGTAAAACAACTTGCAAACCAGTTCAAAGCACGGAAATTGCCCGTGACCGCAGGCGGGATCGAAAATCGTTTTGTCGACGGAGCGAACACAATCACGGACGTCGCCATTGAGCACCATGAACGCGACGACACCCGGCGGCGTGAAAACTTCGGCGTGCTTGTGATAAGCGTCAGTCTTCGCGGTCGTGTATGGCATCATGGTTGAAGCCCTCCGTGAAGCGAATCATGTCGGGCGTAAAGTTCAGTCGGCGATAATTTTCCGCGTCGTCAGCAGTTAATAATTCGTCGAGCACGTGATTTGCGTTGCCTTCGTCGAACGGCACAAACTGCGCAAGCCGTTCAAGCTGAATCAACAATTGCAACGTTTTCGACATGTCAAAAACAGTCTCCACAGCTGAAGTCGCGTGCCCGAATCAAAATGTTCAAGTCAAAGCCGAAATGCTCATACGACTCCCAAAGCGCGGCAACGTAATGATCGCACGGCGGATTGACGCGCTGATTTTCGGGCTTCGAGTAATACATAGCCTCGACGATTTCGCCGTTGACTTCGACGGTGACGGTGTGCTTTTGGTAGTGAATCGGATAGCCTTCGTAACGGTCAAGCCGCTTTTCGTCACGCGGCGAAATGTCCCAAAGCACGAACGGGACGTTGAAGCCGTCCCACTGTTCGATAGTGCCGTACGAATTCGGGACGTCGCCCTTGAACATCAGGCGGTAATTTTCGAGCGTGCCCGTGCCGATAAGTTTTGCGTCGGGGCAACGGCGGGACATCATTTCGACGGACATGTTCGCGCCGTACGCGAGATATTTTTTCATGTAAATCAGCCTCCTTAAAAATCAAGGGCGACCGAAGTCGCCCCGTCAACTTCGATTAGATTGCGAAACGCCAAGCCGCATTGCCTTCAAGATTTTTCGTCAAGTGGAGCCGTGCGGTTTTGAATTCGTCGCCGTTCAAGCCGAGCCGCGTCAGAAAAGTTCGCATTGCAAATTTTTCGTTGTCGGTCTCGATTTTGTGATAAACCGAGCGGCGTGCTTTTTTCGCGAAGGCGACAAGCGCGGCGGCGAATTGAATTGCGGCTTTGACTTCGCCCGCGTGCAAGGTCGAATTGAAAATCCGAAACTCGACGGTGCCCTTGGTGAAAAGCGCGTGCAGGTTGACGATTGTGTAGCGCGTCGGATCGTAGTGGTGATCATGGTCGCCGCAGTCGCCGTACCAAATTTTTTTCAGCGCGTCGAGTTTGACGGGCTTTTTTTGATTGAGTTCGCGCAAGAATTGTTCGTTCGTCGGGCGGCAATAATCTTTGCGGTTTTCGTGAACTTTCAGCGCGTTGTAGAAAATTTCTTCGCGGCTTGCGACGATATTGACGAGGTGTCGAATTTGCGTCGCCGTCATGTCGCTTGCGCCGATGTGGACGTGCATTCCGCAGGAGTCGTTGACTTTCGCGCCCACAAACCGAAGGTTGCGAACAATTTGTTGCAGGGTTTTGATGTCTCTCCAACGCAGAATCGGCGTGACCAGTTCGCAACGTTTTTGGGAATTGCCGTCGGTGGTGCGGATGCTTGAGTCGCTCATGACCGTCCAGATGCGCCTGTCGTAGTCTTCAACGGTGTATTTGTCATAATTGCCGCCTTCGTGTTTTGCCGTCGTGTCGAAAAATTTTGCGACCACAACAGCCGCTTGGTGTCGCGTGATTCCCGTGAATTCGATTTCGGTTCCGATTGTGAGTGTCTTCATTTTGTACCGTCTCCCTTTCGATTTGGTAACCTATAAGTCACTCTTATCGGTCGAAAAGTCAACATGCACGGCGTGTATACTTGACGCGGCGTAATGACACAGTTCAATCGGCGGAAACTTTGCGTTTTGCGTCGTCCAACATGCGGTGAAAGAATTGTTTTATCGCGGGCACGTCGCGTTTTCGGTAGAGTATGACCAGTTCGGCAACTTCCTCGTTGGGAATTTTGCTGTTTTCGATAGTTTCGGGTAACATGTTTTTGACGGTGTCCAAGACAATTTTGTCGGGCAAAAATTTGAGCATTGCGTTACACGCTTCAAGCATTTTCAAGGCGTCGTTTTGATTCATGACGTTTCCTCCGCAATATGACCAACGACTTCAAGACTTTCAGCGGTGAGATTTGCCAACAGCCCGTCGCCCGTCCAAAATGCACCGTTGTGAAAAGCGACGGGATGAATATTTTCTTTGTCGTTGCCAAAAACGTCAAAAATTTTCACAATGTCGCCTTCGTAAATTTCGACGCCGTTGCGGTCGGTAATGCCGGAGCCGAGCCAGCCGCTTGCTTCGGTGATATAGCACGACGACGGCTTTTCGTTACCTGCGTACTTGACGAATTTTTTCAATCGGTGAACGGGATTATTCATGGCGTGATGTCCTCGACGATTACGGGAAGTTTATCGCGCAAGATGTCAAGGATTTTCCCTGCGACGACGCGCATTTGCGGATGAGCCGCCTTATCCGTTCGCAATTTCAAGATGTGACGCAGTTCGCGCAAATTCGCCGTCATGTACAATTCGGTCGCCAAACAAAGCGGCAAGACGGCGCGGGCTTGTTCGGGCTTGTAGCCTGTTTGTACAGCGTAAATGTAACAATCTTCAATTCCTTTCAAATATGCCGCCCATTGGGGTGCGATATTTAAAGTCGCGGCTACGAACGTCAATTCTTTGTATTTGACATAGCGCGTTGATTCGACGGTGAAACTAGCGTGACGGTGGCGAACGAGTTCATTTTGAATCGCACGGTCGCAGATGATATGGAACGTCAAGCTGACGTGTTCAAGAACGCTTGTGTGTCCGAGCTTGATGATTTTGCGAACGAAGTTTTCAGCGTCGCCGAGTTTCGACTTGTGGCTGACGCGTCCGCAACGTTCGAGCTTGCGAAGAATTTGTTCGCCGTCGATTTCGTCAATCAGTTCAACAGACGGTTCGATAATTTTCATGTGCGTTGCCTCCGTTCAAGTTTTTTGCGTGCGCGGTATTGGCGATAGTATTCGCGTATTTGTTCGCGGTGACGGTCACGATAACGGCGGTCGCAGTCTTGTTTGGCGTCAACTCGGCAATCCCGACAATATTTCGCGCTTGGGTGCCCGTCAAATTCTTTGCCGCAACGAACGCAACGCTTAATCATGTCCGCACCGGTGTGACGATGTAAATAAAGTCGTCATTGTCAGGGTCGGTGAACGTCGCGGGATCGAATTTGTCGGCAAAATGAGCGTCCATTTTCGTCGCGTCGGTCACCGACAAAAGGTCGAGCAGATACGCGCCGTTAAACGCCGTGACGAAATCGGTATCGTCGGCGGCGGTAGCTTCCACAACAGTTTTAACGTCGCCTATGTCGTCGTTGCGCGAACGGATGATAATTTTGTCTTCCTGCAAAGCCAAAGTGACTGTGTCGTAAGTGTTGGCTCGGCTGATGACGTTGACACGGTTAAGCGCGTCCCTGAATTCGGCGACGTTAAAGCGCGTCACAATCGGCTTTTCGACGTTAATCAAGTCGTCGACGGGCGGGAATTCGCCTTCGATAAGCCGCGTCCTGAAGGCGACGTTAGCGAATTTGGCAACGAGACTTTTGCCGTCGGAGCCGATTTGAGCTTTGACTTCAAAATCGTCGGGCAGTGCCGTCTCAAGAAATTTCGCCGAATCGACGGGCACGATTGCTGTAAATTGCGCAGTCCCGTTGTACGAACGATGAATCACATTGCGAACAATCCGATGCGAATTCGTCGCGACGGCGGTGATTGTGCTGTCGGTGACGGTCAAATTGACGCCTCTAAAAATGGGGTGTTCGTCCTCTTTGGCGACGGCGAAACTGCTTTGCTTGAGCAACGATCTGAAAAAATTCGCCCGCACTTCGGCGAAACCGTCACAATCGAAGTTCGGCGTCGGAAAATCTTTGACTTCAAACGTGCGCAGGTTGAAGTTCGTGCTTCCCGATTGAACGCCGAGAAAACCGCTTGCGTCGTCGAAAGTAGTAACGTCGTCTTTGAACTTGCCGATGACTTCGTTCAAAAGTTTTGCGTTGACGGCGACGGAGCCGGTTGATTCGCAGTTGACGGGCAAGTAAACCTGCGCGGCGACGCTGAACTTGTTGGCGGTGAGCGTCAATTTCCCGTCGGCGGCGTCGATTTTGACGGCGGCAAGAATCGGCGTTTGCGGCTTCGGGTCGGCGCATTTGGTGACGATTTTTAACGCGTCGCGAATCTCGTTCGTGTAAACGTGAAATTTCATTTGGTTGCCTCCTCAAGTTCGCGGTAACGTTTGACGATATTGTCGACAGCTTTGCAAAATTTCTGCACGCGCTTTGCGTACAAAGTTTTTCTGTGGTCGGGATATTTCGCTTCAACGACGGCAAGTTGTTCGGCTGTTAAGGCACTGCGGTCGCCGACGAAATACATAAGTTGACCTGCCCTGAAAGCGGTCTCCACCAACTCAAAAAGTTTCATCATGGCGATTACCTCGTGTTTCGGCAATTATCACGCTTATCATTCTGTCTATTTTGTCAAACTTCCGTGCCATACTGATTTTGCGGTCAAGGTCGGTTTCGGTCTCATAATCCAAAAGAAATTTCGCCTTTACCATTTCAAGAGTTTCAAGCGGTGACAACTTCACCCAAAGCGGCAAATTCACGCCGCGCCAACGGTCTTTGAGTTCTTCGTTGTAAGTTTTATAAGCCATGTCGGTCACCTCGTGTGTTTGACGCGGTCGCGCAGTTCGGCGAGTTTGGCGTCGTTCCAACTGTGTTGGTCGCTCAAATAGCCCGTGATTCGGCGCGTGCGTTTGAACGGCTGAATTTCAGTTTCGGCGCGTCCGCATTTCGGGCAACGGTTGCCGATAATTCCGACGTAGCCGCAGACGGGATCGAAATCGACGGTGTGATTGATACTGAAATAATTCATGTCGGCATCATGCATAGCGCGAACAATTTCTTCAAAAGCGGTGACATTTTTCGACGGGTCGCCGTCCATTTCGATGTACGCGATATGTCCCGCGTTGCAAAGTTCGTGATACGGAGCCTCGATACGAATTTTTTCAGCGGCGGGGAGTTTGTAATAAACGGGCACGTGACTTGAATTCGTCATGTATTCGCGGTCGGTGACGCCTTTGATGACGCCGAATTTCTTACGGTTGGCGCGTTGAAAAGTCCCTGCCGTTGATTCAGCCGGTGTCGCGAACGTCGTCCAGTTCATGTGGTCAATTTCGGTGAACGCGTCGGTTTTTTCGCGCAGATGTCCGACGATTTTCAAGCCGAGTTGTTGAGCTTTGTCACTTTCGCCGTGATGCTTGCCCGTCAACGCAACCAACGCTTCGGCAAGCCCGCAAAAGCCGATTGAATACGACGCGTGCTTGAGAACGTCGCCGATCTTGTCGGTCGGTTTGAGCTTGTCCGAATCAAGCCAGACGCCTTGCCCCATGAGGAACGGGAAATTGTACGCGTGCTTATTGGCAATCGTTTCGAGTCGGAATTTCAGATAATCGCGGCTAAGGTTGATGTACTCGTCGAACAGCTTAAAAAACCGCTTCACGTCGCCGTTTGCTTCCAAAGCAAGTTTCGGCAGATTAATCGTCACGAAGGCGAAATTGCCGCGTCCGCTCGAAACTTCGGCACCGTTGACGTTCGACATGACACGCGTGCGACAGCCCATTGTCGCGACGAAACTGTTGTAATCGCCGGCTTTGTAATACTTCGCGTTATACGGCGCGTCCAAATTTAAAAAGTTCGGGAACAGCCGCTTTGAGCTGACTTCGCAGGCACGACGGAACAAGTCATAATTCGGGTCGCCCTCGTCGAAATTGACGCCGCGTTTCAGCTGAAAGACGCTTATCGGGAAAATCGCCGTTTCGCCGTGACCTAGACCGGCTTCAATGGCGTTCAAAAGTTCGCGTGTGACAAGGCGTCCTTCGGGCGAAGTGTCCATGCCGTAATTGAGCGAGCTGAACGGAACCTGCGCGCCCGCCCGACTGTGGAGCGTGTTGAAGTTGTGAATCAACGCTTCCATTGCCTGATGAGTTTCTTGCTCAACTTCGCGGCAGGCAAATTTGTACGCGTTATGCGCCTGTGTCGGTTGGAGACCCGCGAATATAAGTTCGGTCACGGTGGAATCATTTTTGTAATTGCACGCGTAACGGTAAACGTCAGACTGTTCGCCAAAACCAACATAACTTTTGACGCGGTCAACTTCCTTAAGCAGAGCGTTTTGAAAACTTTTGCGAACGTACTTCGCCATGGCGAAATCAAAGCCGTTGAGCGATTGTCCGCCGAACATGTCATTTTGATTCGCCTGCACCGCGATACAAGCCAACGCCGCCGCCGAGCGAATTGAATTCGGTTCGCGAACGTAGCCGTGACCGGTCGAAAAGCCGCCGTCAAGCAACTTCGCCGTGTCAATTTGGCAACAGTTGAACGTGATCATGCTGAAATCTTGGTCGTGAATGTGGATGAACTTTTCGCGGTGAGCGTCGGCAAAAACTTTCGGCAGGACGCAGGTGTTGTTGAAAAATTTGGCAGTCTCTGCGCCGAGATTGAGCATAATGCCCATTGACGCATCGGAATTGATATTCGCGTTTGAGCGTTTTGAATCAACGTCGGAGCTGTCGGCGAACAGAATTTCGTGACACGCCTTCATTAAGTCATAGAGCGCATCACGACGGATTTTGTGCAAGTGGCGGTACTCGATATAAGCGGTCGCCATGACGTAAAGTCCGGCTTTCATCAATTCGGTTTGAACGGCGTCTTGAACGTCCTCAACGTGAATCGTGTCAAAATCTTTGACAGCTTCAACGGTTCGCTCGGTGATGTCGTACAGAATTTTCGCCTCAATGTGCGGGCTGACGGCGTCGCGGCAATGTCGCAGTGCATTGTAAATTTTCACTTTGTCGAATTCGACGCGTGTGCCGTCGCGTTTGGTGATTTGCATTTCAAGCCTCCGTAAGTTCCAGCTGTTCGAGCGGGATATCGAGCAAAAATCCTTCGTCGTCCAAAACTCGGCAGACCAATCGGGCGGTGAATTTGTTGCTCAATTTGTCGACAAGCATGTCGTCCTCGTAGACTTCGCGTCCGTCATGATCATAGCCGACAAGTTGAGCGACGCTGTCGGGGTCAACTTCAACTGCCGCAACGCGCTTATCGAAAATAATTCCGATGCGATTGCCCGTCATGTGCATCAAGTCACCGAAAACGAATTCGCCGTTGTTGACGCGTTTGCCGCGAAATTTAATCGGTCGTTTCATGTCGTTGCCTCCTTGAGTTTGTCGCTGTCGCAAACGTTTGAAATCAGTTTGGCGGTATCCTCATAATCACCGTCGACAGAAATAAGTTCGTCGCCTTCGTAGACTTCGCGCCCGTCCGCGTCGTAACCGACGAGCTGAGCAACACTGTCGGGTTCGACAAAAATTCGAGGTTTGCCGTCGTTGGAAATCAACATGTATTTGCCACTATGGTTCAAGTCACCGTAGTGGAGCTTTCCGTTTTGGTCGCGTCCTCGGAATTTAATTGGTCGTTTCAAAGTAAAAACTCCTTTCAGCTGTCGTACCACATGACGGCGACGATGATTGTCGCAATGCCGACGATAACGCCTGAGCAAAAACTCAAGCAGTCGTGATTGACAAAGCTGTAACCGTACATGCCGCCGACAAACACCGTCCAGATGATTTTGTTGATTTTATTCTGCATGACGGGACGCCTCCGAAATGGTTTGAGCCAACCATTCAAGGATTTTGGTCGCCTCGTGAAAATCTTTGTAAGCGACGCCGTAAACGGTTTTGTCGCCCAAGTCGGCGGCAAGTTTGTAGATGAGATTTTCGTTGTCGTTGAATTGTTGCACGAACAGGCGGCGGACGAACCGCGAATCAACCCATTGCGTGTCCGAAAGTTTAATCAGCATGGTTGGTGTTCTCCCAATTTTGCGCGGCGACATAAGCGCGTATGTACTCACGGGCTTCGGCTTCGTTATCGAACGTTTTAATCGTGATGCTTTGGAACGAGTGATTTTGAATCCGCCACAGCTTGACGGTGAAAGTCGTCGCCACACACAACATTTCGCTGCCGTCGGAGTTTTGAGCGTAGCCGTCCGAATCAATTTCCCACATTGCGTTTATCCTTGATGAGTTGTGTAAATTGCTTCCACAGATCACTGGTCAAATTGCGTCCCGACAACTCGTCGTCGATTTGAATCACGAGTTCTTTGAGCCAACTGCGGGCTTCGGCTTCGTTGCTGAATTCTTTGAGTTTGGAATGGTAGCTGTCGCTGTATTCGCACACAACCCACTTGCCGTATTGGTCTTTTTCAACGGTGAACGCGGTAATTTTGTAGACGTGAATAAAATTGCCGTTGATGTCTTTGATGAATTTCATGTTGGTACCTCCGAATTGATTTTGTCGACGATTTCAAGCGCGAACTTTTCTGCCGCGTCGAACGAGTCAAAGAAATCCGACGTTTCGGTTTCGCCCACGAATACAAGGTTGACGGTGAATTTTACGTCGTTGGTGCCTTTAAATGTCGCGTGTGCGATAGTGATTTCACAGAGGTCGTCGGGTTCAATATTGAGCCAGCGACCGTGATTAAGGCGTATCAGCATTGTCTGCCTCCGAAATGATTTTGATTGTGCGCTCCGAAAGACACTTTCTGACTTCGTCGACGGTGCCGACGGCATAAGCGACATGTTTTAAGTCTTGGTCTTGAATTTCCGCGAAAACGAGAACTGCCTTGCCGTTGTCGCTTTCGCGGAGGTCAACCAAGCACCCACGATAATTGTCGTCTTCAAAGAGGAAACTGAGTTTCACGGTATCGCCTCCGCGTTGAGCTTGTCGGCGAGTTCGTCAAGAAAACTTTCGGCTTTGCTGAAAGGTATTGTGCTTGATATCTGAAGTGTTTGCCCGCCGTGAAGCGAAAATTCAATGTTGGCGGTGTCGTCGCCCTCCGCCTGAATTTGTTTGCAGGCTATGACCGCCGAAACGTCTTGCGGGTTAAGCCAACACGTTGGGGAAATTTTTATCAGCATTAGAGTTCCTCCAGTTGAACTTCAACATGCGGGTTGCCACGAAACAAACGTACGCGCCCGTCGACAATTTGACGGTCGTCGAGGTAGCAGATCCCGTTCAAGGCGTCGCAAGCGGCTTTGGCGTGATTGTCCCAATCGCCGAAATTTCGTGACGCGGGTGGCAGGTTGTTGAAAATTTTCAAGTCGAATTTCAACGCGCAGTCAAGCGGTGCCCGACCGTTCATAGCCCGTCGAGCGACGTAGCCCAAAGCGGCTTTAAAAGCGGCGTAATCGGGCGGATCGTAACGGTGATCGTAACGGTGCTTGCGGTTTGAGCCGGGACGTTTGAAAGTGACGGGCACGATGTCTGCGCTGAACTTAATCGTTGACATGTCCGATAATTTCAAGGTTTTCATCGCCATATGTTGAAAGCGGGTGTCCGTTCGGGAAGCGAAGTGCGCCGTATTTGAAAGAAATTTCGCCGTAACAACCGAAGCGCAGGTCATTAACGCGGTCGCCCTCGAAGATTTCACGTCCGTTTTTGTCGAAGATACCTGAGCCGAGTTCGCCGTTGACGGTCTCAACTTTGGTGACTTTGAGCCCCGTGACGGGGTCAAGCACACGCTGGCGGATTTTGTGTTTCATGTTGTAGCCTCCTTGAGTTTGAATTTGTAACTGGTGCTGTAAAGCGGTTCATAAACACCGCCGCAAAACAATTCAACTTGAATATCGTCCGATATGGTGTATTCCCGCCCGTTTTGGTCAATAAGTGTGTCGTCTTCGTAAACTTCCTTGTCGTCGCTGTCAAAGCCGACGAGTTGAGCAACCGAATCTTCGTCGACTTCGATTAGCTCTTCGTCGTAGTAGCACTGCGCTTCTTTGAAAATGTACGTGCGAATTCCAATGTGTCTCAAGTCGCCGAAGATGACTTCGCCCGTGTTAATGTCGCGCCCGCGAAATTTAATCGGTCTCATGTCGTCGCCTCCTGCAATTCGGAACATTGAATAATTTGCCCCAACATGACGCGTGTCATTCCTTTCAGCTTGAAATCCGGCACAACAACTTTTTCGCCTTTGGCAGTGAAAGTTACGTTGCCGAACTGGAAATGGAATTTTTTCTTCGGCAATGTAATCGTGTCGTTCTCGAAGACGGCGCGCCCGTTTTTGTCGTAGCCGTAAAAATCTTCAGCGATAAGGTCAAGGACGTTGTCGCCAGTGCTGATGATTATGTGTTTGCCGCGAATTTCGACGAAATATTTTTTGCCGTCTTTATCGGTGCCACGGTAATTCATGATGTCACCTTCACAAAAAATTTTTCGGGTTGCGGCACGGGGCGCATACCGTTAATAACTTCTCCCGTGTCCTGCAAGAAAACCTGTTCGCCGTCGTCGGTGAGTTTTGTTTTAAGCGTTTTCCAATCAACGGACTCTTTGACGCGCAAAAATTCTTGATGACCGGCTTTGACGAATTTGAGCAAAGCGGCGTTGTCGGAGTTGGCTTCGCTGCCGCCAATGACGTAACGCATATCGGGCTTGCGGTAGCCGAACGAGCCGCCCGCGAACTTGTGTGACTTGCGATTTACGGGCGGATTTTCGTCGCAGAAACGTTTAAGCGCGACGGTGATGTTGTCAATTTCAAATTGAATCTGCGCGGTGTCGGTCTCAAAAATTTTTTGTGCCTCGTCAATTCTGTTGCGGTAAAAAGCAATCGATTGATCGCGTTTGTCGGCGGCGGCTTTAATTTGATTTTCGAGTTCACGAATTTGCAAAAGCGCGTCTTCAATTTCGGGCACTTCGTTAAGCGGAATCATTTCGTCACCTCAAACGGGATAAGCCTTGATGCCGTCCATGTACTCGCACGCGTCGACAAGGTCGGCGGCATTGATGTCACCGTGAATTTTAAAATGCGCGTTGTAGTTGTCGGCTCCGCAAGGCGTGTCGGTGCGGTCAACGCCTGTGCCGGTGATGTCGCGCAATTCGGCTTCGATAAGGTCAATTTCGCGACCGGTTTTGTTTTCAACCAGCCAGTGAGCGGCAATTTTCATGTTCGAGCCTCCTTAATGCGTTTGAGAATCCACGTTGCGACGGGCAAGACGAGCGCGTTGCCCAAAGCTTTATAACGTTTTGAATCGGAGCCGTGAGCGGAGAAGTTGTCGGGCAAGCCCATTAGTCGTTCGCATTCGACGGGTGTCAGCCGCCGTATTCGTGACTGCGCGGCGACGGCGGCGGCACCACGCGCCATAAGGGGGGGGGGGCATACCTCGTATAACACAGTTGGATTGAATTTCGCGTTCGTGCCTTGATTGAAGGCGTCGCGACCAATGCCGTAAGCGACAATTTGAACTTGGTTGCCGCCCGTGCCCATGCGAGCTTGCAGACAGTTGGCGTTTTCGCCCTTGACGCGCCGAATCACAACGTCGGTGTGAGTTATGTCGTAGACTGCGAAATCAGAATTCGTTCGAGTTCGGGCGGCAACGTCTTGTTTTTGAGCCGTGCTCGTCGCAGAATTCCTTGACAAGCCCGCGTGCTCAAAGAGTATTTCGGCGGCGCGTCGTCCTGCAAAATCTGCGACAAGAAACACCCTTCGACGACGTTGCGCGACTCCGAAAAATTGAGCGTCGAGAATTCGATAGGCAAGTTGCCCGCGTCCGAAGTCAACCACTGCGGCGTTGGCGAAACCGCGTTCAGGTATTGGAATTTCGGTTTGCGTGACGGCTTCGAGGACGGCTTTGAAATCGTCGCGGCGGCTGATGACGTGCGGGACGTTTTCCCACACGAAGAATTCAGCGTTGCTTCGTCGAACAATTTCAACTGCCTTGAAGAACAAGCCGCTTCGTTCACTGTGTATGCCTCCCAATTTGCCCGCGATAGATATATCTTGGCACGGACTGGACGCGGTGATTACGTCGACTTTCGGCGCGTCGGTAATATTATTAATATTTCCGAGTTGCGTCGTCGTCGGGAAATGGTTTTTGCTGACGGTGCAGGCGAACGAATCAATTTCACTCGACCAAACGGGCTTGATACCCGCTTGAACGGCGGCAAGTTGCCAAACTCCGATACCGTCAAACAAACTTCCGAGTGTCATTTAAAACGGCGGGTCTTCAAGGTCGGGTGACGACGGATTGTTATTGCCGATCATTACGTCGGGCGAACTTGACTGCGGCGACGCGTATGAATTCGGCTTGTGTGTCGGTGCGGCTTTGGAGCCGTCAAGTTTTTTGAGCGGCGGGACTTTGAACTTGCCTTCGCGAATTTGTGTAACGGTTTTCGGTGTGCGAACGACTGTGCGAACGCCGACTGATTTGTCTTGTTTGGTATATTCCTCTTCAACGAACACGAAGCCACACAGCTTGCCGACAAGGTCTTTCGGGTCAATGCCGCCGTTTTTCCGTGCAACGAAATTGAAGTTGCTTTGCTCGATAATCGCGATAAAGCCCTTGAAATACGGCGAAAGTTTCTTGTCGTTGGTCAAGACGAGTTGCCGATAAATGCCCGCGTTCGACCAGTTTTCTTGATTGAAACGGTCAACGGTGCTTTGGAAGTAGCCCGCGAAGTCGCCTTCGGCAATGTCGACGTTGAGAATCAACATGTCGTTGCCTTGCTTTGACTCGCCGAATTCGGCGGCGATGATTTTGCAGACGTAGCCGCCCGCAGGCAGTGGCGTAAATTCGCCCGGAGTTGCCGTTTTGGTGTTATCCCAATCGTCGTCCGAGAATTGGTAAATCACAGTAAATCACTCTCCTTGGTCGTAATCGTTAATTGTGTCGATAACGGCTTTAATGTCGTTCGGGACGGTCGGCGGGAAACAACCTTCAGGACTTCGCGCCGATGAGCGGTTGCCTTGCGTCTCGAAGAAATAATTGCCGTCGTCGCATTTGGCGTAGAAAACATAGAGCAACAGACTTTCAAGCCCGATTTTGTCAATCATTTTGCCGGGTGTCTTGATGTGGTCGATTGACGTCGGCGAATTCGGGTCGGCGTTTTCGACGTGCGCGGTGATGATTATGTCGAGGTCGTCACGGGCATTTTTAGCCGTGCGAATCAGCGTCAAAATCGTTTGACCGAGGACGCGCCAACCGTTAAATGACGTGTCGGGGTTGAAGTGCTGAGCGAAAGCCATTGCGCTGTTCAAGCCGTCGATAACCAGCGTGCGGATTTTTGATTCCTTGTTGGGGTTGCCGATTTTGCCAATCCAATCAATGATTGTGCCGAGGTCGTCGAGCTTGTAGAAATTTTTGTTCGCGACGCTGTAAGACTTTTTCCAACCGCGCCACGGCAAGGCACCTTTTGTGTCGGCGTCGATGATGACGGTTGAATTCGGATCGAGATTGCGGAGCGAATACGTCTTGCCGCTTGCGGGTTGACCGTAAACCAGAATCACTCGTGCCACGTTTTCACGTTCTTTCGGAGCCGCGAAAGTTTTCCGTCGCCCGTCGAGGTGTTGGGCGAGCGACGGACTTCGCGACAGATTAAAAATCCACAAATGTGAAGGAGGTTTTATCTGAACCGGTTGCACGGCTCATGCCCGCCGAAGTTGAATCGGCAGGCGTCAACCGTGCGGTTGACGTGTTGTTCAAACAAATTTTTAGGAGGTTGAGTTATGTCGAATTAGCCAAGAAATCAATTACTGCAATCATCCGCGTCACTCGGCGGCTTTTCTTTCAAGTCGTTGTGCGAACACAGTCCGAGCAGATAGTCGACACTCACGCAGAACAGCTTCGACAAGGCGGCGATCGTGCTCAATCCCGGCTCCATGGTTCCGCTTTCCAAAGTGTGATACAGCGTCGTCGGTATTTCCAAGATGTTGGCAACTTGAAATTCGCTGAGACTGTATTTCAAGCGCAGTTTTCGGAGCCGTTGAACGAAAATTTCATTTGGCGGCGACGGTGTGCCACTCGTGACGGTGTACGATGTAACTGTTGCCTTCGTGCAGGAGCCGGAATAACCGTCGTATCTGCTGAAAATCAATTGCGCGTTCGGATCGAAGGTCACGTTCTCATCGAACGAAAACACGAGCGAATTCGCTTCAAGCATAGGTCTGTCGTCGCGGCAATATTTAACGAAAATGTTCATGGCGATTTCCTTTCGGTTGGTGTTGGTGAAAAATTTTCGGCGGTTGAGTTATGTCGAATCACATACAGCGCGATAACGCCGACGATACTTGCGCCGTTCAAAATGCCGAAGCCGTACGCGATAAAAGCGGGCGGTTCGTCGAAAATCACGGTCGCGCCCAAAAGCAGTGTGCCGAGAGCACAAAGCGCAGTCATGACGAAAATTTTAATCACGGTGCCGCCTCCTTGATGTTCGATTGAGTTTTGCCGAGCGCGAAGTCACGTTTCCACGCTGCCCACTCGCGTTCAAACCAGCGTTGCTTTTCTTTACGATGTCGATATTCGCACGCGCCCGAACAGAAACGTTTGTGCCGACGAGGTTCGTCGGTCGTGAATTCGGCTCCGCAGTGTTCGCAAGTTTTAATCATGTTGGTCGCTTCGTTTCAGTTCGGCTTCAAGTTCGAGTTCGTGACGCGTGTGATCGAATTGAAGTTGTCGGAGCACGGCGGCGGCTCGTTCAGCTGTCTCGCGATAAAATTCCGCGACGACCGGTTGAAAAGGTTTGGCACCTTCCGCGAACATGTTGCACGTCTTGATTAAACTTTTGAGCTTTTCAACGTGAAATTCGGCGGTCTTGATTCTGTTGTGCAATTCGGTCGCAACTTTGGAATGGTCGTTTTTGTGCTTGATGAGCAATTCGGCAATGTTCGGGTTCATGTCGTCGCCTCCGAATCAAAATGGCGGATAATTGTCGTACGCGTTCATGCGGCGTTCACGCAATTCGTCGACGCGTTTGCCTTGAATACCGGAAATGATTTTGTCACGCGCCTCGATTGTGTCTCTCAAAGCGTCGGCATCGGTGTCGCTAATCGGGAAACGGTAGCGAAACTGACTGATGTGCCAATGATGAGCTTCACCGTCGAAAAGTTTTGCATATTGGTCGAACGGGAAAATTGCGCCGTCAATTTCGCGTTCGCGTTCAAGTTCGCTGAAGAAATCCCAAAAAACGGTTTTGGCGACGGGGTCGACGACATAAAACTCAAGCGGCGTTTGTGGCGTGTTGAACTTGCGATAATTGTCGATTGTGGCTGACTTGAACGAATAGCCGAGCGCACGGTTGCCGCTCAACAGGTAGCGCATCTTTTGCACTTTGACTTCAGCGAAGCCCGCGAGTTCGCCGCTGATGAAAATTTTGTAATCGGGGCAAGTGAATTCGGCTTTGACCGTGCTGTAACCGTCGAAGCGATTAATTTCTTTGCGCACAATCTGTTCGCCGATGTGTCCGAGTTTAAAATTGAGCTGTCGGACGTCCTCGTTGTCGTACGGATTCATCATGTTGTGCCTCCTTGAAAATACAAAAAGTTATCGCTCAAGCCCGCGTTCCCAAATGAAACGCAGGATTCAACGATAACCCTGCCCTGCCTTGCCAAACCCCGCCGCGCCGCGCCATGCCGAGCCAAACCATGCCTTGCCTTGCCTGCCCAACCTTGCCAAACCGTGCCACGCCTGCCTTACCAAGCCCCACCACGCCATAAACTAAGCCACCAAGCCTCACCGAACCATGCCTGCCCTGCCTTGCCTTGCCGCGCTATGCCAAGCCTCGCCTCGCCTTGCCCGACCTTGCCAAGCCTGCCATGCCGAGCCTCGCCCAACCATGCCACGCCCCGCCACGCCGAGCCGAGCCTTGCCTTGACTCGCTCTGACCGGCCGCGCCAAACCATGCCCAGCCCCGACAAATTTATTTGAGCTTGTCGGCGAAGTCGTCAATAGCCGAACAAACGCCGGCAAGTTCTTTGTAAGCCGAATATTTACGTTGAAAGTTGCGAAGTTCACGGAGCGCGTCTTTCAAAACCTGTTGCCGCCAGTCGTTGGTTTCCATTGCCGTCCAGATCGTTGCGAATTCGCCTTGTTTCTTCGGAGCGGTCTCGACGACGTTGACAAAAAGCCGTGTGGTAATCGGCGCGTCGCTTTTGGTGACTTCAATACTGATGATGATTTTGCGTGCCTGCTCCGTGCGAAACTTTTCAGCGGCAACGGAGTCGTCCCACTCAAAGCAACTGTGCAACGGGGAATTTTCGTCGCGTGATGCGTCGAGCAATTCTTTTGCGGTGACGGTCTGCTTGCCGAGCGACGATTGAAGTTGCTTAATCGTGTCGGCGGCAACCTGAGCTTTGACGGGGAATTGAACGCCCGCTTTCCATGAATACGTTTCCATAAATCAAACCTCCTCGAAATTAATCATTGCCCTGCCTGCCAAAACCTGCCTTGACTCGCTCTGACCAGCCGCGCCGAACCATGCCTCGCCTGCCCAGCCTTGCCACACCATGCCGGACCTTGCCAAGCCTTGCCTCGCCTGCCCTGCCTTGCCACACCGTGCCGAACCGAGCCCAGCCTGCCAAAAATCAGCGAATTTCAAAAGTGCCGAAGGAGCCGTTTTTAGCGGGACGCCAATCACCGACACCGTTCGAGAACCCGCCGAGACGGAACAAATTTGCAATCTGCGAGGGCGTTATCACGCGTTCGTTGTACTTGATGAAAAGTTTCGTGCTCCACGTCTTGAATTCGGCGCGGAAACGGACTTCGGGCGTGCCTTTTGCAATGCGGGCAATATCTTCACGCGGTGTCGGGGTGCCGTCGATGACAGCAAGATCGCCCGCTTCACCCGACACGAAGAACGCGCCGCGAGCCGTCGTTTTCGCCAAGTCGTTTGTCCCTGCTTTGGCGACAAGCGCGCCCTGTTGAAAGCCCGCGTCGAGAGCCGCCGCCTTGAACGCCAGCACGGGGAAGCCGAATTTGCTTTTCGGAATGATTTCGGCAAGGATTTTGCCTGCCTCGTCGTCGGACAAACCGTTGAAGTCGGGCTTTTCGGTCAGCCAGTACAGCGATTCGGCGAATTCGACATGCGGGCGACGCGCTTCTTTTGCCGTAGCCGCTTTTTTGAGTTGCTTGCCGAGCATTTCCATTTTCGCCTTTTGACTCCACGAGTGCGAAACGAGCGGCGAAGTGCCGACGATGTTCAGCGTGAATTCGCCGAGCCGCAGATCGGGGATTTCGACGTTGTGCACAGCTTTTTCAGTTGCCATTTTCAATTACCTCCGTATGTGCTACAATGAGCACGCCTTTAAATATTCTTTGCCCGTGACGGGCTTGTTTTTTTGTGTGATGAATCAAGCGGCGGGTGATTCGGTCGGTGCGGATTGTTCTTTGTCGTCGCTCGTCGCCGCCATGTTTTGAAGAAAAGCAAGCCACTCGACGCCGTTGGCAAGTTTGCCGCGAGTCTCGTCGTCAAGTTGATTGAAGTTGTCGACAAGATTTCGGGTTTGTTGCAGTTCCTGTTCGTACGACATAATCTCATCTCCTTTGATTTTCGCCTATTATAAAATGACTTTCGCCTAATGTCAACAAAAATAGGCGAAACGCCTTGACTAACGCCTATTTTACACATAAAATTTAGGCGCGAAAGGAGGTGATATCATGGCGATAGGTGAAAGAATTGCAAAGTTGATTGAAGTGAAAGGGATGAAGAAAAAGGAGTTCGCGGCGGTTTTAGAAATAGACCAGTCGTATGTGTCAAAACTGGTGAAAAACGAAAACGAACCCAGTAAATCGTTGTTGAAAAATATTTGCAGGAAGTTCGGAGTGCGGCGTGAATGGCTCGAACACGGCGAAGGCGAAATGTTTGTTCGGCGGAGCGCGGCGATAATTGAGCAGTTGGCGTCCGAATATCAACTTGACGACAAAGCGCGTCGGTTGGTCGAAAACTTTTTGTCGTTGACGCCCGAAAATCGCGAAATGGTTATCAAGGCGTTTGAAAACGCGGTGATGCTGATGACACGCAAGCCCGACGAAGAATTGACACGCGAAGAAATGCACTCGACACTTGACGCTGAACTTGATGCACGGGACGCGGCTTTAAAAAGGGGAGCAACAACGTCGTCAGCTTCCATTGGTTCAAATGGATTAAAAAGAAAATTTGGTAACGGCTCTTGAAAGTCAAAAAGTGATACTTTACAATCCTCGTCAAAACTGGCGGGGATTTTTTTGAGTTGGAGGTGATGATGTGTCGGACACCGCACAAGAATTGAGCCGCGACGAAGCTGAAATCATTTCAAAATATCGCAAGCTGGACAAGCGCGGCAAGCAAGCTGTCTTTCGGATTGTCGAAGTTGAGTACTCCGAATTCATAGACGAACGCGACAGCCGAGAGCATCGGGAAATTATGAAGGAAATTGAACAGTCAAAGCATGTGACGATATGAACAAAAAAATCACAAGGTTATTACTGTCATGACGTGGCGCACAACACGGGCGTTTTGGAAAATGGTTTTTCACCTGCTGTATTGGGCGGCTACATGGGCGTTCCGACAGCGTTGGTCATGGATTGAAGTAATTTTGTTTGGGATAATCGTAATTCTGCTCTGGACGATCGTTGACAAGAAAACGGGCGGAATATTTACCTTCAAGCCTGCAGGAGGTTGATGATGTGATAGATTATGAGCAAGTCATGAAACAGGTTGGGGGATTGCTCGGTGAAAAGATGGCGAAGATGTTGCCGTCAACGGAGATGAAAGGTCTGCCTGAAGTTTTGAACACAAGCGAAACGATATGCGGCATTGCAAGCGGGCTTTACAGCGGACGAAACGGCGTCATTGTTGCAACGAACGAACGCGTATTTTTCTTTGAGAAAGGTCGCGTTTGGGGATCGAAACTTGAAGAATTTCGTTACGAAAACATAACGTCGGTGCAGTATTCAACGGGCTTTATTGGCGGCGATATAACAATTTTCGTCGCGGGTAACGCCGCCAAGATTGACATGGTGCCGAATGTTTATTGCAAGCCGTTTGTTGATGCCGTTCAAAAAATTATCGGCAGCCGAAGCACACCACCACTGACGTCGAACGATGAAGATTTTCTTGCGAAACTTGAACGGCTCGCGGCTTTAAAGTCTGCGGGCATGTTGACCGACGAAGAGTTCAAAACCGCGAAACTGAAACTGTTGACTTGATATTTTTTTCGCGGCGGAGTCCGTAAATGTGCACGGAAACATTTTTCCCGTCGGTGCAGACAAAATTGCACGGCGGGCGATTTAATTTCCGTCCGTAAAATCTTCAAATTTCGGCGGTGATTTACGGAATGAAATTCGGTTATGTACGCGTGTCGAGCACGTCACAAAACGAGGCGCGGCAAGTTACGGCGTTACAAAGTCACGGCGTTGAAAAAATCATTGTCGATAACGCCAGCGGCAAAGATTTCAATCGCGCAGGTTGGCAACAGCTCAAAGAATATTGCCTGCGTGAAGGCGATGAATTATTCGTGACGAGCCTTGACCGCCTCGGTCGCAACAAAAGTGCCGTGACTGACGAATTGCGCGAACTCAAAGCCCGCGGCGTGATAGTCCGTATACTCGACGTGCCGACGACGCTAATCGACGCGCCCGACGAAGCCATTGCGAAACTTTTCTTCGACATGGTGACGCAAGTAATGATCGAAGTGATGAGCGCGTTTGCCGAATCTGAACGAATCATGATTCGCCGCCGACAAGCCGAAGGAATTGCCGAAATGAAACGCACGGGCAAGACGAAATCCGGTCGCCCGATTGGTCGTCCCGCCGCTCAATTCCCGAAAAAATTTGCCCGTGTGATTGACATGGTTGACCGAAAAATCATCACGGCAACCGAAGCCCGCGCAATGTTGGGCTTGAAACGCACGACGTATTACAAGTTGCTTAAGGAATTTCGGGCAAAAAAAAATAGCTCCGCGAACGGAGCTTAATTTATATTGGCGTGATGGATATGCTTAATGAGTTGATTGACGGCGTCGCTCAAAAAGGGCGGCGTGTGGTCGTTTCGGAAAGTTTTAGTGACGTGAAAACCGTTGTCGAGTTTGACGGCAACGGTAATTTTCTTTTCGACGACGGTGACCGAATTACCTTTATCGTCGACAGCCGTCAAGGTTTTAACTGTCCACATGTCGGGCACCTCTGCGCGTCGACAACGTCGGGTTTGGGCTGAACGGCGACAAGATAATCGGTGACGCCGCGAGCTATCGCCCGTGCAAAATCGTCTTGCCGCGTCCGTAACAATTCGGCGTCAACTTTGTTCGACAGAAAAGCCGTCTCAACGAGAATTGCGGGACAAGTCGTCCCCGTCAAAACGGCGAATCCGCGTTCCTGAACTTTTCGGTCGACGACGGGCAAGTTGTTGACAATTTGGCTTTGGACGCATTGAGCTAAATGTCGTCCCGCGCTCGCTCCGTACACACAAAAAGTTTCGGTGCCGCAAGCCGTCGGGTTGGTCGCCGAATTGCAGTGGATGCTGACGAACAGATCGGAGTTCCAATAATTCGACGCGTCGCAAATTTCGCCCAGCCCGTCGAATTGAAAGACTTTGACTTGACAACCTGCCGACTTCAGATAATCGGCGGTGAGCTGACCGATAGCAAGCGCAATGTCCGCCTCACGCAAGCCGAAATGACAAGTGCCGGGGTCTTCGCCCTGCGCGACGCTGTGACCGGGATTAATGAAAATTTTCAACTGAATCATCCTTTCGATGTTTGTCGGCAAGCGAACGTCCCATGTACGCGACAAGTCCCGTGACGATTGTGTTGCCGAATTCGATTGGCAGCGCGTCATGTCCGAACAGCACCAAAATCACGTTGCCGACGACGAACAGAATCAACGCGGCGACAAGCCCCGTGCCGATAATTTTGTCAATGTCAATGCGCGCTAACATGAGCACGCTCCTCAAGTGCACTGTCAATTCGGTCGTGAGCTTTCTGGACGGAGTATTTCAGCTCGCGAAGTTCGCCTTCCATGCGGTGTTGCTGTTCATGGTAAGCGCGAAGTTCGGCACTTAATCGGTTGACGGCTTCCTGAACACCGTCGATAGACTTGTTCAGAGGTTTGACGAAAACGAAGACAAAAGCCGCGCCGACAACGCTAAAAATACCACACAGGTACGAGCCGATTTGTAAATATTCCACGATGTCACCGCCTCAAAGATAATCAGCGGCGTTTGGGGGTGTGAAATTTTCAGTCCAAAGCGCAACGCCCTTGTGAATTCGGAAGTGGTCGATTGTGCCTGAGATAAATTCATTATGGTTTGCCGTCGAACCGATAACGAAATCGCCGCCTAAAGTAATTTGGTGCTCTAGCGATAAGCTCAAAACGCCGTCAACAAACATACGAACAATAGTTTCGTCGTAAGTCATGGCGTAATGATGTCGCGTGTCTGCTTGCACAGTGATAGTCCCCAGCGGGTCGTTGGCATAGAAATGCATAGCGACGGTGCCGCCGTTCCACTTCATGCCCACCCACTGGTTGGTACCAGATGGATAAAGCGTATTGAACGTGCCCCAAAAGCCTGTGCCGCTTGAAAAATTACCCCAGAAATCGACAGTCCAAGGCAACGCGCCGATTGAACTTGAAATTGAATCGTTTACCAAACAAGTTCGTCCGTCAAAATAAAGGCTGCCGTCTACGATAGCCAGTAGGTTAAGAGCTTCCTTTCTGGTTATGTTCCTATCGTTGTCGGTTACAGGCAACCACTTGTTACCGCAAGCGTCCGCAAGATTTTTTGTAAACGGCAGATAAGCAACGAGCCCACGACTTGTATCGCCTGCAAACCTTAATCTGTCGTAATCGAATCCGTAGCCGTAGTTGCCTTTGCGAATCCAAAGTGCAGGCACGTTGTCGGTGACTTCATACCACAAGCCGCCGTCGACGGTTGCGGGCACGGTGTCCAAAGCTAAATTGACGTTGAGCGTGTCACCAACCATGGACAAGCCGCCGCCGACGATAATGCCGCCCTTCGTCGAAGTTGACGCAGTCGGCAACGTGTATTCGGATGCGCTTGAATCAATGTTCGCGGCGACGTTGTCAAGCTGATAAGCGAAGTCGTCAAGGCGACTTTCAATCAAAACAACGTCGGCTTTGAGGTCGTCAATGTCGGAAGTGTCGCCGAAAGCAATATCGTTCCCTAGTTGGTCAATTTTCGTCAACGCGGTGTTCAAGTTCACGTCAAGCGCGGTGATTGAATCGTTCAACGTCGCAATTTTACCGTCAAGTTCGGCAACGTCAGCGTCGTTGTCGGTGCCCGCCTGTAGCGTGACGTTGAGCGTGTCGCCAACCATGGACAAGCCGCCGCCGACGATAATGCCGCCCTTCGTCGAAGTTGACGCAGTCGGCAACGTGCCGTAACGCGCTTGACAAAGTGCCTCGAACACAATTCGGAAGTCGCGAAATTTATCAAGCACAGCCTGTTCGAGTTGTGTCATGGTAAAAATCCTCCGTGCGCCAAAAAAAAGGGAACTCGCCGAAACGAATTCCCCGAAATTTGGCGTGACAGTTAAAATCAGACTTCGTCGGCGAAGATGTAAGTCAGATCGGCGTCGGTGAAGTCGGTATTGACGGCGGTTTCAAGGTCGTCAATTTTTTGTTTGTACGCATCGGTGAAGTCGTTGGTCGAAAGAACCTTCGTGCCGTCTTTTTGGACGTAATTGGACAGGTCAGTCGTGCCTCCGAAGTTATCCCAACCGGTCGCAGTTTTGACGACGTTGTCACCGGCTTTAATCGCAACGCCGTTTTCGTCGGTGCCGCCCGCCGCCGTGATGTGGTACATGTCGCCGACTTCGGCGTTGGCGGGGAGTGCCGCAAAGTTCGCAACGGTGCCTTTGACACGGACGCTAGCCGCAACGTCGGATTTTTTGGCGTACGCGGACAGATTGAGCGCAACGCCTTTTTCGGTGACGGTTTGATTCGTGCCGTCAATCGAAATGTTTTCGATGACGTTGACTTGTGCGCCCGCCTCAATGCCGTTGAGCTTCGTCTTGAAGTCGGCAAGGTTGGCGATTGTCTCGAACTTGAGCGCATTGCGGCGGTCTTGCTCGATGCGCACTTTGCGGATAAATTGTTTCGTTTCAGCTGTAGTAGCCATTAAAGTTGCCTCCTAGTCAGTAAAAATGTCATTTATCTCATCGTCGGTGACGTCCCCGACGGGTGATTCGTCGTCAAAAATGTAAGCAATTTCGTCGTCCGAAAGTTGGTCATTGTCGGTCGGCTTCGGATCGAAAATGCTTATGATGTCGAGTTCGGTGTCGCCGAAAACATGATTGTAGAAAGTTTCCTCGTCGACGTTGAAAGTGATTCGTTCGTTCAGCGAATTTTCAAGTGTAAGCCGTGCCAAAGTTTCAGCGTTGATTTGCGCTTGCAATTCGGTGACTTTGGCGGCAAGTTGCTCACGAGTATCGATTTCGTCGGCAAGTTGACTTTGAAGTTGTGACACAGTTTCGGACAGTTGTTCGCGAGTGCCGATTTCGGCGGTGACTTGCCCTTGAAGTTTGTCGACTTTGACGGCAAGTTGAGCGCGAAGATTAATTTCGTCCTCAAGCCGAGAATTCAGTTGCGACACGGTTTCCGAAAGTTGCCCGCGTGTGTTGATTTCGTCGGTGAGTTGACTTTGAAGTTGTGCGACGTTCGTCGTCAAAGTTTCAACGGTGTCGGTCAATTCGTCGACGGCGGCGGACACAATGTCAAACGCGTTTCGGACGACGTTTAGTTGTTGTTGTAAAGACGCGTCGGCGGCAATGCGCATGGCACCTTCGGCGTCGATTTTGTTACGAATGTCATCGTGAGCGTTGGCATCGGCATTGTGCGCCGTCAAAGTCTTGCGGGCTTCCTCACGGGCGGCGACGACACTGTTGCGAATTTCGTTGGTCGCCGAGTCCTGCGCGTCAAGGCGTTTATCGGAGTCGGTCAAGTGCTTGCCGATTTCGTTCATGTCGTCGGCGGTTATCGGCGACGCGACGGCTTGATAGCTGACGTAGACTTGTTGCCCGCTTCGTCCCGCCCAAAAGTAGACAATTCGGTTGGCTTCACGATAAAGCGTGTCGGCACGGTAACTGCAAAAGAATTCGTTCGACTGCAGGTTAGCCGCGCTTTGAGCCGGTCGAAAACCGCGAACTTCGATAGAACTTTCAAGCGGCACGTGATCAAGCCGAATTTGCCCGTGAATAATTTTGTGCGCCTCACCTTCGACGGCAACGGGATTCGTCGGGTCGTACGGGTAGAACGTTTTCATGGCGCGACCTCATTTGATGTTGTGGATGTGAAGTTTCCCGTCGTTTTGCTGGTTAAGTTTTGATTCGAGTTCAGCGACGCGATTTAGAAGGTACATAAACAAGTTGTCCTGCGCCTGACGAATTTTTGCGTCGGAAATTGTTTGTGACGCCTTGAGTTGTTCGGGCGTCAACGGTGTGTGAAAAATTTTCGACATGGTGATTCCTCCAATAAAAAAACGCCCAAAGGCGTGAAGTTATTGCAATCAAAAAAACCGCCACATGTCAAACGCGACGGCAATTTGATGTACCAAAAACAGCGTGTGCAGTGCTCTCCGCTCTGAAGAAGATGTAGCGTCTATGGTTTAAACATTGAATCACAAAATCCATTACGAGGGACGTCGTTCGCCCAAATAATAGCCGTCTGTGTTTGTAACGTCAAGCGCGGGCGGTTTTAAATTTACACGTTCGGTGCCCAACCTGCCGACCACTGACGAATTGTCGGATTTTCGCCAACCCAGTCGTACTTCGCGACAATTTCGGTGTCTTTCGGAGCGACGCACGTAATGATTTGCGAATCGGCATCATAGCTGAAATCGGCGTTGCACTGAACAGTTTCGGCTTTGGCGGCGTGACTCAAAACAAATTGCTGAACGAGTCCGCTGGCGACGCCGAGACTTTCGGCTTCAACGGTACCTGACGGACGATAAAGCTGAATTCGGACGTTCGAGACGGTTTGACCGTCAACTTCGTCGTCGGGCAAGGTGTAAGTAAAACGCGTCAAATACGTGCCGTCGTTGTACGGTTGCTGATTAACGTCAATCGCCATTTCGCGCCAAACTTCCTGCTGATGTCCGTATTCGTAACTTGCGGTAATAGCCGCGCCCACCGTCGCGGTAACGGTGACTTCGCTGACTTCGGTGTTGTAGCTGAAGCCCGTAATCGCCTTGCCGTCGGCGAAAATCTTCAACGTCGCCTGATTAATGCCCGTGTCTTTGACGCCGTCAACGCCAAGCATGAGCTGTTGGCTTGCGCCCGTCGCGACGCCAATCGGCAACAACTTGCGCTTTTTCGGCGGTTGCATGAAGTTGACGTACGCGCCGATTTTCGAGTCAATCAAACGATCGTGACGAATGGATACCGCGCATGTGCCCAAAGTGTGCTCATAATCCGTGATGATGCTGTAAAGTTCAGCCGTGTCGCCCGAAACTGCGGCGGCACCCATGGTGCTTTTAACGACAATCGAATTGACCTTCGCGGTATCGGCACCGCTTAACGTCGTAACGCGATATGTCATGCGGAATTGCACGGCGTCGGCGTCCCGGTCTTTGGCGGCGGTCAACGGCATGTACTCCGACCACACGTCACCGCCGGTATTGTTTTCGCCTTCGTTGGAAGCTGACTGTTCGTTTCTGTTGCGAATGCGAACTTCGACCTTGACGCTGCCTTGACCGGTACAAGTCGTTTTCGCGCTGACTTCGACAATTCGCGGCGTCGCGCCACCTGCGGCGGCAAGTTCGTACTCGGCACTTTCGGTGACGTTTTCATACACGTCGGTTGCACTGCGAACCTTGAGCGACATTTTTGCCGTCGGCATGGCAACCGCGCCGCTTGCCGCCTCAAGCGCGATAATCGGATAAATCTTTTTGCCGACCCACGCGGGAATATTCGTAACGGCGGTAACCTCGGATGCCGTGTTGCCCGAAGCCAAAACTCCGGCGGCGTCAATCGCGCCCGTGTATTCGACGACGTTTTGTCCCGAAAACTTGTAGACTTTATCGTCAACCTTGAACAGGAAACGTCGATTAGTGCCCGTCGGCTGTGTGCCCGTGATTGTGAAGCCTTCAACGGCGGTTTGACCGTTCGTATCGAGTGCTTTTTTCGTGACGAGCAAAGCCTGTTTGTCCGTCGAAAAAACGTCGGTACCGAATCGCATTGTGTTAAATGTAAGCATGTTGATGTTCCTTTCGGTAAAATAGTCGCTTGCCCTGAACGGTGACCGAATTACACGGTCGTCAAGTCAAGGTAAGTGACGGTTTGATCTACAATCTGCGCGGATTTAATTTCTTTGAACGGTGCGCCTGCTTTGTCACCGACCAAAACCGTCGCCGATGCCTGCGCCAATGCCGACATTTCAGCCGTCGTCACGGTGCTTTTCGTTGTCGGATAGCTGATTGTTCGGTCGTCACCGTCGGTAAAGCCCGCGACGAATTTAATTTCTCGAATGTGTTTTGTCGTGTCAGCCATTGTTAAACCCTCCGTCGTTTTCGTCGTCGGTGAAGTAAACGTCAATCGAGTAGCCGCGATTAGCAAACGTGTCAACGACGCCGACCGTGATGTAAGACTCGTAATCGGTATATTTGAAATCGTCGGGCACGGACAACTTCAAAATGCCGTCGCCGTCGGGATTCATGCCGTTGGTTGACTCGACGCGGTAATCGACCGTGAGCCGACCTTGCTCAGTGTCGTCCGCCAAAAGCGAAATGCGGTTGCCGTTGCTGAAACGAATCGTCGTCGTGTATTTGCCGTCCGCTTTTGTGACGCCGTCGCTGTTAATCCAAATGCGCAACGTCTGGTTGCTTTGCGACTTGGTGAAATCGGCTTCCGTCCACGTTTGTGAACCGCAAGTGATTGTTACCGACGGATACGGCAACGTGAATTTGTTTTCGGCGACGGTGACACGGTCAACGCGTTCGACCTGCGAAAGTGTGTTTTCGGACAACGCGTTGAGAGCCGTCGCAAACTGCCGCATTTTCGTCGGTGTGGCGTCGGGATTGACGCAGGGAATCGCCTTGCTGACGACCTTGCCGCTCGGATTCGTCGACGTGATAAGCATGCTGTGTTTGTTTGCCATTGTCGTCGAGCCTCCTTAAACGGGAATATCAGTGACGATTGTGGTTTCGTACTGCGCCGCCGTGATACCGCTGAACGTGCCGATACCTTTGGTCGCGTCGTAGTCATCGCTGATGAAAAAGTCGCTCAAGCCGTCGTCGGTGCCGCCCGAAATGGACGCGTTGAGTGCCAGAACTTTGGCTTTGAGACCGGCGCACTGTTCGGAAGTCAAATTCTCGAACTTGTATTTGCGCGTGAAGTCGGTGCCCGTGTAACCGAGCGTGATTGTCGCCGAATTAGTCATTGCTGACAACCTCCTCCGTGCGTGTGCGCGTCATGCCCGAAACGTCGATCGTGCGGCTGCCGGTGAGCGCAAGAATTTTGTCAATTTGAGCCTTCGCGTTTTCGGGCGTCGAAGTCGGATTCGTGCCCTGGACACTGACATAGCCGTCGGTGCCCGTGATTTTCGCCCGTATCGTTGCTTCGGGCTTCGTGATGAATGTGTAACTCATGGTTGTTCTCCTTAGTTGTTTTGAGTTTTTGGTTTCACCGCTCGGCAAGCGGCTACTTTAGCGAAAGGAACTGTCATTTAATGCTTTGTGAACGCAGGTCAATCGTCGATAGGCACCACCTCCTTTAAGTGTGACGACGCGTTTTCAGTTCGGACGAATTGTGCTGTCGGTGCTTTGGCTGACGGCGTTGTTGCAATAGACGAACGCCCAGCCTGCACTGCCGCCCGCATATCGACTGTCAATGCCGCCGCCGCCGCCGTTGTAGCCGCCGTACAAATATGACGGCTTCGTCCAGCCGTTGTCACCGTAACCGGCAAAGTTGTTTGTACCGCCGCTCGTACCGATTGCGTTTTGATTAAAGCCCGTGATTTGTTGCGCCAAAATGAAGATGTGCGCGCCTTGCATACGACGGGCGTCGTTTATGTCACTCGCAACACATGCACCGTTGCCGCCGTAGCCGCCGTTGTATTGTGCAACACCGCCGTTCGCGCCCGAACCTTGTTGTGCCAACGTATAACTTGTATTGTTGCCTCGATACGGACGAATATTGTTGCCGGTATTTGCATTGCCGATTTTCGTATTCGTGTTCATCGTCAAGTTTTGGGCAAGGATGAACACGGAGCCGTGACCTTGACCAATCGGCAATTTGTCGCCGTCCTGCGCGTTCCCGATAACGCCGAGTCCGTTACGGGCATAAGCCGCACCGCCGCCCTTAGCTTTAACGTCGATAATGCCGCTCGACAAGTTGCAGTTGTTTTTGACGGCAATGGCGCACATGCCGCCCTGTGCTCCGTCGAATGCGGCAGTCGCGGCGTTCGTCGTCGCCAGCGTGAAGTTGTTGCATTGCGGAATGCTGATGATCTGCGCGGCGTAACTCGACACCGAAATACTCGGTAAGTCGGCGTCAATCGTAAGTTGGCTGCCGTTGTTGCTCAGCACGTTCGCCAAAATAAATCTGCCCGCGTCGGCGACCGTTGTACCGTTCTTATGGTTCCAATGAATCATAACGAGCGCGCCCGCCGCAATTTGAGCAAGTCCCGCCGTCGTCTGATTTTTGTACGTGATTTTTCGCCCGCTGATGGCGGTAATCGTCGCGTAGTTGTTGAGCTGTCCCGTGTAATTGGTCACGTCGCCCGCCGAACCGTTGCCGAAGCCACGGAAGTTGATTTTCTGAACTAAACGGCGCGGATTGGAAATGCAGTCGTAGGCGTACAAACCTTCGTCGTTGCGAAGTTTCGTTTCGGACGCGATATAGCAACGGCAAATGCCTTGACCTGCCGCCAACGTCGAACTGCGGTATTTGGCAATCAGCCGAGGCGTGAAGTTTGTAATCGTTTCAGCCGCAATCAAAATCGTCGAGCCGCCGACGTTGGTGACGTTCGACGGAGCCGACTCGTTGTAAGTCACCGACGTTGCCGAATCGCCGCGATAAAATTGGACGCCGTAAGTCGACACGTTGCCGATGCGGGACGCGGTACCGTTGCAAACCATTGATTTTGCGACGATAAAAGCCGCGCCGTCGCCCGCGTTGAGCATGAAGTGAATGTGCGTGTCGGAGTTTTCCCAGCCCGCGTAGTTTTCGGTGTCCTTGATAACGTCGTTGTTGGTCGTCGGGCGAAGAGTTTTCGACGCCACGGGAATGCCACGGTCGCTCAAGCTGATATGTCCGCCGTTGAAAGTCAACGTGCCCGAACACATAATCGCCACGACGCCGCCGATGTAACTTGACGCGCTGAACACGGGCGGTGTGATGATGTTGCCGCTGTTGAGCGTCAAGTTTCGGTATTCGGCGACGGCAATCGCCTGCACGTAGTAACGGCTGAATTCGCTTGACGGCAACACTTTCGTGAAGTTGTCTTCGACGGTGAGCACGTTTTCAGCAACGTTCGTGATTGTCGTGAGCAGGTAACAGCCGAGATACGTCTTGTAACTGCTTGAAGTCGTTGCCGCCACGTGAAGCAAAACTTTCGCGCCCGCCGTAAAGGTCGCGTCGCCCGTGATTTGCGTCGTCGTGTTGATTGTGACGGTCGTAGCAGTGGCGGCGGTGACTCGTGCGTAGCTGTTCACGGTCGTCGAAACGCTTGTAACGTTGCCGAGTTTGCCGCTGCCGTAATCTTTAACTACAAATGCCATGATGTGTACCTCCGTTTAAGCGGTGATTGTAAAAAATCCGTCGGCGGTAAAGGAGCCGTCGCCGCTGACGGTGAAATCAGCCGAATTTGTCTGCGAAGTTTCGAGTGCCAAAGTGGACGCGACGTTTCCGCCCGTGCCTTGCCACACAAGATCGAATTTCAAGTTGACGCCGCGAATGTCGCCCGCGCCTTGAGCCGACTTTTCCGCAATCAGCGTACTAGTCCGAATGAATTTTGTTCGAGCCAAGTCGTAAGTGTTCACCAGCTGACTTTCAAGAAGCGCAACATACGCGTCGCCGTTTCTGACGACGGAGCGAACTTGAACATATTCGGATTGTGCGCCGTCGGTGATTGTGTACCAACTGCCCGCCAAAATCCCGTTGTCGTTTTCGAGCTGAATGTTGTTGATGCCCGCCACCGCCGTGATAACTTTGCACTCGTACAGGTCGCAACAAGCGTTCGACTCGAAGTCTTCAATCAGCATCAAGTTGGCGTGAAGTCCCAAGTCTGATTCGGCGTTGAGTTGCAGATACAAGTTCGACAGGTTAATTTCGGCTTGCGTCAATCGTGAATTCATTTTCGGAATATCGGACGCGTCGCCACCGAGAATTTGCCGCGAAAGATTGTCTATTGTCATCGGGTGAAGTTGGCTGTCTTCGTTGACCGCCCAAATTGCCGACGCGATTTCAAGCGGCGTGCTGACTTGCGGAATGTTCGGATGCGGATTCGTGCTGTTGACGTGCGACGTAAATTCGGCTTGCGACAGATACGCAAGGTTCGCGTCGATAACGGCGGTGATATTCGTCGCTTTGTCGACAACGGTGATAATCGACAACGTCACGTCCCAAACGACGGAGCCGCCACTCGCGGGCATGTAATCGCTTGCAATGCCGGAGTTTCGATAGCAGTACAAAACTTCTTCGCCTGTGTCGGGGTCGACGGCGAACAAACCAATTTCGGCAATGTGAAAGCCTTCCGTCACGTCAGCATTTTTGAGTTGACACTTGACCATGACGGTACCGCCGCCCGTAAATTGCACATCGCTCATCGGCACGGACATGCGCGGATTGAGCAAGTCGGTGTACTCGTACGCTTCATCTTCGGTCGGCAAAATCATCTGCCCGTTGACCGTCGCGTCGCCCAAAACAACGCGAGTGTAATGCAGTTCTTTGCCCGCAATCGCCTTGCCCATGAGCGCAAAGCCGCTTCGGGTGAGCCGTGTGCCTTCCTTCGCTTTGGCAACGGCGTCGTCGAGTTCGTTCAACGAATTCTGCTTGAGCGTCGCCAAGTTTTGAGTCAGCAACGTGATCTGCTCGTCGGTCAAATTCATGCCCTCGATTAGTGTTGCTATTTGCTGTGCAGTGTCTGCCATGGGGTTTTACCTCCTACGTAATTGAAATTTCGCCTGCGCGAACAATGCCGCTGCCGACGTGAATTGTCGTCAAGTGTGCGTCTTTGATTCGGTTGGTCGGTTCGACCGTGACGTTACCGAATTTTGCCGTCGCGTGACCGTGATTTAAATCTATGCGTTCAACAAAAAACAGCTCATTGTCCGCCAGTGACGGCTTCGTTGAGCTGCCGATTGTGATTATGCCCGTGCGTCCCAAAACTTGCCCGACGTGCGTTTTCGTCAAGCCCGTGTCGTCGATTCGGTTCATTGCCTTGACGGTGACATTGCCGAATTTCGCCGCCGCATGACCGACGTGATTTTTCATCAAATGCGCGTCTTTGATTTTGGTTGTCGGCTCGATAACCACACTGCCGAATTTCGCCGTAGCGTTCCCGTGATTCAAGTCAATACGGTCGGCAAAAAACAATTCGTCGTCCGTCCACGTCGGCTTAGTTGTGCTACCGATTGTGATTATGCCCGTGCGACCGAGAACTTGACCAACGCGAATTCCCGTCAAATGCGCGTCTTTGAATTTCGTTGTCGGTTCGACCGTGACATTGCCAAATTTCGCCGTTGCAATTCCTCGATTGAGTTCAAGGCGTTCAACAAAGAACAATTCGTTGTCCGCCAGTGACGGCTTCGTTGAAGTGTTGATTTCAATTATGCCCGTACGTCCGAGAACTTGACCGATGCCGACGCGAAGTATTTGCGCGGCTGATTTTTTCGTCGTCGGGTAAATCGCCTTGATACCAATGTTTTCAAGAATTTGTCCGACGTACAATTTCGCAACGGGATTTTCGGGACGATGTAAGTCGTAAACTTTCTTGCCGCCGAGATGATGAGCCGCCGCCGTGAACAATTCGGCAAGCTGATAACGTTCGTACACTTCGACGGGAATTTTTATGCGACCGTCACGGGCAAGCGCAATGTCGGCAAGTGCCAACTCGACAAGCGGGCTTTCGATGATGTTTTCGTACGTCGGCAAGTCGCGCAGGTCGGCGTTGACGATTAAGCCGCCGCCTTTGGTCAACGCTTGAGCCGCGTAAAATTGATGTCGGTTGCCGTCGAAAATAAACGGTCGCGCCAACGAAATTTGCTTGCCGCCGAATTCGCCGAGAGTTTGTCCGACGTAAATCGTGCCTTTGATGTCGTGCGGCTTCGCAATGTCGAAAGTTTTCAGCCCGATAAATCCCGTCGCCGTGCCCGCGTAAGCTTGTGCGGCTTCGACCTGCGACGAGTAATCGACTTCAAAATTATCAATCCACGAACGAACATTTTTCGCCGCGTTGATCATGCGGATATACGTCTCAAAACCGTCGGGCGTCTGCTTGTAGCCGTGTGACCGAATTTTGAAATGATAAGGTTTGCCGCCGTAGTTAAACCACTCGACAATTTCGGCGTCGCGGAAGGCGTCATGAGCAATTTTTTCGACGGCTGCCGGTGTGCCCTTGATTCGGTGCCACGCAATACTTTCACGAATCAAGTTGCGCTTTTCGTCTTCGGTGAGATACAGCGGCTCGTAAAAATCAAGGTGAAACTGTTCCGCGAGGAAATCAAGCACGTTGCCCGACAATTCATCCAGTCGCGGCAAATGTAAAACTTCACGCGTCGCCAACGTTACCGCTCGAATTTGCGCGTCGAGTGCTTCGGCTGCCGCTTTGAGTTTCGGGTCTTGAAGTATTGATTCGGGCAGGACGTCAAGTAACGTCACTTCCGAAATTTTCTTCACGTCACTGCCTCCTTTGCGTCAGAAAAGTTTTTGCGCACGTTCGGCAAGTGCACGGTCAATCCGTTGCCGACTTGCGTCGAAAAACGTCGTGTCCGTCTCAAAGCCGATGAAACGTCGGCGCGAATTCATACAAGCCACGCCCGTTGTGCCGCTGCCCATGGTCGCATCAAGTACCAGCTCGTTTTCGTTGGTGTACGTCTTGATGAGATATTCAAGCAACGCGACGGGTTTTTGTGTCGGATGAACACGCGGCTCCGCCTTGCCCGTGCGACTCGGTTGCGCGAATTTGATTACGTCGGTTGGGTAATAATGATTGCCGTCGTTGCGCGTGACGCTTGCTTTTCGACCTTGATAAACACTGCGCTTGTTACGGAACTCCTCACGCTGAATCCGTTCGTACGCCTTGCCCTTGTGGAATTGCGGATTGTACGTCGGGAGTTTGCGATAAAAGACAAGAATATTTTCGTGAATGCGCATTGGCATTTTGCGAGCGTTGAGAAAACCGACGGGCATTGTTTTTAGCCATGTCCACTCATAACGGAACATTTTTCGATTGGCGTTGATCAAGTCGACGGCGAACGGCAGCTGACTGAAAAGCACAATCGCGGCATTTTCTTTGGTGACGCGATTAAACTGCTCCCACATTTCCTGCATTGGCAGCCGAATATCGAAATCGCTATCCGTCGTGCCAAATGGCGGGTCGCAAATGATAGCGTCAACGGAGCCTGATTCAATTTTGCTCATGCCCGAAATGCAGTCTTCGTTGAAAATTTGGTAATCCATAATCACGCCTCCAAAACAAAAAAGCCGCCCAATTTGGACGGCAATATTTTTTTACGGGCGAACGTCTAACGCGTCGCTCAAAATCTTTTGGCAGTCGCCGATTGCTTTAACCAGCGCGGCAGTGTCGGGCGGTCGCGGTTCGTCACTCAAGCCGAGCAGATAATCTGTCGTCACACCGAACGCCACAGCCAACTTGACGATAACTTTTGCACTCGGCACCGACGTTCCGTATTCGTAGGTTTGATATGACTGATACGGAACGCCGATTTTGTCGGACAGCTGCCGTTGGCTCAACTTTAGCGACTTGCGAAATCGTTTCAACGCCTCCGAAATTTCCATGGCTGTCACCCCTGCGCTAATGTAGCACGCGACACAAAAAATATCAAGCACGCGGCAAAAAAATGCCTAACTTTTTTTGTAAAAACGCTTGACATTGCCTAGGATATTTAGTATTCTATGCACGGTTAAACCAAAGATAACAGTCAAACGCAACCGCCGAAAGGCAAGGAGGAAACCAAAATGAAAACTTACACCACGAAAACCGCGAAAAACGGCGCAACCCTTTACTACAGCGTCGAAACGGGCAAACGCATCGCGAAAGAAACCGCCCTCGAAAATGAGCGCAAAGAAATCGCCGCCAACGGCACCGTCGCCGAACGTTACGAGCTGGCGAAAGAGTTCTACAACGTCACCAGCTACGGCGGCATTGAGACGATCGGCGACTTCAGAATCTCCGTTCCGCACGGCAAAAGCATTAACCACATCGTTGGCGGTTACACCACGAAAAGCCGCGTCCAATGGCACACAATCAGCAACTCTGCCGCGAAAATTGATCTGAAACGCGAGTACAACCTGACAATCGACGAATTCAGAGCCGCCGCCCTTGCCGACAAAGGCTTCACCGCCGAGCAAATCAGCCAGCTGCTTGCCCTTCGGGACGACAACGAAACCCGCCTTGCGTTGACCTTCAGCAAAATGTGTGAAGCTTTTGAAGCCGAAAACGCCACGGTCACCGACGAAGCCGAAACGGTCAACCTCGACGGGGCAACCGAAATCGGCGACGACACCGTCAAATTCTTCGGCGGCAAATTCTTCAGCGTTTTCAGCCGCAAGTATCACGGCGCAATCGTCAACGCGGGCTGTCTGCACTACTGCGTTTTCAACGACGGCGACACCGAAGTTTACGACGTGAGCGGTCACGAAGTCAGTTACGATGAATTCATGCAAATCATGACCGAACGCGCCGAACACTTGCCCGACGAGCCGCAACCGCCGACCGACGGCAAGCACAACGACGACAGCGACAACAAGGAGGAAACCAAAATGACAATCGAAACGAAAATCAGCGCGAACGAGAACACCGCCGCCACGGTCATTGAAGTGAAGACTTTCGACAGCGGCAAATTTACCGTCAAACTCAACGGCAAGAAAATCGCGCTTAAAGTCCTCGAACAGCCGCCTTACTACGACAGCGCATCGAGCGACACCGAAATCATCTTCAACGGTCGCAAATTCCGCAACATCGGACACATCAGGGTCGTCACAGATTACTGCAACGTCTTCGCCGACGAAAACGGTTACGGGTTCTTCGTTTCGGGAATCAGCGGCGACATTTGGAGCCTCGGCAAAGGCATGACGACTATCCGCGACATGAGCAACGAAATCGCCCAAATCCACATCAATGAGCAATTCCAAGCCGCCCGCAAAATCGCCGACAAACTCTTCCGCGTCGAGCGTTTCAGTCAAGAGCAAGTCGACGCCGTTATTATCGCGATTTTCGACGGTAACCACGACAACGCCGCCGTAAAAAAACTCATCGACGACTTCAAAACCGAGAACTTCAACGAAGCGCAAAAAGTTGCCGCCCGCATTGAAGAAATTATCGCCGCCGAAATCGCCAAAGCCGCCGAAGTCAGCGACGAAATCACCGACGGCTACGATGAAACCGCCTTCGACATGTTCCCGACCGTCGACGAATTGAATGACATTGACAACGGGCTCGAAGTTGCCGACGGTGAAGTCGAAAACGTCGGTGACGCGCAAGCGGCTCTGATTGCCAACCTGCCCTGCAACGCGCACGAAGTAAAATTCTTCGAGACCGCCGAAGCCGCTATCGAATTCGCCCGCAAATGCGAAAGTAACCCGCAAGTCAAAAGCGGCTACGTCATGGGCGACGCCGCTCACCACGGTAACAAAATCCTCTACAAAATCAACGCGACCGACACTGAACCGCCCGCGGGCAACGGAACCGCGACGCTTGACTTCAGCGACGTTACCGACATGTTCACGCCCGACCTTGAGCCTGAATTGACGCAAAGCCGCCTTGTGCCCGACAACAACGTCACCGTCGAAGAACCCGACTTCAGCGAATGGGACGCCGAACTTGAAGCCGAAATGAAAGCCGAACTCGCCGAAGTCGAAACCTCACTGCAGGAATTGCAAACCTCGCTTGAAATCGAAATCAGCGAAGGCAACGACGACAACGCGCAGGTTATCGCCGAGAGAATCGTTGATCTCAATGCCCGCTACGGTCACCTGTACGAACAGATTTACGGTCACACCGTCGAAATCTTCACCGACCCCGCGCAGGTTATCGCCGACGCGATTGAAATCACCGCCATTGTCGACGAAGAACAACGCAAATTTTTTGACGAAACGGTCGCCGAAATCAACGCCGACAAGGAACGCGAAATCGCCGCCGCCGTCGCCGACACAATGAACGCCGACGCGCCCACAGGTTGGAAAATCACGCCCACCAAAAGCGGCAACTTCCAAATCCTCCACGGCGGCAACGTTGACTTCGTCGACACAATCACGGCGGGCGACTACCTCAATCCGAAAGAATTCTTCGACCAGTTCAGACAAACGCGGGAACAAGAGGACGACGAACGCGAAGCCGACCTGCGACAGATGAAAAGCGAACGCGACCAGCTGATTGAAATGCGCGACGAAATGGCAGAAAAATTCCCCGACGACCTCAAGCGGCTCCGAACGTTGAACGAGATGATTGACGAGCACGAAGATGCCATTGCCGCGATTGAGAGTTTGCTTAAGCGGTCGCCCGAAAAAGCCGTTGACATTGACAAGAACGGCAACGTAACTCACATTTGGTTTTAAAAAAAGAACGCCGACCGAAGCCGACGCCAAAGATAAAAAGAGCAAAAAATTATAAACGCGGCTGAAGTCAAGCGTCAAGCCCCTGCTAACGCGGGGGCTTTTTTAATAGTTCGGCAGGCACTTACGCAGTTCCAAGTCCACCGTGTAGCCGCCGCCAATTTTATGGGTTGCCTTCTCGATGATATATTTGCCCGAATAAAAGCCGTGCTCAATGAGTTCAATGCAGTTGCCCGCGACGTAATCAAAACGTCCGACCGTCGTCAAGCGAACTTGAATTTCCTTTTTGTTTTTGTCTCGCAACTTCTTTTTGGCAAGCTTTTCAGCCTCGGCTTGTGATTCGACCTTCTGATTGATTTTGAGCGTCTTGCCGTCCGACTTCGACGCGTCGTCGAATTTGGCGGCAATTTTTTCGTCCTTCTGACCGTGCTTGTAGACGACTTCGCAAGACTTGTATATTTCTTGCAGTGTAGCCGTCGCACTGAAATTTTTGATAACGGACAGATCGTAGCCCAACGTCGAAACGGGTTCTTGCTGTTCGAGTTTCGCCTCGTCGAAAATTATCAGCTTGCCGTCCGAAACTTTGAGCGCAAGTCCATTGTCCGTACAAAGCTTTTGCAGAAACGTCAACGCCGAAATTTCCGATTGTTCGGCACGTTTGATTGTCGGGTCTTCGCTCGCGTCGTAAAAAAGTTCGACGCCCGCTTTTTTGGCAACGTCGCCCGCAATTTGACTAAGCTTGACGTTTTCCCACGCCCGCGAATCGTCACGTTGACGCAAGCCCGAATTCTGCGCTATCGAATTCAATTTTATGCGTGCCGTATTCGGCGGATATGAATTCGTGATTTCATCAACCTCGAAGTCATAAAGAGGAAGTGATTCGACGCCGTCACCGTTCCAACATTCGCGAACGAACGTGATTGAAACCGTGATGCCGCGTTTCGGAAACCAGTCGGCGACGAAAATTCGATTGGCGTCCTCAACCTCGATTTCGGCAGTGTCCGCCTCGCCCGAAAGATTGTCGGTGTACGTTATCGACTTCAAATAGGGCGAAATGTTTTGCGTGACGTTTTCGCCGTCCGCAAAAATTTCAACGCCGATGTGCCGTGCAAAAATCATGATTCGGTTCTCCATGGCGGCAATTTAACTTTGCGCTCGTTGGTGATGTCGGGCAATTCGAGTTCGACGCCCGCTTTAAAAATCACCGTGTCGACGTATTTACGATTGGCGTTGATTAACTTTTCGGTGTGCCGACAGCTGCCGAGTTCGCGAAAAGCAACCGTGTCAAATGTGTCGCCCAAATTCGTCTTGACCGTCATGCGAACGACCTCCTTGCCGCTTCGTGTTTGAAGATGTCCAGTTGCCGTGCAAAACTTTCGAGTTGCGGGATTGCTTGTTCGACGCCGTGTCTGACTTCGTCGGCGTTCGCGTTTCCGTTGACCGTCACGTTGATTGTGAACGTTATCGGCGACGACGAATTTCGTTGCGGCATTTCAAGCCCGCGTGCGCTGTCCGACAAAAGCGGCTGATCGGGATTGAATGGCGGCGTCATCAGTTTATCAAGCGGCAAATTCGTCGACGGGCGACGCTGTGTCGGTACGAATGGCGGCGTCATCAATTTATCAAGCGCAGGCAAATTCGGTGTTTGTCGACGTGCCACGTACGCCGAACGTCGCGACGGCATTGGTTGAGGAATTGTCGTCATTTGACCGCTCAACCCTTGACGCCGCAAATATTCTTCGCGCATCCGAATCAAGTCAGCTCTGCCCTTAAGGTTTGCTTCCGTTTTGGGCAGATACTCCGTCGCCTTAATTAGACGGTCGAGATTTTCAAGACGCTTGCGAACGTCGTTGGGAATTTCACCTTGCGGTTGCGACAACTGTCGCATTTGAGCCCGCCGACGACTTTGAGCACCGTAACGAGCACGACCGTTCGCGTTTGCCAAAGCGTCCTGCAAATTGTTTCGTGCGTTGATGTCGTGCGGATTTTTGTTGTAAATCTTTATCGCGTCTTCGATTTTTTGACCGCGTTCAAAAGTGCCGCCGTCGCCCGGTATTTGTCCGAGAATTTGACCGGCACGCGTCCACAAATCAATCGCACGTTTCGAGTTGTCGAGCGGAATTGCGGCTTCGGGCGATTTTTCTGCGAACGTCGTAAGGAACGCGCCACGTTTGTAAATGCCGCCTTGGAAGTTCGCCGCAGGTGCCGCCGCTCCACCGACTGAAACTTGCGGTATGCTGATTTTTATCGAACCGATTTCGGTTGCCTTCGCCGAAAGTGCCGCCGCAACCATGCCCGCCGCGTCGCTCATCGCCGAAATGTTTCCGACAGCTCCGCCCGCCGAAACGCCCAATGCGTCCGTGCCTGCCGTCGCGCCTTGAGCCGAAACGCCCAAAGCTGTTGTGCCCGTTGTCGCGTTCTGTGCCGACGTGCCGAGATTTTGAGCGTTCGTGCCCGCCGTCTGCATGTTCGTTGCCGCCGTTGACGCGTTCGTTGACAGGTTTTGTACACCCGTCGACGCTTGATCAACGCCCTGCAAATTCGTCGCCGCGTTTTGTGCCGAATTGCCGACTTCGTCAAGTGCCGCTTGTGTTGCCGACGTGTCAATCGGCGGTTGTGCAGGTTGTTCGGATGCCGAATGTGCAACGCCGCTTTCGTCGAAAGTAACGCCGTGATGACGATTGACAGCTTCGGCTGTCGGCATTTTCGGCATGTTCAGCGCGTCCAACACGGATTGAACATTTTTCGCGCCTTGTTCGACGCTGTTCAAAACGTCGGAGCCGAGCTTTTGAACGTCAGTCAACGCCTTTGAGCCTGCCGAAGTCAAAGCGTCAAACGCGCCCGAAAAGTCGCCTTCTTTGACTTTGGCGAACGCGTCCAACATGCCCGTGCCAATATCGCTGATAACCGTCGCCAAATTTGCAAGCAACTGGATTATGCCCGCGACGGTTGAAGCCGCTATCGTCAACAGTACCGCGAACGCTTTAACCAAAGTGCCGCCGACAACCGACGCCAACTGACTTGCCGCCGCGCTCAAAGCCGAAAAGCCGCCGCTCGACGACAACGCATCGAACGCCGCTTTAATTTGAGTTATCGCCGGACCGAGTGCGCCCGTGATGATTCCCGCAATGTTTGAAAAGACCGGTCCGACTTTGTCCCAATTTTGGTAACAGTACATGCCCGCCAGTGCCAACGCCATTAACGCGACACCGACGGGTGAAAATGCGAACGCCATTGCCGCACGAGCCGCGCCCATGATTGCCGTGCCTATTGACGAGATTGTTGCCGCGATACCGCTTGCCATTGAGCCTAACGTCAGTGACGCGAAAAATCCTCGAATCGCAGTTGCCGCCGCCGCCGCTTTCGTCGAAATTGCCGCGAACATTGCCGACCAACCGCCGAAAGTCGCCGCGCCGCCGAGTCCGAAAAGTGCCGTCCGAAGTGCCGTCAACCGTGCGATTAATCCGCCGAGCATTGCGCCCGAACCTAAACTTGCAAGTGACGTTTGAACGAGCGCGACCGTCGACGTGATGAATCCCCAACCTGCGAACGCAAGCTTGACTGCCGCCGCTCCGACGACAACCGTCGCCAATGCCGCCGCAATTCCTGCGCACGCTTGCACAACGCCTTGATGTTGATCAATCCACTGTGCAAACGCCGTGAGCAACGGAGTTATCGCCTCCGCCACATTGCGGACAGCGTTCAAAAGCGCGTCACCGACCGAAAGTTGAACTGCTTCCCACGCCGACTCGAAACTTTTCATTGCGCCATACGTGTTGTCCGTCATGACGCTGTAAGTTTGTTCAAGTGCGCCGTCGCATTGCTCCAAAAGTTCAGTGAAGTTTTCGGCTTGATTCGCGCCCGCTCCGAAAATATTCATTGCGCCCGAAACGGCGTTAATGCCCGTGATTGCCGACAACGCGCCCAATTTTTCACGGTCGGACGCGCCCGCCATGTTTTTATCAATCTGCCGCATGACGTTGATAAATTGGCGACCGGGCGACAGGTTTTCTTCCAGCGTAACGCCGTATTCTTGAGCAACCGCATTCGCGTTCTGCCAAGCGGCATTTGCTTCGTCGAGCGTTACGCCGTATTGCTCCATTGCCTTTTTCGCACGTTTCGGCGGTGCCACAAGTCGCAACATTGTTTGACGCATTGACGTACCGCCCATGGAGCCCTGAATACCTGCGTCGCCCATGAACTTTGTCATCATTGCGGCTTCTTCGATTGACGCACCGAAATTTTTTGCGACAGGAGCGGCGTATTTCATAGCCTCGCCGAATTGCTCGAATGTCTGATTGGAGTGTGTGACTGTGTACGCGAAAACGTCAGCATCATGCTGAATCATTGCCGCAAATTTGTCTGCGTCGCCACCGACCGAATCAAGAGTGTGCCCGAAGCCCGTCATTACGTTCGTCGCAATGTCCGCCGTTCGTGCCAAGTCCATGTGTTGACTTGCCGCGAGTTTTAGGAATATCGGCGTCGCGCCCAAAATTTGATTCGTCTGCCAACCCGTGCGCGCTATGTACGCCTGTGCCTCACCGACTTGTTGAGCCGTGTAAATCGTAGTCGCGCCGAGTTCTTTGGCTTGTGACCGCAGTGCCGTCATTTGCTGTTCAACAACGTCAAGCTTGCCGGCTTTGAGATTGTCCATCTGCGTCAAAGCTTTTACTTCGCTCATGACGCGTTCAAATTCGATTGCTTTGTCGGTCGCCGACTTGAACGGCTCCGCAATTTGTTCGGCGGTGTAGACTGCGCCCATCATGCCCGCGCCCGCGACAGCCAAATTTGTTGCCGAGGCGTTGAATTGCGAACGAGCCTGCATTAAAGCTTGCTGTTGACGAAGTGCCGCATTGACGCGATCTATTTCAGCCGCAAGTTGACGTTCCGACGCCGCAAAACTCGACGTTGAAAATCCTT
>CAMUZU010000015.1 GCA_947165295.1 uncultured Selenomonadales bacterium | reverse complement strand
TCGAGAAAATCAATTACATTGCAATCGCGCTGTTCAACATTGCCGCCGCAATCTCCACGCCCGACGCCAAACAAACTCCGGCCGCCGCAAAGCCCGCGCCGAAGAAATCGTTCCTCGACAGGTTTTTCTGAGGAGGTCATCCGCGTGAAAAAATTTTTATTCGCACTTATCGCCGTGCTTTTCGTCGCGGCTCAAACATCGGCTCAAGCTCCCGTGCGAATTGCGCGCCTGCCGATAATCTTCCGCTCCAATCAGCCCGACGCCGACACTTGCATTGAATTGGAAGTGAAACTTGCGCGAGCAGTTCACATCCCGCTCAACGGCACGCTCAACGTCGCAGAATACATCCCGCCCGCAGACGCCGCCAAAGTTTTGGGCGACATCTGGCAATCGATGCGCACCGTCGACAAGAAAGCCAAAATTCAAGACGCAATGCGCCCGCTTGCCGAAGAAATCGACGCAGACTTAATCGTTTGCCCGATTCTGTTGCGCTATTACGAAAACACGGGCGGCGGCTTCTCGACCGACGAAGTTTATCTCGACAGCCAAGTTCGCGCAGAATTGATTATTTACGACAGACGCGACGACAGCCTCGTCGACAAGAAAGTTTCGCGCATGTACCGCGACTCAATGAGCGGCTTCGGCACCGCGTCGTTTCTCAGCAAGGAATGCTTTGACCGCTTGATTGACCAAACGAAAATTCGGCAAACCATTATGACAATCGGAAAATAAAATGTCCGCGACCACAATCGGCCGCGGATTTTTTTATGCGTCGAACTTCAATCGTCGAACAGCTCCGTCAAGAACTCGTCAAGCTTGCCGTCCACTGCAGCGGGCAACGCGTGTGTGTGTTACTTTCTTTGGCGGCAAAGAAAGTAACCAAAGAAACCGCGCCCGCTACGATACATCCTGTATCGTGCGACGGGCGACGGCGACCGACATCCCTGTCGGCCTGACACGACGTCACGCGTCGAACAGTTTCGTCAAGAATTCGTCAAGCTTGCCGTCCACTGCAGCGGGCAACGCGTGTGTGTGTTACTTTCTTTGGCGGCAAAGAAAGTAACCAAAGAAACCGCGCCCGCTACGATACATCCTGTATCGTGCGACGGGCGACGGCGGCCGACATCCCTGTCGGCCGGACACGTCGTCACGCGTCGAACAGCTCCGTCAAGAATTCGTCAAGCTTGCCGTCCACTGCAGCGGGCAACGCGTTGGCTTGTCGCAGGTTGTGCCGCTCAACTGCAATGTCGAAGCCCAGCAAATATTTTTCGGCGATACGATAAATTATCTCCGTCGGCGCAAGCCCGTAAATCTGTCGCCCGAAAATGTGTCGAAGCCGCGTCGCTTTGTCGGGGAAAAGTTTTTTCAGCGCAGGACTGCGATACAGCCGCTTGACCAGCTCCGCGACGAACAAGCCCGACTTCATGTACGGATCAATAAACGTCTTGTCCGCGTCGTCAAAGCAACCGGGGCTTTCGCGCTCCAACATGTCCGCCATGTATCGCACGGTCTCTTTCGGCGTGAAAATTTGATTCGTGCGTTGCGGCGGAATGTAATCGAAAATGTCTTCGTCGTGACCTTCGTCGAAGTAATCGGCAAGTCGCTCGCGCAGGTTCAAAAACTCTTGAATCGCGTCGTCGAAAACCACGGGGTCGAACAAGTTGCCTTCGTCGCGCAGGTAACGGAACTGCTCCAACGAAATGCTCGTGACTTCGCGAAAGACTGCGTCGGGAATGATTGTGTCGAAGTTTGCAAGCGTGGTGTTCTCGTCGCCGTAAGCCATCAAAAACGACGGAATTGTCCGTGCGAAGCCGCGCAGGTGGTCGCGTGTCTCGTCGGTGACTTCGTCGCGTTTGCGTTCCTGAATTTTGGTCTCGACGGTTTCAACGACATGTTTGGCGGCAGTCTCTCGAAATTCCGTGAGCGCGTCCGCCGTGTCTTGCTTAAATTTTTCGTCGGCTTTGCGTTGGCGTTCGGCGAATTCGGCGTTGACCTCGGCGACGTTGCGTCCTTCGGCTTTGGCGCGTTGAACTTCAACTTTGCGTTCGTGCTCGATAACTTGCGTGTCGATTTTGTGATTCGTGTTGAGCTTGCCGACAACCGCGTTGGCATCTGCGGTAAGTTGAGCTTTCAACTTGTTGCGTTCGGCGGTCGCGAAGTCTTTGCCGTAAGCAGTCTTGCCCGTGTCAATAACGTCGTCGACAATTTTCTTGACGGGCGGCAGCGGTTCCGTCGGCTTGTAAATTTTTTCGCCGAAAATCTCCGTCGCCGTACCGATAATTTGTTCACGCGGAATTTCAACTTCGCCCGTGTCTTCGTTAAGCTGAAGTGTCGGCTTGACTTCGTTGATTTTTTGCGGCAACGGCATTTCGGGTTCGCTGACGGCGGGCATTGCCTCGATAATCTCGATGACTTCGGGCGGCGCGTTGAACAGGTTGAAGACGTTCTGAAACAAAAAGTCGCTCATGAAGCCGCGATTGACGACTTCGACGGAACGAATCTTGCGCGGTATCGTCAAGACTTCGGTCGCGTCAAGTTCAATCATTTCGCCGCGTTCGTCTTCGCCGATGACGGGGAAAAAGTTCAGCAGTTCGCGAATGTTCGCCTGCCGACTTTCCAGGCTGTCGGGTACCTTCGACGCCAAATCGTTCGCGAATGCCTCGTAAATGTTCAGCGTGCGCGCCGGGTCGAAGTCGAAGACGTAAGCATTTTCCTTGCGAAGAAACTTTCCGTAGCGTTGAAACAAGCACGGGTTCTGTGCGCGGAACGTCGCTTGAATGTAACTTTCGGGACTGCGCATGTTCGCCAACATCAATACGCCCGTCCACTGCGGAATCGTCACGCCCGTTGTCAACTGCCCGACCGACAGCGTGATTGTCCGCGGATATTTTTTTATCGCGTCGACGACTTTGTCGAACGCTTTGGCAGTCGCGTCGTCGTCATCAAGTTTGCCGTCGCCTGCCGCCAAAACAATCTCGTACTTGCCGAACGTCGGGTGAGCTTTGAGTTTCGCCGCAAGAGCTTTCGCGCTCGCCACGCGGTCAAGTCTCCAGAACGTGTGCCGCAGTTCGTCGCGAAGTTCGGGTGTCGAAAACGGAAATTTTTTCTGCGTCGTCAACGCGTCAAGAAATTTATCGACCGACGATTCGTGCTCGAAGTTGCCGTTTTTGTCCGTCGCAAAGAATTCGTTCAGGTCGAAGGCGTATTCGACGGTCTCGCCGTTGAGTTCGACGCCGCGCTTGATCTCGTCGGCGACAATGTCCGACATCTTGTAAGTGAACAAATTCAACTGCGGAAGTTCGGCGTAAGGATTTTCGTCTTCGCCCGACCACGAAAGTTTTTTCGCCTGCTCGTCCGCGTACGTCCAAAAGAAAATTGCTTCGGGCGGAAACGTCCGCTTCGCCAAAGCTTTAAACGGCGTGCCCGACAAGTGCAACGTAAAGCCGCGCTTGATTCGGTCGAAGGCAATATCGGTCTTGAACGTGTCAACTCCTTCGTGCGCCTCGTCGACAACCAGAATGTCCCAGTTAATCTTCGTGAGGTGTTCAAGCTTGTCGAATTCGCCGCCGAAGTAAAGCGAAGTCTTCATGTCCTGCAAGCTGACGAACTCAATACATTTGGTAACAGCGTCGTCGCGATTAATTGCTTCGGCGATAAACCGTTCGCGGCTCAAAACGTGCGGCTTATCTGGCTTGTCTTTGAGCGCGTCAACTCGGCTGACGAAAAGATATTCCGCGTTGCCGATAAATTTCTCGTAATCGTCGTACCATGAATTGGCTATGGCGGGGCGATTCGTCACGATTAAAATGTTCTTCGCGCCCATGCGTCGGCACAAGTCGTAAACCGCAAGCGTCTTGCCGAAGCGCGGCTTTGCGTTCCACAGAAACTTGTCGCCCGCGTGACTTTGCCAATAAGCCAACGTCTTCTCGACGGCTTGAACTTGTTCTTCGCGCAGGTTGTACGGCTGAGCTTGAATTTCGACCGCGCCGCCCGTCGACTTGAATTCGCGGAAATATTCTTCGGACTGCGTGCCCGTGACTTCAAACCATTCGGTGCCGCGTTCACGTTCGACGCCTTGACGATTCAAGTACGCGTGAAAGTCGCCGTCTTTGAAAGTCTTGCCGTCGGTGAACGTCGCCGCGCCGTGCCACTCCAAATGCCAACGAATGCCCGCCGTGTGCGTCTGCTCGCGTATGCGTTGCTCAACGTCGCGCTCCGTGTAACCGATCTTCGTCCAGCCGTCGTGGTACGAAACGCCCGGCGTCGTGTACGCGTAAATCTTCGGCTCGACCTGCCGCGTCGTCTTGATGTGAATCGACACTTAACTCATCTCCTTTACGTGCGTCTCGATGAAGGTAATCTCCGCGTCGCTCAAGTTGTACTTGCGGTAAAGCTGACCGTCAACGTCGCCGTGCCAATCAATGTCACTCGACGCGCTGAAGTCTTGCAACGGAACTTTCGCCCACTTGTCAGCGGTGTTGTCCTGCGTAACTTTCAAGATACCTAACATAACGCGGGCGAACTTCGACTTGATGAACTTCAAACAAGCTTCGGTTTCGTCGCGACTGTCGAAAGCCCCGACCGTGATAAAAGTTTCCGTGCTACCGACGTTCGGCTCTCCGATAACGGGCGTACTTATGATTCGTACAGCTTCGTCAACGCTGAGCTTGCCCGACGCGCCGTTAGCTTTTGGAACAAAAACTTTCCATTTGTCGAGCGGGGCGGGCGCATTGATATAATCGCGGCGAATCCACCTGAAGACACGCTGATTGTTCAGTAAGCCGTAAACCTGAACGTGTTCGTGTCCGTCGTCGGGTTCGTCAACAAAAAAATAATCGCTCATCTCGGCGAAAGCGTTCGTTCCAATCGTGTAATTGTTGCTGTCTTTCAAGTAAGTTGGCGCGGCGGGATTGTCCGTGTAAAACTTGTCCGTGAGCTTGAAAATCTTCCGCGAATAAATAATTTTGCTGAGCGGCTCGAAGTCTTGACGGTTGACAACTTTGTCGTGAACGGAGCGCAGTTCGTCCCACGGAATGAACGTGCTAATCGGCTTGAACGTTTGTGTCGTGTCGCGCAGAGTGACGACCACTCCGCCTTCAATGTCGACGTTGCGGAAAACTTTCTTGGCGTCGGGCTCGTAATGCAAAACCTTGAAGTGTTCATCGTTGAGCATGTCGCGGTTAAACTTTTTGGGCGTGGCTCCCGCGTCAAACAGAAAGCGTGCGGGCGTGATAAGCACGGACTTATCGGCAACCTTGGGCGCCTCCTGCATGAAGTAATGATACACGGGCGACGCGAAGTTTTTGTTGCCGCCGACAGTGTCGTCCTGATACGGAGGGTTGCTGATTAAAACGTCGAACTTCATTGCGATGCCACCTTTCGTGAACGGATAAGTTTTCTCGTCGTCGAACCAGTCAACGACCGTGAACTCGCGTGTGTCGCCGAACAAAGACCTCTGCGCGTCGGGAAGGTTAAGCCCGTCCATGAGCCAAAAGTTTCGTGCGACAATCTCGGCAATATCCGTGAGTTCGTCGACGGTCATGTCCCCGACAAATTCAGCGACGGTCAACAAAACATTTCTGCGCGCAATAAACAAGCTGTCGCCGTTAATCTCGTAGCCGTAGACGCTTTGGACAGCTTCAGTCGCCCACGTCAACTTGTCGTAACCCGAAGGACAGGCACGCAACTTTCTGTCGAGAATGCCGACACGCTCGTTGACGGGGATGTCTTCGCCCGACTCTGCGTCGTATCTCGTCGTGATAAAGGGAGCTTCGCCGCAAGCCGCTTCCAACCACCGCGAACCGATAAGCCCGTCGTCCGCCGCGTCGACCATGAACTTGACCATTTCGCGTGGCGTGAACACTTCGGCATTCGAGCGCAAGGACTTCTCGTCGTCGGACTTCTTCGCTCTCGGCACGACCGCCCCGATATCGCCGTCGAAGATTCGTTTGTTCGTGGTGAAGTCGCGAACCAATATTTCATTCACCGGAGGAGGGTAACCAACCAAGATTATCACTCTTTCGCGTAAGCGATTTTTTGCGTCGCAATTCGACAAGCACGGGTGAAATTCCTGCACGCCGTCGGCGACAAATTTTTTCGTCGGTGAAGGGAAAATCCGCAATGCGTCGAAGTGTGCACGCATGAGACAGGTATTGAGTGCCTTCCGTGAAGGCTGGAAAGTTTTTTTGGCAGTGGCGGCAGTTTTGTCTTTGCAATTAATTTCGGCGGGACAGCTCGGCTTGTGCGGAGCCGTCCCGATTGGCGCGCTGTTAAGTTTTTTTTATTTGCTGTCGACGGCTGCGCGGCTTGAGGCGGCGGCGAACTCTCCCGCGTCGCAGGCGAAAAAGATTATGCTCGTCGGACTGCTGCTGCGTCTGCTGATGGTGTTTGTCGTGTTGGCGGTCGCGGTGCACATTTCGACGGAACTTTTCTTGACGTCGGCGGTATCGTTCGGCGTGTTCTACTTGACGGCACTTTTTATCCTGGCTCGTTCCGAAGTCAAGCGCAAGTTTTGACGCGGAACACTTCCCAATAATCTGCGCGGTGTGCGCAAAGGAGGTGAAACTTTCTATGCATGAAATTGGTGTTCGCGAGACGGTAACGTTCCTCGGTTTGACGTTCAACATCGAAACGCTTAAAATGACGTGGCTCGTAATGGGCATTGTGCTTTTGATTGCCTGTTTGGCGACGCGCAACTTAAAAGTCGTGCCGCAAGGTTGGCAAAACTTCGTTGAAATGATTGTCCTTTGGCTCCACGATCAGATTGATGCCATGATGGGCAGGCGCGGGCGCATGTTGGCACCGTTTATCGTCGGGCTGTTCATGTTCCTGTTGGCAAGCAACCTGATTGGACTTGTGCCTTTAATGGCGTCGCCGACAAACGACTTGAACACGACGCTCGGTCTTGCGCTTCTGGTTGTGGCGATTGTCCACGTGCTGGGGCTTTACTTCAAGGGCGGTCATTACATCGCGCACTTCTTCCAACCGACGCCGGTTTTCGTCATCATCAACATGATTGAGGAAATCGCCAAACCGATAACGCTGGCTTTCCGTCTGTTCGGAAACATTCTCGCGGGCGAAATTCTCATTATCGTCTTGCTGAAACTGATGCCGATTTGGATGCCGATACCGTCGGTTGCTTGGCTGGCGTTCAGTATCTTCATCAGTTGCGTGCAGGCGGTCATCTTCACGATGCTTTCAATGGCATACCTTGCCAACGCGGTCAAAGAAGACCACGCGGATTGACGGAGGCGAATTCATGTCGAGAAACTTTTTCGCGGTAATGTTAATGTCGTTGCTGTTGATTCAATCGGCGGCTTCGGCGGCTTACCAAAAATATTTGAACGGCGACGCGAATTACATCTTGTTCGACGGTTATCAAGGCGTTGCCCGCTACGTCGTCAGAGACACGCTCAAAGTCGACGCGAAGAATCCGTACACGCTTTCAATCGATTGGGTGACGGTTCCGCGTGCTTGGGACGGCGACAACACAATTTCCGCACGGGACAAGTTCAGCTTTGTTTACGACCGCGACGCACGGAAAATTTTCGTCGTCAATCCCAAAACCGACGAAAGGCGATACCTGCCGCGTGACGTTTCGCGTGCCGAAGGTGCAATGGAGCTGTCTGCGGCGGAAGTTGCTTTTTATTTGTCGACGGGCGAAAAGTTCTACGGTTTCTCGGACGAATTCTATCCCGACAAATGATTCACAGTTCACAAACGTTTAAGGAGGATTTTTCAAAATGGAACATGCGATTATGGTAGCGGCAGCACTTCTCGGCGCAGGCATCACAATGGGTCTTGCGGCAATCGGCGCGGGCGTCGGTGACGGTCTTGTCACCAGCAAATTCATCGACGGCATCACCCGTCAGCCCGAAGCGAAAAACACGCTCTTCACGAACACGCTTATTTCCGTCGGCTTGATTGAAGCTATGGCGATTATCGCAACGGTCGTCGCGCTCATCATGCTGTATGCCAACCCGCTCCTTTAATGCGTATCGACACGCGCAATTAAAGGGGTGATTCAACTTGATCGAAATTAACGCAACGATTCTCGCGCAGATTATCAACTTCCTGCTGTTGGTCGCGCTCCTTCGTGCGGTGGCGTACAAACCCGTCGCCCGATTGTTGCAACAGCGTTCCGACAAAATCAAAGGCGATCTCAATCAGGCCGAAGCCGACCGCAAGGAAGCCGAAAAAACTTTGGCGCAGTACAAAGCTCAACTGTCCGACGCGCACAAGAAAGCTCAAGAAATCGTCGACAAAGCCAACCTTGTCGCCCGTCAGGAACACGACGCCGCAGTCGCCGAAACGCGCAAAGAAATCGAACGCATGAAACAAACCGCGCAGGCCGAAATCGAAAACGAACGCAACCGCGCCTTCGACGAAATGAAGTCGCAGATTGTCACGTTGAGCTTGGCGGCGGCGGGCAAAGTCGTTTCCAAAAATCTCGACACCAAAGAAAACGACAAGCTCGTCAACGAATTCATTTCCGGCTTGGACAAAGACATGTTCGCGGACTTGAAATGAGGTGGCGACGTGCTTAACATCCAGCTTGCCTCGAAGTACGCCACGGCAATCTTTGAAATCGCCAGCGAAGAAAAAAATCTCGACGGCTACGACAAAGACCTTGCCAAAGTTCGCGCAGACGTGTTCGCCATTCCCGAAGCCGTGAAGTTCTTCCAAAATCCGCTCGTGCCGCACAAGGCGAAGAAAGACTTGCTTACCCGTGCGCTCGACAAAGAAATTTCCGCGACGGTCATGAACTTTTTAATGTTGCTCGTCGACAAGAAGCGTATCGGCGTGTTCAACGAAATCTACGACATCTTCACGTCGCTGAAAAACAAAGCGCAGGGCATTTTAATCGCGGACGTGACAAGCGCGTTCCCGCTCACCAAAAAACAGCAGGACGCCTTGAGCAAAAAGCTCGCCTCGTTGACGAAGCGCAAGATTCAAATTCGCACGCACAAAGACCCGTCAATTCTCGGCGGGCTTATCGTCAAAATCGGCGACAAACGAATCGACGGCTCGGCGGCGGGACGATTGGCGGCATTGAGGAGTTCGCTTACCGTTCAGAGGTGAAAAATCATGCCGAAGAAAATTTTTTGCGCGGCTCTCACCGTTGCGACGATTTACTTTGCGGCGGTGTTGATTTTCGTCAACGCGGCGTCTGCCGAAGACGTTTGGATTCACAGCACCACAAACTACGACTACTACGTCATGACGGACACTTTCGTTAATCACACGAAGTATCGCAACAACCGCACATTTGAAGTCGACGTGAAGTATTTCGACAGAAACGACTTATCCACCATGAGGACGGCGCATTGGTCGTTCCGCGAAAATGACGGCTTGGTTTACCACAGCATCAACCACGCACAGCCGGACGTCTTTATCAGCAAGGGCGAACTGTCCGAAAAAATTTGGCTCTTCGGCTTAAAACATCTCGGCATTGACTACGAAGTCAGATACGATTGATACAGAGGTGAAGTATCACACATGAAGATAAATCCTGATGAAATCACCGCGATAATCAAGGAGCAAATCAAGAATTACAACGTCGACTTGAACGTTGACGAAGTCGGCACCGTCATTGAAATCGGCGACGGCATTGCGCACATTCACGGGCTTGATAAGGCAATGGCGGGCGAGTTGCTTGACTTCGGCGACGACATCTTCGGGCTTGTCCTCAACCTTGAACAAGACAACGTCGGCGCGGTTATTCTCGGTCGCGACAACGAAATCAAAGAAGGCGCAACCGTCAAACGCACGGGGCGAATCATGCAAGTTCCCGTCGGCGAAAACATGATCGGGCGCGTTGTCGACGCTCTCGGTCGTCCGATTGACGGCAAAGGTCCGATTCAGACTTCGGCGGCGCGTCCCGTCGAGTTCAAAGCTCCCGGTATCGCGGACAGAAAATCCGTTCATGAGCCGTTGCAGACCGGCTTGAAGGCAATCGACGCGCTTGTCCCGATTGGTCGCGGACAGCGTGAGTTGATTATCGGTGACCGCGGCACGGGTAAATCCGCAATCGCCGTCGACACGATTATCAACCAGAAAGGTCAAAACTGTATCTGCATTTACGTCGCGATTGGGCAGAAGGCGTCGACAGTCGCCCGCGTCGTGAAAACTTTGGAAGACCACGGCGCAATGGAATATTCAATCGTCGTTGCCGCAACTGCCGCAGACTCCGCGCCGTTGCAGTACTTGGCTCCGTATTCGGGCGTCACGATGGCGGAATATTTCATGTACGAAAAACACGGTCACTGCCTGTGCATTTACGACGACTTGACGAAACACGCGGCGGCTTATCGTGCAATGTCGCTGTTGCTCAGACGTCCGCCCGGCCGTGAAGCTTACCCCGGCGACGTTTTCTATCTCCACTCCAGACTTTTGGAACGTGCGGCGAAGTTGAGCGACGAACTCGGCGCAGGGTCAATTACCGCGTTGCCGATTATCGAAACTCAGGCGGGCGACGTTTCAGCTTACATTCCGACGAACGTCATTTCAATCACCGACGGGCAAATCATGCTGGAAACGGACGCGTTCTACAGCGGCATTCGTCCCGCAATCAGCGTCGGTTTGTCGGTTTCGCGTGTCGGCGGCAGTGCGCAGATTAAAGCAATGAAACAAGTCGCGGGCACGATGCGTCTTGACTTGGCGCAGTATCGTGAACTTGCGGCGTTCGCACAGTTCGGCTCCGACCTCGACAAGGCGACGAAGGCTCAACTTGACCGCGGCGCACGCATGGTTGAAACGCTTAAGCAGGCGCAATACTCGCCGTTGCCCGTCGAAGACCAGGTGTTGACGATTTTCACGGCGGTTCGCGGATTTTTGGCTGACATTCCCGTCGACAAAGTTGTCACGTTCCACAACGACTTTATCAAGTTCATGCACGCCAATCACCCCGACATCGGCAAGAAGATTGTCGACAAGAAGAAGCTCGACGACGCGCTCGAAGCCGAAATCAAGTCCGCAATTTCCGAATTCAAAGAGACAGTCACCTACAAGACTGCCGGTTAAGGCGGTGGCGTAAATGGCAAATTTACAACACATTCGCCGCCGAATCAGAAGCGTCAAGAACATCCAGAAAATCACCAACGCAATGGACATGATCGCCCGTTCGCGATTCAACGCGGCACGTGAAGCTTTGCTGTCGAACATTCCTTACGTCACCAAGACGAAAGAAATCATGCGGCGCGTCGTCGGACAAATGCGCGGGCAAGAATTCGAGCACCCGTTTTTGAAGACACGCGACGAACTCATTGCCGAACAGCAAAACGCGAACGGCAAGTTTCTGTTTATCGTCATTGCGTCGGACAAAGGCCTTGCGGGTTCGTTTTCAAGCAACGTTTTCAAGTCCGCGCACGACACGATTGAGTACGACGGCACGGACGACGGCACTTCCACGGGCGACGACGACGAAGACGAAAACTTCCACAAGAAAAACTTCGACGCGTTGGCTGCGGTTAAACCCGTTGGTCAACGCTCGCAGAAGCAACAACGTCAAATGAGCGCGACGGGCGGCATGGCTCGTGCGGGTGCTCATAAAGGCGGCGGCGGACAAGGCGGCGGAAACATCCCCGTTGCCCGCGAATATCACGACGCGGATTATATCGACGGCATCGAACTTATCACCGTCGGCAGGAAGGCGACGACGCATTTCAAACAGCGCGGCTACAACATCATCAAAAGCTACCACGGAATCAGCGAACGCCCGCAGTACAAGTACGCCAAAGAAATCACCGACCTGGTCATGGAACGTTACGCTTCGGGCGAAATTATCGACGTGACGCTGATTTACACGCGCTTTAAGTCCGCGATAAGTTGCGTGCCCGACGACGTGACTTTATTGCCGCTTGTCACGGACGACTTTGTCAAGGCGGGCGACACGCTCAAAGAAGAGTACATCTACGAACCCGACACCGTCACTTTGCTTGACAAGTTCATGCCGCGCAGGTTGGCGACGCGAATTTACGGCGCAATGCTTCACTCCGCGGCTTCGGAACTGTCGTCGCGCATGAACGCAATGAGCAACGCGACCGACAACGCTCAAGAACTCGTCGGCAGGTTGAATCTGTTTTACAACAAAGTTCGTCAGGCGGGTATCACCAACGAAATCAACGAAATTGTCGGCGGCGCGAACGCTTTGGAGTAAGGAGGCGTTTGAGTTGCGCACATTAATTTTGGCGGCGATATTCTCGCTGGTCACGTCAAGCCAAACATTTGCCGCGACGTTCGACGGTCAACAATTCGTCGAATTGAATCACGGCGGTTATCATGACGGCTATCAAGGCGGCGAACACAGGCGTCAAGGCGAACACTACGACGGCGACGGCTGCTACGAAAACGGCGACGGCTACGGTCATCGAGGCGAAGGTCGTCATCGCGGCGGTTATCGCGAATAGGTACAAGCGAATCTTGTCCCTTGTCCCTTAACACTTGTCCCGTAACAAAGGAGTTGAAAACATTTGGCGAAAGGTAAAGTTGTTCAGGTTATCGGCGCGGTCGTCGACATTGAATTTCCCGTCGGCGAATTGCCCGAAATTCTGAACGCGGTAAACATAAAAGGCAAGTCCGGCAACGTCGAGATTGACCTCGTCGCTGAAGTCATGCAACATTTGGGCGACGGCGTCACGCGCTGTATCGCAATGAGTTCGACGGACGGTCTTGTTCGCGGCATGGAGGCCGAAGACACGGGCGCACCAATCACCGTGCCCGTCGGCGAAGAATGTTTGGGACGCGTCTTCAACGTCCTCGGCAAAACCGTCGACAACAATCCTGCGCCCGTCGGCAACAAAAATTGGCTGCCGATTCACCGCAAAGCCCCGTCGTTCGAGGAACAGGAAACTTCGACGACGATTCTTGAAACGGGCATTAAAGTCGTCGACTTGATTGCGCCTTACTCTCGCGGCGGCAAAATCGGTTTGTTCGGCGGCGCGGGTGTCGGCAAAACAGTTCTTATCATGGAGCTGATTCACAACATCGCGACCGAACACGGCGGTTACTCGGTCTTTTCGGGCGTCGGCGAACGCACACGCGAAGGCAACGACCTTTGGAACGAAATGAAAGAGTCCGGCGTTATCGGCAAGACGGCTCTTGTTTACGGGCAGATGAACGAACCGCCCGGTGCTCGTATGCGCGTCGGCTTGACCGGCTTGACAATGGCTGAATATTTCCGTGATGCGCAAGGCAAAGACGTTCTGCTGTTTATCGATAACATCTTCCGTTTCATTCAGGCGGGCTCGGAAGTTTCGGCTTTGCTCGGACGTATGCCTTCCGCCGTCGGTTATCAGCCGACACTTACAACGGATATCGGCGCACTTCAAGAGCGTATCACGTCGACAAAGAAAGGCTCGATCACTTCCGTTCAGGCAGTTTACGTTCCCGCGGACGACTTGACTGACCCCGCGCCTGCAGGTACATTTACGCACTTGGACGCGACAACCGTTTTGAGCCGTCAAATTGCGGAGCTGGGCATTTATCCCGCCGTCGACCCGCTCGACTCGACAAGCCGTATCCTCGACCCGCACGTTATCGGGCAGGAACATTACGAAGTTGCTCGCGGCGTGCAGGCGGTTTTGCAGAAGTACAAGGAACTGCAGGACATTATCGCAATCCTCGGCATGGAAGAACTTTCCGACGACGACAAGTTGACCGTCAGCCGTGCCCGCAAGATTCAGCGTTTCCTGTCGCAACCGTTCGCCGTCGCGGAAGTCTTCACCGGTTCGCCCGGCAAATACGTCGCGCTCAAAGACACGATTCGCGGCTTCAAAGAAATTCTTTCCGGCAAATACGACGACTTGCCCGAAGCGGCTTTCTACATGGTCGGCGGCATTGAGGAGGCCGTTCAAAAGGCGCAGAAACTCAAGGAGGCGTGACGTATGGCGACAATCCTGCTTGAGGTTGCCACGCCCGACAAAGGCGAAGTTTTTGCCAAAGACATCAACATGTTGATCTGCCGTTCAATCGCGGGCGAACTCGGCATCTTGCCCAAACACGCACGGCTTTTGACGGAGCTTGTGCCCAACGCAATGCGAATCAAAGTTGACGGCGGCGAAACCTTGCTTTTCGTCAGCGGCGGATTTATGGAAGTCACGCCCGACAAAATCACAATCCTTGCCGACAGCGCGGAGACGCCCGACGACATCGACATCGACCGTGCGAAGGCCGCGTACAAGCGCGCAGAGGAACGCGTCAACGTTGCCAAGTCCAAAGGCGACGCGGCAATTGACATCGGTCGTGCGGAAGCGGCTCTTGCCCGTGCGAAGGCGCGTCTGCTTGTCAAAGGCGTGCCCGTCGACTGAAACACTTTCGGACAAAAAAATTTCCCCGTTCATGCGAGCGGGGATTTTTTGTTGCGTCGAACTTCAGCGGCAATATAAGACGAATTCGCAGGCGCTGGGGATTAACAAACTCAAGCCGAAGTACTTCACAATGGCGCGTTGGTCGTCGTCGAGCAGATAATCCGTCGCGTCAATTTTGTAATGGCGGAAGGCGAATTCGTAATCGGGTCGCAGTGACTTAACGAACTCCGCGAGCGTCCACAAGTCTTCCCATCTGTGATATGCGCTTATGGCCATCTTCGGTTTGCAACGGGCGATTGTCTTTGCCGCGCCGTGAAGCATGTCGAGTTCCGCGCCTTCAATGTCGAGCTTAATGTAATCGACGCGTGGAAGATTCTTTCGCGCAACGTAAGTGTCCAGGTCGACGAACTTTGCGGTTTTGTTGCCGTTCGGATTTTTGCGACTGCCTGCGTCAATTGCCCAATAATTTTCTTCGCCGAAGCGGTCACTCAAGCCGAAGTTTTCAAGCGTAACGTTCGGGTTGCCTCCGACGCGTGCAAGACAGTTGCGGTAATTGTCGGCGTCCATTTCAAAGGCGAAAACATGCGCGCCGCATTCACTGAACGCAATGGCAGTGGCGCCGTCGTAAGCTCCGCCGTCAATGGCAATGTCGCCCGCCGTCGGTGTGAAGCCGTCGAGAAAATATTGCGGCTCCGAGGCGTAACGGTAGTAGCTGACCCGTCCCGTCAAACAACCTTTGATAACCGCACGGAAAACTTTGCGCGATTCGTCGTCGATAAAGCTTTCGTGCACGGCGTACAGTTCGGGCAGATGGTTCATAATGAGCGCGAAATATTTCGGTTGGTCGTTCGCGTAAAGTGACGAAATGACTTTGATGCCGTGGCGCAGGAAGTACGGCGCGAACGCACGATCTCTGAGCAGTTCGACGAGAAAAACTTCCTGCGGCTTGACGGGGAAGTTCGCTTCGCCGAGGCGCGGCACGTCCTCAAGCGCGACAACGGGCATGTCGACGAAATTTTTCAATGCGTCGGCTTGACGGTCGGCAAGGACGACAACGCACGTGACATTGAGCCCCGTCTTGACGAGCGTTTGAAGATTTGACAGCACGATTTTGGGTATAACGTTAAAGCCGAAGAAAACTCCGACGGGCGTCCGATTCGTCACAAGTTCGCCCAAATGCATGTTGAAACGCTGTGTGTGCAAGTCGGACACAAGTTTGATAAATTCTGCGCTCATGTTTACGCCTCCTTCAGCGGCAATACAGAACGAATTCGCCCGCGTTGACGATATGCCAATCCAAACCGAAGTATTTCAAAATGGCGCGTTGGTCGTCGTCGAGCAGATAATCCGTCGCGTCAATCTTGTAATGGCGGAAAGCGAATTCGTAATCGGGTCGCAGTGACTTAACGAACTCCGCGAGCGTCCACAAGTCTTTCCACCTGTGGTAAGCGCTTATTGCCATCTTCGGCTTGCAACGGGCGATTGTCTTTGCCGCGCCGCGAAGCATGTCGAGTTCCGCGCCTTCAATGTCGAGCTTGATGTAATCGACGCGTGGAAGATTTTTCGCCGCAACGTAAGTGTCCAGGTCGACGAACTTTGCGATTTTGTTGCCGTTCGGATCTTTGCTGCTACCTGTGTTGTTCGCCCAATAATTTTCTTCGCCGACGCGGTCACTCAAGCCGAAGTTTTCAAGCGTGACGTTCGGGTTGCCTCCGACGCGTGCAAGACAACGTTTGTAATTGTCGGCGTCCATCTCAAAGGCGAAAACATGCGCGCCGCATTCACTGAACGCAATGGCAGTGGCACCGTCGTAAGCCCCGCCGTCAATGGCAATATCGCCCGCCGTCGGTGTGAAGCCGTCGAGAAAATATTGCGGCTCCGACGCGAAACGATAATCGCTGACCTGTCCCGTCAAGCGGCCTTTGATAACGGCGCGGAAAACTTTGCGCGATTCGTCGTCGATAAAGCTTTCGTGCACGGCGTACAGTTCGGGCAGATGGTTCATAATGAGCGCGAAATATTTCGGTTGGTCGTTCGCGTAAAGTGACGAAATGACTTTGATGCCGTGGCGCAGGAAGTACGGCGCGAACGCACGATCTCTGAGCAGTTCGACGAGAAAAACTTCCTGCGGCTTGACGGGGAAGTTCGCTTCGCCGAGGCGCGGCACGTCCTCAAGCGCGACAACGGGCATGTCGACGAAATTTTTCAGCGCGTCGGCTTGTCGGTCGGCAAGGACGACAACGCACGCGACGTTGAGCCCGACATTGACGAGCATTTGAACATCTGCCGCTGCTTCGGCCGGCACAAGTTCAAAGCCGAAGAAAACTCCGACGGGCGTTTGATTCACCGCAAGTTCACCCAGATGTTCATTGAAACGTTCAAAGTGCAGGTCGGACACAAGTTTGACAAATTCCGCGCTCATGTCACGCCTCCAGTTTTTTGGCGAGCAATTGGTTGACGAGCTGCGGATTCGCCTTGCCGCGTGTGAGTTTCATGACTTGCCCGACGAGCGCGCCGATAGCTTTTTTCTTGCCGCCGCGATATTCTTCGACGGCTTTGGGATTTTTCGCAATGACTTCGTCGACGGCAGACTCAATCGCCGCAGTGTCGGTAATTTGCACGAGTCCTTTGTCTTTGACAATCTGCGCGGGCGCGTCGGGCGACGTCCACATTTCGGCGAAAACGGTTTTGGCGATTTTGCCGCTGATTGTGCCTTTGGCGATAAGCTGAATCATTTCGGCAAGGCGTTTGGCGTCGACGGGCGAATTTTCAATCGTCAAGCCGTCCGCGTTGAGATTTTTGGACAGGTCGCCCATAATCCAGTTGGCGGCAACTTTGGCGTCGGCTCCCGCGTCAACAACCGCGTCGAAATACTCCGCCATTGCGCGTGAACTTGTGATAATGCCCGCGTCGTATTCGCTCAAGCCGAAAGTTTGAATCAAGCGTTCGCGGCGAGCGTCGGGCAATTCGGGCAAAGATTTTCTGAACGCCTCAATCTCCGCGTCGGTCGTGACAATCGGCGGCAGGTCGGGTTCGGGCATGTAACGGTAATCGTGCGCGTCCTCTTTCGAGCGCATCGACTGCGTGATACCGCGTTCGGGGTTCCACGTGCGCGTTTCCTGAACGATTTTGCCGCCGTCGTCGAGGACTTCCGCCTGACGTTCAATTTCGTAGTTAATCGCGTCTTCGAGAGCCTTGAACGAGTTGATGTTCTTCATTTCGGTACGCGTGCCGAGCTTGTCGCTGCCGACGGGTCGCAATGAAACGTTTATGTCGGCGCGCAGGTTGCCTTCCTCCATGCGGCAATTCGACACGTCGATATATTCGAGAATCGACTTGATTTTCTCCATGTAAGCGCGGGCTTCGGCGGCGGAATGCATGTCGGGTTCGCTGACAATTTCAATCAGCGGAACGCCCGTGCGATTGTAATCGACGTTCGAGCTTGCCGAATCTTTAATCGTCGTGCCGCTGTGAACGAGTTTGCCCGCGTCCTCCTCCATGTGAATGCGCGTCAACCGAACGGTTTTTTTCACGCCGTCGACGACAATGTCAACGTGACCTTCGTAAGCAATCGGCAAGTCGTATTGCGAAGTCTGCCAATTCTTCGGCAAGTCGGGGTAATAATAATTCTTGCGGTCAAACTTGCTGAATTTGTTGATTTTGCAGTTGGTCGCAAGCCCGGCTTTGATGGCGAATTCGACGACGCGGCGATTTACCGTCGGCAAAACGCCCGGCAATCCGAGACATACCGGACAAACGTGCGTGTTCTGCTCCGCGCCAAAGGTCGTCGCACAACCGCAGAAAATCTTCGTCGCGGTCTTGAGTTCGCTGTGAATCTCCAAACCGATAACTGCTTCGTAATCCAAAGTAATCACTCCCAAAGTTTTTCAAAGTACACGAACGTCAATTCGTCGGTTACTTGCCGTTCGCGAAATTTTTTGTAGCCCAAGCGTTCATACAAATTGATATTGCGCAAACTCCGCGTGCTTGTGAAAAGTTCGTAACGTGCGGTCGGGCTGTGTCGTTCAATCGCGGCAAGAAGTTTCGTGCCGAGTCCGCGCCCTTGACGTTTCGGGTGAACGATCAGCTTGCCGACGTAAGTTGTCCCGCCGTCGACGCGTCCGCGAACGGAGCCGACAATTTCGTCGCCCGTGACCGCCTTCAAGAAAATTCCCGCGCAGAATTCGGCTTCAATGTCGCTCAACGTTTGCATAAGCGGCGGAATTTTTTTGTCGCTGAACAGTTCGGCTTCGCTTTGATACGCCGTGTACTGCAGTTCCAAAATTTTCGGCAAGTCGGCTTTGTCGGCGCGCATGATTGAAACGTCCATAAGAATCACCGTCCGCGTAAAATTTTCGTCGCGGCAGATTTTACAACGTCGCAATGATTCGCGCAACAAAAAAGGCAACGTGACGTTGCATCCTGTTGGTGTGACCCGTGACGTTTCGCACAAAAAATCCCCGCTCGCTTGAACGGGGAAATTTATTTTCGTGTTAAGTTCGCTTGCCGCCCTGCCTGCCGATGTTCGTCAAAATGCCGATTGATGCCATTGTGATAATCAGCGACGTGCCGCCGTAGCTGATAAACGGCAACGGGACGCCGACGACGGGCATCATGCCGCCGACCATGAACAGATTCGCAATCGCCTGCCCGACGACCAAAAGCATTATGCCCATTGCAAGAATTTGTCCGTATTCGTCGCGAGCTTGATTGGCGATTCGTGCCGCGTAAATTGCGAACGCTCCGAACAGCAGGAAGACCAAAATTGCGCCGAGAAAGCCGTTTTCCTGACAGAAAATCGCGAAGGCAAAATCCGTGTGCGCTTCGGGCAAGTAGTCGTACTTGCTGACGCCGACGCCGAGTCCCATGCCGGTCAATTCGCCCGACCCGATTGCCGACAGCGATTGAACTGTTTGATAGCCGTAATTCTGCGCGTCCGACCACGGATCGTAAGTTATCTTGAGTCGTTCAAGTCGATACGGTTCGCGGATAATCAAAGCCGCCACGCCCGCAATGCCGACGCCCGTCAACGCGAGAATCTTTTTTCTTTCGAGACCCGCGACGATTAACATCAACATTGGTATGCCCAAAATTATGCAGCCCGTGCCCATGTCGGGTTCAAGCTCCGTCAAGCCGAACATCACCAAAATTATTCCCGCCTGCAACGTGAAAACTTCCAGCGGCAACTGCAACTTCACGCGCAGGGAAATGTACGCCGCCGAAATCATTATCGAGACGAGCTTTGCCATTTCCGCCGGTTGAAACTGTGTCACGCCCAGCGGCAACCAACGACGCGCACCGTTGACGACGGGGCCGACGATTAATACCAGAATCAGCGCGAAAATCGTAAAGCCGAGTATCATGACGATACCGCGCCGCCAAATGTGATAATCTACGCGAAAACAAATTATGAACGCGATTAATCCGACAACGACGTTGATGACGTGGCGTTTCAGGAAAAAATACGGCGTGTCGAATTCCGCCTCCGCGAACACGAAACTTGCGCTGAAAACGTTAATCGTGCCGAGAATCAAAAGCACCAGCGTTATCGCGATAATTGCCTCCATGTCGCTTGTCCAGAAGCGTTTGCGTTCGGCTTGACCGAGTTCGTGAACTTCAGGCATAAAATCACTCCTCAAAGCGCGGGGACAAGTCGCAGGTCGTTCTTCGCAAGCCAAACCGTCAACAGTCTTTCGGCGACGGTTGCGACGACGCGATATTTGTTCGGGTCTTCCGACGCGGCAAGGTTCGTCGTGTCCAAAACTTCCCGCGCCACGTCACCGACGAACGAAAACAGCCACGCGCAGTAAGCGTCGAAAATATTCTGTCGCGTGACGAATCGCCGCGACGGAATCAGGCAATGCCCGTTCGACACGAAATGAAACGCCGACAGATAATCGGGTTGCGTCGCCTTGATGTGTTTGCGAAAAATTTTTTCGACGTGTTCATTGAGATATTGCCCGCAAAGCGTCAAAGTTTGTTCGTGCGGCGTGAGCGCGGAAAATTCGCCCTCCGAAACAATCATGTCACAGCCGCGAAGAAGTTCAATCGCCCGTTCCCGCGACAAAGAAATTTTACCGTCGACGAAACCGATTGTCGAGTGACGCGCATTTGTCCACAGGTAATGCAACGCGGTCAATTCGTCGCCGATGTAACGTCGCAAACCGGCAGTGTCATGCGTCGCGACAGGCACGGCGTCGGCAACGTAAACGCGAAAATCGTCGGGCTTCGGGAACTTCGTCAAGACAGCCCACGAGCCGTTCGCCGCGGGAAATTGTTCGACGCTTGCGAAGGCAACGGAACTTTCGGCAAGCCAATCTTCAAGCGCGGAACTTTGTCGCACGAAGAGCAAAATTTTTTCGGCGACGTTATCGGTCGCAATGAGCGTGTCGAAAAGTTCTTCGGGCGTTCTGTCGGCGGTCAATAACAGCGCGTCGTAAGTTTGCAGGCGGCTTTCGTCAAGCGTCGCGAAAATCTTGCGGTAAAAGTTTTCGACGAGCGGGAACCTGCGCGCAGAAAAATTCCCGTCGACGCCGTCAACTTCAAGCCCGTTCGCGAAGGTTGCGAAGACTTCATTGCGTGCAAAAAAATTATCCGCGTCAAGCAGTCGCGAAACTTTCAGCACGTCAATCAACACAAGCAGACTTCGCACGTTGTTGAGCGCAAAGAAGTTATCGCCCGCGAACTTCAAGAAACTGTCACGCGTCAAAAGTTTGTTTTCGTCGACAAGCTTGGTGAGCGCGTCAAAATTCGTCGCGAACTTGGCTCCGTCGTCGAAGACAACGTAATCCGCGTCGGCGAAGAGATCTTTTGCGGCGGCAAGAATTTTGTCGTCGTCGCAGTCGAATTGCCCGACAAGCTCAATCTGTCGCCCGTCGAGTGCCCGTAAAAAAATTTCCGCGTCCCCGCAAAGCAAGACTCGCGGAATGTATTTGCCGGTCAAGGTTATCACCTCTTGGTAAGGGACAAGTTGTAAGGGACAAGGGACAAGTTTTTGTTCAGATGTCGTCGCGGAAGATTATCGGCAGCGGCTTGATTCGCAGGCGATTTTTTATCAGCCAAACCGTCAGCAGATGTTCGGTCAAGAAACTCATCGCCCGATATTCATACGGGTCGTCGGACACTTCAACCGTCGCCAAAAAATCTTCCGTCGCGTCGACAATGAACGAAAACAGCCACGCGCAGTAAGCGTCGAAAATATTTTGCCGCGTCACAAAAATTTCGTAGCCGAAAACGCCGAAACTTCCCGTCACGCGGTCGAAGGCGTCGAGATAATCCGGTTGACGCAGCGCGATAAATTTCCGCATCGACGAAAGCGCACGGTCTGCCAAAGTCTTGCCGCTCAACATGATTTTCCAGTCGCGTTCGGGGACGTAGCCGAAATGAGCTTCGTTGACGATTATGTCGTATTCGCGCAGAATTTCGGTCGCCTCGTGAGCCGTCAAAATGTTTTGTCCGTCGACGGTGAAAAATCGGCGGTAATGCACGAAACCGACGTGACTTTGACGCGTGTGTTTCCACAGCCAATAAAGCGCGGTGACTTCGTTGAGTTGCAAGTTCAGGCGGCTGATATTGTCGCCCGCGTCGTCGACAAGTTCCCCGAAAGTTTGATTCGACAGCGCGTGCCCCGCGTGAATGATTCGGTAACCTTCGGGCAGGTCGAGCGAAACTTTTTTGTGCGTGACGACGTAAGCCGCAAAACTTTTGGTCGCGAACTTCTTGAGGCGCAACCATGAACCGTTGACGGCGGGCACGGATTTAATCTGCGCGAAGACGTTTTGATTTTCGGTCAACCAACTTTCAAGAGCGGAGCCGCGTCGCACGAAAGTCAAAACGTTGTCCGTCAAGTCGTCCGTGTCGATAAGCGCGTCGATGAATTCTGCGGGCGTGCGTTCGGCGGTCAACAACAGCGCGTCGAAATGTTTGTAACGGAAAGCGTCGGCGGTCGGATAAATCGTCCAGTAAAAGTTTTCGAGCGCGGGAAAGTTCACGTCGCGAACAATGCCGTCGATTTTGCGGTTGATGTCGGGGAACATGTGGTAATCGTTCGCGGCAAAATATCCGTCGAAGTCAAGCACGCGTGCAAATTCCGTCGCGTGAATCAGGTTGAAAATCTGCACGGCGTTATCGGGCGCAAAGAAACCGTCGCGGGCATAAGTCAGCAAAGTCGGCACGGTGACAACGCGGTCAATCAGCTTGAGCGCGTACAGTTCGCGGAAGCGAAACAAAAATTCGTCGTGATTTTCAATGACGATGTAATCCGCTTGCCCGTCGAGAATTTTTCGGAGCGCGTCGGCTGAAATTTCGTCGCCGTCCAAAAAGATTCGGAAGTCGCCTTCGTTCAGCGTGAAATTATCGGCGGCGGATTTGTGCGCGGGCATGACGAATTGTCCGCGTTCGGCGGCACCTTTGAAGCGAATTCGCCCGACAATGTCGACACTTCGCCCGTCAAGTTCGCGCAGGAAATTTTTTACGTCGCCGCACAACAAAATTCGCGGAGTGTACAAAAGTTATCGCCTCACTTGAGATACTTCGTCAGCGTCGCCAAAAGTTTCGGGATGTCAAGCGGCTTGGCAAGGTGGTCGTTCATGCCGGCTTTGAGCGCGTTGTCTTTGTCCTCCTCGAAAGCGTTGGCGGTCATTGCGACAATCGGCACGGTTTTTGCGTCGGGGCGGTCAAGCGCACGAATTGCCCGCGTCGCCTCGTAGCCGTTCATCTTCGGCATTTGAACGTCCATCAAAATCAAGTCGTAGCGATTCGTCGGCGCGGCTTTGAACTTTTCGACAGCAACAGTCCCGTCGTCGGCGTCGTCAACGTCAAGCCCAATTTCGGTCAAGACGGCTTTGGCAATTTCGCGGTTGACTTCAATGTCCTCGACGAGCAGGACGCGTTTGCCGTCAAAATTCGTCGCGGTCAAGTCGTCGGCTTTGGATTCGGTTTCGACGCCGCTGATCGCCCGTGACAGCGCGTGTTTCAAGTCGCTCATAAACAGCGGCTTCGTGCAAAAAGTCGTAACGCCCGCAGCTTTGGCTTCCTGTTCAATGTCGGAATAATCGTAAGCTGTCAAAATAATCACGGGCGCAGTCATGCCCACGACGCGGCGAATTTGTCGCACGGTTTCAATGCCGTTCTGTTCGGGCATGAGCCAATCGACGACGTACGCACTGAACGGGTCACTGTCAAGAGCACGTCCCGCACGGAAGACGGCTTCACGCGGGCTGGTCGTCCACTCCGAGCGCATACCCATCTGCTTTAACATTTCGGTGACGGATTCGCAGGTGTTAAAGTCGTCGTCGACAATCAACGCACGCAGTCCGCGCAGTTCTTGTATCGGTGACGGCTTGACGTTCTGCTGAAGTTTCAGGTCAAGATTGACGGTGAACTCCGAGCCTTTGTCTTTTTCGGATTCGACGCTGATGTCGCCGCCCATAAGTTCAACCATCTTTTTGGTAATCGACATGCCGAGTCCGGTACCTTGAATGCCGCTCTTCGTCGACGTTTCTTCGCGCTCAAACGGGTCGAACACGTGCTTAAGAAATTCCTTCGACATGCCCATGCCGTTATCTTTGATTCGGAATTCGTAGCGGGCATAACCGGGAATTTCCGACGAGTATTGCGAAATGCGGAAGAAAATCGAGCCCGTCGACGGCGTGTATTTGACGGCGTTGCTCAAGATGTTAATCAGCACTTGATTGACTTTCAGCTGGTCGGCGAACACGTCTTCGTTCTTGACTTTGAACGCGTCGATCTGGAATTTCTGTTGCTTGGCGGTTATCTGCGGCTGGATTATGTGAATCAAGTTGTGCACCAGGTCGGACAAGTTGCAAGGCTGTTCGGCGACTTCGACGCGTCCCGATTCAATGCGGCTCATGTCAAGTATGTCGTTAATCAAGCCGAGCAAATGGTTGCTTGACGTCAAAACTTTTTCGAGCGAATCTCTGACTTGCGTGCGGTTGTTGAAATGCCGAAGTGCCATTGTCGTGAAGCCGATAATCGCGTTCATGGGCGTGCGAATGTCGTGGCTCATGTTCGACAGGAAAGTCGTCTTGGCAATGTTCGCGTGCTGAGCCTGCGCGAGCGCGTCGGACAGCTGTCGATTGTGCGCCATCTCTTCGCGAATTTGGTCGTCGACGTTGGCGAAACCGACACCGACGGCGTGAAGTCCTTCGTCAATGCGGGCAATGCGAATCAGCATGTAATGTTCTTCGCCGTCGCGGGTCATCAAATATCTGTGCGAAATCATGTCGGCTTGTTGCAGGCGGGCACGAATGTTTTCCGGCTTGACGAAATCCAAAAACTTTTCACGGTCGGCGGGCGCAACGTAATTTTTCGCATAAGCTTTAATCGTCGAGGCAAAACGCACAACGTCACTTTCGCGGCGATTGAGTTGCTTGGACACTTCGGGCGCGACGCGATAACAAACCGCCTCGTCCGAATCAAGGTTCAAGTGATACACCAATCGATAATCCGCGGTCAAAGCTTGAATCATTTCGCTTTGTCGACGGCGGCGGCGTTCTTCGGACAACAGCTGCGTCTGCAGGCGTAACTTCTCTTGCATCTCCGCATCTTTGATTCGGTTTTCGGCTTCGGCAAGTTCGCGGTCGTGGACAAGTTGCGAATTCTTGCGTGCCTGCGAAATTATCAGCGCGAACACGACAAGCATTGCCGCGACGGTCAGCGCAACTTGAATCATGCTGCGTTGAAACATCTGCGCGTTGACGGCGGAAATTTCTTCTTCGAGTTTGTTTTCGCGAATCAGGAACGACAACATCCAGCCCGTTTGCCGCACGGGTTTGTAGTAAAGCAACTCCTTGACGCCATTGAACGTGAACGAAACCATGCCGCCGCGTCCGTTGGCGAAGTCGAAGGCAACTCGTTCTTTGGAACTGCCCTCGTCGAAAGTCGCGCCGTCAAGTGCGGTCAAAATGTTCGTGCCGCCGACAAGCAACGCCGAATCCGTCAACATGTCGCCGTTCTTTTGGTACAGGTTGAAAACCGTCAATTCGCCCGCAGTCGTCTGCAACAAAATTTCCTTGAGCAACTGGTCGGCCTTCGCCTGCACGAAACAAAACTTAATCGGCACGCCTTGGAAGTTCAGTTTGTCGACGGGCACCGCGACGGTGACGCGCTTGTTACGCGTGAAAACTTTCGTCTCGACAATCTTGTTGCGTGCGAAAAAATATTCGTCGGCGTAAGGCACGATGCCTTCGGGCGTGAAAATTTGTCCGTTCGCGTCGACAAGCGCAAATTGGTCAACTTCGTAAATCGTGCGCATTTTGCCGAGAAACGCGCTCAAGTTTTCGACGGACGCCAAATCGTTCGCGGACAAAATCTTCAGCGCGGACTTCATGTTGTTGACGCTGTCGTTGATTCGGGCGTTGATGCCTTGTTCGCGGCGGTCGGTCAATTCGCGCAGATAAACCGTGCTCACGGAGTGAACCGCGTCTTCGGTAAGCGACTGTTCGGAGTGGCTTATCCACCACGTCGACAAAATTAAAAGCACCGCGATAATCGCGCCGCCTGCAATGGCAACCGACGTTGCGCGGCCGCCCGATTTATTTTCGACGGAAAGTTTCTCTTGCATGACGTGACCTCACGAAAAAGATTTTCTTGCGCAGATTGTATTAAAATCGTCTAAAGATAGCAAGCGTTAATTTGCCTCGGCGTCGTTGCAAAATTTCTGCGCGGGAAATATAATCGGCTTTCGTTGGGAGGAATTCACTTGGCTGAACAAAAACTTTTCGGCGCGGCACAGGAACTTCGCACGAAGCTCAGCGCGTCGATTGAACTTGCGAAGAACCCGCTTGAAATCATCTTGGAAGTTGCCGAACTTGTCGGTGAAATGTCGGGCGAAGACACTTTCCGTGAAACCGTGCGCGAACAAATTCTTTCGGTGTACGGCTTGGCTCTGGGCGACAAATTCATCTTGGACGACGAACTTGCCGCCGTCAAAGCCCGCTTAGAAAAAATCGCCGCCGCGTATGAAAATCCCGCGTTCACCGAAGAAGAACACATCCGAATCGGTTACGCGCTCGAAAGTCACAAGCTCGAAATTGAACGGCTCGAACGTCTCAAAGCTGATGGCGAATAACTTTATCGCGGACGTCGCAACCGTCATGTGGCGCGATTGGATTGTCCTGCGTCGGCGGCTGAAGAAATTCATCTTGTCGCGGCTGGTGACGCCGGTTTTGTACCTCGTCGCGTTCGGCTGGGGACTCGGTCGCAACATCAACCTTGCGTCGGGCAGCTACCTCGATTTTCTCGTGCCGGGGATTATCGCGCTCAACACCATGAACGTCAGCTACATGTCGGTGACGGGCGTGCACGCCGAACGCGTTTATCACAAGAGCCTCGAAGAATATTTAAGCGCGCCGATTGAACCTGCGGCTTTCGTCGTCGGGAAAATTTTTTCGGCGGTGATTCGTGCGTTGATATCGGCGGCGTTGATTTTGTGCGTCGCGAAACTTTTCGGCGCGAACCTGAACTTCGCAATGTCGGCGAACTTTTTAATCGTCGTCGTGCTGAATTCGGCAATCTTCGCGAGCGTGTGTTTCTGCGCGGCGTTGAAAGTCCAAACCTACGAAGAACTTGCGCAAGTCAACACGTACCTGTTGATGCCGATGAGTTTTTTGTGCGGGACATTTTTCTCGACGGCGGAATTGCCTTCGGTTGTGCGCACGGTGATTGAAATGTTGCCGCTCACGCACGCGAGCCGACTTTTGCGCGACGGCTTCGACCCGCTGTCAATGATAATCTTGTCGGCATACGCGGCAGTTTTGCTTTGGCTTGCGACGAAAATGTTCAAACGCCTGTCGACATGACCGCAACGAATATCCGGCCGTCATGGATGACGGCCGCAATCGCCTGTCGCATGACGCAGGATGCGTCATAGCAGGCGCGGCTTTCTTTGGTTACTTTCTTTGTCCGCACAAAGAAAGTAACGTTAAACAACACAAAATCGACGGAGAGCCCATGAAACACAATCAATCGAAACTCTGCATTACGAACGTCGAAAATTTTTCCGTGCACGTCGGGCGGCTGACAATCTTCGACGACGTGAACTTTACGCTTCACTGCGGCGAACTGACGGCGTTAATCGGTCCCAACGGCGCGGGCAAGTCCACGTTGCTCAAGTCAATTCTCGGCGAAGTTGACCACGCGGGCACGCTGAATTATTTCGACGCGAAAGGCGAACACCTGCGCCCGATAATCGGTTACGTGCCGCAGACGCTCAAATTCGACGCGACTTCACCGACGACCGTCCTCGATCTGTTCATGGCGTGTTTGTCGTCGCGACCGGTGTGGCTGTGCAGTTCCAAATTCATTCGCCCGCGTGTGACGGAAAATCTTCGTCGCGTGAAAGCCGAACACTTAATCGACCGAAGACTCGGCGCACTGTCGGGCGGAGAACTTCAGCGCGTGTTGCTTGCACTTGCGCTTGACCCGTTGCCCGACCTGCTGTTGCTTGACGAACCGATAAGCGGCGTCGACAAAATCGGCATGGAAATTTTCTATGAACTTGTCGCCGAACTCAAAGCCGCCGAAGACATGGCGATACTTTTAATTTCGCACGATTTGGACATGCTCGAACGCTTCGCCGACAAAGTCATTCTGCTCAACAAGCGCGTGTTGAAATTCGGCACCGTGCACGAAGTCTTCAGCTCCGACGAATTCGCCGAAGTCTTCGCAAACAAAAATCCCCAGCCGCTTTAAAAGCGGCGGAACAATTTGGTTTGACCGCTCAACTTTCCAACGTTGTTGTAAAGCCGCAACGTTATCGCAAACAAAAATCCCCGTCGCTAACGGCGGGGAATTTTTTTATGTGTGAGTTCGGCTTACAAGTAACGGAAGTACACGTACGCCGTCGAAATGATTATCGACAAAATCATCAGCGGGAACGCAACTTTCATGAAGCCGATAAACGAAATCGCACGGCCGCGCTGTGCCGCCATTGACGCGACAACGACGTTCGCCGACGCGCCAATCAAAGTACCGTTGCCGCCGAGGCACGCGCCCAAAGCAAGACTCCACCACAGCGGATCAAGGTTCGTCAAGCCCATTGTGCCCATGTCTTTAATCAGCGGAATCATCGTCGCGACGAACGGAATGTTGTCGATAAACGCCGAGGCAATCGCGCTCATCCAAATGATAATCATCGCGGTCAACGTCAAGTCGCCCTGCGTGATTTTAATCGCCTCTTCGGCAAGCATCTTGATAACGCCCGTTTCAACCAGCGCGCCGACGAGGATAAACAGTCCGCCAAAGAAGAAAATCGCGAGCCATTCAACCTTGCTGAGCATTTTGGCAATCATTTCTTCGTTGTTGTGGAACGACAAGAGCAGCAACAAACTTGCGCCCGTGAGTGCCGCCGTCGCCGATTCAAGTCCGAGCATGCCGTGGAAGGCGAACAGCGTAATCGTTATCGCCAACACGAACAGGCAACGCTTCAACAAGTTGGCGTCGGTGATTTGTTCCTTTTCGTTCAGGCGCATGACTTTATCTTGAAGTTCGGGCTTAGTGTGCAGGTCGTTGCGATAAATCATGACGAGTATCGCGACGGTCACCAAGAAAATCACAATCGACACGCCCGTCATGTTCAGCACGAAGTCACCGAAACTCAAGCCGACTGCCGAGCCAATCATGATGTTCGGCGGGTCACCAATCAACGTCGCGGTGCCGCCGATGTTCGAGCTGATTATCTGCGCCATAAGGAACGGCTTCACGTCAACTTTCAGCTGTGCGGCGATGTTGAACGTTATCGGCACGGTCAACAAAACCGTCGTGACGTTGTCCAAAAGTGCCGAACAAACCGCCGTCAACGTGCTCAGTGCCACGAGCAGCGCGACGGGTTGCGCTTTGACTTTCTTCGCCGCCCAAATCGCCAAGTAATTGAACAGCCCCGTTTCACTTGTGATGTTGACGACAATCATCATGCCCATCAGCAAGCCAATCGTGTTGAAATCGATGTGGTGCACGGCGGTTTCCTGGTCGAGTATGTGAAGCAAAATCATCAGCATTGCGCCGAAAAGCCCGACAACCGTTCGGTGAACTTTTTCGGAGATTATCAGCGCGTAAGCAGTGACGAAAATCACAATCGCCACTATCGTCATGGTCTCCATTAAAAGACCTCCTCGCAAAAAGATTTTCGGTCAAAAATTTTCGTTACAAGTCCGATTAACTGCGACGTTGCGGCGGTAAACCGGCCGTCATGGATGACGGCCACACCGCTTGCGCGTGATACACGATGTATCACAGCAAGCGCGGTTTTCTTTGTTACTTTCTTTTGCCGCCAAAAGAAAGTAGAACAAACACACGTCGCGGCAGTCAATAAAGTTTCTTGTCAACGACGGTCAGCGTGATTTTGTCGCCGTCCCGGCCGCTTTGAAAGCGGCGGAACAGTTTGTTTGACGTCCGAGAGTTCAAATCGTCGCGGCAGTCAATAAAGTTTCTTGTCGACGACGGTCAGCGTGATTTTGTCGCCGTCCCGCTTGATTTTGAAGTTGTAACTTTTGACTCCCGCGTTGGACAGTTCAAGCTTAAGCGCAAGCAATTCGCGTCCGAGTTTGTCGGTCAATTCGGGCGTGAAACCTGCCTTCGCAAGCGGCGCGGGCGGTGCTTCGGCTTCTGCGACAAGACGGAGTTTTTCGGCTTTCTTCGCGGCGGTCAACAGCTGCTGTTCGATCGTCTCTTCTTCGACGTAATTTTTAACCATGTCTTTATCGGTCAGGCCGCGTGGAATTTTCGGCATGTTGCTCACCTCGCTTTGACTTTCGCCCAAGTGTCTTTCAAGCCGACGACGCGATTGAAGACCAACTTGTCGGGCGCAGTGTCGGGGTCGACGACGAAATATCCCAGTCGCAAAAACTGGTAATGCGTGCCCGCCGCCGTCCAACGAACCGAAGGCTCAATCAGCGCGTGCTTGACGACGAGCGAATTCGGATTCAGCGCGGCGATAAAATCTTCGGGCAAGTTGCCGTTTTCGTCGGTGGTCAACAAATAATCGTACAGGCGAACTTCGGCGGGCAATGCAAACTTCGCGCTCACCCAATGAATCGTGCCTTTGATTTTGCGATTGGCAGTCGCGCCGCCGCTTTTGGAAGTCGGGTCAATCGTGCAGTGAAGTTCCGTGACTTCGCCATCGGAATTCTTGATGACTTCGTTGCATTTGATGATGTAGGCGTGCTTGAGCCGAACTTCGCCGTCGGGTTTGAGTCGGAAGAATTTCTTCGGCGCGTCCTCCATGAAGTCTTCGCGTTCGATGAAAATTTCCCGCGTGAAAGGCACGAAGCGACTGCCGCCGCGTGTCGGGTGATTTTCGGCAGTCAAGTACTCAACGGAATTTTCGTCGACGTTCGTGAGCACAACTTTAATCGGGTCAAGCACCGCCATAACTCTATCGGCATTGACGTTCAAGTCTTCGCGGACGCAATGTTCAAGCATTGAAATATCAACGAGGCTGTTTGACTTTGCGACGCCGATTCGTTCGCAGAAGTCACGAATTGCCGCAGGAGTGAAGCCGCGTCGACGAAGCCCGCACAAAGTCGGCATACGCGGGTCGTCCCAGCCGCGCACGTGATGTTCTTCGACGAGCTGACGAAGTTTGCGTTTGCTTGTGATTGTGTTGGTCAAGTCCAGCCGAGCGAATTCAATTTGCCGCGGACGCGTGTTCGGGTCGAAGCCGAGCGCGTCAAGCAACCAATCGTAAAACGGCCGATGATCTTCAAACTCCAGCGTGCACACCGAATGCGTGATGCCTTCAATCGCGTCTTCAAGCGGGTGTGCGAAGTCGTACATTGGATAAATCAACCAGTCGTCGCCCGTGTGATGATGTGTCGCCCGCGTGATTCGGTAGATGACGGGGTCGCGCATGTTTATGTTCGGGCTTGACATGTCAATCTTCGCACGCAAAACTTTCGAGCCGTCGGGGAATTCGCCCGCCTTCATGCGCGTGAACAAGTCGAGGTTTTCTTCGACGGAGCGGTTGCGGTGCGGACTTTCCTTGCCGGGTTCAGTCAACGTGCCGCGATAAGCCCGAATTTCTTCGGCGGACAAGTCGTCGACGTAAGCAAGCCCGCGCTTAATCAGCTCAACCGCGAAGTCATAAAACTTGCCGAAATAATCGGACGCGAAAAACTTTCTGTCGCCCCAATCGAAGCCGAGCCAGCGAATATCTTCCTGAATCGAGTCGACAAACTCAACGTCCTCTTTGGTCGGGTTGGTGTCGTCGAAGCGCAGGTTGCACAAGCCGCCGTTGTGAAGCGCAAGCCCGAAGTTCAAGCAAACGGACTTGGCGTGCCCGATGTGCAAATAACCGTTCGGTTCGGGCGGAAAGCGCGTGTGAATTCCGTCGGTGTACTTGCCCGCCTTCAAGTCGTTTTCAATCTCCTGCTGAATAAAGTTTACCATGTCAAGACTCCTTTGGTTTGTTGTCGTCAAACGCGCAGATTTTGTCGACGTGCTGTTTCAAGCGGCGAATACCTTCGGCAACGCGTTCGTCAATCGGCAACGGCGCAATGAATTTGTCGATATAACCGCGTTCGACGACTTTGCGCATTGTCCACGAAAAATTGATGTCGTAAAGCCACATAAGCCGAACAATCTTGCGGTCGCCGTTGGTGCGGATTTTTCGATAATCCGCCTGCACGCCCGAAACGAAGTTGTCGACGAAATCGGGGCTGATGTCCGCGCTGAGCTTGCCCGTCGACTTGATGAAGTTTGGCAACTTGTCGGCGTTTTCCTGCGCGAGGAACGGTTCAAGCACGCGATAGATGTCGAGTTTGTCGGCGTCGCGGATAATCTTCGTGAACAAAAGTTTGCGTTCGTCGTCGGTTGAAGCGACAACTTTCTTGTTGTGATTTTGAATCGCGAACTTCACAACGTCCAAGTCCGCCGCGTCAAGTTCCGTGAAGAATTCCAATTCGTCAATGACTTTAAGCGCAAGGTCGGCGTGGTCTTCGCTGTCGGCGTCGTTGAAAGTTTTATAAATGCTGTACTGGCGGAAGCGTCCCACGTCGTGAAACAGCCCGATAATTTCGGCAAGTTCCGTGTCGTGCGTCGACAGCTTGAGAAACTTGGCAAGCTCGACACAATTGGTCGTGACGTAACCGGTGTGCGTCTCTTTAATCAAAATTCCGCGCTGAACTTCTTCGTCGTCGGAATAAAAACTTTTCATGTAACGCGCCATCCACGTGTGCATTCGGTTGAGCAGGTCGCGCATTCAATCACCTCCAAAGTTAGAAATAAATTAAGCCGAATTATACAACCGACAAGCCGCCCGCGCAACTTGAAAAGTTTTCGTCAAGCGCAACGAAAAAGCCGCCCGCTTGAACGAACGGCTTTGAATTTTCGGTGACGGTCAAACTTCGACGATAATCGGCAAAATCATCGGGCGACGACGCGTCTGCTCGAACAGAAACTGCGTCAAGGCGTCGCGGATGCTTGTTTTAATCGACAGCCAATCGGTGATTTGTTCGTCTCTGCAACGGCGCATGACTTGCAAGACGCGGCCGCGTGCCTCGTCCATGAGATGTTCGGATTCGCGTACATAGACGAAGCCTCGCGACACGATGTCGGGGTTGGAAGCAACTCTGCCCGAAGCGCGGTTGAGCGGCACGACGACGATTAAAATTCCGTCCTGTGACAGTTGACGGCGGTCGCGCAGAACGATGTTGCCCACGTCGCCGACGCCAAGCCCGTCAACCATGATGACACCCGCGTTGATTCGGCCGGACAACTTCGCGCTGTCGCGGGTGAACTCGAAGACACTTCCGTTTTCGCCGACCAAAATGTTTTCGCGGTTCATGCCCATTTCTTCGGCAAGTCTGGCGTGCGCGAACAGGTGATGAAGTTCGCCGTGCACGGGCATAAAGAACTTCGGCTTAATCAAGTTGTGAATCAAGCGCAATTCGTCGCGGGCGGCGTGACCGGAAACGTGGATGCCTTCTTCGCGGCGGTGAATGACGTTTGCACCGAGCCGTAAAAGATTGTCGACGGTTTTTGCCACGAGCTTTTCGTTGCCGGGTATGGGCGTGGCGGAAATGACAACCGTGTCGCCGGGGATGATGTCAACTTGCCTGTGGTCGCTCATTGACATGCGAGTCAGCGCGCTCATTGGTTCGCCTTGGCTGCCCGTGGTGATGATGACGATTTTGTTTGCGGGATAATTGCGGATTTCTTCAACGTCGATGATTGTGCCTTCGGGCGCGTGAAGATAACCCAGCTCCAGCGAAGTGTTGACGACGTTGACCATTGAGCGTCCCAAAATCGCCACGCGTCTGCGGTAACGAACGGCGGTGTCGATTGCTTGTTGTATGCGGTGAACATTCGACGAAAATGTTGCCACGACAATTCTGCCGGGCGCGCTTTGGAACACGCGGTTAAACGCGACGCCGACAGTTTTCTCCGACGGTGTGTGACCTTCTTTTTCGGCGTTGGTCGAGTCCGCCATTAAAAGCAGAACGCCGCGTTGTCCCAAGTCCGCAAAACGGCGAAAGTCCGTCATCTTGCCGTCAATGGGCGTGTGGTCGAGTTTGAAGTCGCCCGTGTGAACAATCATGCCGACGGGTGTTTTTATCGACAGCCCGACCGAATCGGGTATCGAGTGATTCACGCGAATAAAGCCGACGCTGAAACAGCCGATCATTACGATTTCGCCGCTTGAGACTGCGCGCAGACCTCTGCACTCCACGCCGTCTTCTTTGAGCCGACCCGCCAAAATTCCGAGTGTCAGGCGCGTCCCGTAGACGGGCACGGTAAGCTTTTTCAAAATGTACGGCAACGCGCCGATGTGGTCTTCGTGGCCGTGAGTTAAGATTATCGCTTTGAGGCAGTGTTTGTTTTCGAGCACGTATGAAATGTCGGGGATAACCAGGTCAATGCCGAGCATATCGTTTTCGGGGAACATGAGTCCCGCGTCAATCATAATCATTTCGTCGCCGTAGCGGATAATTGTCATGTTCTTGCCGATTTCGCCCAGACCGCCCAGCGGAATAACTTTTAGTTTACCGTCACCTCGGTCGCTTCTCAAATAGAATCTCCTCCTTTGTGATGAATTATTTCCGAACAATCAACGCTTGTGGCATTGTAGCATTTAGCGCGTGGCAATGCAATTTTATTTTTGGCGTGCGTGTTACTTTCTTTCGCAGCAAAAGAAAGTAACGAACCGCCGAACTTGCCGTTGCCGCAGTGAAAAATTTTTTGTCGACGAACGCGCTTGAAATTGTCTTCAACGTCTTTACTGCCCGCGACGAAAAAATTTACCGCGAACAGTTTTGAGCAATAAAAAATCCCGCCGCATCTCGCGACGGGGAATTTTTTTGCGGTCAGTAGTAGCGGACTTCCCAATCCCAATCGACGGGATAACTGTACGCGCTGTAGTTTTGCGGATTGACAAGCATGTCGCCGCAGTAGGAGCCGCTCGCGTTGGAAAAAGTCAGTCGAACATTTTCCGCGACGCCGCCCGGCTCAAGCGTGAACTTCGGAAAATACTTGTCGTCGGTGTGCATCATCTTGCTTGCGAAAATCAAGTTGCCGCTTCCGTCGTAAACGTTAATGAAAAAAATCGACAGACCGGTAATGTTGGCGGATTTGTCGCCCGTGTTCTTGAAAGTCATCACAACGGTCATTTCGTCGCTTGACGGGTCGAATTCCGCCCTGGCGTCAATAAAAATGTACGGCGCGGCGTGAACGCTCGTCGCGGTCAACAAGGCGACGAAGATTATCGCCGCCAACGAAAAAAGTTTCTTCATGACAACAACCTCGTTCCGTGAGTCGAAAAAAATCCCGCCACGTGAGCGGGTTTAAATCGTCGGTATCTTCAGCGTGAAGGTCGAACCTTCGCCGGGTTTGCTCTTGACGGAAATTTCTATGTCGTGGTTGTCGGCAATCCACTTTGCGACGGCAAGCCCCAGCCCGACGGAAGTTTCGTTGCCTTCGGTTTTCGTGCGCGCCTTGTCCGTGCGATAAAAGCGGTCGAAAATCTTGCCGCAATCTTCTTTGGCAATGCCGATGCCTCGGTCGATTATCTGCAACAGCGCGAAGTTGTCGACGGTCGTCAGCTCGATTTTGACGGGCGTGGCGGGCGGGCTGTAACGAATCGCGTTGTCGACGAAGGCGGCGAACATTTTCTTGAGAAACTCACCGTCGCCCAAAATCCTGCAGTGCGTCAACTTCGATATTTCCACACGCGGCGAACGGTACGCTTCGACGAAACGCTTGAGCAACTCGTCCAGGTCGACGGGCACTTTCGTAAGCGGTTGGTCGCCGTCGTCTGCGCGGGCAAGGAACAGCAAGCTTTCGACAAGGTTTTGCATGTTCTGCGCGGAAGTTTTAATCGACGTGACTGCCTCCTTGAAAATTTCGGGGTCGGATGTGCCGCAAGCTTCAAGCAGGTCGACGTAGCCGCGAATTATCGTCAGCGGCGTGCGAAGTTCGTGGCTTACGTCGTTGACGAATCTTTGTTGACGCAGGTAACTTTCTTGTGCTCGTCGCCGCGCCGTGTTAATCCTTAATCGCATAGCCGACGCCTCTGGTCGTGTAAATGTACTTCTCGCCGAATCGGTCGTCAATCTTTGAACGCAGGTAACTGATGTACACGTCGACGACGTTTGTGTCGCCGATGTAATCGTAACCCCAAACGGTCTGCAAAATTTGGTCGCGGCTGAGGACGTTGCGCTTATTCTCGACAAGATACTTGAGCAACTCGTATTCCTTGTGCGTCAACTCCACGCGCTCGCCTTTAACGGTGACTTCGTAGCGTTCGGGGTAGATAATCATGTTTTTGACGACGTAGCGGGTATCTTCGGCGGCACGAACGCGTTCGCTGTGTCGGCGCAACACTCCGCGAATCCGCGCCAAAAGTTCTTCGGCGGCGAAAGGTTTGGTCATGTAATCATCCGCGCCAAGGTCAAGACCTTCAACTTTGTCTTTGACTTCGTCGCGGGCGGTCAACATGATTATCGGCACGTCGGACACTTCGCGCACGCGTCGACAAATTTCCATGCCGTCCATGTCGGGAAGCATGACGTCCAACAAAACAAGGTCATATTTTTCCTGCAGAATTCGTTCGTAAGCGCGCCGGCCGTTCGGCTCGGAAGCTGTCTTGAAACCTTCGCGTTCAAGCGTCAACTGCAACAGTCGCGCAATCGGGCGTTCGTCCTCGACGATAAAAATTTTTGCGGCATCTGCCATGTAAGTCGCTCCTTTCGTGTAAGTGACAAGTCACCATATCCGACGCAAGATTATCGACGCGGTGACGTCGCGGTCGTTCTTGCTGATTTGAAATTCCGTTTCGCCGCCGATTGACCAGCCGCGTGCGAATTCGTTTTCTCCGCGCAGGCTGAACACGAAGTGCGTTTTGTCGCGGCTGTTGCGCAGGCGATAACTGTTTGAGCCGTCGCCTTCGTAGCGAACCGTCAAGTCGGGGTCGGCACCCGTGAAGCCGTGTTTGACGCCGAAGCGAAAACCAATCATGCCGCGCTTGTAGTAGCGTTTGAAGTCAAGTCCCGCCTGCGCCGCAAAGTAAGTGTTTGAGCTGCTTTCGACGTGCTGATTGTAAATGCCCGCGCCGTGTTCTTGATAACCGTTTTGTTTGAGGTGTGACGCCTGAAAGTTCACGAACGGGCTGACGTGCCAAATTTTTTTCGGCGTGAGGTCGTATTTGTATTCGCCGCCGATTTCGACGATGTGGCTTTTGTATTTGGCGTTGGTCGACAAGCCCAAAGCCGAAATGCCGCGGTGAAGCGAATTGCGCAGTTGCCCGCCGTTGACGTAAAAATAAACGTCGCTTTGCTTGTTGTGATAGCCCGCGTAAAGCCCGATTCGCGTATCGTAAACGGTGGCACGCGACGAACTTGCGCCGTAGCCGATTGTCCCGTAAGTGGCGAAAAGTCCTGCGCGAACGTGCTTGCCGAAAGGTCGGTCGTAGCCGCCGACGATAACCGAGCCGTGATAGTCCGTGCCGCCGCCGTTGAGTGAGCCCCAGTTTTTCATGTAGTTGAGCCAAAAATTATTTTCACGCGGCTTGCGTTGAACGGGAACTTTAACCTTGACTTCGGGCGCGTCGCTTTCGCCGTCGGCAAAATTATTCGGGCGAACAATCACGTCGACATATTCGGTCGTCGTGTCGCCGGGATTGAAACTCATATCACGCGCAACGTCCGAATTGTCGCGGTTAAAGTCCGGCGTGTGACCAAAATCCGGCGCGTGTGACATGTCCATAAAGTCACGCGGCATGTCCGGAAAGTCGGGCGCGAACACTCTGGTGATTCGGTCGGAAATCATGTGGTCGACGGCGTTGTTCTGCTGCGCGACGCTCATTATCTGCGCCGAATCGTTCGAGCCGATCTCCTGCAAAGTCTGCACGGCTTCGGGTTCGTCCAAGTAGAAGAAGTTCGTCATTTCGCCCTGTTGCCCGTCGACGGCAAGCGTTTCGTACATGTTATCCATCGCGTCGAGAGTTTGACTCTCCTGCTGGTTGAGTTCGGGCAGCGAAGTCGTTTCTTCGTAAGTGGTGACGGTGACCGTGTTGCCGACAACCGCGCCCGTCGCACGCAAAAGAGCCGAAAGTTTCACGGGCGAGCCGACGGGGTTTGCGACGTTGCCCGTGACGCTGTCGGCGATTAAAACTGTTTCGGTTTGGTTCGGCAATAAACTGTCGGTCGTGACGGTTGAGCCTTCGACGTTGGCCGTGCCGTTGACGATAATTTTTCCGCCGCGTCCGCCCGAAATTTTTTGAAGCGTGCCGTCGGAAATCAAGTCGCCGTTGATAACCAAGTTTGAATTCGGGTCAAGCGCGCCGATTGTGCCGTGATTAATGAACGTGCCCGTCGTCGCGTCGGTGAAGCCGTTGGCAATGTCAAACTTCATGTTGTTAAGCGTGAACGTCCCGCCGAAAAGTTTTGCGCCGCGTGCAACTTCGACGTTCAAAATGTCCGCCTTGCCCGTGAAGTTAAGCGTGCCTTCGTTGACGTGCATTTTAATGTTGTCCGCGCCGTTGATGTTGCCGTCATAGTTCAAGTCCGCGTTGAAGTTTAAGTTCGTCGCAAGGTCGGGGATGTACTTCGAGGCGTCGTAACTTTTGCCTTTGTACTGAATTTCGACGGGTTTAATCGACAAAAAGCCGTCGTCCGAGGTAAAGTGTTTCCAGTCGCTGGTTATGTCGCCAACAATTGACGCGCCCGCGTTGACGTTGATATTCTTGACGAAAGAATTCTTGCCGATGTAAATTGCGTTCTTCGTGCCGTAAAGCTTGCCGGACAAGTTGAAGTCGTTGACGAGCGCACCGTTCAATTCGCCCGCCGAATAGCTGAAGCCGTCGGTCATGTTGAGCGGGAGATTTTCCGCGCTGATGATGTTGCCGCTTGAATCGACGTAACGAAAATAGCGCATGAACGAGCCGCGATATTCGCCGCCCGCACCGAACGCGTTTGAGCCGAAATTGAATTCGACGGCGTTGGAGTCCGTGCCCGAAGCCGAAATGTTTCCGTCGACGGTCAAGTTGTGTTCGCGCCCGTAAGCGACGAGCAGGCCTTTGCCGTTCAAGCCGCTTGAAGAAACGTCCGTGCCTTTCGCGACGGTCAAGTCGTTTGATTCGCCGTCGACGCGAATGCCGACAGCTCCCGTGCCCGTCAACGAAATTTTGCCGCTCTGATTGACGGTGTTGTTCGAGCCGAAGACGTGCAAACCAATCGCAAGTTCTTCGCTGCTTGTGAAGTTGCGCGAATTGTTGACGGTCTTGCCGCTGTTGTAAATCGACAGCCCGTAGAATTTACTGCGGTTGATGTTGTAGCCGATGTCCTGAAGTGCCGCAAGTTCCAGTTCGGTGAACGTCGAATAATTCTTGTACGGAAGCGCGGTCATCAAGCCGGGAATAAGCGTGCGCGTGCCGTCGAAAGTTGAGCCGTCCCAAGCGTTAATCGGAATGCCGCTGACGCCGTCGAAGGTCGCGCCGTTGAGAACTTCGGACACGTTGTCGCCGACGAAGTAAATCGTCTTGTCCGCAACAAAAAAGTCCGCCGCGTCACGAGAGCCGAGTTGGTCGCTTGTGACAATTTTCTTGCCCGCCGCAGCGAAGTTGCCGTTCGCGTCGGTCAAATGCAAAGTCCACGCGTTTTCGTCGAGGATGTCGGCGAACTTCGAGCCGTCAACCAAAGCTTGCACGCCGAGCGAACGAGCCAATTCAAAGCGGAGCGCGCCAATAAAATCCGCCGCCTGTTCATTCGTCGGCAGAATTGTATCGGCGTCGACAAACCAGCCGTTGACCGCGTCGGAGCGTTTGGCACCGAGGTTTCGACCGATCGTCACGTAAGACAGCGCGGAGTCGTCGGAAGGCGAATTCTCTTCAAGGACGCTTTGAACTTTGTCGGCGGAAATTTTCGTGTTCGCCAAAGTTTGCACGTCAAAAAGCGCAAGCTCCCTGTTGCCTTGAAGCATTTGCGCAAGATAATTTTCGGAGGTGAATTGAGCCGCGTCGAACGAAAAAGTTTTGCCGTCGACCGTGCGTTGAGTGCTTGTCACGAAGGCGATTTGCCACGGCGTCGCGTTGCGCAGTCCGAGAATATTTTTCCAGTAGTCCGCGCCGAGTTTGGTTGCGTCGATGAGTTTGTCGCTGAAATTTATTTCGGAGCTGAATTCGCCGCCGTTGAAGAAGTTCAGCTCGACGACGGGCTTGCCGTTGACGTAAAGATTTTCCGTTTGGTAAGCGTGTGCGTTCAAGCCGTGCGCGTTCAAGCCGAAGAAAATCGCAACGGCCACAAAGCGCGTCCCGAAAATTTTTTTGGTAATCATCTCCATTGATCTCCCCGCTGAGTTTCCGACTTCCTTCGCCGTAAATTTGATAAAGCTTAGCACAACACACGCCGAATTGAAAGATACTTAACGGAAATTTAATTCGCGGGTGTACGCGGGGACGCAACTTTACCGTCATGACGAGACTTAACCGTCGTCGCCAAATAATTTCAGCAAATGTTGAAGTCAAGCGGGAGTTTCTGCGCGAAGTCAATGTCGTGTGCGCTGTGACCGAGAATCAGCCGGTTGATTTTCAGCGGAACGTCGGCATCGTCCGGCAAAGTTGCGCAAGTGTGACGTCCGTCGTGCGGCAAGTGACCTTCGAGCAACGGGCATTTGTTCCACAGCCGAGCGGTGTTCACCGCGACGTTTGTTTGACTTGTCTGTTTACGAGCGACAGCGGCAATGTGTTCGCAAGCTTGATTGTGCCGGCGGCGGTGTCGTTTATCACGGCGTTGGAATTTGCGGGCGATGGAGATTAAAAACGTGCCGCCATCTGAAGGAGCGATTGACATGTTCGACACGAACGCGAAAACTGCAATGTGAAATTAGAAATGTGGAATGAGGAATGTGACGCGGTGTTAATTCTTAACTCCTAATTCCAAATTCCTAATTGATTCGGCGCGCTGTGGGTCATGTGGCTTGTGCTTTTCCACAGCTTTTTGACGCGTGACGAGGAAGCGTCATGATTAAAATCTGCGCCCGTTGCGGCTTTGAATTCGTCGGGCACGACAACAGTTTGTACTGCGACAAGTGCCGCGAAATTGTCAGGCGCGAACAACTCAAACGCAATAACGACAGCACGGCGAACGGCAACGGCGGCTTGACACGCAAAAGAAGTTCGACGAGGCGACGGGCAAGACGCTAGATGATTGGGCGCGTGAAGCCCGTGACTGCAACCTTGACGCCGTGGCTTACTTAAAAGCCGAACGTCGAAGCTGAAGTTCATCGGGCACGGGAGCTTTCTTGAACCGGACTGCGGCGACGACATTGCGGCGTTTATCGCTTACAAGCGAATTCATTTCAAGTGGGCGCAAAGACTACACATTTGAGCAAGTCGCGAATATCACAAAAAATATTTCAGATTGAAGCGTACAGGCAAGTTCCCGAAGAACTTAACCGCCGACGCTCGGATGTTCAGGCAAGTGAACCTGCAAATCTCCAATGCAATCCGTGTGCGTTATGAACTGTTGGCAATCGCGTCGGACAAAAATCAACCTTCGGACGTTCGTGTACAAGCGTCGACAGAAGCAATTTAATCGAAGACGTCAACTTCACGGTGGCTCAAGACAGGCGTGCGGCGCGTTCCACGATTAACAACTGCACGAAATTTTATCGCGAACGAGTCGGGCTTTTGACAACGGCAGGCGGATTTGCTACACTGCGCGAAAATTTTTCCGCAAACGGAGTGATTGCCTTGAAAGCAATGTATTTGGACTGCGCGGCGGGTATCAGCGGCAACATGTTTCTTGGCGCGTGTTTGCAACTGGGCGTTCCCGAAAATTTTCTGCGCGGCGAACTCGACAAACTCAAACTGCCCCGCGAATTCGATATGGAAATTTCCGATGTGAGCAAAAACGGTATCGGCGCGGTTTATGTCGACGTTCAAACGCCGAAAAGTTTCGCGTCCGAAGGCACGAACATTCGCCGAATTCACCGCGTCGAACACGCGAAGAATCACAGTCACCGCACGTTCGGCGACATCAAAAAAATTCTCGACGCGTCGGACTTGAACGCGAAAGTCAAAGCTCGTGCGCTTGCGATTTTCGGCGTCATTGCCGCGGCTGAAGGCAAAGTTCACCAACGCAACGCCGACGAAGTCACTTTCCACGAAGTCGGCGCGATTGATTCGATTGTCGACATTGTCGGTTGCGCGGTCTGCCTCGATTATCTTGACGTCGAAAAAATTTTCGTTTCGCGAATCAACACGGGCTCAGGTTTCGTCAAGTGTGCGCACGGTTTGATGCCCGTTCCCGCGCCCGCGACCGCCGAATTGTTGCAAGGTTTCAAGACGTATCACTTCGGCGCGGAAAAAGAACTCACGACGCCGACGGGTGCCGCGATTGTCAACGCTTTGGCGGAATTCAGCGCGGACTTGCCCGAAGACTTCACCTCCGAAAAAATCGGCTACGGCGCGGGCACGTGGGACTTGGACATTGCCAACGTTCTGCGCGTGTACCTGGGCGAATTCGGCGGGCAAGGTTCGCGACACCTGTTCAAGCTCGAAGCGAATATCGACGACATGAATCCGCAAATTTACGGCTGGCTGTACGAACGTTTGTTTAACGCCGGCGCGCTTGACGTGTGGACGACGCCGATTTACATGAAGAAAAATCGTCCCGCGCAGATGTTGAGCGTTTTGGTTGACCGCGAACATGCCGACGTTTGCACGAAAATTATTTTTGAGGAAACGACGACGATTGGTCTGCGCGTGATTGAAATTTCTCGCCGCATCGAAGCCGTCCGCAAGATTGCCAAAGTCACGACGAGTTTCGGCGACGTTCAATGCAAAGTCAGCGCGTTCGACGGCAAAATCGTTTCAATCACGCCCGAATACGAAGACTGCCGACGTCTTGCCGAAAAAAATTCCGTGCCGCTTAAAGCCGTGTGGCAGGAAGCTTTGACCAAACAAACCGACCGCCTCGGTTGAACGCGTCGACGAAGTTCCGGCCGTCACGGGACGAAAAATCGGCCGTCATGGATGACGGCCGCAACCGCTTGTCGCACGACGCGTGATGCGTCGTTAGCAAGCGCAGTTTTCTTTGGTTACTTTCTTTTGCTGCCAAAAGAAAGTAACGTTCAAAAACGCCCGTCGTGCGCACGACAAGAAAGTAACGTTCAACTAACGCGGATTTGATTTGTGTCGACCGCCGCCGTTTGATAAAATTGTCGCGTCGATGTTTCGCAGAAATTTTTGAGGAGATGACTTCAATGGACACCAAGTTTTTCGACCTTTAACGATTCGCGATTTACGGCACGGGGGGCAACGACAACCTCGTCAACAACGCGGACTACCGACTGATTCACGGCTACGGCGGCAACGACACAATCGACAGCACAAGCTTTTACGCTCCGACGCTTTACGGCGACGCGGGTAACGACAAGATTTACGACTACAGCGGCGACTTCGCAAAGCTTTTCGGGAACACGGGCAACGATTCGCTTTACGTCGGCAATTCCCGTTACGTGACGATTGACGGCGGCGACGGCAACGACTCGATTCTCACGTCGTACGCTCGCAATGCATCAATCGACGGCGGCAACGGCAACGACATCTTTGACTTGAACGGCGTCGACAAAATGACCGTCACGGGCGGCAAGGGCGACGATACCATTTACGGCGACACTTTGATTGGCTCGACTTTCGGCAACGGCGTTGTCTTCAAGTACGCGGCGGGCGACGGACTCGACTTGATTCAAAACTTCAAGTCAACCGACACGCTGTCATTGACGGGCGTCGACCGCTACGAATTATTTCACATCGGCAACGACATTATCGTCAACATTTCGGACGACGAAGCTTTGACGCTCGGCGGCGCGGGGCGGGAATCCGACATCAACATCAGCGGCGGCAAAGCGACGGTTATTCCCAAACACGGCTCGAACACTCAAGCGGACGTTTCGGTTATCGGCTCGGAAGGCAACGACAGATTGAGCAATTACGGCAACCGCGTCACGCTGTACGCGCTCGGCGGCAACGACACGATTCAGAATTACTACTCAAACAAAGTCAAGATTGACGCGGGCGGCGGCAACGACTCGATTTATAACGACATGGGCACGCAAGTTTCAATCAGCGCGGGCGACGGCAACGACTCGCTGTTTATCGAAATGTCAAACGGCAACACGATTGACACGGGCAACGGCTCCGACACGATTAAGATTTACCAATCGGATTATGCTTCCGTCAACGCGGGTTCTTCGGGCGACTTGATAAGCTTGAATGGCGGACTTGACGCGACGATTGACGGCGGGGCGGGCAACGATACCATTTACGGCGACACGAAGGCTGCGCACGTTTACCAATACAGCTCGCTCGGCGGCAACGATTTGATTTACAACTTCGGCAAAAACGACACGCTCAAAATCGGCGACGGCTTGAAGTACACCCGCTCGACCGTCGGCTCTGATCTTGTCGTTTCGGTAAGCGGCGGTGGCAAAGTCACGCTCAAAGGCGCGGCAACCGTCAACGTCAACATCAACGGCGTCATCTCGTCGCAAGAAATTTACAACTCGAATGCGAACACGCTGATTGTCGGCACGTCGGGCAACGACAAAATCACCAACAGGGGCTACAAAGTCACGATTCAGGCTCTCGGCGGCAACGACACGATTACCAACGACAAAACCGACAATGTTTCCGTCGACGCGGGCAACGGTTATGACGTCGTTACGCTTGACATTTCAGCGTACAGCACGGCAAGCGGCGGCGCGGGCAGTGATTCGCTCGTCGCAAGTTTGGGCGGCAACAATTTACTCGACGGCGGCGCGGACAATGACATCCTGCGCGTGGACGATTCCTATTACTCGACGGTCAACGGCGGCGCGGGCAAAGATACCATTTACGCCGACACTCGGTACACGACTTTGAACGGCGGCATCGGCAACGACATTGTCAGCTTGAGTTCGTATGCGAAAAGCAACGTGATTGAATACGCGTCGGGCGACGGCAACGACACGATTTATAACTTCAAGTCAACCGACACGATTTCAATCGCGGGCGGTGTGCAATATTCGCGTTCGACCGTCGGCAATGACGTCGTGATTAAAGTCGGCAACGGCTCAATGACTTTGGACGGCGCGGCGGACACGTCGGTTAACATCGTCGGCGGCAAAGTCAAAGGCGAAACCATACGAAATTACGGCTCGTACACCACGCTCACCGGCACGGAAGGCGACGACACAATCGTCAACAACGGCGCGTTCGTCACGATTGACGCGCTCGGCGGCGACGACCGAATCACCAACAACAAAGCCAACGTCACGGTCAACGCGGGCGACGGCAACGACTCAATCATCAATTCAATGGCAAGCGTTTCTGCGGACGGCGGCGCGGGTAACGACACGATTCAAAGCATTTCGTTGGGCAACGTCACGCTTTCGGGCGGCGACGGCAACGATTCGATTTACAGCCACGGCTCCGAATACTCGACGACGGTCAACGGCGGCAAGGGCGACGACACGATTAAGGTGTCAGGTGTCGGGTGTCAGGTTTCAGTCGGCGAAGGCAACGACGTTATCGAAGGCTTCAACGCCACGTCAACGCTGTCAATCGCGGGCACGACAAAATACACGCGCTCGACCGTCGGCAGTGACGTTGTGTTTACTTTCGCGGGCAACAACTCCGTCACGTTGAAAGACGCGGCAACTTTGTCCGTCAACGTCACGGGCGGCATTGACGCGGAGAAATTCTTGACCGTCAACGACAAAACGAAGTCACCGTTTACGCTCGGCGCGGGCATTGAAGTTGTCAACGGCATAAGACGCACGACGCCGATTCAAATCATGGGCAACGCGCTGGACAACTCGATTCGCGGCGGCAGAGACTCCGACAAAATCAGCGGCATGAACGGCAACGACACGATTCGCAGCGGCTACGGCGACGATTCGATTCTCGGCGGCAACGGCTCCGATGTTTTGTACGGCGACAGCGGCAACGATTCTTTGAGCGGCGGCGGCGACGACGATTCTTTGTACGGCGGTTCAGGTAACGACACGCTCAACGGCAACAACGGCGACGATTACTTGTCGGGCAGCATGGGCATTGATCTTTTGCGCGGCGGCTACGGCAACGATTCGCTGTCGGGCGGCATGGGCGACGATTCTTTGTTCGGCGACGCGGGCAACGATTCTTTGACGGGCGGCAGCGGCGATGATTCGCTTTGGGGCGGCTCAGGAAACGACACACTCAACGGCGGGAGCGGCGACGATTTGCTTTGGGGCGACGCGGGCGCGGACACGTTCCTTTACGTGGTAGGCGGCGGCAACGACACGATTAACGCTTTCGCCAACGACGACCTGCTTAAGATTATCGGCGCGTTCACGGCGTCGGTCAGCGGCAACGACATGTACCTCCGCGTCGGTTCGACGGACAAGGCGTTGACGTTGCACAACTTCACCGCCTCGACGTTCAACATCAACGGCAACGACTACCGAATCAGCAACAACCAACTTGTTCGCAAATAAAATCTGTTTGACTTCACACACGAAAAAAAATCCCCCGACGTCATGTCAGGGGATTTTTGATTGCGTTGACGTTGGAGTTGCGATTTTTGATTGCGTCGAAGGTTACTTGACGAGCTTATCGCCTTGTATGCGGTAAGTGTCGCCGTTTACGTTGAAGGTTGCGGCAGTAAAATCTTTGAGCGTTACGGCGTTCTTCTGCGAACCGACATTGAAGAAAATCTGTCCTCGCTTAACGGAAGCGGTGAAGTCGCCGAGTTGAAGCATGTCGTTGTTGCCGAAGCCGAAAATCACGTCACGTCCGCCGCCGTCGTCGTAAATGAAGGTGTCCGCCGCGTTGCCGCCCCAAAGCGTGTCGTTGCCCTTGCCGCCGTTTAACGTGGTGTCATCGTCGCCTGCAAAGATTTTGTTCGCTTTGGAGTTGCCGAAAATTTCAAGTTGCCCGTCGACCGCCGAAGCGTCGATTGAAACGATTTTGCCGTCGGCAGTGAACTTTGTCGTCGATGCGTCAAGAGTTATTGCCGTGCCCGCGCCGTTCAAAATTCCGTTCGCCGAGTAAACGTTGACATAAGTCTTGCCGTTTTCGATGAAGGTAATTTTTTCGCCCGCCGCGTCTTTAATGGTGAGCGAGCCGTCCGCGTAATTGATGATAAGGTCGTCGCCGTTCGTGCCGAAACTTTTCATTGCCGAACTTGCGGAGATTTTGTCGCCCGAAGCGTAATCGGTGATGATGTCGTCGTCGCTTGAGTAAATGAAAACGTCGTTGCCTTTGCCGCCCGTCAAAACGTCGTTGCCCGCGCCACCGTTGAGGATGTCTTTGCCTCTGCCGCCGATTAAAACGTTGTCAAGCATGTTGCCCGTGATTTGAGTCTTTTTGGTTCTGAGTGAAGCGTCCGCGGTTACAACGCCAAAGTCCAACGTTATCGACGAAGCGTGAGAATTGTCGAGCAGCAACAGCGTCGGGTCGCTTGAAGAGGAACTTTTTATCACCGACGAAGTGTCTTGCCCGCGTGTGTCCGTAATGTTAAACGTCTTGCCTTTGCCGTTTTTGACGGTGAGCTTGCCGCCGTCTTCGGCAGTGAAGACGACGTTTGAGCCGATTATTTGCGTTTGAGAAATGTCCGTGTTGACGAAATGAATCATGTCGGAGTTAGAGTAATCGACAATCGTGTCGTTGCCGTCGCCCAAAGTGTAAACGAAGAGATCGACGCCCGCGCCGCCTTTGAGGCTGTCGTTGCCCGCGTTGCCGAAAATCCAATCGTTGCCTTTGCCGCCGTCGATTTTGTCGTCGCCCGTGCCGCCGTAAATGGTATCGTTGCCGTTTTCGCCTTTGAGCGTGTCGTCGCCCGTGTCGCCTTTAATCGTGTCGGAGTTTTTGCCGCCGCGAATGGAATTGTCAAGCGCGTTGCCCGTGATATTTACTTCATTGACAAGCGAAGAGGCATTGACTTGCTTGACGGTCGGCGCGTAATTCGCCAAATTGATTTGCTCGCGACGAAACGTTGTGTATGCCGTGATTTTGGTCTTGTCCCCGTTGTAAGAAAGTCCCTTCGGTAAACCGTCGTCGGCGGGTAACGTTTCGATGTTGAGCTTTTTGCCTGCCGCGCCAAGCAAAGTCATTGCGCCGTTTCCGACGTTGATTATGACGCTGTCGCCGCTCTTTGTGGTCGTGTAATTGCTGTTGACGATTTGAATCGTGTCTTTGGAGTCGTAACCGCCGATATAATCTTCGCCGTCGTCGACGTTGTAGCGGATAACCACGGGCGTTTTCGACTGCGGGATTATAATTCGGTCGTTGCCTTCGCCGCCCGCGACAGTGTTGGCTTTTTTCGACGCGGAAGAAGTACTTGTTTCATTAATGACAATTATGTCGTCACCGGGGCCGCCGTCAATGTCGTTTCCGTAAGCGGGATTTTTGCCGTCGCTTGAGAGCATGATTTCATCGTTGCCCTGTCCGCCGAAAACCGCGTTGTCCCTGTAACGCACGAAAACATTGTCGTCGTCGTTGCCCGCGTCTATATTTGTGCCGTAAACTCCATCGACGTTGAAGATGTAGTCGTTGCCCGTGCCTGAAGTTATCACGCATTCGGAAACGTAATTCGTGATGTTGTTGTCGCCGTTGGTGGTGTAGACTTTCTTCTTTTTCTCGTTGACGACATCTTTGGCGGAGGTCGTGCCCGTTATCCAACATTTGAGTGCGTCGCCTATGACTTCAGTGAAATTTCTGTCGTCGGTCATCTGGAATTTGACTTGAGACGGGTCGCCGCCCGTGATTCTTGCCCAGCCGCTCTGCAAACTCCACTTAATCGCCGCGCCGACAATGTGCGCGCCTTTATAAATCATGTCGGCGTTGAGCAACCCGCCCGTGAGTGCCATGACAGCCGCATTCGAGGCGACATGAAGCCCCGTGGCCACTGCGTCTATGCCTTTGTTAATCAGTGCCGAGGAATCGGGCAAACCGTCGACGTTGTATTTTTCGCTGTCCGCCATCCAGCCGTTGACGATTGAACCGATGCCCACAGCCGTAGTGACCACACCGATCGCATAAGAAGTAGTATTTTTTTTCAGTGCGTCTTGCACGAAGCTTTCTATTTTGGTGCCCGCCGTCTTGCCGGTTATCCAAGTTGTAAATTCGCTTGGAAGCACATTCTGTATCGGAACATCTTTTCCGAGTTTTTCGAGCGACCACGTAAAAATTGTCGAAAGGTTGTCGCCCATGTCCGCGATTAAGTCTTTGTCCAAGTTGCCCGCGAAAGCATTGACGACGTTCGTCGCCAAACCGATAACGGCAGTGCTTGCATCCGTAAGTAAGCCGGCTCGCGGATCGCCTTTTAATTTCGCGAGGTTGTCGGTGAGCTGAGCGATATTGTTGTTGATGTTAAGTGTTTCTTCCAGTGCTTCCGAATCGCTGAGTTTGCCCGACGCGAGATTCTTCGCCGACTTCAAGATTGAATCAATGTTAAGCAAGACTTTGTAGCCCGCAACGAGTATTGTCCTGCCTGCCGAATCGTCTTCAATCAGCTCGCCGCTTTGGTCAACTTGAAAAGTGCCGTCCGCATTGACCTTGTATTTCGTTTTTTCCTCGAAGAGTTTGCCCAAGAAGCGCACGATGTCAATTTCGCTGTCATGGACTTTTTCGGCAAGAGCGTCTTCATCTTCGTCGTCCGCGTCGGCATTTGCAAGGTCACTCGTGCCCAATTTGGCTGTGCCCGCGCCAATGGCAATGAAGTCTTCCAGAGCTTTTGCCACGGATTCGCGAAGGTCACGCGTCTCCGCCGGCAAGGTTTCTTCGACGGCTTCAATTCCGTCAATGTTGAGCGAAAGGTTTGCGCTGTCCTTGAAGGTTATGCTCCCGTCGCCGACTTTGACGATGAGGTCGTTGCCGCTCTTGGTGGTGGAATAAGTGCCCGTGCCGTTTCCGATTTGAAGTGTGTCGTCGCCGTTGAAGCCGTAAATGGTATCGTTGCCGTCGCCGGCTGTGTACTTAATTAGATTGTTTTTGGCGTAACTGGCGAGATCAATTATATCGTTATCCGCGCCGCCGTTCAATGTTGAGCCGTCACTATTGTAAAAAATTGTATCGTTGCCTGCCCCACCGTCGATTGTCACCGAATTGCCAGAAACCGCAATATCATCGTCACCTGCATCGCCGTTAATAGAAGCACACGCGCAGAAATAACTCCTAATTGAGTCGTCGCCGTCGCCACCACTGAGCGTAGTTTGCCAGCCGAATTCGTTGAGGATTGTATCGTTGCCGTTTCCGCCAGTAATTGAAAGACAACTACCATCGTAATTTTGAATCATGTCTTCACCGTCGCCGCCATCAACTGTCACAGAGTCGCCGAGGTAATTGTAAATTGAGTCGTTGCCTGCTCCGCCGTTGATTGAGAGACCGTTACCGTAATAATTGGCAATGGTATCGTTACCCACATTACCGTGAATTGTAGCACCTCCGCCGTATGTGTTGGTGATACAATCATCGCCCTTGTCCCCATCAACTGTCGAGTCGGAACCGGGGTAAATTAAGTCGTCACCCGCCCCACCGTTAATTGAGACATGGTGACCTTGATCATTGTTAATGGTGTCATTATCCGCCCCACCGTTGATTGTAACACCGTCGCTATTGCGAATGTAAATTGAATCGTTGCCTGCACCACCGCCAATTGAAGAATTAGTAGCATAATAATTAGCGATGGTATCGTTGCCTGTATTACCAGTGATGGTGACATAGCGACCACCATTGTTATGGATAAAATCATTGCCCGCCCTGCCGTCAATTGAGACATAAGAACCTTCATATTTATAAATGGGGGCATCATCCGTGTTGCCATAGATTGTTACACCACCATGGTTGTAAATGCTGTCCGCCGCGCTCGTGCCGGTTATCACGGTATCGTTTCGGCTATTGTTTATTTTCGCCATAAACATCATCGCCTTTGCAAAAATTTTTCTTTCATTTTAGCGGACTCCATGGCGATTTTCAAGACTTGTCGCAAAAAAAATCCCCCGACGTTTTCGCCGAGGGATTTTTGATTTCGTGGAAATGTTTTTGTCGAGTGTTCAGATTTTACATGCCGGCTTGAGCCGCGACTTCAGCCGCGAAGTCGGTTTCTTTCTTTTCGATGCCTTCGCCGAGCTGATAGCGGGCAAAGCGCACAACTTTTTCGCCGCCGAGAATATCTTTGACGGTCTTTTCGCTGTCTTTGACGAAAATTTGTTCGACGAGGCAAACTTCCTTGTAGAACTTGTTGATTCGGCCGGCAACCATCTTTTCGACGATTTTTTCGGGCTTGCCTTCTTCGAGAGCTTGCTTGCGAAGAATTTCTTTTTCGTGTTCGAGTTCGCTTGCGTCGACGCCGTCACGGTCAACAGCCATGGGATTGGCAGCCGCGATTTGCATTGCGACATCTTTGCCGAGTTCGTCGGAGCCGCCCGTCATGTCGACAAGCACGCCGATTTTGCCGCCCATGTGAATGTACGTGGTGAGCTTGCCCGAAGTTTCATACGTGACGAAACGACGAATCGAAATTTTTTCGCCGATTGTCGCGGTGGCTTCGGTGACGAGTTCGGAAACTTTCTTGCCGTCGATTGTGCCGTCGTTGAGCGCGTCGAGGTCGGCGGGTTTCGCTTCGGCAATGTATTCGATAACTTTCTTTTCGAGAGCGCGGAAGTTTTCGTTGTTGGCGGTGAAGTCGGTTTCGCAGTTGACTTCGAGCAACACGCCCGTTTTGCCGTCTTTGGAAATGTAAGCGGCAACGGCACCGTCGGCGGCGGTACGTCCGGCTTTTTTGGCGGCTTTGGCAATGCCTTTTTCGCGCAACCAGTCAATCGCCTTTTGCATGTCGCCGTCGTTGGCGGTGAGAGCTTTTTTGCAATCCATCATGCCTGCGCCGGTACGTTCGCGCAGTTCTTTAACGTCTTTAGCACTGATAGCCATGTATGTCACCTCAAAAAATTATTCTTCGTTGTCGGCGGACGCTTCGGCGTTCTCCGCGCCTTGGTTGCCTTCGAGCATTGCGTCGGCGATTTTGGCGGTCAAAAGTTTCACCGCACGAATCGCGTCGTCGTTGCCGGGAATGACGTAAT